>CALIKV010000046.1 GCA_938017505.1 uncultured Sulfolobales archaeon | reverse complement strand
AATTCCGCAAAGAAGAACGAAGGGAGACGTTGTTGCCACACAAAGTCGTCCGTGGAAAACTTGTTGTACAACACGCGTAAGGCTTTAGACCCTAAGGCGTAAGTTCACTCGACCAGCGTTGTAATAATTTGGAGCGTGTCTCGAATTAGTTCTCTCGGTGTTTGTGCGCCTTGAAGTATTTCTGGACATCTTGCTAAGTCTTTAACATGGTCAGCAAGCGTATCCAGTCCTTTTGCAAGGTATATATGTCTTCGCGGTAGTCTGTTGCCAAGGCCACCCGTTCGGACATTTCTTTGAATACCTCCCTTCCCAGCTCGTCGATATTTCTTCCCGCGTGGAGGAGAGTCGCTGAGCCAGGGACCTTCGTTATTTGTTGATGAGCGGGTTCTGGGTTCTGGTTTTTCAACGCTTTTCAAACCAAGCACAGCTTCTTTCCTCCAGCTTTTCACCTCTTGCGATGTAGATTATTGATTTGCAAATGTAGGTTGCCTGATCCGCTATTCTTCAAGGTATATTATCATTGAAACGCTGCGGCTTCTTAGGTTTTGAAGTCTCTCAAGTGGTTTAAAACACCTTATCAGCTTATTTCGTTCGCTCCTAATTTCAATGAGATTAAAGGAAGGGATTCGCTTAAAAATTAAGTGGACCGGCCGGGATTTGAACCCGGGACCTCTGCCGTGCGAGGGCAGCGCTCTTCCAGCTGAGCTACCGGCCCAAATAATTACCTCTATTATACTCTTTAAAACTTTTCACGAGCCCTTTACCCTTAGGAGGGGCTTCTAGATTAGCTGACCTCCCTCTACCCTGTCCTGAAGGAGGAGCTTCCACTCATAAAGCTTTAAATTCTATGGGGTGTACTGGTTTTAGGGCCCGTAGCTCAGCATGGTGGAGCGCCCGGCTGATAACCGGGAGGTCCGGGGTTCAAATCCCCGCGGGCCCACCACTAACTAGACGGTTTAACTTACCACACCGGGGGAGGGGACTATTTTTAAGGTAAAGAGTTTTAAGCTGTATTACTTCATATTCTGTGGAGGCGGGGGTGCCCGAGCCAGGTCAAAGGGGGCGGGCTTAAGACCCGCTGGCGTAGGCCTGCGTGGGTTCGAATCCCACCCCCCGCATCACTAACCCGTTACTCAATCGCGTCACGCCCACCGATGGGTCTACTGAAGCGCTTCATAGCCTGCTTCTTAACACGGTAACGCATATACGAGAGAACTGTTATGGTTTTCATATAAATAAGCTCGACCATCAACATCCTCTCAATTAGGGTGAAACGCTATATTTTAATTTAAACAATGTAAAAAGCTTAATTAAGTGATGGATGTGCTGAAGAGTCTTAACTCGTCCTCGGTCGGCATTACGTGTATTGTGATTCTTTTTCTCCCGGCCTTCAAAATGCCTGTACCTATAGGCACGTTCACGAGGAAGTCGGCTTCAGCTTCAGACAACTTGTAGATGGATTTTACAGCGTCTCTTCCTTCAGGCTCTTGGCGAAGTATAAACACCGTGGCTGACTGCTCCAGAATAGTCCTTCCATGCGGCGATTTGGCTAGGTCTTCAGCGCGCTGAGATACGTACATGAACACGACCCCGTATTTCCTTCCTCTCCTGGCTATGTTCTCAAAGAGGCCCACTATTGAGGACGTGTTCATGAAGAGCCACGCCTCATCAACGAAGAACACGGATCTCTGTGACTTAGTTAACAGCCTGTTATAGGCATACGTTGCGATTAACGCTGATATCAGTATCTTGAGACGCTTAGACCTCACGTTCTTCAAGCCAAATATCGCTGAACCCGTTAACGCTGGTGGTTCTCCTCGATAAACGTATATGTCTGGCTCTGCTAGAGCTCCTTGCAGATACCTGTAAAGCTGTTGGTCCTGCACGGACGCCACGAACTCCTCCACGTCATCAACTCTATCACCCTTGAGCGACAGCTCCCTCCTCAGCAACCCTTGCAGTTGCTCCGGGATTACATAGATTTCGCTAAGCATATCAGCCACCTGTGAAACGCTTAGAAAGCCCAGCTGTAGCATCTTGATTGGATCTAGACCTAGCTCTCCACGCTCCTCGATCTCCACAGGCGTTGAGGCGAAGAACCTTGAGCTCCTTATGTATTCGGACTCCGGGTCAACCCCCACATAGGGGATGTCCTTAATCAACTCCCTGAGCCTCTTGAGGAAGACCTTCGCGGTCATGGACTTCCCGCTACCCGTGACCCCAAGGATGACGAGGTTCAAGTTAGGCTTCGTCCACGGGTTCAGGATCACTGGCGAGCCCGCCCCGCTAAGGCCTAGGAAGACCCCGCCCTCGTCGTGAAGCTCCTCATCTACGAGGAAGTAGAGGGGTTTGAGCGACTGCGTGTCTGTGTAGGTCTTCTCCAAGCACATGAGCGTCGAACAAGTGCGAAAGTCGTAGAGATCCCTTTGGATCGGCGGCGCTTCAACTTCCAATCCGAAGCCCTTCAGGAGCATCTTGACGTGCTTCTCGAGGGAGTTGAGCTCCTTGATACTCCCAGCAGTTATGGTGAGCAGTAGGTAGAGCTCCAGCAGGTCCGCGCCTGCAAGAACGCTTTTCACAAGCCCCTCCAACACGGCGACCTGCTCCTGGAGCTCAACGGACACCTCACCGCTGGTCATCCTACGCTTCCTAACCCTCTCAACCATCTGCACGGCCTTAGACCTCTCGACGGTCTTGAAGATCAGGACGATCTCAGCCACCTCGTTGAAGAGGGAGTAAAGGAAGCCCTCCGGTAGGTAGGCTGGGAACCTATATGTCGCCAGGACCCTCGCATACAACTTGTTCTCAAGTTCTAGCGTGAGGAGGTTCGCCAACCTCCTCACCTTCGGCCTCAACACAACCTCCACAGGCCTAGCGCTAAAATACGGCATCGACTCCGCGTTCCTCGTGGCCACGTGGAAATCAATCATATTTACACAGGCTTCGTAGCCCATGTAGCTGAACCTCGCCCGCTCCCTCCGCATCAGGATGATGCCCTGCTTCAGCGACGCAATCATACTCGTGAACTCTCCCAGCACGCGGTCCCTATCCTCAGCTGATAGAATGGTGAATGAGGATCCCTCTAGCTTGAACCACTTCAGAGGTTCCTTAGCGCTGGACACCTACACATCCCATCCGTAGTAGTCAGCTTATAAGTTGCTCACCTATGGTGAGGTGAATGTGTTGAGCACACAGAGGAAGCTAAGGAGGGGGATCTCAAACGTTGCCGTCGGGGCTGTGCTTGCAGTAGTGACTGCGGGCGTCTTAGCAGTTATCGTGCAGTGGGCCAGGACGCAGGTCGCCGGGATACCCTCAAGGGTGGCGGAGGGCGTGACCGTCGTGCCTCATCGCGTCGGGAGCGACCTCATCATAGTGAACTACGGCTCCAAGGGCTACACGTCAAGGCTAGTGAACGAGGATGGGGAAATCTGCAGTGACCTCTCAACAGTACAGCTCCCTCCAAGAAACACGGTAGTTGTGACCACGTCATGTAGCGTTAGATGGGTTGAGGTGAATGGCAACCTGTTGAGGGTGATGAAGGTTGCAAGTAGGTAAGCTGAAGAAGGGGCAGGCAGAGGTCGTTGGGGCTCTGGCCATAGCGATACTCACGGCGTTGTCGGTCTACGCTACTGCCTATTCCATACAGCTCCAGAGGAGTCAGATGATGGAGGTGCGGGAGTACGCATTCCTACTCATGAAGATGCAGTTCGAGGACATTGTCTTCAGAGTCAACAAGACGGCAGAGGTTGTGGAGGCATCTCCAAACACGGACACGGTGGCGGTCTACAGGGCCGTCGTGAACGCTGCAAACGGCGACGTCCTCTGGAGGAGCGCTGAGGCAGTCCCGCTGAGACCTGACACCCTAACCAGTCTGTACGCTGGTGAGTACGTGAGCGATATAGCGTCGTGCGACGCCACGTTCGTGACGATCACCGAGAATGGGAAGCTATATACGTTCTGCGGTCTCTATAAGGCTTTCGGGAGCGGACCCGTAGAGGGCTTCGTAGCTGTCGGCAGCGAAGGGTCGAGAGAAGTGCTAGCCACCTGGGTCTATGAGAGGGTGCCGCCGACCTACGTGATTCTTGACTCAACAGCGTACAGGGTTAGGAGGGTCGTAGCCCCTGACACCTACCTCTACTTATACGCTACCCCTCAAGGTAAGGCAACACTCGCAGTTGGCGAGGACAAGGATCTTGTGGGACTTCTGTGGAGAAACTATTCCAGTAAAGTGTGGTTCAATCAGTCAGTGGTCACAGTACAGAATCCTGAGAGGATTTTTGACTGGGACGACTCCACATATGCGTACTTCAACTTCCCAAACGGGCTGACGGCGGGTCAGGTTCTCGTGAGGGTTGATCTAGGAAGCGTTAAGGAGGGTTTCTTGTACTTTAAGTCACCGACATCTGTCGTGGTAACTGCCGTGAGCAATGACTCAGTCACGTGGGTTCAGCTACCGCATCAATTCGGCTCAACTACGCTCACGACCTGGCGCGTTAGGGCGAGATATGTAGGACTCGTCGCGAGGCTGGGCGGGTCTTACACCTCATATCAAGCGTTCAGTTTCGAGTTCTACCCCGTTGAGGTATGGATGGATAGACTCTCCTTCCCCGTCACCCAGTATAGGGAACCAGTTCTCAGAACAGTTACGCTCTTCGCTCAAAGCGGCGTCAGCGTCCAGCTGATTGAGGTCACGAGGATACCGAGGTGATGACTAATGGACTTTGAGTCTAGGTACCACAGATTCTCAGCGATTAGATTCATGGGTCTCCTGAACGAGAGGCTATACGGACCTATCCAGGTAAAACACGCAGCTTACCTAATGTTCGCAGTTCTCATTGGGTGGAGAGGGCTTGCCTTAGGGAATGGAGGGCTCCTGGCTCTTGCCGTAGTCGTAGCCTTCCTAGGATTCGTGTCGGCCGTGACAGGCATTAAAACTATGTCTCTGGAAGCCAAGATCCTAGCAACCCTGCACTCGCTCTTCGACTCACTGACTAGTCGGGAGGACGAGGAGGACGTATCGATAAAGAACGAATCGAAAGGAGTGCGTAAGGCGCTGAAGGTCGCCCTTCCAGTCCTCCTGATGAAGATCCAGGCAGCTACCTGGGCGCTGGCCTTCGTGCCCCAGTCAAGCATGGACGCAACAATGAAGTCGGTGCTCTTGACCGCCATACTCTCTGTTCCGGCAGTCCCGCACATCCTCGAGAGGCCGAAGTGATGGAAGTGAGGCTCGTCATACCCTACAGGGTTAAGTACTTGTTGGAGCTACCGGTCAGGGTAAGGGCTGTGTCCCCATACGACCTGGAGTCAGTAGTCCTCGACGCTTCCCTCCAGCCAAGGATCACTATTGGCACTGCAACCAGTGGTGAGGTGATCGAGAGGATTGAGGGCGTGGTGGTTAGGGATAGAGTGATCAAGGACGCTGAGGGCTTCTCTCATACGGAATATGCTCTAGCAGTGAAGAGATCTCTTAATGCGTTTGAAGTACATACTAGTGATTCCGTTGAGGTCTGCGAGGACGTGAGGATGGCCAGAGCTGATGGCGCGTTCCTCGTGGCGTGTTATAGAGACAGGTACGCTTCTATCTACCTGACTTCGTTTAACGGCTTAGTAAGGCATGAGAACATCTACAGATCTAGACCCGTAAAGACCTCGATAGGTTTTCAATCAGCTTCAGTGATCTTCGAGGACGGCAGGAGCGTGATCCTACACCAGGACAGATACGCCGAGGTCGGGATGCCTCTAGACGCAATCGCCTTCCTCGAGAACACGTTCTACGGTTACTCGGGCTGGTGGATCGTGAGCATAGACATCCCCTCAATGGACATTAAGCCAGGCATAAAGGCCGAGGACATCAGGTTCGCTGGGTTCCTAGGGGGATTGCCTGTCTTCTACGACGGCAGCACGTTCTACGTTCTCGATGGTGGCTCCCTAATTAGGAGGAGTAGCGTTGTTGGAGACGTATCTGCTTGGAAGGACTTCGTTGTCGCTGATTTCGGTGAGAGACTGGTCATTATGGATGCCTATGGAAAGGTCTTGGCTGATATACCGAAGGACTCCGTAGCTACCTGCAGGGCAACCAAGCACGGCATCGTGTGTTTTAGGGGTAACCTATTAGGCGTAGTGGACTTTAACGGCAAAAGTGCCGTGGAGATCTACCAGGCGAGCTCAGAAGACCATGCAGTTGAAGTCTCGAGTGACACTACACTGGCCGTAACGTACGGAGGCGTTGAACACAGGGTCAAGGAACGTCAGAAGGTCTTAATCGTTGACAGGAACGCAAGCGTCCTGAAAGATCACTTCTTCCACTTAACGTTCAAGCACCTGCTGGGCGATGAACACACCTACGTTAGATCCCCTGCCAGAAGAGTTGAGGTGAGGATTGGAGGAGTCAGACTCGTGACTTCCTCAGCCATGCATAAATGCGGCGGCTTTGGAGTGCTCGAGCTGGGCGGTGTAGAGGTCAGGAAGCCTGACAGAGTGGCCTTAGAGGTCATGAGCAAACCCCTAGCTGGTGAGGTCTGTTTGGAGAGATTGGAGCTTGGGGAAATACCGATAGAGGCAGTAGACACCGTTACGAGAGATAGGCTTGAGGTCGCTCGAGTGAGGCCTGTAGTGGAGCATGTGGCAAGGCCTCAGGTAGCTCTCTCAATCAAGCACGACTCAAGCAAGTCAGTGATAACCGTCTCGAGCGAGGGCAAGGTTGTTGATACAAGGCTCTGCTGTAGCAGGGTTTGTAAGGACCTCCTGATCAACAACAGCTTGGCTGTGGAGGTGAGGGATTGCAGACTCCCCGCATGGGTGGAGCTGACTGTCGAGAAGCAGAACTTCGTCTTTCACGAGAGGCTTGACATAGAGGTTCCTAACTTAGTGGATGCAGTGCTGAACGCAAGCAGGACGGCGGTGTTCAGGGTGGGCGGGTTCTACACCACTGTGCCCGTCCCGGACTACCTAGATATCCCACCAATACATAAGGTCAGGGTCCACGTTCTCCCAAGCAGGCTTGTCCTCACATTCAGCTCCAGGACAATAGGGAGGGGCGTGGTCGTAGCAGGGGGCAGGCTAAAGTCCCTCGTGATCAAGAACGGTGAGAACAGCTTCGAAACTCCCTTTAGCGACAAGGTCTTCCTAGTGGTTGACGCTGGGAGAAGGTGGCTTTACGGAGTGGAGCTAACGCCTGAAACCCTGGTTAAGGTGGCCCACGAGCATGCCCAGCTGCTGAAGCGCATACTAGGGGGCGTAGAGTCATGGACGCACTAACGTTGAAGCTCATAATAATTACAGTTGTCGTGATCACTGCCGTTGTAATTAGCTACAGAGCAGCTTCAGACTTCTTGAGGATCATGAAACAAGATACGGAGGTCTAGGTGGCGTAGCTGACTACAGGACTGCGTTGGTCTTCGCCCTACTCGCGCAGGGGCCTCCGGCTCATTTAACCTGGATCCCGCCAGTTTCCCAGCGCACCTCATGTTCGGTTCTCATCAAGAGGAAGAAGTTGAGCTTAGGTTCAGCCGCTCACGAGTGCTGGTATGATCACTGTGAGGGCGGCAAGCACTATAGCGCCTATTATTGCACCGCCTAGGAACTTCTTACCTTTCTCTGAGTCCCCCATAGCTATGCTGAGTCCTCCGTAGATGCCTGCGCCGAACACAGTAACCCACCCGCCCCAGTATAGCCAGTTAATCAACTTCTGAACCATAGCACCGACCCCAGGTGGTGCTTCAGGCTTTATGTCTAGGGGTGGCGTGGTCTGGCCGTGGATTACCGCAGTCATCGAGAGCAGGATCGCCAGCACCCCCACCCACATCATCCAACGCAACCGATCATATGCGACCACATTTAACACCCTCACCATAGGTGATGGATTTAAAAGCTGATCAAGCTCGGGAACTGCCTTTTAACAAGGCATCCCTTCATTGAGGGTGTGGCTGTGGTGAAGCACAGGATTCGTGTGGAAAGCGTCAAAGACTTCAAAAGCATCCTGAAGCTCTTGGAGGGCCTGCTGAAACCCAGGCGAGGGAAGCAACACCAGCCAACTGTGAGGATTGAGCTAGGGAGATCCAGTGGTAGGGAGCTCTACAGCTACTCAGTTGGAGCGTACAGTATCTCCCTAGTGGACACAGGCAATGAGGTAATCTACGTCATGACCCCGCAGCTCCAGCAGGACCTTCTCAGACTTGTGGAGCGGAGGCTGGATGTCGTGACTGCACTGATGAAGAGAGGGAACGATGTAGGGGACGTCTTAGTAGGGGTCCTTGGGATAGAGAGAAGCATGGTTGCCGAGGCTCTCTACGCCTTGAGGTCCGTGGCAGGGTATAGACAGCTCCAAGCGCTCCTGGACGACCCACAAATAACCGACATATCGGTCGTCGGACCCGGCAGCGTGTGGGTCAAGCATCGCTGGGTAGAGCAGAACCTCCCTGAATTCGACTTCATCAGAACTAACGTGGTGCTGAACAGCTTTGACGAGGTGGTTGAGTTGCAGCAGACCATAGCCACTAAGAGCGGGACCTACATATCCACCTCAAATCCCATAGTCGACGCCCAGCTACCTCCTAAAGATGGTGCCCATAGGGTTCACCTAGTCGCGTATACTGTCTCGACTTCCAGGAGGCCGGAGATAGTGATAAGGAAGAAGCTGTCGACCCCTCCACCCATGAGCAAGCTTGTCGAGGAGGGCGTCCTCCCAGAGGCTGCAGCAAAGCTCTTCAAAGTCCTCATACACGCAAGGGGCTCGATGATAGTTGCGGGACCCCCTGGCTCTGGGAAGACAACGTTGCTCAGGAGCATACTGCACTCGTTCGTGCCCCTAGGATGGAAGGCCGCGATAATCGAGGACACCGGAGAGATAGACCCACCACCGGGTTCCTCATGGGTTAGGTACACGACGTTCGAGCTCGGGGCTGTAAAGGTTGACCTATTCGAGTTAGTGAAGGCTTCACTTAGGTCCTCCGCGACGAAACTCATAGTAGTGGGCGAGACGAGGGGTGAGGAAGCCAAGGTTCTCGTTCAGTCAATGCTCGCAGGTCTGGGAGGCCTCACATCATTCCATGGCTCCTCACCTGAGGACGTCGTGACGAGGTTTACAGGTCCCCCGATCAATCTCTCACCGCTACAGGTAGCGATGTTCAACCTAGTGACGATTACCGGCTACGGTGAGAGACCTAGGAGGCAGGTCAAGCAAGTGGTAGAGCTCATGTATAACCAAAGCGAAGATAGGGTTGAATTCAACGTCGTGTGGAGCAGGGAGGTGGATGGTCTTAGTGTCGACCTCAGCACCATCGCTTCCAGGCTCAGGAGGTGGGGTGAGCTAAGGGCGAAGGCTGAGATCCCCGTGGAGGCGCTACTAAGTGATCTCCAAGCTTATTGAGAGGTACAAACATACAGTGGCCTTAATCACTGGAGATGTCAGGAGGTACGAGAAAGCCTCAGACGATGTCAAGACTGCGTTCTACCTGACGCCCGCAGCTGCTGCAGTACCCCTGACGCTGTACCTCATCGGCGTGTTGAGAGACGCCGTGCTTCTTACGGTCGTGTGCATAGGCATGGGGCTTTCCGCGTGGACGAAGGTGCTGGACACCGTGACGGCCCTGCAGAGCTTCAGGAAGAGGTTGGAGGAGGAGCTACCGTTCTTCACCCTATCCGCTACGGCCGTAAGCAAGACTGGTCTCGAGCCGGTGGAGTTGCTTAGGTTTCTGTCAAATTCCAAGGCGTTTAGCGCGTTCGGGGAGCTTGGGAGGAGGTTCTGGAGCCTATCTGAGGTCTTCGGTTCGTCGGAGGGATTGACGATGCTCTTCAGGCTTGCAGGCGGAAGGGTCGGTCTCTTCTTGATTGAATATGCGTCAGCCCTCAGCTCGGGGACAGCGCTACAGCACCTCAGGGATAGGGCCTCCGACTTCGTAAGGACCGTAGCTGTAGAGGTGGATGGAGCTCTCTTAAACAGAATGGCTATGGCGATGATGGTCTCGATGTTCTTCTCAACAGCACCAGTCATCCTGATAGCTATGAGCACCCTCTTCACCGCATCTCTTGAGGGTAGAGCGCCTGAAGTCCCAGCGCTCATCCAGGTCTTAGCGCCAGTGATCGCCAGCGCATCGATGCTCCTGGCCATCGTGCTCCCCGGCTATCCCCTTGCCTCACAAGTCATCGTCGATGGGAGGACCCTCACCTTATACAAGGCCGCGTTCGTGTCAGGGATGACGCTCTTAGCGCTACCGCCAACAATGCTCTCACTAGAGCTCGTGAACCTCAGCGGCTTTAGGGAGCTCGCCTTCTACAGCTCGCTGACCGCGATTGGCTTGGGCGTACTGTCCTTTACCTCGGTGTTTAAGGCGTTGATGACCAGGATCGACGATGTCGTGGAAGGGATGGCGCAACACGTGAGGATCTTCAGGTCAATGCACCTTTTCAAGTCCGAGAAGCTAGAGAAATTGATGAGGAAGCCCGTGAGGCCTTGGTTAGTAGACTACCTAAAGGAGTCGATGGAGTTCTTCAGAGTGCTTGGAGACGTGGACCCCTCCATCTTCGACCTTTTCGTGATGTTTGTGCTGGAGGTGCAGAGAGCGATGAGGAAGGCCATGACTCACGTGGCGTTCATGACGGCCGTCGTGCTACTGACCCCTGTGCTGTCAACAGCAACGATAAGTCTCGGAGCAGGGTTAGGGGTAGTCACGGAAGCTCTCCTGGCGAGCTACGCCTCAGTCCTGGGATTCGGTTGTGTTGCTGGGAAGATAGCCCTAGGGAGGAACGCCTCAACTCTTCTGCCCGGCACAGCAGCGCTGCTCTACGCGCTGACACTCACGGCGTGATTCAGCTTTTAAATCCCTCATCTCTGTGGGGTGATGAAAAGTGAACAAGAATAAGAAGTGGCTTAGAAGGGGCTTGAGTGAGGCAGTCGTCATCATGGTTGTGATCATGATTGCGGTGACCCTTGGCTTCGGTCTTAAGACGTGGTACGACACGCAAATGAGGAAGTTGCCCGTAACAGACATGGCAACTGCTGAGTGGAGCGCTACCTACGGCACTGACAGGTGGATAATCGCCGTGAACGTGCACAACAACTTAGACAGGAGCATTGTGGTGCAGTCTATTAGGTTGACGTTCGCAAACGGAACTGTGTACACGCTACCAGGTGTCACTGGAATAACTGTAACGCCGACGCCTGGTTCAGCAACCGTGTCATTGAAAGGTAGCCTGAACTTCGTGATAGTAGTTCCGACGTCCTCCCCAGCCCCGACAATAGCTTCCATAGAAGTGCATGTGCAGGACGCAACAAGCGAGGTAGCTCAGTGGATTAAGGCGATTGGAGGATCGACCATATAGCGTAGTAACGCACCGCTTCAGACCCTCCTTAAACACGTGTGTTTTTAAGCATAACCTAGAACACGACGCCTTATTCGAACTTTTCCCACACCTCCACAATGCTGGTGACGCGGTTCCCTACAGGCCAGCTTACATTCTCTTCAATCTCTCGAAGAGGTAGTTATAGAGATCCGTCTAAGTCATAGTGATAGGCTTGTTGTAGGTTTTGATTCTCAAGCGATCCCACCTCTCAACAGGCTTTTTAACCCTACTCTTATTTGAGGGCGTCGTGACGTGCTGTACAGGTTGCTTCCCAGGGTTCCTCAGCCGTCGTTCAATCTGAGGGTCTTAGGCCTTCAATTCACTCTATGCGTGGTCAATGATCGTAGGGACCTCAAGATATTCGTGGAGACCCCTGTGAGTATGGAGACTCTTAAAGACCTCTTCGGCGTGTCTAAGGCGGGCTATGATGACCTCCTCAAGCTCTTCGGCAACGAGGTCAGGGCTTCTGAGGCGAGGCTGAAGTCCTCGTTCGATTTCTGGTTCGTTGACCTCGCTGTCTCGGATTTGCCAGGTCTCGTGAACTCCCTTGAGGACGTCGGAGGCGTCTGCGTCTCAGTGTCTAGGGATCCGAGGCTGAAGATGATCTTCGCTAAGCACGTAACCAGCTTGGTGCAAAAGGCTGTCAAGTACAACAATCAGGCTTATCGGGAACAGGCTAAGCTTCTAAGGGACCGCATGAACAAGGCAGTGCTTGGGAAGATTCTGGCACTGTCCAGCGATAAGGCTTCTCAAAAACTCGTTGAGAGGCTCGTGGAGAATTCTGCAAACGTTAGGATCCGCTGGAAGAGAAGCAAGGTGGAGGATGTTGGAACCCTTCAGAAGCTCCTCGCCCCTCCGAGAATTGGATTCTGGGAGAGGCTTCTCGGAGGGTGGAATGGGGTGGTGTTCGGCGAGGATCACCTACACGAAGTTATCAAGATGCCTGACCCAACCCTCCACAGAGTAGGCTTCGTGAGGGGCTCTCCGTTGCCAGTAGTTATACCAGCCAGGGAGGGTGGAAAGACGTTCAGGGTGGGCGTCCTCGAGGACGGAAGGGAGTTCAGGCTCAGCCTTGAGGACCTCTACAGGCACTGCTATGTCATAGGTCAGACAGGCAGCGGCAAGACCACTTTCATCAAGATGCTTGTCCACAGGCTGAGAGGGCTGGAAGAAGCGTCAATAGTCGTCGTTGACCCGCACGGTGACATGGCTAGGGAGCTTGCCGAGGAAATCGTCGAGTCAGTCTACCTACATCCAATCAGGTCTCCGTTCGGTCTGAACCCGTTAGACCTCCCGGAGATTGAGGACAGGAACCACGCTGTAACTATAGCAATAGACATCCTCCTGGAGATGTTTAAGGAGGTGCTGAGGCTTATGGAGACCGCCGTGAACGTTAAGTACCTGTTACAGGTCATTCTGAGAGCGCTGTACTCTAGGAGCGGCAGCCCTACTATGGCCGACCTCTACAACGCAATCCTAGCGCTGTACAGGGGGGAGCTAGACCTCGACGTGGACGAGCCCGAGTGGCAGACGCAGTTAGAAGCCCTGCAGAACATGCAGGACCAGACATTCATATCGGCCTTAAGCAGGCTTGAGGGATATGCCCACGACAAGCTACTCCTGAGGCTGACCTCCAGGACCACCATAGACATGGGTAAGGTGATGTCCCCTGGTGTAGTGACGATATTCTCAGTGCCTAAGGCCGACTTAGGGGAGGGCATGGCCAGGCTTGTAGCGTCAACGATTGTGATGAAGCTGTGGTTCGAGGTTCTCGCAAGGTCACGGCTGAATAAGCCCAGGACCCCTGTTTTCCTAGTTATTGACGAGTTCCAGTTCGTTGCTGACCTACCCATCATAGACACTATCTTAAGCGAGGCGAGGAAGTACGGCCTTCACCTCATCGTAACCCACCAGCACACTGGGCAGATCTCCCAGCAACTCCTGCAGTCAGTCCTGACTAACTGCGCGATGAAGGTGGCGTTCATGGTCGGGGGTAGCGACATCAAGCGCCTCAGCATGATGGACGCTGGATTCGCTGACGCCTTGACGAAGGTCCTGACGAGCTTGACGGTTGGGAAGGCGGTTGTCAAGGTCACGGCCAGTCCTGGAGAGCAACAACCCCCACCCGTAGTCGTGCAACTGGATTACGTACCCCACGAGGTCAGGCGCATGAACATCTACACCGACGTCCTTAGCCCTGGCGAGACGGTTAAGGCGGATCTCAGGTCAGTGCTGAATCCCGTCCTCAAGTACGTGGATCCCGTGAGGCCTCTTGAAGCCCTCGCGCTGTACGAGGTCTACAGGGCTAAGCAGGTAGCCTTGACGGATCTAGCGGTTAGACTGGGAGTTCCAAGGAAGGATCTAGAGGACGTTGTTTCTAGGCTCGCATCCCTCGGGTGCGTGATGGTTAAGAGGGATGGCGGCAGGGAAATACTGGTGTTCGTCAGGGGCTTGTTCTCGGGGCTGAGGAGGGTGGCGCCAAGCGATGAGGGCTTCAGAGTGGCTAGGGAGGCAGTGCTGAGGTACTACCTTAGGGGCTTTGCGGTGGTGCCGGTCAAGCAGGACGCGCTTCTTAAGGCAAGGCCTGACCTAGTGGCTGTACCAATCGACAGAGCCGCCTGGAGACCCCTCTACAGTAAGGCAGTGGCCGTGGAGGTGGAGTCCTGCAACGAGGTCGAGACACATCCGGAGCAGGTGCTCAGGAACTGGGTCAAGGAATCTGTAAGGGACTTCAAGGAGGTTCACACGTGGACGTCCGAGGAGTGCTTCGGGAGGCTTAGGGAGCTCTACGAGGGGCAACCGCGAGAGGTCAAGGACAGAGTCAAGGTCTTCAGCGTTAAGCCCAGGAAGCTCTCGAGCCCTAGCATCAGCTCTGCCGGGGAAACAGCGTCAAGCCAGTCCCTACACTCGTCGATAAGTGAGGGGAGCGACCTGAGGAGCCCGTGATAGAGCCACTCACCTACCTACTGCAATCACTACACGTTAGGAGCTGCAGATTGCGGGACAGTCGGCGGGCAGTGAGAGTGGGGAATGCGTGTCGATGAGGGGTTTCATGACAGATACGCTCCTCACGTTCTTTGGATCCATCAACTAATTTCGTCCTCACCCCCAGGTTTCCTAGGCTTCGTAGAGTTATCCTTGCTACTTATGATCGCTCGCACAAGCTTTCATGCTTCGGGTAATTGTGGATGTCGTGGTTTTTTCCTTGAGCTACTTCAACATCGTCGGCCTTCCCTTGAATGAGATTTCCAAGTTAGGGGTTCGCCTCGGCCCCCTACCTATTATAACACCTAAATAAGGTCTTCTCGCAGGTATGTAGTCCACGTCGCTGAAGAAGACCCATGTGAACGTAGCTGACGAGGCTAGATCCCAGAAGTATACGTTCATCTCCTCCCTCTCCATCGTTATGAGGTTGAGGGCCAGTCGGTTGAAGTATCCTGATTTGAACTCCCTGCCCTTATGTATCGTTAGGACCACCCTGTCCTTCTCAACCAGTTCAGGGAGGACGTCCTTGTACCCCACTAGGTAGGATATCACGTATGTCCTGTCCGTCTCATCGTACATGAAAAGCCCATCGTCCACTAGGAGCTTCGACACGTTCGCGAGCACCCTTACCCACTCCCACGGACTGAAGTGCGGCGTCGTGAGCCCCCACATTAACGCAACATCAAACATTGCCTCAAAACCCGCCTCATCCAACTCCAAGACATCGTATATCAAGACCTCCGGCCTGAAGCCGAGCTCCCTCCAACCGAACTCCGCAGCCTTGTCAAGGCTCTCGCGACGAAGATCAACCAAGGTCAAACTAACCCTAACCCCTAAATCCATCAACACCCTAGCTAAGGCGACACCACCGATCCCTGCACCACTACATAGATCAACTACCTTAAGCTCTCTCCTTCCACCCGTGAGCCCCTTAAACCACTCATGTCCGAGGATGCCCTTGAACTCGGAGACTGTGTCTTGATACCTCCTAAGACCCTCAGCCATAGAGGGGTCCTCAGCCCAGGGGAATACTCTGTACAGCCTCTCTAGGTATTCACCCCTAGACACGTAACCACCAATTAATAACGCACACAAAGCTTAAAACGCCGTTCAAACGTAGACAGAAATCACAATCGATTAAACCACCAAACATGCTTACCTCCGGCTTGAAGATCGGCCGAGCTTGAACCACAATTCCCTAACTACTTACCTGACTTCATCAAAGCTCTCCTTAATCACTCTCACTGTTTTAAATACGAAGATCTGCCTCCCGCTTCTCCGTGCTGGAAGACCGGCTAGGGAAGATCCGGACCGCATTAAATGAGCTGGAAGCACTGCTCTGGGATCTCTAAGCGAAGAAAACGTAAACTGATGAGGCGGAAAAACCGGTTTAAAAGCGTGAAACGTGTTAGGGGTATCCCTATGGCGTCCAAGCCCGAAACAGTGCAGGTAATCTACAAGGATAGGTCTGATTTCCTTGAACTAGGTATTGGGGATGTTCTTCGAGTGGGGAGGGAGGGTAGCACGTTTGTGATTGACTGGGGATCCGTTAAGCCGGGCGGTGGGTTCCTCGTCTATCCGGGTCTGTACTACTATGATCCAGCGACGGATACCGTGACGAGCGCGTGGAGGCAATACGTTGGGAAGAGCTACCCTAAGCTTCACCCTAGATATGAGATCGTGGAGTCTACGCATGATTACCTCATGGTGAGGAGGCATGACAGCCAACTCTTTAAGTTTATGAGCAATTTCATTGGAGAGATTGTAGAGAACGTATACCTTAACCCAGGTAAGTCCTTGTGGGATATAATAGTCCTTGAATCGATGATTGAGGCGAAGGACAACCCCGAGAAGTACCGAGAAGAGGGATACAGGTTCTGGTTCGCAGAGAAAGTGGTCCTTACAATAGGCTTTCTCACCTACGTCTGCGACCTAGTAGAGCTGAGATTCCAGTAGCGAAAACGACCTAAGCTTGGACAGGCCTCCTCAAACCCCTACGGGGCTCCTCCTCCACCACTTTCTCAATTACTTCAGTCCTAAGCTTCGGACTTGGTACCTTCACTCCGAGTTCGTGTGCTAGATTGTGGGCGAGCTGGGTCGTGAGTGCTCCCGCGTTTGTTCTCAGCTGGCTCCACGTCTGCGCCGTGAGGGCCCTCGTGAAAGCTTTGACGGCTTCCATCCTTGGGTTGGGGGGCTTGAGGGCCTGCTGCGCCTCAGCGTAGGCTCTCTGCATTGCCTGTTGCGCCGTTGCCAGAACCCCTAACTCCACGCCCTCCCGCACTGCTTCGGCATGCTGTGGTGGAAGCGCCTCAACGAGCCCTGCATTAAGCCCTAGCTCCTTCGCGGCGGTCTCCACCGCTCTCTCCTCTGCATCCACTGACTCCATGAAGGCCCTCATCTCAGGAGTAGCTACGGCGATCCCCTCCGAGACCTCCTTGCCGAATCTGGCTTCCTGAAGAGATTCCTTGATCATCGCAGGTGTGAGCACAGGTCTTAGCGTCCTCACTACAGTCCCTGCTGTGGGGGATACGGCTGTGGTCACGGCGGTGGCTAGTGCCGGTGTGGGAACTCTCACCGACTTCCCATGAGTCACCACGATCCCTGTTGCAGCCCCGGCAACGGCCGTCCCTCCTACGGTTCCTACGAGTCTCCTCATACCACCCATCACAGCCTCCCCTAGCCCTCCGATTGCCCCCGCTCCGAAGACGCTCAGGAGGTTAGGCACGATTACCCCTACGACTGGGTAGGCTATCGAAAGGGTTAGCTCCCCTCCAGGAGTAACTATAGTGAGTATCCTCAGGAATATAGCTACGAGAGGTCCTGCAATTACCAATCCCGTCATAAGGGTCACGACGTGTCTGAACATTCCTCTGAAGAGAGGGTGTGTGGAGGTAACTGTCACTAGGGGGAACCCGGCTATGAGGGTCAGTATGAGGACGTAGCGGATTACCACCACCGCTGAGAGGAGCATCATGATGATTATCAGTGCTGAAGCGAGGTTAGCGGCTGCCGGAACGAAATACCCTATCGCTAAACCAGTAGCTATTACCCCCACCGCCGGAGCCAGAGGATCCACTGTGGGGACTATACTGAAGGCCACCCAGTTCATGATGCCCACGCTCGCATTGTACACCCAGGGTAGAATCAGCGCGAGAACAAGCGCGAAGACAGCATCCTTGAACACCTCGATGACCCTTCCCTCGAACGCTCCGAACGCAAGACCCAGAGCCAGGTAGAGTCCTAGGGCACTCATGGAGACCGCCAAGACCGTCTCGTAGATCTCGTAAATGGGGTCGTCATCACTGATCGGGAACTCGGGACTCGACACGAGCTTGACGAGATCAAGACCTGGTACGATCCACCTGACCCCGGAGACCAGAGGACAGAGAAACCCAAGGTACCATGGGTAGGGACAGAAACCTGGGTTCTGAACGATCACGGTCACTGTGTTGAATCCCGCCCTTCCGGCGGAGTCCCTTGTGTGGACGGAGATCGTGAAGGCCTGCGCCGCCCTATCACTGACGGTGTAGGTGTGTGTGAGGGTCACTTCATCACCGCCCCCTATGAGTATCGTGTCCGTGGTGTTGTCTCCCCACGAAATGGTCACGCGAACCGGGTAGGTAACCGTGCCGGAGGTCGTGACCGTGAGCCCTAACTCTTTACCCGATTCGATAGTCGTCGTTGTGAGCCCCAGCTCCACCCTGAGGTCGCCTGCAGGGTCTACAAAGCCCCCACCAGTCAAGGCCGTGGTGAGCCCCATCAGCCCGACTACGAGGAACGTGTAGAGAAAGTATCTCCTGCCCTCCTCCACCTTCCCGAGGGCAAAATAGATGCTCGAAATTGCTAGGAGTGCACCAGCCATAGCTAGGTACAGCCAGTCCCACACGCCTACAGGAGACGGCGCTACAGCCATCACTAGAGTCCATCCGAATCCCGCCACTACTAGGGCCATCAGCCCGCTTACAAAGAGCTTCCCAGCGTACTCTCTCCCCAGCATCCTCGCCACAATAGCCACTATAATGCAGGCCATTCCTCCGTAGAATCCCGCCCACAAACCCCACTTGATTAAGTCCCAAACTGCTACCTCCACTCTAAGTCACCTTTGTCAATGATCATCGAGATAAGCGACATCACAGCGATCAGCTAGGGTAATTAAGACTGCTCACATGACCCTCCGGACGCCCCAGCAACGCTAGTATGATGGTAGCAGCTAGAACAGTTGTGAAGTGATCAAGCCCACCGAAGGAGCTGAGAGGCTTCACAACTGAACCCCACACCACGCTCCGGAACTTCCTAAATAGCTACCTAGAACGCGCTCCAGCCTCATCACACCCCAGAAGAGGTGCAGGACTTAAAAGTTGTTCGTCGGCGACAAACGATTTGATTTTAAAGTAGGAGTTCGCTGGCATTAATTTTAAGGCAAGTCCTTTTTCAATAATTACGTCGTCGTTTCTCATATGTCGGCATCTTTATGAAGCGGTCGTCCCTTCAGCCCAGCAGCCGACTGCTAAAACCATAGCTGACGAGCTGGGAAAGCTCGAAACTGTTAAATCAGCACTTTTCTTCTAGGGGCTACGAAGCTAGAACAATATTTGTCCATGAGGTCAAGCCTTATTCCTTGGTCGAAAATCGCCGTTCTGTTCTCGTCTTCCATCCTGACGAAGTTTTCCCGGCTCTTTGAGCCGCTGGAGATTTTTCATCCTCATGCGGATCTCCCTCAGGCTTTTGGTCGCAGGATGTACCTCCTCTGAACTCTTTCGAAGACCTGCAGGTCCATGATATCCAGAGGATTCTGGAACCTAAGCACCTTCGGCTGCCCGCTTCCTATGTCTTAGACTATGTATAGCCAGTACCGCTCTCTCCCTCACCGCCAACTCTGCCTCGTCCTCAGTGAGCTCCGCGTAGATTTCCAGCCCCTTATGTCCTTTCACCTCTATCAGCCTTACTTCGCCTGTGGAGGGATTTACGCTTCTTATGTCGTAGTGTTCCATTTCAGGCACTAAAAATGGTAAAGATAACGTAGAAGCATGATCTTCAAATCTTTTATTTGCTCAGCCTAATTTAAGTCTTCGAAACCAATGCCAGTTGAGCTTCTGGGCTACGACATCGTAGAGCTTTTCGTACGTGGCTAGGGATTCCCTCAGCGCCTTCTTCACGGAAAGCTCCTCCTTCGACTTTCGCTATTGTCTCCTCAACGTATCGCCTTGTTTCGGGCGTGACGAGGCGCCTGTCGGCATCCTCCAAGACCTTCACGAGTTTTCTCCGATTTCGCTCAGGCAGAACGGTCTCCCCACGTTAACGGTTTCAGAACAGATGAAGTTTAAAATGCGTATGTTGTAGCTAGATATTATGAGCGCTCTGGACGTGGGGTGGCGAATGCCTTGAAAGGAGCGCTTCATCCCAAAGCTCTTCGAAGAACTTTGGGGTGGAGAGGTTCTACCTGACAAGGGAGGAGAGCTATGTGTATCTGGGGGAGACGGGTTTAAGGTCGTCGAGACGCTGTCTTCTGGAGCACCTCGTTCATTAGCCTCCTGACGCTCGTCGGGCTTAGGCGGAAGGTCTTCTGCAAGAACTCCACGTCCACCCTACCCACAGTGGTCGTGGAGTGGATTATGTAGCCCACCGCGTACTTGGCTCTGAGGGTCTTCCCGCACGTGAGTGTTGGGGAGATCATGTGTGCCATCCTTATCCCCTGCTCGCACGCCTTCCTAACCTCGCTAGGGAGGCGGTTCATAATCGTTAGGCTCAGTTCCTTCCTTTCACCGATTCGGGTTCTCCTTTCGAGGTTCTTAATCTCCCTGAGCCTCGGGGCTCTCGGCAGCGTTTTATCGTAGTGGGTTGGGGTCTGGCTGGCGCGTTGCGGCCCACAGTCGTATATGATGTCCACGACAGTACCGCATGAAGAGCACACGACCTCGCCAAGGCTGTAGTCCCACACGATCTGTCCGCCACAGTACGGACACCTGAAGCGTTCCTCGACACGTCCTACACGATCACTGCTCGTCATCCTCTCCCGACACCTCGTCACAGACCCACACTATGAAGTCTTCGTCACGGTCTATGCATTGGTTGAGCCTCATGAAGAGGGGTAGCACGGAGCGCCTGAAGTACTCAGGGCTAGTGTACCCGAGCTCCCACCCAAGACGTATGTAGTCCTCCGACTTGCGTTTCTTGAGTATGTCTATCATTCGATTTAGGACTTGTACAGCGTTTTTACGGCGGTTTTTAGACAGACGTTTTACGTCTGTCATTTTTTGACACCAATATATAAGAAAGACGGAGGTTAATAAGCTTTTGACGTATAACGACTAACGTTTAACGTCTTTATTTTTGTATGTAGGAAAATGACGAGAGACGTCATGCTCTCTACGATAGAAAGGTGGTAGAGGGAGAGAAGTAGTACCATCACAGGCCTAGAAGCTCTTAATCCTGCATCGTAAGAAAGAAGAAAACGTGAGCCTCAACGAAGTGGCCAAAACAATGGTCCTAAGACTTGAAAAAGTCAAGCTGGACGAGCATTTCTCTAAATATAGAGAAAGATAGAGAAAATAGTAAAATATTAAGAGAGCAAGAAAGACGAGAATCCTGGAAAACTTAGTAAATTTTCAGCTCAAAACTAAGCAAGCAAGTCCTTAGAAAAGCTTTGTATAATAATTCTATAAAGAGATAAACTAAAAGAAACGACTCTAAACGAAATTAACTCAAATCTTTCTTACGCACTCAATATATCTCTTTTACTTCCTTTTTACGAGGGGAAGCAAACACATCGTTGGCATAACAAAAGCTTACGCCAGGTCAGAACCGTCGTCATTTCCGTAGGGGGTGTAGATGTGGTTAGATCGTTGTTAAGAGGTACATCGCTGTTGTGAAGTAGGTTATTGACGTTATTATGTCACCTACGGTCGTTATTACCGGTGCTGAGATCCCTGCAGGGTCCACGTGAAACTTTGCCAGGACTACCGGTAGTAGAGCCCCGGTTAAATCTGTTAGGATCATTGAGGCGAGTAAAGCCGTACACACCACTAAGCCGACGTAGGTGGCGTACAAGAAACTCCCGCTGTAGAAGAGCCAGGTTATTATGAAAGCTATGGCGAAGGCGACTGGGAGTAGTATTGTAGCCATCGCCATTGACGTGAGTACCTCCTTACGTAAGACATTGAGGACGTCCCTGGGCTTCACCTCCCCGAGGGCTAGGCTCCTTATTATGAAGGTCGACGCCTGAGAGCCTATGTTGCCTGAGTTATCCGAGAGCATTGGTAGGAAAGCCGCGAGCACTGCCACTCTCTCAATGATCCCGACGAACGAAGCCACGATGCTCCCTGTTATAGCATTCATTAAGTAGAGGAACAATATAGGAGGGATCCTACGCGCTAGGATCGACTTTATACCAGCGCTCATGTAGCTGCCCTTAATGACGTCTGTGAAGCCGCCGAACTTGATTAAGTCCTCGGAGAATTCAGCTAGAGCTACGTCCAGGACGTCGTCCAGAGTCACGATCCCTAACAGCTTTCCCTCGTTGTTGACGACCGGGAGCTCCGTTAAATCGTAGGTCACCGCAAGCTTAGCGGCCATCTCACGGTCTGAGAAGACGTTGATGGTCACCGGCGGCCTGTTAATAACCTCCTTGAGAAGCTTGCTCCTCGACTTCGTTAAGAGCGATTTAATTTCAATCCACCCCACTAACTTGCCGTCGTCGCTCACCACGTACAGGTAGTTGTGCTTGTCGTAAGCTCCCAAGCTCTCCTTGGCCACGTACTCCTTAACGACATCGTCAACCGACACGGAGGCCTTAAAGATTGGTATCCTGGTCGTCATGATTCCGCCAACGCTCTCTGGAGGGTACTTAAGCAGTTCAGAGATCTCCCTTGCTTTACTGGCTGGTAACGCGTTGAGGACTTTATTAGCGGTCTTAGGCGGTAGCTTCTGAATCAAGTCAACAGCCTCGTCAATCGGGATATTGCCGATCACCTCAATCAACTCATCCACCCCCTTCAGAGACGTCACGTCAAGCAACAGGTCCTCGCTGAACTTAGATATGACGGAGCTCATGTTAAGCAACGGGATATGCGGCATTATCTTAGTTCTTAAACCCGGCTCCAGCCGCTCTAGAACGTCCCTAATCAGATGGGGATCTAAGCCGCCTAAGAGATTCCTCAGCGCCGTCATATCGCCTTCTTCAATCAGTTCCTCAATCCTCTCTATAATCTCTGAGAGCTCAGCGCTCATCAACACTCCCTCACATCGATTCTAAATCCTATTAATACATTATAAAACCACCTCTCACACGGTTAACCCTGCGTAAAGCGTGTAGAGCCTGCGCTGAGCAAGCTTAAAACACTAACTCACGTACGGTACTTGTGGTGGGTTCATTGTGAGTGAGGCTTGTGTTGAAAGCCTGCTTAAGAGGAGGAGCGTCAGGGTCTTTAGAGATGAGGAAGTGCCTCTAGAGAGCCTCCTAAGGGCTATTGAAGTTGCTAGATACGCGCCCAGCGCCGGTAACAGACAGCCATGGAGGTTCGTGATCGTACGTGACGTGAGGAAGCTCAGGGAGCTTACCGAGAAGCTTCATCACGCCGGACCGCTCGCCACGGCTAGAGCGGCTGTCATGGTACTTGCGAACGTCGATGAGTCGCCGACCTCGTATATGGTGGACACGTCTTTGGCTGCAATGTATTTCTGGCTCGCGCTACACTGCATGGGCCTCGGTGCTGTGTGGATCCAGACCCTTAGGAACGTGGAGGAATTCCGCGAGTTCGTCAAAGCACCGAACAACTACATCCCGATAGCGCTCTTCGCTATCGGATGGCCGGCTGAGCAACCGGAACCGAAGAAAAGGAAGGACTTAAGGGAGATCACGTACATGGAGAGGTACGGCATCCCGTTAAGCGAAGGAACACTTGACCTGCCTTGAGACTTAACCCTTAGAGCAAGAAGAGCAGCGTCGTCCCACCTTCAGGTAAAGCTAAGGACGTAAGCGCTCCTTCGAGGTCTCCGAGAAGAAAGCAGCCTTTAAAGAGGTGAGGCGAATCGTTGAGTGGTGAGGGGTGTGGGACTGAACAGGATTGAGGAGGAGTTGCTCAGCAAGGTTGCCGAGATATCTGAAGCGTGCAGGGACTTCTGTAAAGCAGGGCTCTGTGAAGGCGTGCCTGGGTTAAGGGAAGGGATCCTATACGAAGGCTACGATTACTGCCTCATCAAGACCTACGTCGACGCGCTCAAGACACCTACCTTCACATTAATGACTAGGGACGGGAAGTACGTGGAATACGTTGTGTTGAGCGATTACGTGGTGGAGGTAGGTGATGAATTCGTTCAGTTCATACACGTGGATAACTTCCAGGAGTACGTTAGGGATTTAGTGGAATTTAACGTTGTTGAAAACGAGGTCGCCGACGAGTTAGTTAGGTGGGTTTCAGGACTCAAGAGTAAATGAATTTATTTAAAGGCTTACCTCCTTGTGTTTTTGGTGGGAATGTTGAGGCTCTACATATCGAAGGAAGAGGACATACTGGGTGGTAGGGTAACGGATATCTACTTCGTTAGGACGAAGAAGATCCTGAAGGCTAAGGGTATGCAGGATGTGAGGGTTAGGATGGAGGTCCACGTCCTAGACCTCCCGAGAGGTTATCAGTGGGCTGTATATGCAGGGCTTGAGGAAGCGCTCTACTTACTCAGGGGTAAACCGCTTACGGTCTACTCGCTTCCTGAAGGAACCCTCATAAGGGAGAATACCCCGGTCATGGTTGTTGAGGGGAGCTACTACGACATGTGTGAGTTCGAGACCCCGTTACTTGGTATTCTAAGACACTACACGTCAGTGGCGTCTAAGGCGGCGAGGTTCAAGCGTTTAGCCCTCGATAAGACCTTCCTCTACTTCGGTTTAAGGAGCGCCCACCCGGCTATTCACCCCATGCTTGATAGGGCCACGTACTTAGGCGGTATGGACGGCGTCTCAGGAGCGTTTAACGCTGAGACTCTCGGCGTTAAGCCGTCAGGCACCATGCCTCACGCTCTAATACTCACGTTCGATGATGAGGTATCCGCCTGGAAGGCTTTCGACGAGGTTGTAGAGCCTGACGTGCCGAGGATAGCTCTAATAGACACGTACAACGACGAGAGGTTCTCAACCCTTGAAGCTGTCAAGGCCTTGGGAGATAAACTCTACGGTGTAAGAATAGATACGCCTAGAAGCAGGAGAGGGGACATTAAGGCCATGGTTGAGGAGATAAAGTGGACCCTGAAGCTCTACGGCAAGGAGGAAGTTAAAATATACGTGAGTGGAGGCCTCACCGAGGAAACCGTCAAGGAGTTAAGGGAGCTCGTCGACGGGTTTGGGGTTGGGACCTCCATAACCTTCCCACCGTCGATCGACCTAAGCATGGATATAGTTGAGAAGCTCCACGTGAGTGGATGGGTACCCCATACGAAGAAAGGCAAGTGGCCGGGCGCTAAGAAGGTATGGAGATGTGGGACCCTGAACTACGAGATAACGCCTTTCAACGGCGAACCGCGTGTATGCGGCGAGGACATCATGATTGAGTGGATTCGCGACGGGAAGGTGGTCAGGGGAGTGCCCACGCTCACGGAGATCAGGAATTACGTATTGAACCAGCTTAGAGAAGCTCCTGAACCGCTCTGAAATCCTTGCGTCAATCCTTAACCTCTTCAGGGCTGTAAGTCCTAATGGGCTTCAGGTTGTACCGCCTTAATAACTTCATCACGTGAGGGTATGTAAGCACGTACTCCCAATCAACATCAACCAGCCTCTCGTCTATCGCGGATAGCGTCACCACGAACTTAGCTATGTTCTCATCCGGACTGAAGCCTATCATCGCTGCAACCCCGAAGTCCCTGCCTGGCTCCAGTCCGGCGTCTAGGAGGTTTCTAAGTGCATGTAACTGGAGGTTAAAGGCTTCGGGGACGGCTCCAGTGAGTGTTGCGAATTCCCGCGGGTTCGTGCCCTTGAAGGATATCCTAGTGTACACGTTGCTGAACTTGGAGAGCTCCTCAGCGTAACTTGAGTCAGCACCTATCAAGATGCCGTTAGTCTCGATTATGAAGGAGTGTTTCGAGTTCTCAACGAGCTTGAGGACCTCTATTAAGTGCTCCCTGGATATGGTGGGCTCCCCTCCAGTCAGCCTTAAGTACTTATAACCCTCCTTCGTGGCTATACTGGTTAATCTCTTGAAGACTTCTTGAGGGCTTAAGAAGTAGCCGAGGTCGTGTCTGTCTCTGAAGTACCAAGCCCAGCAGAACCTACACCTTAAATTACATCCTATCACGTCAGCTGAGGAGATGCCTCCGTACCACCTACCCCCCCTGAACCTGAAGTACTTCCTCTCAACCAGACTGCCCGAACGCCTGGTCACTAGACCCTCAACAGCTCTCGAGAGCTCGAGAGGGTTGTACAAGTTCTCCTCAGCCTTCATAGAGCTCCTTCCTTCTTGCCTCAAGAAGATCGGGATCCCTCCCCATATATTCAGCGGCGGTCATCAATCTAGCCCCCCTCAGACGCGGTCTCAGACCCTCGTAAACCCTGAGGTAATTCAAGTCCCTGAGGAGGTGATGATCCAGTACGAGGTACCTCGGGTTGCTTGAGGAAAGGTACTGTGTCAACTTAAGCACCGCTACGTCAAGGTCGCTCACGTCCTTCCTAAGCCCTGAGAGATAGGTCGGCGGGCCGTCGACTATCACTAGATCCGCCGGGTTATTGAGCATGAAGGCTAGAGCGTCGTCGTTAACGGGGCCCTCAACGTCGGAGGTGTGAAGAACCGAGCTTTCGGGGTCCTTAACGAAGACCTGAACTACGTACCCCAGTTTAGAACTCGGCCCGTGAGGCGTAGGACTTGAAACGGTGATGGAGGTCTCCCTATGTGTGAGGGTTCTGTAGTCGGCCACCTTAATCTCCTTCGGAAGCCCCTCAATTCGTTTGAGGAACCTAGAGGCCCGGATGCGTTGAGACACGTTAATGTTGTTCCTAGGGTCCTTTATGAGGACAACCTTACCCCTGTAGATGTCGACGGGCACTAGTTCCCCGAGGTCGTGGTGGTCATAGTGGTAATGAGTGATCACGATCACCTCGGACTCATAGGCTCTCGAGGTGATTCTAGCCGCTACCTCTTCCAACCTCCTTAACTCAACTTCATGCGGGGGCAGCCCGTATCTGATCGGCGCTATAGACACAGCTGGATCCACGAATATAGTCACGTCTGGGGACTCCATGAACGTGGCCATGGACCTTATGCCGAGACTATCAAACCCTATTAGCTCGACCCTCGTCATCGACACCGAGAAAGCTCTTAAGGACCCTTCTCAAGCACGTCCCTAAAGAACCTCTCAGGTATGGGCTCTCTCTCCTTGATGACGTCAAGCAACATGGACGGGTAAACCCCCGAGACCCCGGGCACACTTCTCAACTCCTCCACATCCTTGCTCAGTTTCTCAGAGTTCTCAGCCCACATCTCAACGATCAGGTTGTGATCGCCGGACGTCAAGGCTATGAAGGTCACGTTGTCTCTCTCCTTAATGACCTTAATAGCGTCAAGCAATTTATCAGGGTACGTGTTAATGCCTATTAAGGCTACTATGTTGTAGCCGAGTTTCTTGTTATTGGCTATGAAGGTATACTTCTTTATTATCCCACTCTCCTCCAGCTTAACCAACCTTCTCTTAACAGCGACGTCGGATATAGATAGGGTATTTGCTATCTTAACTATCGGAATTCTTGAGTTACTGCTTAACTCATGTAAGATTACAGCGTCTTTTTTATCGATCAGATCGTTATACATTCTCAAACACCTTACATTAAAAGTACCCCTATTAGGTTAATAAATTGTATGGGGGATAAAAGAAAAAAGTCTTCCAATACAGAAACTCCTAAACGTCCTCCTAGCACTTGGTTTAACCGAAGAGGGATGAGATACCCTCAGCTATCTCCTCCTCACTTACTTCCTTCTCTTCCTCCTCCTTCTCCTTAGCCTCTTCCTTAGCCGGGGCTGGTTGCTGGGCTGGGGTCGCCGGCGTGGGAGCCGCTACGGGGGTGGCCGCCACTACTGGCGTCACCGCCTGCTTAAGTACTTCGTCAATATTTATCTCCTTGAGAGCGGCGACTAGCATCTTGACCCGTACTTCGTCCACCTTAACGCCGGCCGCATCTAAGACCCTCCGGATACTCTCCTCGCTTATCTCCTTACCGGCGGTGTGAAGGAGCAGCGACGCGTACACGTACTCCATTCCTATCCACCTCCTGATAGTGAATCTTGGGAATTTTTAAGCGTTTCCGGTGAGTCTCTTACGTATCTTGCTATAGTTGATTAACGAAGCGATTGACGAAGCCGCTCTCTCAGGCGTCGGATATGCTGGAATGCCGGCGTCATTCAGTTTCTGTATAGCCCAGTAAACCTCCTCACCACCGATCATCGAGGCCACTAACGGCTTCGAGAGGCCTCCCATCTCCTTGATTTTCCTGATGATGAGGCCTGCGATTATGGTCGGGTCCGTCACCGCTGTCTGGCAATACA
Organism: uncultured Sulfolobales archaeon; assembly: GCA_938017505.1. GTDB lineage: Archaea > Thermoproteota > Thermoprotei_A > Sulfolobales > NBVN01 > Zestomicrobium. The sequence goes on along the minus strand of CALIKV010000046.1, from coordinate 4,392 downwards.
CCGCTAAGACAGCCCCGACATCATCATTGAGTAGGGATGAGATGACCGTATCTACGTACCCCTCATTAGTTATCATGCCTGTGACGTCTATCGGGTTGCCGAGAGAGGCGAACCCAGGTAGCTTTGGCTTAATCTCTTTAACGAGTTTCTCGGGAGGTGATGACAGGTAGACACCGTTCAATGCCAGCGTGTCAGTTACCATCACTCCCGCGCCACCGCCGTTAGTGACGACCACTAAATCCCCGTTCTTATACTCCGGTAGGTATGAGAGGGCCCTAGCCCAGTCAAACGCCTCCTCAATGTTCCTTGCTTCAAGTATTCCAGTCTGCTTGAACACTGACGAATAAATGACTACGTTGCCAGCAAGCGATCCCGTGTGTGAAGCGACTGCCTTAGCACCGACCTCAGTCCTACCGGCCTTAATCACTATTATAGGCTTAATCGCTGAGACCCTGCGAGCAACTTCTATGAACCTCTTGCCATCCTTAACACCCTCAAGGTATATCAGGATGACCTTAGTGGCGTCGTCGTTGACTAGGTACTCTAGGAGATCCGCGTCGTCAATATCTGATTTATTCCCGATACTCACTATCGCTGAAACACCTATCCTCTCAACTATGGTCATTCCCATCAGCGCTATCCCCAACGCGCCTGACTGAGTCACGAAAGCCACGTGTCCGGGAATCACGTCCTTAGGACCGAAGGACGCGTTAATCCTGGCCGGTGAATACACAACGCCGAATATGTTAGGGCCTAAGACCCGCATACCGTACTTCCTAGCCCTTTCCACAACCTCGTCCTCGAGATCCTGCCTTCCAACCTCCTTAAAACCCGACGATATAACAACAGCTACTTTAGCCCCCTTCCTCCCAGCCTCCTCCACGACGTCGGGAACCATAGCCGCTGGGACGGAGACCACCACCATATCAATTTTATCAGGGATTGCTGAGATGCTTGGGTAGCTCTTAAGACCGAGTATCTCCCTGGCCTGAGGGTTTACAGGATATACCCTGCCCGAATACCCGTACTCCTTCAGGTTTCTAACTATCTCATACCCGATCTTACCAGGAGTCCTTGACGCACCCACCACGGCTATAGACTCAGGCTTGAACAGCGCCTCCAGATCCACCGCTAACAACCTCCATATTAAGTTAGAAGTCTTTTAAATAAATTTATTGAGCCAGTTGACCTTCCCCTCCCCTCACGCCTCGGTAATACCGGTCAACTTACCTACAGCTCTCCTTAAGGTCGATGCGGATTTAGCGATCGGTAGTCTTAGTTCCTGGGAAACCTCCTCCCATGTAAGGCCCTTCAAGCACTTGCCTATACACACATATCCTTCAAGAGGGGTTAGGAGCTTTAAGTCCCCGTTCAAAGCCGACCGGGTAACAACAGCGTTCACAGCGTCAGCGGCTGATTCGTACGTCATCAGGCCCTCCAAGTATAGCCTGAGTCTCTCCTCCTGAGTCGGGGTTAGCCTGGATCTCTCTGAGAGGTTCGTCGCCTTCAAACCTGAGGTAAGTAGCGGATATAAGACGGCACACTCCAGATCCCTGTATACTGAGTACAGACTTCCAACGAGCCTAATTAAAAACTCCTTCGAGCAGGAGTCCACTAGCGAGACCCACTCCTCACTCAACGGCTTGACCACGAGGGCCGTGTACTCACCGCTCACGGGATTTCTGTCCGGTGAGAGGTGAAGCAGCCTGAAGCCGTTCTTAAGCCAGAAGTTAAGTAGTTCCTCGCTTAAGCCGAAACCCGCGCCAACCCACGAGTACCCACTGAGCCTGGCTTCCTCAACTATTTTGCTTAGTAGGTAAGATCCCACCCCCATCCCCTGAGCGTTCAAGTGGACTGCAATCCTCACAATCCTCCAGCCAACGCCCACGCCCAACTCCCTGGCCCTGAAGTATTTTAAGAGCCTATCCGGGATTATATTCCCCGGTATCTTGCCCCCAGCAAGCAGCTCGTTAGTCAACTCCTCCGTAAGCCCTCCCTCCTCAGCCAGTTGCGCCGCACCGACGATCTTGCCAGACGACTTAAGTCTAACGGCCCTTATGCTGTGATGAGGCGCGTCCGCTAGCCTGCCTAAATCATCAGGCTCGTTCCTGTAGTGAGCCAGAACATAGATGCCGAAGAGGCTGCGGAGCTCTCTCTCACCAGCCGGCGAGAACAGGTATTCAGGGTCGTACGACACGTATTCGAGATTACCCTCCTTAATATCCCTTAAATCATCCTCATCGAGTTCGTCAGGCTCCGCGTCAAGCATGAGCGAGTCGAACTGGAACCGTTCGACAGGGTCTTCAGCGGAGTACCTTATAGGCTCTCTCATCTCATACGTAATTAACTTAGAGCTGGGTTCCTCTCTCAACCTCTTAAGGAATCTCACTGAAAAGCCCCTTCCAGCCCCCTCGTAGCCGTGAATGGTCGTAGCGTATATAGTCCTGTTAAACCTTTTCCATATGGAATGGAGGAGGGGGACCGGCAGGCCTGCCGCCTCATCGACGACCACGAGATCCGCCTTCATCTTAACTAATGAGTAAGGCTTCCAGAACTCCACGCTAAATCTGTCGTTCTTCAACTCTATTACGTCACCGTCCCTAACAACCCTCTTAAACCTGAAACCCAGTCTAGTAAGGGCCTCCTCCGCCAACAACATGAGCGATTGAATCGATGAAGGCTCGCTTGCCGTGACAGCGACCCTCACCCTGTTCTTAAACCTCATTAACTCCTTAACAAGCCCTGCTAAAGCTATTCCGACCGCCGACGATTTGCCTCTACCCCTGTCGGAAGTGATGACTAAAGCAACATGCTTACGCCCTGGCTTGGGCGTCAAGTGCTCCTCAACAAGCTTGATGACGTTGACTTGATCTTGAGTCAACGCGAGCTCGTAGAGTTCTCTGGGGAATGCCGTGTCACCAGGTATTTCTAGGGATTTAGCCTCTCTCACGAACGTCCTCCTCACGCAACCCGGCTTAACCAACTTGCCCTCATCGACGTCAACTACGTATATCCCCTCGTGAGTCATTAACTTCCTGGCGAAATACTTCAGGAAGACGTCTCTAGGTTCCGGGTGCCTAGGCGTCGTTAAACCGACCTTAAACACGGTCTTGCTGGACCCCCATACGCGGAGTGGTGGTGTCCACATGATTAAGAGACCGCCACCCCTCACAATGCTGAGAAGCCTTCCAACGTCATTCGGCTTCAAATCATTCATTAAGTCTAGGATTAGGATATCGTGAGTAGTTCCTAGGTACTTCTTACTGGACTCGTACACGGTCTGCTCTAACGTGATTAAACGTGAGTCTGAAACCCTCCTACTGAGCAGTAGGTCTTTTATTATAGACGCTCTTAAACACGCATCGGGGAACTCATCGTGAAACACATGAACGACGCTTAGCTTCATATCCCCTCTGAGCCTACTCACCCTCCTGATGTAACGCCGTACAACGTCCACCGTGACTCCGGAAACCCTGACGTTGTCTGAACCGCTCAGAACAACCATTCTTCGCTCGTTACTCAGGTGAGCCTGCTCCACATCCCCTAAAAACGTCTTGACGAACCGAACGTAGTCCTTGGCAGTGATTACCTCCTTCACGCTATCCCTAAGCTCTCTAAACCTCAAGAGTCGCTCACCACTTTAAAGTACCCGGTAAGCACTTAATTTGATTTGGGGGGTTGTTCAAGACGGTTAAATAACGCCGCCCAACTGCTTCATTTAGGTAATGTTTAGGTTACGTAGACGTGAAGCTGACGAAGTTTGCAATGAATCACATGACCATCTTCTTCAGCGTTTCATACGTTCTTTGATAAGTTTCCATCATATCTCTGGTCAACGTTGGCTTGATCGCCTTCAGCGCTTGGAGGAAATACCTCACCTCAATAGGTCTTGGCTCGAATTTCTCTCGTAAAGCCAGCATAACGGCTTCCCTGACCAGGGCCTCTAGATCGGCGCCTGAGTAGCCCTCTGTCAAGTCAGCTAGCTTCTCTAAATCAACATCCTCTGCTAGGGGCACCCTCTTCACGTGTACCTTAAGTATTTGCAACCTGCTCTTCTTATCGGGCGGAGGCACGAATATCACCCTATCGAATCTGCCAGGCCTTAACAACCCTGGATCCAAGATATCAGCTCGGTTCGTGGCTGCTATCACTACGACGTTCTTAAGGGCTTGAATCCCGTCCATCTCTGCAAGTAGCTGATTTACTATCCTGTCCGTCACTCCCGAATCCGCTCTCAAACCCCTGACAGGAGCTATTGAGTCTATTTCGTCGAAGAACACTATTGAGGGCGCTACTTGTCTCGCCCTCCTGAATATCTCCCTTATCGCCTTCTCCGACTCGCCAACCCACTTACTCAGTATCTCAGGCCCTTTAATAGCTATGAAGTTGGCT
>CALIKV010000045.1 GCA_938017505.1 uncultured Sulfolobales archaeon | reverse complement strand
AACCACTTTCACCTAACCCTCTCCCTCAAGTGTTTACATACCTACTGTTTTAAAAAGCGCTTCAAGGAACATTGTTTCGGAATGGTTGGCGAGTATGAGCTTGAGATGTTAGGCCCAGCGACGGCCAAGATGCTGAGGGAGGCAGGATGGGATGCTCCTGAATCTTGCTGTCATAAATCAAGCATTTGTAGAAAAACTTAAGTTTCCGCCTTTTCTATCCGGAAATATGGTTAAACGCGCTTGGCTGGGGGGCCTGCTCGTTTTGCTTTTCACGGTAGTGCTCGCATCGCTCCCAACCGGTTTAAACCATTCGCTCCACGGACCCTTTGCCTCCGCAGCACCATCATCATATTCTTGGAGCAGTCTGAATGTAAACGCTGTTGCGATAACCTACTCGATTAGCGAAATCATATGGTATGGTGGAACAGGATACCTTCACATCGACGCTAGAGCCGGCCCGGGAACCTACGGCGACACTAAGTCAACCACGGCAAGGGTAACCGTGCCTGATGGCCTCTCAGCGGTGGTCTATGTTTGCGGCGACGACCGTAACCCTATTCCAAACGGTTGGACCGTTCAGGACAAGTATCTCAGGGTTTACGTCGATGGGGTTAAGGTCTACGAGCTTTGGAAGGAATACTGGTGGGCACACTGCTATTCTAAGGCCGCTGTCCTCAGCCAAGGCACGCACGAGGTTAAGCTCACCATAGGCATCACAGTTAAGGTTTCCTCAAACTTTGAAGAACGCGACCTGCACTATGCTGCGATGGAAATTAGGCTTGAGGGAAGCGGAAGCGTCCAAGCTGATGCGCATACCGCTGAGGCAACCCTGGATGGAAGCGTAACGCATGTCTTCGAGTTCAAACTTCCACAGGCGACTGGCGTGAGGAACATGAGCTGGAGAGCAATTTGGAAAGGGTTTGAGAAGACCGGGAGCGGAGCCCCGGGAAGCGTTCAGAGGGCTGTTTTTCAATGTATCAATAGGGACAACTGGGTTTTCAATAGTCCCGTTGCGATAAGGGTTGGAGAGCCAGCTCCCACTGTTAGCCCCAGCGATGGCTTCGCTATTGACGCTGTTTATGAAGAGGGCTCCGGTGAAGCCGGTGTACGTAGGGTTGCTGTAGCCATCAGCAATGGCGACGAGGTTGGCTTCACCTCAGCTAAATACTTAGTTACTGAGATTAGGCGTGAAACCAGGGTTGTTGGCGGAACTCTGATAGGCTCAGCCATTTGGACTAATAGTGGATCAACGATCACGTTCAACCAGACGATAAAGTACTACACTTCTAATGGGTGGGTAACCGAGGTGATTAGAGGGGGAGTTGAAACGGGCTATGGCGTAACGAAGGTTTTCGAGGAGCTCAACGTCTCCAGAAAGGTTGGCTTCTCATCTAAGAATAGGAGCGACGAGCTCGAGCTAACCGTGAGGATTCCCCAGCTAACCCTTGTCTTCACCCACATCGTAATCTCAGCCGAGAGAAGCGGTGAAAACGTTAATGCGAGGGCATATTGGGCCCACGACAACAGCCCGATAGCTGGACTCAGAGTGAGGTGCTTCGAGACTGATCAGAGCGGAGTAACCGATTTCAACGGCATTGTTAGCTTCAGGATAGTTGGCTCGGGCTTCGAAGTAACGATTTATCCCTCTGAGGGGAGGAATGGGATAACCGCCTATGAGAGGGCTAGGGTGGGGCTATGAGCAGGCATGGCATGCTTAAGGGTTTCCTCAACCTAGCTAGGGCTTGGCCATTATGCTTGGTCAATGCGGCGATAGCATACTTCACGATAGCCGGCTTACTTTTCCTCTTGGCTCCCGATATTGCTGGGCTCATCGTCAGCGGATCTCTAACGATTAAGCTTATCCTAACTACAGCTATCGCATTCGTCTTCCTCAACATGCTCCTTGTGCTAACATACGCTACATCGCTCTTCATAATCAGGCGTGAGAGCATAATGGATGGCTTTAGGAGGAATGGCAAAAAGCTGGTTAAGGGATTCCTGCTTCTCTCAATCTTCAGCCTCGCCTGCCTAGCCGTAATCATCTTCGCTGGCTATGCTGTTTCCTCAGCAAGCTCCTCCCAGGATGTTAGGCTCATAGTGGTGAGCTATGAGGCGGGGCTAACAGCCTCGTTCCTATTCGCTTTCCCACCGGTCTGGCTGCTAACTTCTCTAGCTGGAGAAGGGTTCCGGATTGGTTTGAGAAGGTTCCTCGCCGCAGTGGCGTTAGTCCTCCTGATGCTAACCATCCTCTCAGCATACGGCCTCCCGGGGATTTTCATCGATTCCCTTCTAATCCCAACGATGGTAAGCCTCGTTGTTCGAATAGATGGGGAGGAAGTTGAGGATAAGGGAAACGGGTTCCACCGGCTTAATCACGGGGGCGTGAAGAAGAAAATAGCCGCAATCACCCTTAGCATCCTCATCCTTAGCGCTCAGGCCCCGTTCAGCGCCATCCTTGTTCTCGGAGAGGAATCCAGGTTCAGCGAGGACAGGCTGAGGGACATTGTTTCGAAAGCTATTGCTGAAGGTTGGAGCAGCGGTGATCTTGCGTTGGCGATAAGGAGCGATCCTCAGCTGAGCATGCTTTCAAACTACGACTTCAGCGGCATAACCATAGAGAGGGACGATAGGGGAAACGTTGAGGTAACGATACCTCTCAACGCGGCTGGCTACGCGATATATAGGAGGGTGAGCAATAAAACAACTGTCTATGACGTTTACTCTCAGAGCAGCTCGAGCGAGATAAATGTTGGGGACAAGCGTTACGTTTTAGCAGGCTATAAGAGAGAGGAGAAAACCTTTGGTCCTTTTGAAAACCTTGACGATGCGTTGGCTAAGGAGAACGAGGTTAAGGCTTACGCTAACGCCACGAGCATAAAGTCCAACGCTTTTCTTAAGGCTGAATCAAGAGAGGTAACTAGGGTTGAGACGAGGTATGCCATCGTCCCGACGGTCAGGGTAACGAGATACGAGGTGAAGGGTGAGTTCGACTCATACTGGGATGCTCAGAGCTACCTTTACTCTCGCCCAGGGATGCTTGGAATAGCGGAGATTAAAGAAGTTGAGAAACGGGTCTGGATTTACTCGTATGAGCTTGAATTCGAGAGGGAGACTAGGGATAGGCATGAGGCTATGATGATTGCCAGGGATGAGAACAACTACATGGTTGAGGAGGTTAGGGAGAAGGTAACCATCTACGTCTTCGACAAGTGTTCCCCGGTAGATAGATGGAATGTTATCGGCAGCGTTGAGATCAAGAAGGAAGATTTCGAGAGGATGGTTAGGGAGGGTGTGCTTTCGAAAGGTGTTAACGAATACGGGGAGGAGTACTACTACGAAACCTCCAGGGGACCATACTCGCCAAGGCTCTACAAGACTGGGGAGAGGCAGGAGGAAGGAAGCGTTGTAGCGTGGACAATATACCGTAGAATAGATACTTCTCACTGGGAGACTAGAAAGGCTTACCAGGTCGTTGCCCCGAATGGCTATGAGGAGAAGAAAGTTAGCATAGGTGAGCTTCCGAGCTACGCGAAGGGCTTCCAATCTAAGGGGGATGCTGAGGCCTCTAGGCAAAGCGTCGAGGGTATGCTGAAAAACTGGGTTAACAACCAAGGTACGACGTACAAGTCTTGCGAGATAGAATCCTATGAGGAAACTGTTACGAAGACTGAAACAATAACCAAAGAGGTTAAGCAGTACTATGTTGTTGCAACCCTCTTAAAGCCGGTCTACGACGTTTACGAGCTTCAGCGATACTATAAGGTTTGGAACGAGACCCGTTATGAGGATAGGTGGGGCTGGGTCTTCAAGGGCTACGTCAACAAGACTCCCGAGACCTACGATATGGCAACTTGGGTCTACTCGCCTGAGGTTGCGGACTGGACATCCAAGGTTTACCTTGGAATAGTGACAGAGTGGGAGGCACAGGTTTTGATGAGCGTTGATCCTCGTTACGTCGCTGAGAAGCACAACACCACGACGATATCCAGAGAAATATCATACTACGACGTTTACAACGCAACCTGGAAACTGTTATACCACCACT
>CALIKV010000044.1 GCA_938017505.1 uncultured Sulfolobales archaeon | reverse complement strand
AAGAGGTAAACCCCTTCGAAGCCAGAGGAGATTCAGTTGTGATGGTCGGCAGGTTTAGTGAGGAGAAGAGGTATCACTGGGTAATCGCTGAGTTGCTGCCTGTATTAAGGCGTGAGTTAGGAGAAGTTAAAGTGTACGTGTTCGGAGGGGCTGGTACGAGGACTTCCATGAATTACCTGTTCAAACTGATCAAGTTAGCTGAATCCTCAGGCTTCAAGGCGTCTACGGACTTGAGCGTAGATGCGGATGTCTATCTAATCCCTGACGCTCCAAGAAAGGACATAGTGAGGGTCATGGATTCGTCTAAAGTATTCCTTCACGCGACGATGAACGAACATTGGGGGATAGTAGTTGCCGAGGCCATGGCGAGAGGCCTTCCCGTAGTGGTGCACAGATCAGGCGGGGCGTGGAGCGATTTAGCGAGACGTGGTGAATGCGGGTTGGGTTACGAAAGCGTTGGGGAGGCTGTAGGGGGCATCGCCGATGTAATGGTTAACGAGAAATTGTGGAGGCATTACTCAGGTAAGTCTCTGGAAAGGGTTGAAGGGTTGACTATGGATAAGTTCACAACGCAACTTACTAACATCCTTAGGTTAGGATAGTGACAAATCAAGATCACCTACCGAAAAACTTAAATAGTTTTCAGACAAATTTGTTATTGATAGGTGAATAGAATGGAGTACACAATGCCTTTAATAGGTGAAAAATTTCCCCAAATGGAAGTAAGAACTACAAGGGGTGTTATTAAAATTCCAGACGACTACAGTGGAAAATGGTTCATCTTGTTCAGCCATCCAGCAGATTTCACGCCTGTATGCACAACGGAGTTCGTGGCTTTCCAGAAAAGGTATGAGGAATTTAAGAAGCTTAACTGCGATTTAATCGGGCTTAGCATAGACCAGGTGTTTGCCCATCTCAAATGGGAGGAGTGGATAAAGGAGAAACTAGATGTTGAAATACAGTTTCCAATAATCGCGGATAACGCTGGATTGATATCTGCAAGGCTGGGCATGCGCCACAAGCAAGCGGAGGGAACTCAGACCGTGAGAGCTGTATTCATAGTTGACCCTAAAGGGACGATCAGAGCCATACTTTATTACCCCATGGAGCTCGGGAGAAACATGGATGAAATCCTCAGGATGGTGAGGGCGCTGCAAATCGCCGATAAGGGATACGCTATTCCGGCAAACTGGCCGGATAACGAGGTCGTAGGCGATCACGTGATTGTTCCGCCAGCAAATACTGTGGACATGATTGAAAAGAGGAGAGAGCAGGAGAAGGCCTCTGAAATCGAGTGCATTGACTGGTGGCTGTGCCATAAAAAGATAACTGAGTAGGACCTAGTCATTCCTGAAGTGCCTAACCCGGCTTTATTTTTGAGGTAAACCACACGCTATGGGATTTCCGGGCTTTCCAGGTTCAATTCTATTCGAGTAGCGCTCGTTCAATCACTTAATCTGAGCAGGATCAGTATTCGCTTTTAAGAAAATCGCCAGCCCTCACACCGCTTATGACTCCCTCTCCCTAAGGGGACCGCCTGCGGTCGTTTCCTCCTCCCTGAACCCGCCCTCAAGATTCTTCAACTCAGCCTCTATCTCCTTCTCTATCTCTTCCACAGGCTTAGGCGGTGGTGTGGTTGCTAGGGTGTAGCCGATCCACGCGAGGACTGTGAAGACCCCTGCGATCGCCATGAATCCCGTTAACTTAAGCACAAGCAGATAGTACTCAGTGGCGAACACCAACCAGCCATAGACCGCTACAACCAAGACCGAAACCGCGAGGAGCGAGAAGCCTATGACCTGATCCCTACTCAACTTAAGACACCCTAGATCTATAGCGTTAGGTAAATAAAATTAATGCGTGACTATGCCGTGCAACGCGGTCGGGAGGCCTCACTGGGGGGCCCGGCCTCACCCCTTACTCAGGCTCGCGCTCAGTGTTTTTAGACGTTGTGTTATCGTGACCACGTTCAGGATTACCCCAAGTGTGATGAGCACTTCAGCGTGTGACCTGCTCATGAGTATGAGGAGCGTTAGGGAGGCTACCGTCAGCAAGCCTCTCTCACCCCTCTCCATAAAGCCAACGCCCTCCAGGTTTATGCCGTGTTGTCTGGCTATGGCTCTTAAGTAGCTCGTCAGGAATGAGGTCCCGAGGAACAGCATCAGCAGGAACCACTTAACACCTAAAAAACCTAGGGAGAGTGAGAACATCAACTCCTCAACTCTGTCGCTCACAGAATCCATGAGACCCCCCCTAGCTGAGGCTTGGTTCGACGCCTTAGCCACTGCACCGTCGATTAGATCGCAGGCCAGGCTCACGACGAGGAGGACTAGGACGACCCAACTAAGACCCAGTAACGCGAAGCACGGGGCTGTGAGGCTCAACAGTAGCCCGGTCAGAGTAACAGCGTTTGGCGTGACCCCCAACCTCCACAGCGACCACCCTAAACGCTGCAGGATAGGGGTCACCGCGGCTCTAATCCTGCTGAGCACCTCACGCACCACTAAGTAACTATTGACTCTTTAAAGATATTTAACTCGGAAGGAAATACTAAGTAGATGTTGAGGAATCCGGGACCTGATTGAATGATGTGTACGTACTTCGCTGAAACACTAAGACAGGGGATCGCGGAGGCCTTTTCAACAATCTGCCCGACGACGCCAGTCATCATCCCAGCTGCAGCAGTGTCAAGGACTTTACAGGGGTTGGGAGGGTGAAATCGAGGGAAACACGCTCATACCTGACACCTACCGAGATGTACGTCCACCTCAACCTATGGATGTGGACGTCAAGTTATATACTCTCCGGTTCTGTAATTAATGGTGAGTAACCTTGGCAGGAGTGAGAAAACTCGTGTTAGTTACTGAGCAGAGTCACGACCTACATAAGCACTTCAGCGGGCTGGCTGAGAGGCTATCTAAGGAGCTTAACATACCTCTGGAGTATAGATGGGGGGATTACGTCTACGTCACGCAGCACGGGGATTCAGACGAGCTAGGCATAACGTGGCTACCCCAGTTATTCGCGGAGCTGGATGAAGGGACGGTCGTCAAAGTGTTGACGCAGCCGAACCTCAGCGACTCCGGCTACCTGGATGAGGAGAGAGACTACAAAGCCTCTATGGAGGTGCTTAAGAAGTACTTAGGTTGAGGTGGTTTATTGACCGTTAAGGCGTTAGTGGCCAGGATTGTTGAGGGAAACGTGAAGTCCCTGGAAGCTGTGGAGGCTGAGAACCTCGGCGACGTGGTTAAGAGCGAGGTCGTTAAGCTGCTTAAGACGTGGGATCCGGAGAAGCACGACTTAATAATAACCAGACACGAATCTAGCGAGATAAGTGAGTTGAAGGAATCAGCGCCTGTTTACGTCTTAAGCCCCTCAAGTGAGTGGAAGGGGAATGAACTTGTGGAGAAGGAGGTGATAGTCGTGTTTCAACACGTAAGCGAGGAGCTAACGAACGAGATCCTGAGGACGCTAACTGAATACAGTAGGTTTAAGGGATGACCCTCTTTAGGGAGCTGGAGTCATGATGAACGGTGTCCTAACTGAGTGAATGATTGAAGGACTACTAGCTGATTTAGGTAAGCGGTTCAATCATCGATGAAGCTCCGTCCTCCTAGGACGGGATGAGATTAATTAAACGACGTTAAATCACTCGCAGTTTATTCTGTCTTCCACACCTATGTCTGACGCTACTTGATTCAGCTCCTTACACACGTTCTTATGTAGCGGGATGCCTACCTTGAGTCTGGTCTGCATGGTGTACCAGGCTTTCTCCCCTGGTAACCATATTCTATCGGCCCTAGGGTGTTTGGGGAGGGATTTTATTTCCTCAACGTACTTCTCCACCCTGGAGTGGAATTCCTCCATTGACATAAAGGACTCCACGTTTATCGCGGCGAAAGCGTGACCGACGTTAGCCGGCTTTTCTCCTGTCGTGTAGCCAACGTGCATCCCCCACGCAGCTCCTGAGAGGACTCCCGCAATCACGTCAACCATGAACGCAAGTCCCGATCCCTTATGCCCCCCGAACTCCTCCCCTAAACCCCCTAACGGTAGGATAGCGGCCCTCCCGTTCTTAATTTCGCCCAGAACTTCAGCAGCGTCACCGCTGAGCAGGGATCCGTCCCGACCCAGCACCCACCCCTCACGAACAGCCTTACCCAGCTTAGCGTAGAGCTCTATTTTACCAACAGGGACCACCGCGGTTGCGGCGTCGAAGAGTATCGGCGGGGGTCTAGGCCTGGGCACACCGATAGCTATAGGGTTAGTGCCTAGCACCCTGCTGGTCGTGTTAACGTATGCAACCAGCTTCTCAGAGTTAGTTACCGAGACCCCTATCAGGCCCTTCCACACCGCCTTAAGAGCGTAGTAGCCAGCTATCCCGTAGTGCTGGCTGTTCCGTACTAGAACCAGGGACACGCCGAAGGTCTTAGCTTTCTCGATAGCCACCTCCATAGCCTTAACACCGACAGGATGTCCTAACCCCCCGTCAGCGTCCAGTAAGGCAACAGCACCGCCGTCCCTGAGCAATCTCACCCTCGGTCTAGGATTAACACAGCACTTCAACACCCCATCAATATACCTCCTAACCCTCTGAACCCCATGGCTCGAGATCCCCATGAGGTCCGCGGTGACCAGCACCTCAGCCACAACCTCGGCGTCTTCTGAGGAAAGACCCGCGCCCGTGAAGAGCTTCCGAGTGAAGCCCTTAAGGACGTCGCTGCCCACCCTCACATACTCTCCAGGAGGGATCGGCGGTTCGCGTTCATACAGCTCCAAATCGAGGTTAGAGGTCATGGTCGCAAACCCCCACAAACCTTATTCATAAACATGCCTACCGGGGGTTTAATAAGATTAACACCTCTCACAACGCGTTGCATTAATAGCGAGGTCCTCGCCTCACGTTCCAGTCGTCCCTGTTTGAGAGGCTTGAATACCTCCACGTCCCCTTCACGGCACGTCACCTAGGGATCGGCGTTGTACGGGTTTTGCTCTTCAGGAGGTCTAGCAAGGCGTCTACGCCTGTGCCGTTAAGCGCACTCATCTTGAGGAGTTCCTCGCCATGGGCCTCCCTAACCATTGCGAGAACCTTCCTCAGCCTCTCCTCCGTCGTCTCGTCGATCTTGTTTACGACCACCAGCAATTCCTTATCACTGAACATGGCCTTTATTGACTGAAGCAGGTCTAGCTGCTGCTCTATAGGGTAGTAACTGGATGACCTTGAATCTATCATGTAGATGATCACGTCCGCCAGGAACTTAATCGCGACGAGGGCTCTCTTCTCTATCTCGTTTAGCTCTGAGACCGGCCTGTCAAGAATCCCAGGAGTGTCGAAGATCTGTATTCGGATGTGGTCCAGCTGTATGTGGCCGGAGATAATGTTCTTGGTGGTGAAGGGGAAGGGAGATACCTCGGGCTCGGAGCTGGATATCCTGCCTACAAGGGTTGACTTACCGACCTGAGGCATCCCAGCGACCACCACCTTAAGCGCGTTGAAGTCTATGCAGGGAAGCTTCTTGATCTCGCCGAGGGCCTTCTCAAGCTTCCTTAGATCTTCCTCAAGCCTCCTCATTATGGACAGCGACCTACCAACGAACTCTCTTAAGTCATTCCTAGCCTCCCTAGCCGTTAGAGAGAGCTTCACCCGTAACCTGTACTGCTTCCATATCTTCCTCAGAGCCTTCCTGAGGCCGGTCATCCTCGAGTAGAGCGCTGCGTAGTCTGTTATCCCTGAGATAGCCAGGATCTCCGCGTAGAACGGGTTCAACCTGTTGGGGCTCGGCAGGCGGTTCAAGACGCTGAAGACCCTCTTTTCAAGGATTCCATACATCTTGTCAAGCCTTACTAAGTACCGCATCACGTCTTTCCTCCTGACGCTCTTAGCCAGCGTGACAGGTTCTGAGTAGACGCTCATTAAGGCCTCCCTGATCTCCTCAAACCTCCAGACCTTAACGCCCTTGAGGGCCGTGCTCAAGCACTCCTCCTCCATAAGACCTCATCACCTTTTCTAATCTCCACCACCCTGTGGAGGGGTATCACCGTATCCCCGATTACGACTCTATCCTTCATTAACTTACTAATCCCGGCGAGAGAGATCTCCTTCAAACCGCCTCCAACCCTCCGATCCACGATTACTATGTTATATCGATTCAACCCCTCATTACCGACCGTGTACATGAGCTTCTTAATCAGCTCGTAGTTCTCAAGCCTCTTAATCACTAACACACCCCACTCTACTTACGCCATACCTCATGCGCGTTGAAGGCTTATATTCTGGTTTAACCCCTTTAATTAGGTAGGTGTTTACATGTCTTACGAGAGAGTGGGCACTGGAGCAACTGCCGTGGGCATTAAGGCTAAAGAAGGCGTCGTCCTGGCCGCTGAGAAGAGAGTCGCTTACGGTGGGTTCGTCATGAGCAGGGGTGGTAGGAAGGTCTTCGCGATCAAGGATAGGTTCGGCCTGGCTTTCGCAGGCCTCTTCTCAGACATACAGACCCTCAACAGAACGATGAACGTCCTGATACATTCATACGAGCTGGAGAACAACAGGCCCATCAGCGTGCACTCAGCCGCGAGACTGCTCTCGGTGATCCTCTACCAGAACAAGTGGTTGCCGTTCATATCGGAGATAGTGTTCGGCGGCGTTGACGAGTTTGGAACACACCTCTACGTTATGGACATGCTAGGATCCCTGATCGAGGACGTGTACGCCGCGATAGGTTCAGGAGCGCCGATAGCTATAGGAATTATAGAGTCCAGGTATAGGGAGGGCCTAAGCGTGGAGGAGGCGACTCAGATAGCAGTCGACGCTGTCTCAGCCGCTGTGAAGAGGGACGCCCTCTCGGGGGACGGCGTGGACGTAGTCGTCATAACGCCTGAGGGGGTTAGGGAGAAGACGGTGACCCTCGGGACCTGAGAGGACCAGTCCGACATGCATTCCTTCAATCAACTTAAAGCTCAGGAACTCCAGGTAAGGCTCTCCGAGCTCGTTAACACGGAGTACAGCCCCTCAAGCGTGAGGAGTGTAGTCGGTCTGGATCTATCATACGTCGGCGGCGTGGGGGTGAGCGTAGCGACTCTCCATAGATACCCTGATTTAAGCCTTGTCAGCTACTCAGCAGTAGCCGACCACGTGGAGATCCCCTACATACCCGGCCTACTAGCGTTCAGAGAAGCGCCGCTGATGTTCGCGGCTTACGAGCTGCTCAACGCTGACCCGGACTTGATCCTGGTCAACGGACACGGGATAACACATCCTAGGTCATTCGGAATTGCGTCGCACGTCGGCGTAGCTCTCGACAAGCCCTCTATAGGGGTCGCTAGGAAGGTGCTTGCCGGGAGGGAGGTGGTGATTAGAGGGGTGAGGTACTTGGAGACCAACAGGGTTCTCGGGGCTTACGTGGCTTTGCAGGGCTCTACGAAGATCTACATGAGTTTAGGGCATAAAGTAACTATTGAGTTCGTCTCTCGTATCACGCCGACTCTCTTTAAAGGGCACGAATTGCCGGAGCCCATACACACTGCCGACAGGATCTCCAGGCGCTTAGCCCGCTCCAGTCCTCTTAAGAGCGGGTCTTCATCTTCTTCTAAGACCTCCCGACACCTCTGAAGGCGCTTCGCGAGCGTTGTCGCTTAACCCCTTAAAAAGGGGCATCTCTATAGATATCAGTGGGGTCAGGGTTGCACGTGGAGCTCGAGGGCAAGGTGCTTAGGGGCTTCGGCGTCGGGGCTAAGTACGTCGCCATGCCGCCTTACAACATATTACTCGCCGAGCTAATTGACGAGGAGCCGTATCCAGGGACGCTGAACGTCGAGGTGAGTGAGTCTTACGAGGACTTGATTAAGAGGTGCACCCCATCCTCAATAAGGAGCGTCGTGGTCAATGGGGCTGAGAGGGGGGGCTTCTACTATTGGTTCGGTAAACTCCCGGGCCTCCCGAATGAGTGGGTCCTAGTTATCAGACCGCACTTAAGCAGGCATAACCCAAATGTAATCGAGGTGATCTCAAGCGAGAACCTCAGGGAGAAACTGAACTTAAATGACGGTGCGTGGGTGCGTCTCAAAGTATACTGCGGTAATTTATAAAAACCTCAACTCTCAAAGCTTTTTAGTGGAGGGATCTAGGGCACCATCAACTTACCAGTCCTATCCATCTCCGCCCAAATCTCCCACTCCCTCTCAGTCACTTCTTCAATCATGTCTATCTCGCTAGCGGGTAGGTGTGCGAACCTCCCCTGTAACTGCATGTAGTTCTTAACGTGCTTCCTCGGCGATGGCTTGTAAGTCAGCCTGAACCTGCCGTTCTCATGCTCCCACAAGACCCAGAGCCCTGTCTCCACAGCGAGTCTGGACAGCTCGACCGTCAGGTCGGGCGGCGTGAACCATCCCTTAGGGCAAGGCACTAAAACGTGTATGAATGAGGGGCCGCCACTCCCAAGCCCCTTACTCACCTTATTCATCAGGTCTAGCGGAGGCCACAGGGTGGCTGTAGCCACGTACCTAACCCCTGGATGTGCGGCCATGATTAGAGCAACGTTCTTCTTCATCCTCTCATTCCCTATCCTCCTGACCTTCCCCGAGGGGGTGAAGGTGGTCGTCGCCCCCCAGGGGGTTGTGCTTGAAGCCTGTATCCCTGTGTTGGCGTATGACTCGTTGTCGTACAGGACGTAGAGGAGCCTAGGGTAATCGTAGCTCATGCCCATGGAGAGTCCGGCGAACCCTATGTCAGCGAACCCCCCATCACCCCCGAACACCACTACGTTAACGTCCTCCAGCCTCCTCTTACCCTTCTTCATGAGGGCTCTGAACGCCGCGGCAGTCCCTACGCCCGCGGCCCCGCCGCCGCCGAGTTGGGTGTGGAACCAAGGTATCGCATAAGGTGATGTCAGGAATTGGTGGGCGTTAGCTACGTACATACAGCCCGTCGGACCCAGAACCACGGTGTTAACGCCTGCGGCCTTGAGGACTAGTCTGTACGCCAGCGCAGGACCGCATCCGGCACACGTCCTCCTACCCGACGTGTAGTAGTCCTCAGGTGGAACCTCCTTGACCGACTTGAACTGCCTGCGCTCACCGCTCACACGTCCTCACCCCTCAGCGTCAACCAGAAGACACGCTTACCTTCTGGCGTGTCCCCGGTTCTCACGTACTTGTGCAGAACCTTCAGAGCCTTAACGAAGTCAGCTGGCTTGGGTTCCCTACCCCCTAAGAAGAGGAAGTCCAGCGCTGGCTTGGGGTTGCCGTACATCGCGGCCCTCACCTCGTTGAAGACGACACCCGCACTGTCTGGGGAGCCGAACGAATAGGAGAAGTCCAGGACGCCGATCCCTCCCACACCGCTTAAGACCTTCTCGAGGTCCCAGGCCGGGAACGGCCTGAAATACCTTAAGCGCACAACACCTGCTTTAATCCCGTCCCTCCTGACCTCCTTGACGGCGTGTAACGCGTTAACAGTGTATGCGCCCATGGTCACCAAGGCTATCTCGGCGTCGTCCATGTGAAACGTCTCAATAAACGGGTCGTAGGTCCTCCTGACGTAGTCAGCGTAATCCCTCCACGCCTCAGCAATTACGTCCCTAGACCTTTTCATAGCTACGTCCACATGCTTCCTCTGCTCAGGACCTATTAGCGAGGGCGCTATGTGCTGCGCTTTAGTCACAGGGCCTTGAGCTGGATCCAGCGGGTAATGAGGCCTGTAGGGAGGTAGGAACTCGGTCACGTCCTCTTTAGGAGGCGTGTCGACAGGTGCGGCTATGTGTGTTATGGTGGCGCCATCAACCACTATGAAGTGCGGTAGCATGACCCTACGGTCCTCAGCAACTCGGTACGCGACCAAGGTCATATCAAGCGCTTCCTGCGGGTCCTTAGCCCACGAGACAAGCCATCCTGAGTCCCTGAAGAACAGCGTATCGTTCCACTCCATCCCGAAGTTCCCAGGGTCGTCGAGCGCTCTACAGCCAGCGAGCGCCACCACCGGCAGCTGATCCATCGCAGTGACCGCTATAGCCTCGGCGGCGTAGAGGAGACCAACCCCGGAACTGCCGACGAAGGTCCTGGCACCAACTGCTGAGGCGTGCTTCGCTATCTCGAACTGCGAGTGTTCTGAGTCAGCTACTATGATCTCCGCAGCGAACTCGCCGTTGGCTATCATCTCAGCGAGCGCGTTCATGACGCCCGTGTAGGGCCTTATCGGGTAAGCCGCTATCACGTCCACGTCAGCTATCTTAACAGCCTCGGCTATGGCTCTAGCACCGGTTATGGGTTTCTTCCTAGGTATTTGAACTGCCTCCAAATCAGTTCTCGTAAGTACCTTCACACACCACCACCTCGACAAAATCAGTAACCATACTCCCTAGTGACTAGGGCCAGCCTCCTGAGTTCAGGGTCATTCAAACCCTCAACCCTCTCCAGCTCGCTCACCATTCTGATGGCCTTGGTGGGGCACACGCGAGCGCAGACGCCGCAGCCCTTACAGTACTCGTAATCCACCTCAACGCTTTCGAAGTCTATGGAACCGTCAGGGCAGAAGTACGAGCAGAGCTTACAATCCACACACTTAGACTTATCTATCACAGGTGCCTCGATCCTGGCGAACTCCGTCTTAAACCCTATGTTCTTTCCGCCGGGAGGCGGGCCGAACTCTATCAGTCCTGGGGCCATGGCCTCCCACCTGGGCATTATTTTGACCCTGTCCTCGTAGCTCCTGGCCTGCGAGAGTGCTCTCTGATACTCTCTATAGGTTTCGACATTCCAGGGCCCCGGTCTGAATTCAGGTGTTTTAACGCCTACCCTTCCAGTCGCCCCGGACTCCTCAGCATGGATCCTCACCTCAGTGACTGACGCGTCCTTATACGCTGAAGCGATGGCCTCTCCGGCACCCTCATCTATCTTCAGCGCCTCCAACGCGTTCAGCACGTCCTCCAGACCCACCACGTCCCAGGCCCTCAGCAGAGCGCCTATCAGGCCGAACGCCACGTTAGTGTGGTACTTGCTCGCGCTGACTGTAACGAGCTTGCCGAACCAGTCACGTGTTAGCTGATACTTCTTGAGCAGCGCAAGCACCTGCGGCGGGGTGAGTCCGGTGTTGACTACGAAGACCGCGTCATCCTTAACCCCGTCGAACAGCGTGGCCCTCTGGGAAGTCTCCTTAAGCAGTGAGACCGAGTCCATGACCACCACAGCGTTGAACAGCCTTCCAACGGGCTCCACCTCCTCCGGCAGGAGCACCTCAACCCTGGGATTGCCCATGACAACGTAGAACATCATCGGTATGTTGACCCGTTCCGGGGAGTCATCGTACCTCATGTAGTAGTAGGACTCACGCCCGGCGATCACGCCGGCCATCGCCAGAACCCTGGCAAGGGTTGTCGATGATCCGGTGTGCCACACACCCCTACCGTGAATCACGACCCAAAAAAGATCTTCCAGGACGTTAGGACTCGGTTTGCGTTCTTCGATCAAAAAGGATCGCCCCTCACCTTACAACAGACCCACGAGCAGTCCTGCTATGATTATCGAGATGGTGGTCACTGTGGCGAAGCCCGCTATCACGTAGGCCGGCATGAGAGTCTGAAGTATCGCCTCCCTCTCCTCCTTGGTCTCGCCGACCGCGTTAGCCACCTCGTTAGCAACTAGGTACGTCGCCGGGAACCCCAACATCTGGGCAACACCTATCCCTATAGACAAGTTCCTGGAGCCTACGAGCCTCCATGTGGGCAGGAGGTACATAAAGACGAACACACCGACTAGGGACACCGCGAACACTACCACCAACTGGTACGCGAGTGTCAAGAGATCACCTACTTTAATCTTAGCTAGGGCGGGTATTATAGATGCGAATATCACGACCATGAACCATCCGGAGCCCTTGGCCATCTCGAGGATCTTGTTCGGCACAAGGCCGACGTAGCTGACGACAACCCCCAGAATCAAAGCCCATATCGAGTAGTTCAGACCTGTGAGCGAGTCTAGGAGCATTGAGAGCCACGCGAAGAATGCCGTGATCGCCAGCAACACGAAGTCCGTCAAGTACCTCTGATATCTTTTCCAGTCGATCACGTGATATCCCGGATACTTCTTCTCAGTGGACTCGCTCTTCTGCACCTTAATCTTACCCTCCTTATATAGCTTAACTATCTTCCTAGCCTCCCTAACCCCGAAGTATGACGCGATGGGAGTGCCGACGAACTTCTGCACAGCATACACTAAAGCCCCCAGCGCAGCCGCTAGGGTGTAGCCCTTCGCCGACGCCCCCCCAACCATTATCTGGGTTGCTATTATCCCGCCGTTGAGTATCGGTATGCTGACCAGCGTCTCCGGCCTCCCTATCAGAGCATATCCCACAGGGCCCAGGACGACCATCACAGCAATCATGGAGATCACAGCCGCAACCACAGTCCTCCACTGCTCTATGAACTGACGTATCTCTATTAGGGTACCCATGTGGAATATGAGGAAGGCTGACGCGTATGTGGCTAAGGCGGTTAGGCCGGCCCTGTCTATAAAGTTAGGCGGGAGCACTCCGGTGAGGAAGCCTATTAACGCCAGCATAAGCGCGACAAATACTGCGGAGAGTCTAGCCTTAGTCACTACGGCCGCTATATCCCCCACTGCGAAGAGAGCTAGCAGCACGGCTATCCAGAAAGCCGCGTTCTCAATCGATATGGCCACCTACATCACCTCCCAACGAGCTTCAGAGCCATGTTCGTGTAGAATTTGTGCAGGAGTCTGAACGTGTTAAGGTCAACCCATTCGTCAGGACCGTGGTTATTACCTCCCTTGGGTCCGAAGTCAATGCACTTAACCCCTAGCGGTGTGAAGTGCCTTGAATCCGAGGCTCCTGGAGCCTCTATTGCGTAGGCGTTAAGACCCAGCTCGTTAAGGACTCTGATTGCCGACTGTACTAGTTCATCGGTCGGCGGGACGTAGAGATACCCCCCGCCACCCTCATCAATCACGTCCACCCTGACTTCAGGCGCTATCTCCGACGCCGTGCGGACCAGCGCCTCCTTGATAACGTTAACGTCCTCTGTCATGCCCCTCACATCGACCTCGACCACGTGCTTGCCGTCGCGTAAGCCGTACATGTTGGGATTTATGGAGACTCCGTTATCGCTGTAGAGCCGCACCGGCACGGCTGCCCTGCTTAGCGGCATTAGTAAACGCAGCAGCGTGGTGAGCCCCTTATCGATCTCAACCCTCTCACCACCGCTGGAGGGGTCGACGTACTCGAGGGAGACCGTGGTCGGCAGCACGTTTGTCTTGACGAATACGCCGTTGACGCGGACAGCTTGGAACTCAGGGTTGCTTAACATGAAGTACGAGGCCGCGACGAACGGGTGTGTGTCGACTCCCGGCACGAACCACGCGGAGTGTCTTGTCGAAACTACTGGCGTCCTCAGCTCGAAGTCCCTCTTTCTAATGGTGCCCGTCATAAACGCCTTCTCCTGAGGAGCTTCTAGAACTGCTTTGAAGATCTTCCTCCTCCTAACTATAGGGTACATCCCCAGGCCGTCCCCGTTGATTAGGTACTTTGGCAGGGAATTCTCTCTGGCCAGCTTCTCCGCCAGCACCTTAGCGCCGTGGACACCCCCTACCTCCTCATCCGTTGTGAAAGCGTATAGGACCCTTCCCTTGAGGTCCTGCTTCATCAACTCCCTGAGAGCCAGCATCACCCCCACAACGTTGCCCTTGTCATCCACAGTACCCCTCCCGAAGGCCTTATCCCCTACCACAGTGACCTTGAAGGGTTCATGAGTCCACTCATCGACCTTCACCGGCACTACGTCTAGGTGAGCCATAAACATGACCGAAGGCTCCCCCTCACCGACACCGCCGTACACCGAGTAATATCCACCGCTCTCCAACACGTTAGCCTCAACGCCCCAACCAGTCAGCACCTCCTTAACCAGATCCACCACATCCCTGCTGGGCCTCACCCCCCTTGCGGGATCGTTCACAGTGTTTATGCTTACCAGTGAAGCTAACAGGTCTAGAGCAGGGTCGCTCAACTAAGAGTACACCTCAATGTGGAGTGGTGTTGGGGGTTAAACGAGTTCTCACTAACCTGTCTTAGCAGCTTATACCGAATTAGTTCGGTAGCAACTTTATAAAGAATATAGCCTAAGGTAAATATTTAACATTTTTGGCTCTATATTAGATGATGGTGTATGAGGGGTAAGATACGGGGTACCTTAAGCATAGTTCACAAGGATGAACCGTTGCACGAGTTTACTAAGGAACGTAGTAAGTCGTTCATCGTAGTGCCTTTCGCCACTCTGATAGGTGATTCAGTTTACTACATGGCGGAGGTTAAAGGGGGCTCGAGCGATGATTTGAGGCACTTCTTCAGAACGCTTGACAGAGATCCATACGTCCTAAACTACAAAATAATTGAGAGAAGGGCGAACCAGGCCAGGCTCATCGTAACGAGGAAGCAGATGGGGACTCTGAAGGCCCTGTGCCTAACTGACTCAGTCCTGAACGGGCCTATAGTGATTAGGGGAGGAGTGAGGTACTACCCGGTGGTGACTTTCGGCAGGAATCTCAAGCAATTGCTCACGGCCATCAAGGAGAACGCCCCCACAAACACCGAGGTCTGGTTCAGGGTCGATGATACGATAACTAACGAGGTCGACCCATATAAGACCTTCATAACGGTTCAGGACATAGTGTCCAAACTCTCGTACATGGAGCTTAAGTCCCTCATCGCTGCGTTCCAGCTAGGGTACTTCAACTGGCCTAGGTATCAGGACTCACGCGAGGTCTCCAGATATTTAGGAATCGCATGCTCGACCTTCGTCGAGCACTTGAGGAGGGCTGAAAGGAAAATCATTAAATCAATAGTGGAGTCGCTCGACGTTCCCCCTTAAGAGAGCCTGAACTCCAAGGCGAAGTGAGAGGCCCTAAGGACTGCTGCCTGAGCTTAGGGCATGAGTTGCCAGGAGACGGGGTAAAACGGTGAATCTCCGTAACGGCCACACGGTCCTCGCATTAAGGGAGGTCGCGATTTAATAAGGGCTGGTATTTAATAGTTTAAGGTGTAGGGCGGTGGGTAGCGCTAGTAGGGTAGGGCTTAAGGGGTATGTGAAGACCAACATCTTCCTGACGGCTTACGACGAGGGGTTTGTCCAGGAGCTGCTTAGGGGTTTAGGTGAGCGTGGCTACAGAATCCTTGAGTTCAGCAAGAGCGGGGTAGTCGACCACATCTACTTCATCTCGGTTGAGGGGGATGCTAGGGAGGCTGAGAGCCTGCTCAAGGAGAGAACCCCCTGGTTTAAGGTTGAGTTACTGGAGTTTAAGTGAGGAGTCCCTCGCTTAAAGGAGGTCACCGCTTCTCAGTAATGCACGGACTCATCACTCGTTCAGTCCGTGGTCCGCTCCTCACCTAAATCCCGATTCCTAAACTCCAATTTAAATTAATTGCTTGCTTAACCCTATATTATCTCAGGTGGTGAGGGGTAGACTCAATCAGGTTCATCGTTAGGGTTGACAGTAAGGGGCGTGTCACCATACCCCTCTTCATCAGGAGGGAGTTAGGGATTGAGACGAACACCCCGGTCGAGCTGATCATTGATCAGGCAGGCAGGACGCTGCTCATCAGACCTATAACCCCCTCGGGAGAGTACCTGATGAACCTGAACGTGGAGTTAAGCACTCCGGAGAAGGTGGGTGACCTGGTCAACCTGATAGTTGAAAGCGGCGGCGAGCTGAAGATGATTAGATGCATCCCCAACCCTCAGGAGTGCTCGGTGAGTGTGAGCGTCATAGACCTGAGGGCTGGTGAGGACATGATCAACACGCTTCTGAACAGGGGATTCGCAGTTAAGGTGATGGAGGAATTAAGGCGATGAGTCACGTGGTGGTCGGTTGCTGCGGATTCCCCATGTCCAGGGGCAAGTACTACGGACTCTTCGAAGCAGTGGAGTTGCAGGAGACTTTCTATAACCCGCCAAACCCTGAGGGCCTTAAACGCTACCGTAGGGAGGCGCCTGAAGGCTTTAAATTCGCCATGAAGGGATGGCAGGCAATAACCCACCCTCCAGAATCGCCTACGTGGCGTAGGTCCAGGTTCAGACCGCCTGAAGGCCGTAGGAGCAGGTACGGCCACCTAAGGCCGACTAAGGAGGTGATGGAGGCTTGGGAGCTCGTGAGAGGAGCTGCCGAGGCTTTGGGGACTACGTACGTAGTGCTTCAACTACCTCCCTCGTTCACCTACGGTAGGGAGAACCTAATGAACATCAAGGATTTCCTCTCAACGACCTACGACACGGCCTTCAGAATAGGCGTTGAGTTGAGGGGTGACTGGTTCAGGCATGGTGAGGAGTTGAGGGGGGTTCTCGAGGACTTCAGCAACGTCGTTCACGTCACTGACCCCTTCAAGTGGTTCCCGCCCGCAACGTCGTCGGGTAGTTACTACTTCAGACTGCACGGCATAGGGGCTCGTGAAGTTAACTACAGGTATAAGTACGGCGTTGAAGACCTGGTCAGGCTTAAAGAGATGCTTGACGGGTTGAAGACGTCTTCAGAGGTCTACGTGATGTTCAACAACGTCTACATGAGTGAGGACGCCCTCGCTTTCAAGAAGCTGATTCAGCCTTGAGCTGGGCTCTCGCTACACGTTAAGACAACCTTTTTAAGCTTGCTAGTACTTGATTCTAGGCGAGTGGCATGGCGCAAGTGAGCGAGTCTAAGGGCGGGGGTCCTGTGATCGTTGAGGCAGCGACTCCACCCGTGTGCGTCAGTTGCGGCAGATTAATAACCCCTCGTGAGAAGGCGGTGAAGTTCCTCTGCCCTAACTGCGGCGTGGTCCTTATTTGGAGGTGCAGTAAGTGTAGGGATCTCTCGAACCCGTATAAGTGCCCTAACTGCGGGTTCGAGGGTCCTTAGGTCGGGTGGTTGTGTTGGGCAAGGTAGTGGTCTCGCTTCGCGTTAACCCGGAGAGCGATGAAGTCGATTTAGACGCTCTGATCAACGACATCAAGTCCAGACTACCGCGGCATTATGAAATACTCAGACACGAGAAGGAGTACGTTGCCTTCGGCCTGTACGCGCTGAGGCTCTACGTGGCTATGCCTGAGGACTTCGAGGGTGGGACGGACGAGCTGGAGAGGAGTTTAACGGAGACGGAAGGGGTTTCGTCAGTTGATGTGGACTTCGTGACGAGGACTGACGCCCTATAACCAGCTGCTCCGGAGGCGTGCAGGACCGCGGTCCTGCACGCGATTAGCGTGCTTCAATATAATTAAGCGTTGTAAGACATACTTTTATCGAGGGTAGGCAGTGCTGAGTAAGGGCAGCGAGTATGTGGTAAGGGTTGCGGAGATAGGTAAGAGCGACGCCTTCAGGGGTAAGGTGAGGGTTCCTGAAAGGATCCTCGGCTTCATAGGCGCTGAGGAGGGAGACGCGGTCGAGATAATAGGCAGGAGGACTACGGTAGCCATCGCCTGGCCAGCGCTCCCGGAGGATGAGGATAAGGAACTCATAAGGATGGACGGCATCGTCAGGAAGAACGCTGGCGTCAGCATAGGGGATAAGGTCATCGTCAGGCGGACCGCCGTTAAGGACGCGGCCTTGATTAAGCTGGCTCCAGTAGACGTCTCAAATCAGGTGAGCGGGGGTGAGTCCACTCTCAAGGTGATTAAGAAGAGGTTACTCAACTATGCCGTGATGGAGGGGGACATAGTCCCCTTCCAGTTGCTGGGCTCTATAATATTCCTTCAGATCCTCTCAACAAGGCCTTCAGGCCCGGTCATAGTAGGTGAGACGACGAGGCTGATCCTCGTAAGCAAACCTGCTCAGGCGCTTAGAATGATGAAGGTGACGTACGAGGATGTGGGAGGGATGAAGGACGTCATTGAGAGGGTTAGGGAGCTCGTTGAACTGCCGCTCAAGCACCCAGAGCTCTTCAGGAAGCTCGGTATCGAGCCCCCTAAGGGCGTCCTCCTCTACGGCCCCCCAGGCTGCGGTAAGACCCTCCTAGCTAAGGCGGTAGCCACTGAGGCGGATGCTTACTTCATAGCTATTAACGGTCCTGAGATAATGAGTAAGTATTATGGTGAGTCTGAGCAGAGGTTGAGGGAGATCTTCGAGGAGGCGAGGAAGAACGCGCCAGCAATAATATTCATAGACGAAATAGACTCAATAGC
>CALIKV010000043.1 GCA_938017505.1 uncultured Sulfolobales archaeon | reverse complement strand
GAGCGCGACGTTGATCAACACATCCAGAGGAGGAGTCGTCGACACTCAAGCTTTGATCAAGGCACTGAGTGAGGGATGGATAGCTGGTGCAGGACTGGACGTGTACGAGGAAGAACCGTTGCCGCCAAACCACCCACTAACTAAACTCGATAACGTCGTCCTGACGCCGCACATAGGGGCTTCCACAGAGGAGGCCCAGGAGAGGGCCGGCATAGAAGCTGTGAGGAAGGTCTTAGAACTTATTAAGACGCTGAAGTAGGGCAACTTTATCGACCACCGGCTTGAGGGGACCGCTTATTGTCACGGGAAGAGAAAGTACGGGTGAAGATACCGAAGTACAACATACCGGTCCTTCAGGTTGAGCACGTGCTGCTGAGCGTGGATATCCTCCTACAACACGAGGAGTTGGTGACTGAGAGGCTGAACGACATAATGAGGAACATGGAGAGCCTTAACGCCGTGGATATGCCCATAATAGTAGCACCTATACCCGGCAGTGATAAGTACCTGATCGTTGACGGACATCACAGGTGGGCGGCTCTTAAGGAGTTAGGCTATAAGAAGATACCATCCGTGCTGATAGACTACTTCGACCCCAAGGTTAAAGTCTACACGTGGTACCCCGCGTTCTTGGGGGATGTGAGTCCCTTGATTGAGGGACTACAGGAACTCCGCGTCGATGTCCAGCACTGTAACTTAGGGATCGACTCCTTGAGCGAGGCTGACTTAGCTGGGAAGGCCTTCATAATGTTCGGCAGGGGTGGTGAGTGCACGATTATTGAGGGTGACGTGGAGGTTCAGAGAAGGGTGATAAGGATGCTTGACGTGCTGGCTGTGAATGGCTTAATAAGGCTGGCTTGGTACGGGTTGCTGACCGACGCGTCTGAAGACTTAATGAAGGGGGAGATAGATTACGTCCTGGCCAGGAAGGCCTACAGTAAGGCCGAGATAATGGATTATGTAAGTAAAGGAGGCGTTTACCCTCCTAAGACGACGAGACACGTGTTACCGTTCATCCCCGCTAAAAACTACGTTAAACTTGAAATACTACGCGACCCTTAACCTCGCTCTCAAGGCTCTCTATGAACCTCAGCCTCTTAGCCGGGTCCGGATGCGTTGAGAGTATCTCCGCTGGCGAGAGCGATTTCTGTGATTTAATCCACTCAACGACCTCATCTACGTTGTAAGACCTTGAAATGCCCAACCCCACCTCCGGGTCCGAGATCAGTAGGGCCTTGAGCCTGGAAGTGCTCTTAATTTCGCCTGGCCTGAATTTGCTGAGGCTGCCTGAAGCGATAAGTATTCTTGCCAGCGCTCTCTGAAGCTTCCTCCCGCCTCCTGGGATAGATCTCACGGCGTTGGAGTCGGCGTAGTGCTCTCTGAGCCTACTTACGTACAGGACAGCTAAGTTCGTCAGGAAGGAAACCGCCATGAGCGCCATCCCCACGAACGCTGCCAGGACGGGCGCAGACCTCCCCTCCCTACTGCGACCGGAGGCGTAGAAGCCCGAATATATGAGCAGCCTCCCAAGCCAGTAAATAAGGGCTGGTAGGATGCTTATGATCATCATTATCTCAACATCCCTATGCTTCACATGACCTATCTCGTGAGCTACGACAGCCTCAACCTCCTCGCGAGGTAGGTTGTCGATCAATCCCTGTGTGACTGCGACCCTGTAGCCGCTTAAGAAGTTGCCGTAAGCGAACGCGTTAGGGGCCCCAATGCTGGAGACCATGGCCTTAGGAGGCTTGCTCAGCCCAGAACCCCTGGCAACCCTCTCAACCATCTCTGAGACCCATTTGTCGCCAGTAGCGTCAGCCGGCTTAACCTTGTAGAGGGCCTCAACGATCCAGGGGCTTGCCAACCACTGGATAACGTGAGCCCCGACGACGAACAGCAACGAGATCGTCAGTATGTTCGAGGCGCTGAGATCGTAGTCGTACGTAAGCAGTGACAGAACGGCGGTCAGGATGAGCGTTGAGATCCCTATGACGAGGGCTATAGACCCGATCATGGAAACCCTTAACTTAGTTAAGGACGCCATTCACCCCATCCCAGTAAATAATTCCAAGCGAAGTTTTTAAGTTGAACACGTCGAGACGCAAGCGCACGTCCTTGTAGACGTCAAGGAGCTTCTTAAGCCCGCGATGTTGAACGTCTTTACCGTTGATTCAGCACGGAAGTGGCGCCGGTCTCTCAGCATTAAGTATCACGTAAATGTTCGCCGCGGCGAACACAAGCGTCCATAAAGCCGTGTAGTAGTTACTTAAGAACGCGTTGACCGCCGCTACGATTATTAAGTACGTTGTGAAGGAGGTTATCCCGTTGACTCCTCTAACACCCTTTAGACCGTGTTCCTTGCTCCCCTTAGGGGTGACCACGTAGGTGATGTGGTCATTCACCAGTGCTTTGAGGGAGTGCAAGAGTATGTAGGGTGAGATCGAGGTTGAGAAGGCGGCTATGGAGCCCATGCTCCTCAATACCCTCACTCTAGGCAGGCCTAACTCCTTTATGGATTTGTAGAGGCTCATCCCGTATACGAAGGCCATTGAAGCGAACAACGTGGATACGTAGGGACTTAAGTACATTAGGTCCTCACGCAGGAACGCCGAGAGAGCTGGCACTAGTATCAGGGAGAACGCCAGCCCTGCTAAGGGGAGGTACTGGAGGAGGAATACAAGGCCCTCAACAACCAGTAAAGGACCATCCCCAGCCTTCCTGAGCACGTGCTTAACGTAGCCCTTCCTCAGGGTTTCAATAGCTCCGTAGGCCCATCTGCCCTGTTGCAGGGTGAAGGCCTTAAGGGTTGAGGGCACGGAGACCTCTATCACCGCCCTCTCAGCGAAACCTACCGAGCAATTAGCGCCGTGGAGCTTCGTTCCCATGTACATGTCGTCCTGGATGACGTCAGGTTCCCAGAGACCTACCCTAGCCAACGCCTCCCTCTTGTAGAGGGTTCCCGTCCCAAGCGGGAAGACCATCAACCCGACGTTGGACCTACCTCTGTACAGGGTGTCGACGACGTACTTCATGCTGTGAGCGATTGAGACGCTTAATTTAGTCTTCCTGTATGTGTAGCCGACCCACCTACCAACGCACACGTCGTGTCCCGACTCAACGCACGAAACAAGCTCAGGTATCGTGGATTCCATGATCCTCGAGTCTGCGTCCAGGATCAGAACTAAGTCGTGTCTGGACTTAAGCACACCGTAGTTTAGAGCCCCGGCCCTGCCCTTAGGGCCTTCAGTCCTGACTATGAACTGGAAGTCCTTAAGACCGACCCTAACAGCGGTCTCCTCAACTTTCGACTTAACACCCGCTATGGTGTCAGGAGGGTCATCGCTCACGACCAGAACCTCGTACTTCACGTCAGCCTCCTTAAGATTGCTGCCGAGGTTCTCCACGAGCTCGATGAGTATGTGTTCAGGCTCGTCCTTCACCGGCACTATTATACTTATACTAGGCTTCGATCCTTCAGCACGGCTTGCCGGGTCAGACCGTACTTTAGGCCGCCTGCCTGCGAAGAAAATAACGCTATGTACGAACATCACAGTCACCCCGGGAGCTATCATTAAGGCGTAGATCAGAGCCCTAAGTATGTCACTCAGCACACTGCTCATCATCCACCTCACACTAAACTAATACCAGGGGTTTATTAATAAGGATTATTCTTTATTTATAAATTACGACGTCAGACGAACGATTACATGTTGGTCAAGTTTTTATTAGTCGATTGATTGAATAGAACTTAGACAAATGGTGAGTGCTCTTGGCCCGCATTGATGAGGTAGTTGAGTGGCTGAGGAAGTACAGTTGCTCGTTCATAAACGCTAGGAAGCTCTCGAGGAAGCTGAACGTCAACAGCAAGGTCGCGGCTCACTTGTTAAGGCAGCTTAACGTAAGAGGGTACATAGTCCTCTACAGGAGGAGGAAGGGTAGGTTTAACATATACAGGGTGAATAGAGGGAAGCTTAAGGGCGAGGTAGCGACTACTGTGAGGGGGGTTAAATTAGTAGCGGCCGATCGGTTGGTGGATAATGAGTTCCGTGCTCGAGGGCGATCAACTCCGACTTAGCGACGGTAGCTTATGGGTGGTTAAGGGATGTTATCACCCGCCTGACGGCATAGTAGCAGTTCCCAGGCTCTTCGAGGGTGGGAGGTTTAAGAGACTGCGTGAGATCCAGGACGTCTTGCTGAGGTACTATAGACATTACATGAGGTTCCTCCCAGCACTTGGAAGGATGGTTCCAGTCGTCCCCCGCCACGCGGTTGTCGAGTACTTGTCCTCGTTTGAAGCTGTTAGGAGGGTATCAAAGGGTGTGAGTCGCCTTCACGATGTCGCGCTTGATTTGAGTGAGCTACTCAGCGCGTGCGGCTTTGAATGCGGTTTAAGCGGTAGCTTGCTGGGGGGTTACTTCACCCAAGACTCAGACGTGGACCTAGTATGCACAGAACTCGTCACCAGCGGCTACAGGTGCCTAGAGTACATGAGGAGGTCGGGGATTACTAAGGGTCTTACGGGTGGCGAGGCGTTGGAGGAGGTCTCCTCTGTCAGCGAGTTGATCCCAAGCCGATCCCACGAAGAATTATTAACTCGTAAACTCACTCAAGGGACCTTTAAAGGAGTTAAGTACACTTTAAGGGTGCTCGATTGCAGGGAGGAAGGAAGACTCCTCGGGCCCTACATCATGACCCGTGAGGAGAGGGTCCTCGTGAGGTTAACTAGCACGACCTATAGGACCCCGGCGGTATACGCAGTAGAGCTGTTGAGACCGCAGAGCTTCCGGGGTTTAGAGACCTACCTCCTCTCATACCGCGCCAGGCTCACTGAGCTGCCTCCGGGAACTATAATAAAGGGGAGCGGGTTAATGCATCTAAGACTCGAAGATAAAACAGCGGTGATCAACCTAGACACTCCTGAATCAACGCTGGAATTCCTGACTACTCAACGCGCGTACTGAAGCCACTGGGTCCACGCATGGAACACAGTCACTAACCCCCTCAACTTGGAGAGCGGTTTAACTCGTTCACAGTTTAACACTCTCAGGGATGTCAGCCCTACACCACGATGAATTAAGGAGGGCTAAGGGGTCGTGGGAATTAAAAATGGTAGACCAGGCTAGACGGCTGATGCAGATACCGTGCTACCCCTCTAACCCTGTTTACCTTGCGATATATAGCTAAACGTTATTATAATATAAACAGTGGATGTAGGTTAGGTGGTTTGATTGAACGCGAAGAGGAGGAGGGTTAAGGCGTACGTCAACGCTCTGAGCGACTTGATAAGCAGTGAGAATCCTAGCAGGGAGTTAGCGATTCAGCTAGTTAGGAAATACTTGGAGAGCGTTGGTGTGGAACCGTTCAGGGGGGCTTCCAAGCCCGACGACATCTACGAGAAGGAGATGATAAGCCTCTACGTCGTAGCGACTAGGGGTTTAGGGATGGACAGTGAATACAGGGATTTGATGAACAGGGTGTTCGATAAAGAGCTGACTTACGACCACACGTACTTGCTGCTCTCGCGAGAGGGTCCTGACGAGTCCGTGCGTGAGGAGATTCAACTGGTTGCCGGGAGGGTTGATGAGTCCTATATAACGAGGGTTTTAAGATATGCCCTAACCCTCTACTACCTTGATTTCGAACCCTTCGAGAACGTGATGAAGGTCCTGAAGAAGGCCTACCACGTATTTCCTGAGTACGACGACTCTATAAGGAGGTTCGCGAGGTTCGTTATCTCAGTCAAGATGTCCGACGAGATCCTTCAGGGAATAATAAAGAATAGGGTGGAGAAGGAGATTAGGAAGCAGCTCCTCTCACTAGAGATGGAGATACCTAAGTCCACCCCCTCAGACGACTACGTGATGAAGGTGGCTAAGGTAGTTCACGAGATAAATGACTCCACGCTGACGAAGATCTTCGAGGAGACTCAGTCAAGTAAAACCAGCGATACTGAGTCGTGAACGGATCTCTAAACTTAAATACCCTTTTATTCTGCAATACTTGGTGTGTTGCGTGCTGAAAGCGCAGAGGCAGTCAGTATACCTGGTCAGGAAGAGCGGGGAGAGAGTGGTCGTGGAGCACTATAGGACACCCGACGGCAAGGTCTTCATAGTTGTGCATAAGACGTTGAAAGGATCTTACACGGCTGGTGATGAGGTGAAGGAGTGGGATTTGCTGGAGTTAAGCGACTTTAAGGAAGTCAAGGACTCTGAAGTAGATTACACGACACTCCCTCCCGAGGTTAGGAGCGCGATCTCAGATATCTACAGATGAGAAGAGTGCCTTCTTCTTAAATCGGTTGTTTGAGAAGCGGGGAAACGTTAATTATCTCTGCAGCGCATGCTCTCCTGGAGTCAGCTGGGGATTGGTGGAGTGTTATCATGGGTAGATGCGTTGTTTGCGGTAAGTACTCTGTGACTGTGAGCTCCTCCCTGCCAGTATGTGCTGGGTGTCTCAGGGCTTCTCAGGACTTACCTAAAGCTGCGAGGTCGAGGCATGATGAATATAGAGCTGCTCTAGGGTTACCCACATCACCGCCCGAGAGCACTAAGGGTAACTACAAGAGGTGTCAGCTCTGCGTTAACGAGTGTTCGCTGGGGGAGGGTGAGGCAGGTTACTGCGGTCTATGGGTTAACGAGAAGGGCGTGCTGAGGTTTAATATCGGGTTGGACAAGGCCCTCGGCTTCTGGTACCTCGACCCTCACCCAACCAACTGTGTGGCGGCTCCTGTCTGCCCGGCGAACACTCACAGGGGTCACCCTAAGTACACTGAGACCAGGGGGGTTGAGACAGGTTATTACAACTTAGCCGTGTTCTTCGGGGGCTGTTCGCTCGACTGCCTCTTCTGCCAGAACTACGAGCATAAAGAGCTTGCTGCAAACGCTTTGAGGGGCAGGATCAAGAGGTCGTTCACGACCAGTGAGTTAGTTAAAACGGCTTTAGACCCTAAAGTGACTTGCATTTGCTACTTCGGCGGCGATCCCGGGCCTCACTCACCACATGCGATAGGTGTGTCCAGGGAGGTTCTCAAGAGGGCTGGGGGGCGGATCAAGAGGGTTTGCTGGGAGACTAACGGGCTTCAGAACCCGAGAATCATGGAAGTCATGGCTGGTTTAAGCCTTGAGTCAGGCGGTATCGTGAAGATAGATTGGAAGGCCTGGTCACCGCAGGTATACGAGGCCCTAACCGGGGTCAACGGCGTTAAAGCAGTGGAGAGAATTAAGAGTAACGTGAGGCTGGTTGGTGAGTTAGGCCTAACCAGGAGGGACCCTCCGCTCTTGGTGGTGAGCACCCTCTTGGTCCCCGGTTACGTGGACCTGCATGAGGTGAGGGGCATTGCTGAGTTCCTCTCAAACTTGAACCGGGAGATACCGTACGTCCTACTGGCATTCCATCCGACACACTTAATGCGGGATCTACCGACAACTAGCTACAGCCATGCCATCAAGTCCGTGAGAATAGCTCGTGAGGCAGGTTTAAAGGAGGTCTACATAGGTAACGAGTGGTTACTCTCAAACGCGTATGAAGCCTGAGGAACCGTCGCTCGGGAGTGACTGCCGGGTTGTGAGGATGAGGCTGTAATGAAGTCAACGGGACTGAAACAAGTTATCTAATCACGGCTATCTTATCACCCACGTTGATCGTGTCACCCGTCTTCACGTAAACCTTCTCAACAACACCGCTTCTGGGCGCTTTAATCTCGAGCTCCATCTTCATGGACTCTATAGTGATTACGGTGTCACCGACGTTCACCCTTGACCCCTCCTCCACGAGGAGCTTCAGGACCCTGCCAGGGATCTCAGAGGCGACTACTGCAGTCCCTGAAGGTACTTCAGGACCCTTCAACTCAGCGACCTGAAGAGGCTCTACACCCTCCTGAACAATCGCTGTGGGGCTCGCCATCGTCGCTGATGAGGCTTCATCGACCTCTCGGGGGGCCTCGACCTCCTCGCCGACCCGGACCACTATGTCCCTGCCGTTAACGCTTACGTAGTACGTCCCCCCACCGCCGTCCCTAACCTCAACGTTATATCTCCTCCCCCCGACCTCGACTACGTAGACTGCCTTACTCAAACCCTCACCACCACATTTAAGGCTTGTTAAGCTTAAATAATCCTGCAAATCATCTCTATATTCAGGCTTAGATTTAAATGCCCCCTAAATTATCTTAGGGAGTTTAAGTTGGTAGGGGAGTCCGTGCCTTCTAGAGTAGGTGAGTTAAGACGTCTCATCGAGGAGGCTAAGCTGGGCGGCGGCTTGAAAGCCATTGAGGCTCAACATGCGAAGGGGAAGCTCACAGCTAGGGAGAGGCTAGAGTTGTTGTTCGATCCCGACTCCGTCCTCGAGTTCGACGCCTTCGTAACCCACAGGGCTACTGAGTTCGGCATGACCGAGAGGAAGGCGTTCGGGGACGGGGTGGTCACTGTGCTGGGGAGAGTGAATGAGAGGCCTGTCGTCGGCATCGCCCAAGACTTCACGTTCATGGGGGGTTCCTTAGGCGAGATGCACGCGGCTAAGATCGTTAAGGCCATGCAGTACGCCCTCTCAGCCGGCATGCCGGTGGTCTTCCTCAACGACTCGGGCGGTGCGAGGATTCAGGAAGGTGTAGATTCCCTGAGAGGTTACGGCGATATATTCTACCTGAACGTCATGGCCTCAGGAGTAGTGCCTCAGATAGCCGTCATAATGGGTCCGTGCGCTGGAGGAGCCGTGTACTCGCCGGCCTTAATGGACTTCGTAGTAATGGTTGACAAGACATCCTACATGTTCATAACGGGGCCGAGGGTTGTGAAGGCGGCTATAGGGGAGGAAGTAACTGAGGAGGAGCTGGGAGGACCCCGAATCCACGTGACTAAGAGCGGTGTCGCGC
Source organism: uncultured Sulfolobales archaeon (assembly GCA_938017505.1). Taxonomy (GTDB): domain Archaea; phylum Thermoproteota; class Thermoprotei_A; order Sulfolobales; family NBVN01; genus Zestomicrobium. Next base: position 16,913 of record CALIKV010000043.1, on the reverse strand, counting down.
ACTTCATAGTGAGGGATGACAAAGAAGCTATAGAAGTGGTTAAGAAGCTGCTAAGTTACCTCCCATCAAATAACATGGAGATGCCTCCCAGGGCAGCTACTCGTGACCCGCCGGACAGGACAGAGAGTAAGTTAAACGAGATAGTTCCTGAGGACCCGCTGAAGGCGTACAACATGTACGAGGTCATTGATGCCGTGTTCGACAGGGGTTCGTTCTTCGACGTGTCTAGGGAGTACGCTAGGAACGCCATAACAGGATTCGCCAGGCTCAACGGTTGGGTCGTCGGCGTCGTGGCGAACCAGCCAATGATCCTGACAGGGGCTCTAGATATAAACGCCTCAGACAAGATAACGAGGTTCGTCCGGATACTCAACGCGTTCAACATACCGATAGTGACGTTCGTAGACGTGCCAGGCTACATACCGGGGACTTACCAGGAGCATAACGGCATTATAAGGCACGGCGCTAAGGTGCTCTACGCGTACAGTGAGGCTACAGTCCCTAAGCTAACCGTCATAGTTAGGAAGGCGTACGGCGGTGCCTACATAGCTATGAGCTCCAGACACCTAGGCGCTGACTTCGTGGCGGCATGGCCCACTGCGGAGATAGCCGTTATGGGGGCTGAAGGCGCGGCGGAGATCATATGGAGGTCGGAGCTAGCTAAGGCCAAGACACCGGAGGAGAGGCATCAACTCCTGGATAGGCTAGTCACGGAGTACAAGAATAAATTCCTACATCCCTACATAGCGGCAGCGAGGGGTTACATAGACTCCGTTATAGAGCCCGCTACAACACGTCCTACCCTGATAAAGGCCCTTGAATACCTCCTGAGTAAGAGGGATGTTCGAGTCAGGACGCCTCCTAAGAAGCACGGCTTAATACCCATGTGACTTTTGTTCCATTCCCTGTTTTGGTTAGGCCCTGCCCAACAGCTTACCTCCCTGTTGGGTGAGTGGTAACCATTTATTTAACTTGCGGTTCCGTATATCTCATAGGTAGGTATGTATGTTCGAGAGAACTCCCGATATAAGTGACGTGCTTGAGAGGTTCGACGAAGGGTCTGAGGTGGTTATTCGTGGTTGGATTCACCGGGTTTTCAAGGTCGGCGGTAAGGTCTTCGCCTGGGTCAGGGATCACTCAGGCTTCATCCAGGTGGTGTTCGATAAGAGTGGCTTGAGCACTGAGTGGGAATCTGTGGAGAGGTTAAGCAGGGAGTCCAGTGTTGAGGTCAAGGGCTCCGTTAGGGTTGATGAGCGCGCCCCGGGAGGTAAGGAGATAATCGCCACAGAGTTAGTCGTGTACGGGTACTCGCCGCCGTTCCCCATTAAGGGCGGCGAGGACGTTGAGTACCTGCTCAACGTTAGGCATTTATGGCTTAGATCTAGGCAGATGATAGCCTTGCTTAAGATCAAGCACACCGTAATCCAGGCGTTGAAAGACTGGCTGCTTAAGGACGGCTGGTGGGAGACAACACCCCCAATACTGACGGGCTCTGCTGTTGAGGGCGGGGCCACGTTATTCGAGGTCAAGTACTTCGATAAGGCCGCCTACCTCTCTCAGTCAGCGCAACTATATCTAGAGGTGCTCATATTCCCCTTGAATAGGGTGTGGGCTTTAACGCCCTCATTCAGGGCTGAGAAATCCAGGACCAGGAGACACTTAAGCGAGTACTGGCACCTGGAGGTTGAGGCCGCCTGGTATGACATAGACGACATGATGGGGGTTGCTGAGGGACTCGTGAGTCACGCAGTGGCCAAAACGATTGAGGAGAGGAGTAACGAGCTGAAGCTGCTTAACAGAGACGTCACGAAACTCGAGAGCGCTCTCCACCCCCCATACCCGAGGGTGACCTACGACGAGGCGCTTGAGATCCTTGCAAGAAAGGGATTCAGTATTAAGTGGGGTGAGGACTACGGTGCCGATGAGGAGAAGGCGTTGACGGAGGAATTCGACAAGCCTTTCTTCGTGACCCACTTCCCCAAACGTATTAAGGCCTTCTACATGAAGGAAGACCCTAAGAGACCTGAGGTAGTGCTGGGTTTCGACTTGCTGGCCCCTGAGGGGTACGGAGAGGTCATCGGGGGGTCGCAGAGAGAGGACGACTACGAGAAGCTATACAACAGAGTGTTGATGGAGGGGCTAGACCCCAAAGATTACGAGTGGTACTTAGACCTGAGGAAGTACGGGTCGGTGCCACACTCCGGCTTCGGCCTGGGCATTGAGAGGCTGGTCATGTGGATAGCCGGTATAGAACACATAAGGGATGCCGTTCCGTTCCCTAGGTGGAGGGAAAGAATATACCCGTAGTGGCTCATTCACTCGTAAACCACGCTGACTATGTGCTTCACCCTCCCAACCCCCTCAGCAAGTATTAGACGTATTAACTCCCTAGTGGTGTCCGTCAACTCGAGTTTCAACGCGTCACTGAACTTAAAGAAACCAATCCCCAGAGACTCCTCATTCATCGCGGGCTCACCCTCGGCGTTCCTCACAAGGTAATCAAGTATGACATAGTGGTACTTGACGCTGTAGTCCCTCTTAAGCCTCAGGTACTCGGTGATCGCAAGCAACTCAGCCTCACTGCCTTTAAGAGAGGTCTCTTCCTCCAGCTCCCTGAACAAAGCTGTGAGGATGGGTTCCCCAGCCTCGATGTGCCCGCCCGGTATTGACCATAGGTTAGGTGAGGGTGGGTATTTCCTCTTGACAAGCAGTATCTCATCATCGCCTCTGAGGACGACGACCCCGACAGCCACTCTAGGCCACTCACTCATTAAGAACGCCCTCACTAGATGAACCTGTTTGAGGAATTAAGGTTTTTCTATTGCCTAGTGACATTCACTATAGGATTGAGCATGAAACCAGGGACTCAACTGAGGTGTGTTAGGTGTGGGTTCAGGCTAGATGAGGTGAGGTACGTTGACAGATGCCCCCAATGCGGCGGTCTCTTGATCCCCACGTTCACGGGCTCCTTAAGGAGGACGGGGGGTTCGGGTGTTTGGGTGTGGGGTAGGGCGCTTTACACAGCCTTCATGAAGCCTAAGGTGACGTTAGGAGAGGGCCACACCCCTTTAACGAAGTCTATTAAAATGGGGAGGAGTCTCAAGGCCGACCTTTACTTCAAGGATGAGTCTAAAAACCCCACCGGGTCCTTCATAGATAGGGGTGCTGCCACCCTCGCCACGGCTCTCAGGCGCTTCAGGGTCAGGTCTATTTCCGTCGCATCGACGGGTGATTTAGGCATATCGGTCTCAACGTATGTGAGGAGGATCGGCCTCACCACTAGGATATACGTGCCCTCAAGCGTGACGTTAAGTAAGGCGTATAAGACCTTGCTGACAGGCGGCAGGGTTAGGTTCGTTGACAGCTATGAGGAAGCGTTACTTAGGGCTTCAAGGTCTGCAAAGCTTTACGGGGTAATGATACCTCCTTCACACCCATACCTGATGGATGGCTACAGAACCATCGCCTTCGAGATTCTTCACGAGTTAGGCGGGGGGAAGCCCCTAAGTCTAGTAGTCCCTATAGGTGATGGGGTTTTAACCATGAGCCTCTACCACGCATTTAAAGACTTAAGCATCAGGCCCAAGTTCCTCGGGGTCAAGGCCTGTAGGGAGTCACCGCTGTTGAGGGAAATATACGTGATGAAACCCGTGCTTCACGAGTATCTCGAGGAAATCGCGTCGCTAGGGATCTTAGAGGTTGTTGACGTATGCGATGACGAAGCCCTTGAAGCGAGTGAATTGGCCGTTAAGAACGAGGGGTTCTTGGTCGGACCTGTTGGTGCGTCTTGTATAGCGGCACTCCTGAAGACAGGTCCCGAGGCTGTGAGGGACAGAGTGACCGTCGCGTTGGTGACCGGCGACCCGCTGCAGGACCCTTACATAATGAAGGCTTTGCTGGAGAGGACCGTAGGCACGAGGGAGGAGCTCTTGACGCTAGGATTCACTAAGACCAAGATCTTGGAGATGGTCGCGTACAGCGATCCCACTCATCCCTACGTGATATGGAAAGGCTTAAGGAGTAGGTACGGACTCTCCGTCAGTAGGAGGACCGTGTACAAACATGTGGAGGAACTCATAGACGCGGGCCTTCTCAAGGTAGTCAGCTACAGGAAAGTGGGCGGCAGATTGAGGAAGGTGATCTCCATAACTGAGTCTGGCTTGAGGCACCTTACCTAATCCCTCCCCTCCTCTTGAAGGGGTGAGTCAGCCCCGCGCTTAGTTTAAGGCTTCCCCAGCTTATTAACGACATTAGTTCATAGTGAACCTGATAGTGACTCCATAACCTAAAAACTTCATTGCGTTGTTGGTTTAGGTGGGATAATGGTCAGCGTCGTTAGAGTTTCTCTCTACACCGCTTTAGTGTTGATTGCCACGATAGTTCTTCAAATATACACGCCGGCGACGAGAGGGTATTTCAACCTAGGGGAGGTCGCTATATACACCGCGGCAGCCTTATCCACGCCCTTAGTGGCTGGCGTTGCTTCAGGCGTGGGTTCAGCTTTAGCGGACTTGGTGACCGGTTACGGGATCTTCGCGCCAGGTACATTGCTGATTAAGTTCTTCGAGGGCTTCACTGTTTCACTGTTGATGAGCAGCTTCAGGAGGAGAGCTGGTAACCTGTTCAGGCTCCGCTTAATCTCCGTCCTGGCGGGCGTCCTCTTAGGAGCGCTGATGGTGGGTCTTGGGATAACCCTCTTCACAGGCGAGGTTGAACTCACGTCAGTGCCTCTGAACATAGCAGGCCTCAGCGTAGCTGTTGTGGCTCTCTCATTCACTCTTAACACCTGGTTCTGGGTCGTGATAGGCGTTATCGTCGCCGGCTCGATAGGGTACGTCGTGATTAGGGCTGGAGGCGAGGCTTTAAGCCACATGGTTCCAATCCTGGTCGGCGGGTCGCTGATGGTTCTTGGTTACTTCCTTTACGAGTACTTCGTGTCGAATCCTCTTCAAGGAATACCTCCTGAGGAGGCATTCTTTGAGGTCCCGGTTAATTTTGGTCAGGCTCTAGCGGGCCTGACGCTCTCATCCCCCGTTATTTCATTTGTTAACAGGGCTAGAAGGTAGTTGAGTTGATCGTTAGGGGCCTTAACGTATGGCTGGATAGTCAACACGTACTGAGGGACGTCAGCCTGGAAATCAACGATGGCGAGGCCGTCCTCCTAGTAGGTCCCTCGGGCTCCGGCAAGTCAACGCTTCTCAAGACCTTAAGCAATATAATACCTTCAGTTATTAAGGGGGTTGTCAAGGGTCGTTGCGATCCATCGCCGCGCGTTTTAGGGGATGTGGCCATGTACATTCATCAGGAACCCTGGTTCTTCGTCTCCACGCCTTACGTCTGGTCCGAGGTAGTCGGCTTCACGAAGATCAAGTCCCTAAGCGGGGTTAGAGAGGCTCTTGGCGAATTCGGTTTAGGGGGTCATGTAACCAGAACCACCTACACCCTGAGCTCCGGCGAGATTCAGAGGCTCGCGTTCCTCATAGCAGTGAATTCAGGTAAGGACCTACTCCTAGTGGATGAGGTCTCATCGTATCTGGACAGACGTAACTCCGAGGCCTTAGTCAGGCTCGCTGAGAAGGTGGTGAAGGAATACGGCAAGACCCTACTCATAGTCGATCACAACGTGGATCTATGGAGTGGGGTGGTTAGCAGGACGCTCTACATGAGCGAGGGGACCCTGACCGAGGGTGTTGAAAACCCCTTCAGCGACGCGCTCAAGCACTTGAGCGAGGACCTCAGCCCCCCTCATCAGAGGGGTGACGGATGCTTGAGCATCCACATCGACAGTTTCAAGTTCCCCGACGCTGAGGAGCCTTTGCTAAGTAATGTGGACTTCGACGTCTGCAGGGGTGAGGTGGTCGTTGTGAAGGGCTCCTCAGGATCCGGGAAAACCACCCTGCTTAAGATCGTTGCAAGTGAGTACGTTAAGGGCGGGAAGGCGGTCAAGTTGAGAGGGTCTCCTGGAAGGCTTGTATTCGTGCCGGATAACCCGTTGCTCTACTTGAGCTCGCCTACGCCTGCGGAGGAGGTCGGTAGGGAGGGGTTGAAGTATTTAGAATATGTGGGCCTCTCAAGCAAGGCTGAGACCCCTATCACGAAGCTCAGTAGTGGCGAGAGGAGGAGGCTGGCCATGGCCTCAGCCCTAGCAAGAGGGTATGAGTACGTGCTTATGGACGAGCCTACTGCCGGGCTCGATCCCCTGAGCAAGGGCAGCGTTCTTGAGGCTATCGTTAAGGCATCCTCGTTGGGGACAGGCTTCGTGATCGCGTCTCACGACCCCTTCGTTGAGATGATCGCTAATAAGGTGGTGAGCATTGAGCGTCGTTAAAAGGCTGACGGACCTAATAAGGTTTTTCACCTCCCTCTTGTTTAAGTCTATCTTCATCCACGGGGACATCGCCGGGAGACACGTCCCCACAGCACTGAACCTGGCCTTACTTACTGTACAGCTACTTATAGCTAGGGGCGGTGTTCACCACATGTTAGTGGTTCTTGCTTCAATCACCGCTGTTTACGTTGCACGTGATTCGCACAAGGTTATTAGGTACGCTGCCGTCCTGGCCCTAGTCCCTACCGGGTGGTACTTCTTGGCGTCTCTGCCGTTCACCCTGAGCTTGCCGGGTTCAGGGCTCATAGCCTTAAGAGTCTTCACTGTGAGTCTCTCGTTCCTTTGCTTCTTCTACTTCCTAAACCCCGTTGAGATTTCAACGTTGATGAAATGGTTGGGGTTAAGGAAGGCATCGCTTTACCCAGTCTTCACGTGGAGGGTTGTTCCCCATATAATGCAGGACGCTGAGACCGCCCTACTCGTGGGCGAGATGAAAAGAGTCGAGTCCTGGAGGAGTCTTGCCATCTCCGTAGTCACTACAGATGAGTACGTATCGCTGTATGAAGAGGGAACATACACTAAACCAGGCTACGACCCGTATTTCAGATACGACCTCGGGCATTCCTTAATCACCGCGGCTATCCTCACGGCTTTACTCACGTTCCATGCAGTTGTTTAGACTTCAGTGCCATGCACCGACTTAAATATCTTTGTATACTAACTTCTTGGTGGTTTAACGATGTCCTTCACCCCGGGCATGAGGTATGTGAGGAGTTACGTCACGACCTCTCAACATTCGGCGAAGCACTTAGGCTCCGGCTCTCTGGAGGTGCTTTCCACGCCCTCGATGATCCTCTTCATGGAGGATACTTGCCGCGCCTTCGTCGAGGGATACCTCTCCGAGAACCAGGCAACCGTGGGGACTCACGTGGACGTGTATCACGTGAGACCGGCGCACATAGGTAGTGAGGTGGAGATACGCTCAACCCTGGTGCAGGTTGACGGGAGGAAGCTGGTCTTCTGGGTGGAGGCGTGGAGTACGGGTGAATTAATAGGGTACGGCATACATGAGAGGGCGGTAGTTGATAAAGAAAAATTCATGTCGAGACTCAAGGGCTCAGGTCAGTGAAGCACGTGTACAGTGGATCGCTTCCTCCCCAGGATAGCGCTTAACTTGTGAAGCAAAACACCTACAGCATGTTAGCCCTAAGCACCCTAAGCACGTTCTCATGAGCTATCTTAACCAAGTCTCCGTCCGATAAACCCTTCTCCTCAAGCTTCCTCAGTAGTGTCGGTATTTTATCTACGGATTCAAGCCCCTCCGGCGTGGGCAGTCCTAGCAACCCTAGGAAGTCCGTCCCTATTGCCATCACATCTGGCCCGAACCTTTCGTGTACGTAGATGAAGTGCTGGGCGAGGTCCTCTAACGACGGTCTAGGCTTCTTCGCTATCAAGGGTCCTATGACTGACATGCCCATCACCCCGCCGTTCCTGTGAAGGGCCTCAAGAACCTCGTCATCGACGTTCCTCGGAGTGTCCACAATCCCTCTGACGTTTGCGTGACTGATCATCACGGGCTTCTTGCTCACTTCCATTGTTTCCAGGGCTGTTTTCCTACTAGCGTGAGCTAGATCAACTAATACGCCGAGCCTGTTAGCAGTCCTGACTAGCTCCTCACCCTCTGAGGTGAGTCCTACATCCTTCTTAGCGTTGCATCCAGTACCGTACTTGTTCATGTAGTTCCAGGTCAATCCAATAGCCCTCAACCCAAGCTTCTTCAGGAGGATGAGGTCGTAAGGCTCGTCTAAAACCTCCGCACCCTCTATGTGGAGTATGAAGCAAAGACCGTCGGCTCTCAAACACCTCTCAACATCATCAACGTTCTCCACCAGCTTAACCCCGTACGCTTCCGAAATCTTGTGGTAGATGGAGACGTGCTCTAATAGCAAGGATTGAGGAACCCTATACCCTACGGCCGGCAACCACCTACCGTAGAGCTTTTCAAGGGCCTTAGACTCCCCAGGCCTGAAGGTCTCGATGCCTGGGAACATGGAGGCGAAGACGCACCTCACATTACCTCTCAAGTACTTGGGGATATCGGCGTCACGGCCGGGTATGTCCTCGCCGAAGTCCCCCAGAGGAGCTCCGCCGCCGTGAAGGAGGAAGTAAGCGGATACGTCCTCGTGAAGATCTACTACGGGAACGTTATTGACATTGTAGCCCAAGATAACACCCTTATAATAGGCCCCCCAGCCAATTTAAACTTGAACAGCCTTCATGCAAGCTCTATCCCTACACGTGTTTAATTTATTAATTCTTTTTGACATCTCCTTAATAAGGTGTGCGTTGATGGATGTCGAGACGCGAGTTAGGCTGGCTGTTAGAGGGGCCTCAGAAGTGGTTACTGTGGAGGAGCTCAGGAGGTTGTTTGAGGGTGGCGGTGGTTCTGGTTATCTAGGTTTCGAGCCTAGCGGCATTTTCCACGTCGGTTGGTTTGTATGGGCTCTTAAGTTCAAGGACTTAGTTGAGGCTGGTTTAAGGATGAATCTCCTAGCCGCTACCTGGCATGCCTGGGTTAACGACAAGTTAGGCGGTGACATGAACTTAATCAGGGTTGCGGCCAGGCACGTAGCCACCGTGATGGATTCACTGGGTATAGAGGGTCGGTACACGCTCGTATACGCCGAGGACTTGATGAGTAACCCGAACTACTGGGCTACCCTGCTCAAGGTCGCTAAGTCCGCCAGCCTAGCCAGGGTTAAGAGGGCGTTAACGATACTTGGTAGGAAGGCTGACGAGGGTGAGTCAGACTTCTCCAAGCTCATATACCCTCTCATGCAGGTTACAGATATATTCGAGTTAGGCGTGGATGTCGCGTTAGGCGGCACTGACCAGAGGAAGGCGCACATGCTACAAAGGGATGTCGCCGAGAAACTTGAGAGGCGTAAGGTGATAGCAATACACACCCCCTTAATACCCTCGCTCCAGGGGCCTGGGAGGATGGATCTAGGAACCCTTAACGAGGAGGCCCTTGAGGAGGCCGTGATGGAGTTCAAGATGAGTAAGTCGAAACCTGAGTCAGCGATCTTCGTGACGGACCCGGACGAGGTGATCGTAGATAAAGTGCTTAAGGCCTACTGCCCGCCGAGAGTGATAGACGGTAACCCGGTGATAGAGATCGCTAAACACGTGTTTTTCCGGGGGGAGGAAAGGAGGTTCACTGTTGAGAGGCCGCAGAAATTCGGTGGCAGTATCGACATATGGAGCCAGGAGGAATTAGTCAAGCAGTACGCCGACGGCGTGATACACCCGCTAGACCTCAAGAAGGCTGTGGCTAGCTATCTCACCGAGTTAATAAAGCCGATCCGCGAGAGGCTGATGAGCAGTAGGGAGTACAGAGAGGCCATCAACTTAATAGCCACCTCAGTGTCGAGGTAGCTAACATCGTTCCCTGTTTTGGCTGGGTCCTGCTAAGCGGCTCGTCGCAGCCGCAAAACAACACACGCCTACACCGAAACAGCTACCGTTTTATCGCCTGCTATGTGCAGGCAAAACTCGTGAAGCGATTCAGTCCATTGCCCGGCGAACTTCGTCGGGATTGGAAGTTTGTATTAAGGTCGACTTGACTCTCGCTAAGCTTTAATCTGTTGGTTCTTAAGCGGCGGTCTCCTAGCCCTAGCTAGGATATTCGGGGACTCCAGCTCCTCAAGCCTCCTCTCAAGGTTATCCATCTTATCCATCATGTCATTCATGAGCTTCTCTATGAGATACATCTTTCCTTTAACGTACGTTAACTCACCGTCATGGCTGTTCAGTTTCTGTATGGTCGGGTTCTCGACTTGCAGGTTCCCGTAGAGCCCTTGCTTTATGAATATCTTGATTAAATCAGTGACTTGAATACCCATACTACTAGCTAACTGACGTAGCTCCTCATAGAGCTTGTCAGGCAGCGATAGATGCACAGTAGGTATAGTCGTCATCCTCAAGAGTAATATTGTAAGAGGAGTATATAAAGTTATCAACATAATGTCTTCCTATTCAAATAGGAAGACATTTGTTGATGGACTGCTGTGTATTGAATACTTCGAGCTAGTAATGATTTAATGGTGGCACGATGAGGATAGTAACGTTCAAGTTAGACGAGATCACCCTTAGAAGACTAGACGAGTTAGCCACTAAACTAGGTATTTCTAGATCCGAGATCATCAGACTGGCTTTGACGAGCTACATATCTAAGGAGAATATAAATCCTAAGAAGCAGGGGGTTAAGGTAAAACACGTCGTCCTGACATGAATGGATGTAGTCTTGTATTCTCATTTAATCGAGAAGACGACGACCTTAGTTGAAGTCCACTCATCTAACTCGCTTAAGGAGGTGATCCACTCCCTACCGACTTTGAGGACCTCGTAATTAACCAGCCTGGTGAAGTGGTCGAGCGGTTTCAGAGGGAGTGTTGAACCTTCTAACCAGTAATGCATGGGCACCACCGCCTTAGGCGATATCCCAGCAATCAACTCGGGGATCTCCTCAGGCTCCAGGGTGAATGTACCGCCTGTGGGGGTGAAGAGCACGTGCGTGCCTCTCAGGGTGTTCATAGTTGCTTGACTCGGTACCTCCCCTAAGTCGCCTACGTGTAGGAACCTCACACCGTCTACCTCAAGGAGGTACATGACGCTCCTGCCTCTCCTCCTCCCCTTAAACTTATCGTGATAAGCCTCAATCCCAAGCACCTGATGCTCACCGGCCTTGAACTCCCCTCTCTGCATCGTGTACACCTTACTTCCCTCGCTCTTCCGAACCAGCTGATATGCGTTGTGATCGAAATGCTCGTGAGTTATCAGAATCACGTCCGCTCTAGCTTTAGGAGGCGGCAAGCCTATGCTCGCCCCGTCATGAGGATCTATAACTATCGAGAAACCCCTGTCGTCGATTAACTCGAAACACGCGTGACCATGCCACCTGATCAGAACCATACGTCCTCCCAAACTACACTATCTCCCGAAGATATAAATACTCGTCCCGTGGGTAGCCTGCCACTAGCCAACGCGTTGTCCAAGCACTCTCACAACGTGCTAGTCTTCTTTTTGAGTATCGCGGTCCACTGGCTAGGTAGTAACAGCGATAGGACGGGTATCAGCTCGAGTCTCCCCAACCACATGAGTAAGGCCAACAGAATCCTGCACACGTCGTTTAACCTGAACAAGTCCAGATAACACGGCCCTACATTACCTTGAGCAGACGCGACTGCGGAGAGCGCTTGAAACGGGTCGTAACCGAATGCCGTAAGCACTAACGTGCTCGCCAGCACAATCACAAAATACGCTGAGACGAACATGAACAGCCTTGGGACCTCATCATTACTTAAGACCTGGGACCCTAATTTCACGGGTTTAACGACCCCTGCGGGCTTGAAGAGCAGTTCGAATTGATTGAGCATCACCTTGAGTGCCGCGACGATCCTGCCAACCTTAATAGCACCACCAGTTGAACACAGATTACCGCCAATGAACATTAAGATCAGAAGCACGAATTTAGAGAAGGGGGGCCATAGGTCGATATTAGTTGAGGTATATCCTGTCGTGGTCATTATGGATATCGACTGAAATATCGTGAGCCTGAAGGCGTTCACCACGTCGATGTGTAGCCTGTAGATAAGGTCCAACGCCATAAGCGACGTGGAGATAGCGATTATAAGGACTGTCGCCTTGACCTCGTAGTACTTGAAGAAACGCTTGGGGCCTCTAGTGAATAGCATGTAGTGAGCTAGGAAGTTGATAGCACCCGTAAGTGCGAAGAAAGCAAGGGCCATCTCCACAGCAGGGTTGCGGAACGCAGCCACGCTCTCACTCCTCGTTGAGAAGCCCCCGGTAGCTAACGCTGTGAACGAGTGCGTTAAAGCGTCGAACCAGTCGAGACCTAAGAACATTAAAGTCAACACACACGCGACCGTGTAACCTAGGTATATGATCCACATGGACTTAACGGTAGCCCACGTGGAGGGCTTTATCCTCGTTTCTCTGGCTTCAGCGACGTACAACCTCCACAAGCTAATGCTCCTCGTTGGCACTACCATGAATATCAAGAACAACATGATTATCCCGGTGCCACCTAACCATTGAGTTAATGCCCTCCAAAAAAGCACTGATCTAGGCACCGCCTCGACAACCCTGATTAAGGTCATCCCGGTTGTGGTGAATCCGGACATACTCTCAAAAAACGCGTCAACCCAGCCCATCCTAATAGTTAACACGTAAGGTATGGCACCGAGGAAAGCCACTATAATCCAAGTGATGCCTGAAATGAAAGGCGCCTCCGCTAACGCTATAGATGGGGGCGTTGGTAGGAACAGGCTCAGTATAAAGGATATCGAGAACGAGATCAAGCCAACGAACACGAACACCTTGATTTCAGCAATCTCCCCGTAAATGAAACCTACTAGAGCCGGTAGTAACATCGTTAAGCTGGCGATACTCACTATCTTAAGCACCAAGCCCATCAGAGCCGTTATGCCCCTCACACCAGCGGAACCACGACCATACGTCACGGCTAATACCTCTTAATTCCAGCTTAGGCCAGAGGCTCTCCAGCGTCCTTACCTAGGAGTCCCTCTCCCAGTCCTCACAAACAACACAGACCTGCTAGACGTCGGGTCGAGGAAAACACCCCTCTGAGAGCCCTGAGCTTGCTCAGATTCGTTAACAACCTTCGGGGCGGTCGAAGCATCGAACGTGTTGAACCCTCACCACCAAGAAAAACAGCAAGGCTTTTCTTTATAAGCATTTCGAGGAGCTCAAGACCGACATGGATTCATGAATAGGAGCTCATAAGCGTTCATTTAAACCTCTCCTCGCACACATACCTTCCACAGGGCATGAAGCGCATCTAGGGTTTCTCGCCTTACATACCTCTCGCCCGTGAAGTATGAGCACGTAGTGAGCTCTAAGTAGCTTGACAGGCGGTAGTTGTTCCATGACCGTAGCTCTTATCTTCTCGTACCTCTCAGAGATGCTTCCCGTCACTCCGAGCCTGTAGAGAACCCTCCTAATGTGAGTGTCTACGGGGAACGTCAGTACGTTGCGCACGCTCGCCAGGAACACGTCGACTGTCTTAGGCCCTACACCACGTATGGAAATCAACAACCTCCTTAATTCATCGACGCCCAGCTCCATCAGCTCACCCTCCCCCCTTAACCTCGACGCTATATTCTTGATGGTCCTTGCTTTTAGTTTGTACATACCTGCAGGCCTTATCAAGGCCTCCAACGTGCTTGACTCGACCTCCCTTATTTTATCAATAGTCACCCGCCCACCATAGTAATCCAGGAGACTCTCGAGGGCTCTCCAGGCGTTCCTATCGGTGGAGTTCTGCGATAGAACCACCCCGATTAACACTTCGAGGGGGGTTAACAGGCGTTCCCTGGCCTTAACAGGAATAAATGACTGGTCGCTTAGATCCCTCAAGTATTGCTTGATCAATACGTCAATTACAAGGTTTAAGTCAACGTTCAACGTATTCACCTGACTAACCAGTCGTTCCTGAGGACCGTCTCCTCGCTTGAATGAGGCGGTAAAGGATGAGCGTGGACGCGATGAGCACCGCCACCACAGGGATTATCAAGACCCACACACCGTGCATATCCGTTAACTGCTCCTTAAACACTATGTCGTTGAGGATCTCTGTGTTCGCTCTATACAACTCTAGACGCACCATGTCCCTGACGACGTAAGCGGTGTTGCCCACCGTCTGTTGCGTTAGTCTGGATATGTTTCCTTTAACAAGGATCCCGTACTTGCAGTCGTAGTATGCTACACCACTACCTCCCTCAGTGATCATGGATACTTCGAATCCGTTGATGTAGGCATTAGCTATTGAAACGCTAAAGCAGCTCTGAGTAGTCCTCTCACGAATCAAAGGCACTGCTGTTAAAGAGTTAATCAAATCAACAGCTAGACTCCTGTCCACAGTTTGGTTGTAGTCAGTCAGCACGTGTTTTACAAGGAAGTCCGTGTAGTTTCTGGCAGCCCAGTACATGAAGCCGCCGATACCGATCCAGTCGTTGCTAGATACTGAGACCTCAATCAAGGATTCGGGGAACCTGTAAGCCTCAACGATCACGTGAGACTTGCCGAGAGCCCTGGCCCTCACCATGTACTCCTGCCCCACGCTGTAGGTCACGAGCCTCCCGCTCAGATTCGATACGTAAACGGTCCTGACGACCTTGTAGGTGAGCACTAGGTCCTCTTTCGTCATTTCTAACAACCTCTCAAGCGCCTGAGATTGCGCGAACGACGTCGAGAGCAAGCTGAGTGACGCCACACTAAGTACGGAGAGCAAGACTAAAACTGTTGAAGCAAGCTTAATTAACGGAATCGTCCACACCATTAAACATAAAGGAAAACGGGCATTAAAAACGCAGGCTACGTAATAACAGCTGATGCAGACATGCCGTTATCAACGGCCCCAGAATAGAAAGATTCAGGACAGTGAATGCTCCGAAAGGAGCGCTCTACTAGGACTTAAGATGGGGTTTTCTTCATCCCCGAAGCTCTTCGAAGAGCTGGTGAGCCTCGAGAGCTACGTACCTATCAAGGACTACGTAGCTCAGAACCCAAGCAAGCCCTCGAATTAAAGAAAAGATCATGCCGGCACTATACGTCCTCTATGTTCCCTCCCACCTACTAGCAGGTAAGGCTCTCCATCAGGGATTGATAACTCAAGCATCCCGGAGACCCTTAGTTTACCCCCCTTATACAGTACGTAGCTGTACTCGGCTTCATAACTAATCAACCCTCTTAACGCAAGTCCTTCAACGGTCTTGATCACCGTGGCGTGGGATGGGTAGAAGAGAGCCCCGCAGTCACCGCCTTCCACCTCGACCACGGCGTCCACGGGCTTAAGAGGTTTTAGAACCAGCCCACCGTACCTTGCTTGATCCTTACTCACGAACGTGAATGTTACTGGTATCCCTTTATAGCTGAGGAATTTGTAAGGCGGGATTAACTTTCTGTAGAGCTCGGGGCTTAACCCTAAAATCCTCGAGTTCCTCGCTATCTTATCCGTCACCCGGTCCGTGAGCATTTTAACCACGTTGAGGCAATGCCACGCCTCAACGAACTTCACTGCGTCCCTGCAACCGTATATCACCAAATCCACATCTGAGTGCATGCCGTGAATCCCAGCCAACACTGAGCCGGTGATGCCTATGTTCCCAGGCTCCACACCCGTTCTCTCTGAGACCAGCTCCGAGACCTCCACAGCCGCCAGCTCCACATCGTCACTAACCCTTCTCCTAAGCATGTCCATCCTCAACTCAGGCTTGAGCCACACCCTAATCATCGATTCAGGCACCGCCGGTACGAATACGTTGAGTGTTGGATCGTAGGTCTGAGTTCCAAACTCCTGCATGACCTTGACTAGCTCCTCAACGCAGTACTCCCTGAGAACCCTCTCATAGTACGTGAACCTCCCCCTCCAAAGGGTAGGCCTGCTCGTGGGAACGTACTTAACGTACGCAGTGACAAGTCCGGGGGGATGTCTATTACCTACAACCACGTGAATATTGCCACCCATGTCAATTATTAAGTCGTGGTCTAGAAAACCCCTCTCGTCAGACGGTTTGCTACTAATCATCTAGCTCATCCGTTCGCCTCATCATCTAATTAAACGAGCAACACCACAGGTTATAACCTTTACGAGTGAAATCCACGCCGTGAGGGGCGGAGAGGAATATGTTCGGAGCCAACGAAAGTCTGCATCGGCTTGGACATGCAGTGTTTATTTAAACAATTAAGAAATTAATTTTGGCGCAGCGTTTGAAGCCAAGGGTCTTCATAACCAGGGAGTTGTTCGACGATGTCGTGGCTGAGATAGGGCGTTACTACGACGTTGAAGTGTGGGATAGGTATCAGGCACCGCCGTACGAGATCCTGCTCGAAAAGGTGAGGGCCATCGACGCACTTGTGTCGTTGCTCAGCGACAGAATAGACTGTAACTTGTTGAGGAATGCTCCACGACTTCGTATAGTGGCTCAGCTGGCTGTGGGTTTTGACAACATAGATGTTAAGTGCGCTACCAAGCTCGGCGTGTACGTGACCAATACGCCTGAGGTCTTGACCGAAGCCACCGCGGAGTTCACGTGGGCCCTCATATTAGCCACGACCAGGAGACTTGTTGAAGGCGACCTCTTTGTCAGGTTCGGCGAGTGGTGGAGGGTCAGGACAAGCTGGCATCCAAAGATGCTCTTAGGGGCTGAGTTGAGAGGTAAGACCCTTGGCGTGGTTGGACTGGGGAGGATAGGTAGGAGAGTCGCCGAGATAGGCGTTAGAGGATTCGGCATGAAGGTCATGTACTATGACCTGGTGAGGAATGCCGAGGTCGAGAACGAGTTAGGGGTCCAGTTTAAGGAGCTTAACGACCTCCTCAGAGAGTCAGATATAATCACGCTCCACGTCCCCCTCACTCCTGAGACCAGGCACTTGATTGACGAGGATCGTTTGAGGCTTATGAAGAGGAGCGCGACGTTGATCAACACATCCAGAGGAGGAGTCGTCGACACTCAAGCTTTGATCAAGGCACTGAGTGAGG
>CALIKV010000042.1 GCA_938017505.1 uncultured Sulfolobales archaeon | reverse complement strand
GAAGCCTACCGCATACGAAGGGAAACGCCCAGCAATCAACGAGGGGGTACTTAAGGACATCGGCACACCCCAAGCCGAAAAGCTCCTTGAGTACCTCCTCGTCACGAAGCGGTTGGGCCAGGTAGCCGAAGGGAAACAAGCTTGGTTGAAGCTCACGCAGAATGGACGTATCCACGGGTCGGTAAACACCAACGGTGCTGTATCGGGTCGGTGTACTCATAGCCATCCTAATGTGGCTCAAGTGCCATCTACTAGGGCTCCCTACGGCGGTGAGTGTCGCGCATGTTTCAAAGCACCTGAAGGTAAGGTACTGGTCGGGGCTGATGCTAGTGGGTTGGAGTTGAGATGTCTCGCTCACTACCTAGCTTTGTTTGGTGATAAGGAGTACACCAAGACGATCCTTGAAGGTGATATTCACACAGCTAATCAGAAGGCTGCCGGGCTTCCTACGAGAGATGCTGCGAAGACTTTCATCTACGCCATGCTCTACGGAGCTGGGGATGTAAAGATCGGCGGTCTTGTTGGTGGAGGTAAGAAGGAAGGCGCTGCTATTAAAGCCAAGTTCCTAAAGAACCTCCCAGCCCTCAAGCGTCTTCATGGAGGCATCGAGAACGCCCTTGAGACTAAAGGGATGCTACGAGGTCTCGACGGCCGTCCTCTCCCATGTCGTTCCCCGCACTCAGCACTGAACCTTCTACTTCAATCAGCAGGAGCTGTTATCATGAAACAAGCTCTGGTGGAGTTCGTAAGGATGGCTAAGTTTCCCTATGAGCTCCATGCCAATGTACATGACGAGGCTCAGTTTAGCTGCGATGCTGCTCATGCCGATGAACTTGGGCGTACCTTCTGTAATGCTTTAGCTAAGGCTGGTAAGGTATTGAATTTTAAATGCCCAATCGACGGCGAGTACTCCGTGGGCAAGAACTGGAAAGAAACACACTAATACACACACATGAACACTACTAATAAACAACTCATCTGCGACGCAGACATGATAGTATTCCGAGCAGCCGCTGCTGCTGAACAAGAGATCCGGTGGGATGACGATACATGGACACTCCAGACTAATATGTCTGATGCTAAGTCCATCGTTCTCCAGCAAATGGACGCCATCATGCACGACCTCAATACCACTAATGTCGTCATGGTATTCTCTCCGTCCAAGAACTACCGACACGATCTCTGCCCTACCTACAAGGCAAACCGTAAGGACAAGAGGAAGCCGCTGGGTCTTAAAGAGCTCCGTGATTGGGTGACAGACACCTACCCTACCACTTGTGCGCCTAACATCGAGGCTGACGACTTGATCGGTATCCTTGTTACAGAAGCCCCCGAACACCGCATAGCTGTCTCTGGGGATAAAGACTTTGGTACGTTACCTGTCACTTGGTACAACCCACTCAAGAAATCCATAAACACTGCCACCGAGGAAGATGCGGATAGGTTCCATCTTATCCAGTCCCTCATGGGGGACACCGCAGATGGCTACGCAGGTCTTAAAGGTGTTGGCCCTAAGACAGCAGAGAAGATCCTGGACAAAGGAGGTGCTACTTGGGAGACCGTTGTAGCTGCCTATGAATCTAAGGGACTCACTGAGGAAGATGCCCTGTTGACTGCTCGTCTCGCCCGTATCCTACGCGCAGGCGATTATGACCATAAGACCCAGGAGGTGACCCTATGGGAACCAACAAAGCACTAAGCCCTTTAGATCAACTCGTGGAAGACATTATCACTGTGAATACGAAACAAACATCGACTCTCCCTGACACTGGGGCTCGCTCTGAGTTCTCTACAGGTGCTGTTAGGGACGCTTCCGAAGGTAAAGGCCTCCCTAGTCTTATCCCCCTGGACGCCCTCCGAGCAGTCGCTAGGCGCTTTGAAGATGGAGCTACCAAGTACGGACGTAACAACTGGCAACAGGGTATCCCTCTTAGTCGTTACGTCGATAGCCTTTATAGGCATCTATGGCAGTTCATGGAGGGAGACGAAACCGAAGACCACGCCGGGGCAATCATCTGGAATGCCATGTGTTTGACCCAAACAAAGAAGTGGATCGAGACTGGTAAGTTACCCAAGGAACTCAACGACTTATAGATTGGAGGCAGTTATGGATACTACCGACCTTCCACCAATTTCTAAGGCTCTTATCGACGCCTTGGAAAAAGCCTTTCCAGCAAAGGACTTTACTCCGAGTACAACCCTACGTGAACTTGATTTCTACTATGGACAACGCGCCGTGGTTAATCTGTTGAAACACGTGAGGGAAGTCCAAAACGAAAACATCCTAACCAATAAAGATTAAAAGCTATGTGTTCATCCGCACCAAAGATTCCCACTCCGCCGCCTCCAGCTCCACCTCCAGCTCCACCTCCAGCCCCTACGCCTACAGCCAAAAGGGTGCAAAACAAGCAGCTCAAGAAGCGCAGTGCTCCTTCCAGTAAACGAGGGACGGGCTCTCTCACTATTCGACGTTCCTCAGTGAACACAGGCTCCAGCGGTACTGGGGCTAACATCGCTTACTAATAATCATGGCAGATCGGACTCTTACAGTTAGCAACGCAGATGGTAGCAGCCAAACGTACACCA
>CALIKV010000041.1 GCA_938017505.1 uncultured Sulfolobales archaeon | reverse complement strand
CCGTCAGATCTGTGTACTACGACTATTTCCTTGTCTGGAAGATCAACGCCAGGATTTATTGCAGCGAGTCTGGGATCATTCCATTTCGTGATTTTTCCAAGGTAGATGTCTGCTAGTATTTCACCAGTAAACTTCAGTCCCTTCTGTATGCCTGGGATGTTGTATATGGGGACAACCCCACCTATAGTTATAGGTATGTGTAGAGCGTTGGGAGCTCTTGCTGCTTGAGCTTCTGTGAGTGGCGCATCGCTAGCAGCAAAGAACACGGTCTTCTCGATATGTTGCTGGATGCCTCCACCACTCCCAATTGATTGGTAATTAACCTTAACGTTTGGTTTAATCTTATGGTATTCAGCTGCCCACTTATCGATGAGCGGGAATGGAAACGTTGCACCAGCTCCATTCAACGTTACTGTCCGCGTAGGCGACGCTTGCTGATAAGCGAACAAGCCTAATGTGATCATAGCGACCGCGATCACCGCCACGGCAATTATATACACGGTCTTCAAGTGTTCCCCGCTGAATATAGATACAGAAAAATTTATATATCTTTCCCTAATAAACAATATAGTGAGGAAAAAACTATATAGGGGTTTAAACATG
Source organism: uncultured Sulfolobales archaeon (assembly GCA_938017505.1). Classification (GTDB taxonomy): domain Archaea; phylum Thermoproteota; class Thermoprotei_A; order Sulfolobales; family NBVN01; genus Zestomicrobium. Next base: position 11,741 of record CALIKV010000041.1, on the reverse strand, counting down.
AGAGAACACCCAAACGAAGAAGTAAGAAAGATTCAGTTTACTGGAAAATCTACCTACATAGTTTCGCTCCCGAAGAAATGGGTGATTGAGTTAGGACTGAAAGCAGGGAGTCAAGTAATAGTGTCTAGGCAGAATAACTCGTTAATTATAACTCCGAAAGATATGGCTAAACCATCGCCTCCAATCGAAGCCACGATAATAATCTCAAACACGGATAATCCTGACACAATAGCGAGAAAAATAATTTCTTCGTACTTGGTAGGATATAGCTCCATTGTTGTAAGGACTAAAGACGAGCGTATAAGTACTCTTCAGAGAAACTCCATAAAAGAATTAGTGAGAAGAAAGCTCGTGGGGACAGAAATTATATCGGAATCATCAAACGAAATTAGGTTACAAGTACTGCTGAGTTACCCGGAACTGTCTGTTGAGAAAGCTCTAAAACGTATGTGCCTCATAACGGTCTCAATGCATGATGATGCGATACAAGCACTGAGAAAACTAGACAAAGAAATTGCTAGAGAAGTAGTGCAACTCGACGACGAGGTTGACCGCTTCAGTCTCTATATAGTACGACAACTGAAAGCAGCCGTCCAAAACGAGAAGATCCTCAAAGACATCGGGCTCTCCAACTCGCGAGACTGCTTAGGATACAGAGTGATCGTGAAATTCGTTGAGAGGATAGCGGATCATGCGACAAAAATCGCTGAGCACGTCTTATCGTTGCAGGAAGAACCAAGCGAGACGGTCTTCCGGAAAGTCTTTGAAGCAAGCGTCTTCGCAAAAACGGCATTCGAAGACGCCGTAAAATCACTGTTCAAAAAAGACTATATGCTGGCTGAGCAAGTACTTTCAAAAGTAAAAACAATACTATCCTTAGAAAGCGAGGCAATAAAAGAAATTCAATCTAAAACCAAGCAAGCAGACATTCCAAGCATGAGAATGATAATGGAAAGCATCCGAAGGACGGCAGAATACGCGAGCGACATCGCTGAAATCGTCTTAAACCTAAACGTAAACCAGGTAATACGAACCGGGTTCTGAGCTACGTAGTCTTTGATAGACGTAGCTCTTGGGATTCACTAGCCTAGAGCCCTCTCGAGTTCGTCGGAGCCCTCATCAGCTTCTTCCCCTGTCAGTGTAAACCCTTTCTCTCGTCTCGACGTCAAAGCCATATTATCTCACCAATTTCCCCATTGGAAATGAACGGTAATGTGGAGTTAGAAGTGGGGAAAGAATTGGATCTGGGTTGATGGTGCGGCGGCCGGGATTCGAACCCGGGATCTCCGGCTTGGGAGGCCGGCGTCCTAGACCAGGCTGGACGACCGCCGCTCAAGTATAGACTTGGTGATAGTTAATTTAAGTTTTGCGTTGATGTACGCCTTTAATCCCGGGTTGTGTTAATCTATCTGGCGGTGTGGTATGGATGTCAGGGTTTTAACACATCCTTATGTTCAGGCGGTCTTGACGGAGCTGAGGGATAAGAGTACTGGACAGATAGAATTTCGTAAGTCTCTAGTTAGGTTAGGTAGGGCTCTTGGTTTTGAGATAATAAGGGACTTTGAGCTAGAGAGGGTTACTGTCGAAACTCCGCTTGGGGTTTGTGCTGAGGGGGTGAAGATCAAAGACCTGGATAGGGTTCTCATAGTTACGGTCCTGAGGGCTGCGTGGCCTATGACCGAGGGCTTGATCAAGATATTTCCCAAAGCCAGGCAGGGGATAATATCGGCGAGGAGAGTGGAGGAGAGGGGTATGAAAGAAGACATGAGCTTCGACATTGATGTAGAGTACGTTAGGTTGCCAAGCATAGGTACTGAGGACGTCATCATTATAGTGGATCCGATGGTAGCCACGGGCTCAACCATAGAGACCGTGCTTAAAGTCCTTAACAAACACGGGAAAGGGAAGCACTACATAATAGCCTCAGCGATCACAACGCCGGTGGCGATAGATAGAATACGTAGGGTGGGCGAGAACCTGGGTTTAAACATGACAATATATACTGCTGCTATAGACCCGCAGATAAATGAAAGGGGCTACATAGTTCCTGGCTTAGGCGATGCAGGAGATAGAGCCTTCGGAGGCTGAAATAATGCCCCGACTTAACGGGACCTGCTGGGGGGTGATAGTTAAAAATCAAACAACGTCAAACGACTTATCGTCAGTCCCTCCTCGGAGGCCCGGGCTTGCCTTCGAAGAGGTATGCTGAGTTGCCCTCTGTTTCTCGGGCTCATGTCCGCGATGTAGACAGTGCTGAAGTTTTAGCTAGCTCCTCAACAATGGCCTGTTAGCCTATCAGGAGCACCCTCGCGTCTAACATCGCCTTCCTTGAGTCTTCAAGGAGGCTCTTAACACACTTCAGCGGTGAGTCGCTGCGGCAATACGTTGTTCCCTCAATCAGCCCGTAGTATCTCATAACAGCGCTTAAAGCGCCGTAGAATAGAGACCTACCTTTCACATCGCTTAAGTCAAGCTTGTATCTCGCCGATCCTCATAACACTGTCTTGTGGTGCTTGAGCGAACGCGTTAGTCCTAGCTGACTTGAAGGCGCATTCCATCATCACTTCCTCACCATTAAGGATCGCGTGTTCGTCGCCATATAGGTCAAAGTAGGCTGCTGGGGAGATCCTGCACTCCGCAACGCCACTGTCTCCACGTTTGCCCCACACATATTTGCCTGTAACGTCTTTCTCTTCGGTAAGCTCTCTGAATGACCTCCTACACACTTCATCATAGTGAGTGCTCAACGAACGCCACCGAGTGGAATTGCCTTCTCGACGCTTAAACCCACTGTGGCACCGTCCGGTAGGGTCTCGCGTGAAGTAACTACGAGCTCCTGTCCGTTAATCTCGACTACTGTTATTATATGTCCCACGTGATATCCGATCCTCCTAATCACTCTGCCCTTAAGCACCCCCTTCTGATCGACAGTGGCGTGTTTAGGCAGTACGAGAACCCTTCTATATCCTCTCACATGATTCTCGCGTGGTCCAGCGTAGATTTCACGTCCGTCAAGGAAAACCACACAGAAATCCCCTTCATCACACTCCAGGTCGTCTACTCTAATTGCAGATCCTAACCAAACCCTAACGTCTGAAGGTAGATTTTCAGTTTCCAGGTTTGCTGGGCTCCCTACAAATAACGCGTTGCCTTCGTGAAGAAGGCACAAGACGTCAACGTAGGGCATCAAATCCTCGAAGTTGTGGGTGGCGAGCATGGCGGTTTTATCGCCTCTTCTTGTCTTTAACACTACGTTAAGGATTATCTGCCACGTCTGAACATCTACGCTTAACTCAGGCTCGTCCATCAAGATGATATCGCTGTCAAAGGCAAGTGCACGTGCTATAGCAACTCTCCTAGCCTCACCACCACTCAGCTCCTTCGGGTACCTGTTAAGGAGGTGCTCTATGCCTAATGTTTGAGCGACTTCCTCAACTCTCTTCTCAACGGCTCTTGAGTCGCGTACGCGGTCAATAAGCCCCAGAGCTATGTTCCACTGGACCTTCAGGCTAGGTATTAACGCGTTGTTTTGAGGAACATATGAAACCCCCCTAAGGTTTGGTTGCACATCATCTACGAGTCTTCCTCCAATGAGGACGTTGCCGTCGTAATCGACTAAACCAGCCACCGTTTTCAGTAGCGTGGTTTTCCCGGAGCCGTTAAGCCCGATGATCATGGACAGGCTTCCTGCAGGGAAGTCGGCGTTAACGCTCTTCAACGCCTTCCTGTTTGAGTAAGCAACGCTCACGTTCTTAAGGGAGATGCTGCTCATCAACACCACCTAGGATCCTGGAGGATTTCTTTTCAAGCCGGTCTATTAACGCGTTGATCGAGACGAGCGTTAGTGCTAACGCTAAAACCACAGCGATCAGCTTATCCATGTTTAAGGTGGATGCATATATTAGGGAGAGGTAACCTATTCCGTTCGGCAGCACGAGCATCTCAGTCACAAACACCGTCTTCCAAACCATGACGACCTCAGTCTTTACTGAGGGGAGTACGCGCGCCATCAACTGCGGCAGTATAACGAACCTATACCTAGTCCTGTGCTTCAGGCAATACACAGCGGCGATGTCCAGTTGATCCCTGTCAAAAGTCCTTAACGCGTTAATCATCCCGTAGAGTATCGGTGGGTACGAGCACATGAATGACGCGGCCAAAGGCAGCCTGAACTCGTCAACGCCAACTAGAACAATCAACACCGGAATCCACGCAACCGAGGGCACGGAGAACATTAGAGTTGCTACAGGACTCGCGTAATCACTTGCTGTGTGTTTGAGTGAGAGAACTAGACCTGTGAGGAAGCTGCTTAGGAAGCCCGCGATGAAGCCCAGTGAAGACCTAAGCAAGGTTTGAGAGTAGTTACTCAGCAGTGTGAGCAGGAATGACTGATCTGTGAAGTTCCAGATAACTTGAGTGAAGGAGGGGAATATGGTCTTAGGCACCGGAATTAAATATGTGGCGGTGAACTCCCAAATCAAGAAAAACACGAGCACTGAAGCTATACCTCTTAAGTTCATGATTAACCCACACTGTAGGCTATTACTTCTGTCGCGTTGAGCCTGTTCTTCAGTAATCCGTGAGCGTACATGAAGTCTATGTATTCTTGGATCTCGCGTGCATCAACCCTCACATTCCACTTGAGGGCATTAACGGATCTCAAAGCTACCTCCTCGTCCACACCGAGCTCCTTAGAGCTTGCCAGCACCACTAATCCTTCACCCCCCTCAATCATCCTGACAGCCTCTTGAGTCACCTTCACGAGCTTCTCAACCACGTCAGGCCTGCTCCTCAGCAAATTGCCGCTGACTATCAGGTAGCTACCGGGCATCTCAGGCCACACGTCCTGCGCCCTCAACAAAACCTTCATGCCCTTAGCTTCAGCGACGCTCACGTAATGCTCTGGTAGCGCGGCAGCGTCGATCTGCCCGCTGACTAACATGGATAACAACGTCTGGGGATCCCCGACAGGCTTCACGTTAAACCTGACACCGTAGAGGTCTTGAATCCTTATGAGGAGTAGGTTCGTTGGGTTAACAAGTCCTGTTGAGTAGACGACGGTGTTGTTCAAGTCGCTGACTCCTGACACCTTGCCAGGATTAACCACTAGCGCGTAGCCGTAGTAGTGAATCTTCACAACTATCCTAACGTCCACACCATGATCTATCAAGTTAAGTATGGGACCTAAACAAGCCCAGCCAGCGTCGACCTCCCCCCTAGCCACGGCGGCAGCGAGCTCAGTACCCGTCCTGAACTTAAGCAACGTGGTGATGTTGAGGCTCTGTTCCTTGAAGAGGCCTGCGTGTAGGGCTATCCAAACAGGCGTGGCGTGCGCGTTGAACTCCACACCGAGACCGACGCCCTCAAGACCTGCTGCGGGGCTAATTGAGCATGTGAACCAGTAAATCAGTAACGACGTAATTAAAACTACACCACCAAATACTGATAAGGCCTTAAACCAGCGCATTATCGTCCCTATTAAACACTTGATTTAACATTTAAAAAATATAATGATATTAAATGTAAATCATTTTATTTACATTAATCCAGGAACTCAGTTAACGCCCTAGCCAATATCGTCCGTGACGCGATGATGGGTTTCTTAACCGTTCTCCGGATTATGTTTCTGTGCTCTAGGGTGTAGCCCATGCAATCCATTATCACTAAAGAGACGTTGCTTGAGGAAAGTCTCTCAGCCACGTTAGCGAAATCTTGAGGCGTTGAGGAATAAGGTGATACGGGATATACGTCAACCTCCCTGAAGAACTCCGACCACTTCCTCGTAGCGTAATCTACCTGTGCTTGATCCGGTATTAAGACGCCCACTACGCCCCGGAACCATAGGCTTGAAGCCACGCCCTTCAGAACTCTCTCAGGATAGATTATCGGCGCTTTTGAGGAGAACTCAGGGAACTCACCGGTGCATAGTATCGCTATTAAATCAACACCAACAGCGTTTAAGTAGTCTATCTTCTTCTGCATTAAAGGTATGACCTTACTCTTTGATATCTTAACCTCGACCCCCGTGCGGAGCCTCGTCACGTAGACGATATCCCCCTCACCCGGGGCTAGGTTCTCCTTAATGTATGCCTCGTCGTAATCGTCTAGAGCCCCGGCCTCAACGACTTCAACCCATCTCGGCAGTAGTTCACGTAGATCCCTTAGAACATCAACTCTGGGCGACTGTCCTATAGTCAGGAAACCAACTCTCATTTAACACTCCCTGTACTTCATTTCTCAAGGTTAAAAACCTCACAACAGTCTATGTGGGAACTCCTAACGTTAAACAGTTAGGTTACGCGTTTAAATCCCTCTTACCGCCGTGTGAATAGCCTCCTTCACATCCTCAATAGTCACTCCGTAGATCCTTAAGAGTTTCTCTCCCTCTAGGATCCTCGCGACCTCATCTGCAACATTGCGTATAGGTGTCTCCAAAACAGATAACAAGTAGGTCAACTCAATGAATTTCTCCTCAGGCTCCACGAAGAAGTCGCCTGTTATAAAAACGCCTTTCACCAAATCTCTCTGGGTCTTCAGACACACCTTAACGAGCTTCCCTCCAGCGTGCTTCTTCTCACCGCACAATACGCTTACTCCACCCATGGTTTCACCTCCTCAACTATCCTTCTTTGATCGAGACTGGGCGTTGCTATCTCCCTGAGGGCCTCCATCTCCTCCTCATCAATTAAATCCCTAAGCTCATCGACTAACGCTAAGTTCCACTCTAGCCTTGAGTATTTCTCTTCATAAAGGTTTAAGGCCCTCTCAAGCTCGCTACTGTGAACCTTGCTCCACGACACTCTGAGACCTAGCTTGCCCGCTACGGCTTCAGCCATTATACCAAGTAAATCAGGGACGTCGACGCTTCGTCCGAGAACCTCGCTAAGGGTTATCACCCTTTTAACCCTGCTCCCCGTGAATCTCTTGTCAGAGAGTTTCTCCTTGGACGTCTTAAGAACTGTCCAGAGTGTTGAGAGATCGCTTGAGACGAGTAGAGAACCGTGCACGAAGACCCTATCTTGAGACCTAGATGCGGCCATGCCCGAGATCTTCAGTCCACCGACCTCTACGTCGTTAAGAGGCCGGTAGTGAACGTCGTTAATACCGAGGCTCCTAAGAGCATCGGCAACAGCCTCTCCCACTAATTCGAAAGACCTCTCCACGTCGAGTCTGTAACCCGGTAACGTTAAAGCGTAGTTTAAATTGCCTAGGTCGTGGTAAACAGCCCCGCCTCCAGTGAACCTCCTCACGAGCTTGACGCCAAGCCTTCTAGCTTCAAGGGCGTTAACCTCTAATGCCGGGCACTGGAATCTTCCTATCACTATAACTTTATCGTTACGCCAAAAACGAAGCGTCGGACAACGAGCCTCGAGATAAAGCGCCTCCTCGAAAGCCAAGTTGAAGAACGGGTTTGCAGGCCACTCCGCAACAAGAGCCCTTAACTCCCCTGAATAATTCACGTCGCTCATTTAACCACCATCATAACAATCGTCTATGGGTTTTATGTTTTTAACGTTAAGCTCCACATACGTCAGTCCTGGAAATGGTGGTTGATGCGTAAAAACACACACTACTTACCTAGCCTCCTAGCTAGTTCAGCGAGCCTGGGCTCTACGTATTTACCCTTATCGAGTATCTGCACGTCATCTAACCACACTGAGGAATTTAGGCATATTCCGTCAGTGTGTGATGGGGCTTCGATAGGGGCTGAACCAGTTAATCTGCGACTCACGTAACCTATCCCCCATTCAGTAGCTCCCCAGACCCTCTCGTCCTCAAGTATGTTGCCAGTCAGCTTAGCGCCTGGGTTGATGCCGAAGCTCAGGTGTGCTGGTCTCAACATCTGTGGGTGGTTGAACCCTCTAAGCCATTTATCAAACGCTATGGCATCCTCGCCACCTTCGATCTCCACTATCACTCCCTCCTTAACGTGGAGTTTAATCGGCTGCTTAAGTAGCCCTAACGGCGGGTAAACAGAGCCGTCGAAGACTATCACACCGTTGATGGTCTTGAACACGGGCGCTATGCTTATCTGACCCGGTAGCATGTGCGAACCTGGTGTGAATGCCTCCCCCTTGTTATTCAGCACTGAGCCCGTAGGCTCTCTCTCGAACTCGACATCAGTTCCAGCGGGGCTCGTGATCTTAATGCGTCTAGTAGACCTCAACATGTCGGCCAGCACGTCCTGGAACGTCCTGAGTACCTGTAAGTCAACGCGCTCAATGACCCTCACCATCATGTCGGCGTCCATGCCGACCAGACATAAGTGCCTCAGCTTCTTGTTCCGTGTTATGGCGTTCTCGTAGGGTGTTGAGTACAGGAGCCATTTGAAGTTGAACTCCACCCATACATCGGCGTTGGCTAGTAATGCCGAGAGAGCCTCTACCGGTATCACCGGATCCGTTAACTTCCCGACCCCGAAGGGCGACGCAACCATCCACACACTCAAGGGCTTAGCCCCCACGTGATATGCGGCGCCAGCAGTTACATCAACGACTCTCTGATCGGACTCGGTGTCAGCCGTGATAACGACGGTTTCACCTGGCTTCAGGCCGAGCAACTCACTCACAAGCTTATATGCCGCACGGTAAAGCTCCCATTCCACGTATTGAGGCATTAAAACCACCGATAAAACTATGAGAGCACCGTTTTTAAACTTACCGAGCACGTGGTGATATCGATTAATGGTTGAGGTTCATCCTACGTGACGCGCATGATCCAGGCTCTCAAGTCCGCCAGTAAAGGTTCGAGGACGCCCATCATTTATAGAGCTTCACTAGCGCCTCAGCTAAGATGATGGAGGCCTTGAGAGGGTCTATAACCGGTATGCCCACCGTTCTTTGAACCTCCTCCGCCAAACCGGCTAGGGCTGTGCATCCTATAATCACGGCTTTACTGCCGCTCTCCTTAGCCATCCTGGATTCCTCTATCAATAGCCTGAGCGCTGTGGCCTTATCTCTATCCGCATCCAGAACCCCGTATGGAATACCCTTAACGTCTACGACGTCCTTAAGACCCAGCCTCTCAACGAACTCCCACATCATCTCAAGGGTTTCTGCCTGCGCCCCGACGGTCACTACGGTTAGAGGCGTTCCCAAGAACTCAGCTAGGCGTAGTGATGCCTCCCCAGGACCTATAACAACCTTGTTTCTAAGTAATCTCCTAAGCTCCTGAACCGCAGGATCTAGAAAACAGCTAATCACGATGGCGTCGTACCCCTCACCCTCTTTTACCGCGGTCTCAATGATTAACGGCACAGCCTCGTCGTGATCTCTACGCGTCTCAAGCGAGAGCGGCCCTCGCGGGAGGGAGACGACCTCTATTCTCGTGTCTGGTGACGCGTATCTCTCGCACACCGCCTTCCGGCTTCTGTTTCGAACGTCAGTCCCTACAGGGGCTACTACGAGAATCCTGACCACGATTAACACCCGTTATAGAATTGTTTAAACCTCTATATATTTGAACATCGGATCCGTTGTTTTATACTCTACCACGTTTGTTTAGTGGTTGACAACATGTCTCACTTGATCGGGTATAAGTGCGGCAGGTGTGGCGCCCTACATCAAGGTAGAGTTCCTCATTCCACGTGTCGCTCGTGTAACGGTTCCCTGCTGGCCGTCTACGATATTGAGGCCGTTAAGAACGTGATTGACAAGGAAACCCTCGCCCGCAGACCGCCAGTGATGTGGAAGTACTTCGAGATCCTCCCGGTGATTAACAGGGACAACGTCGTCTCCCTTGGTGAGGGTTACACACCGATGATTGAGCTGAGCAAAGTCGGCGAGCGGGTAGGGCTGAAGAACGCGTATCTGAAGGACGAGAGCAGGAACCCTACAGCCACGTTTAAGGATCGACCTATCTCAGTCACAGTGTCCGTGTTAAAGGAGCTTGGGGTTAGGTCGGTGGCGATGCCTTCCGCTGGTAACGCGGGTTCCGCTCTAACGGCATACGGCGCTAAGGCCGGCTTAGAAGTTCATGTAGTGATGCCATCGGACACGCCGAGGGCTATATATGCTGAGAGCCTCGTGCATGGAGCTGAGGTGATCCTGGTTAACGGGTTAATAACAGACGCCGCTAGGGTTGTTGCCGAGGGCGTTTCCAGGCACGGCTGGTTAGACGTGTCAACTATGAAGGTTCCGTACAGGGTTGAAGGGACTAAGACCATGGGGTACGAGATAGCAGAGCAAATGAGTTGGGACCCTCCAGACGTTGTAGTGTTCCCGACGGGAGGTGGCGAGGGACTCGTGGGTCTTTGGAAAGGGTTTAAAGAGCTCGTCGAACTCGACTGGATTGACAGAATGCCTAGGTTAGTGGCTGTTCAGTCTGAGGGATGCAGACCCATTGTTGAGGCCTACCTCAAGGGCGAGGATAGGGTGGAGTTCTTTGAGGGGTGTGATACGATTGCGTCGGGAATTAGAGTTCCTAAGCCGTTCGCCGACGCGGAGATAATGAATGCCATACGCGAGTCTCAAGGGACAGCCATCGACGTTAGTGAAGAGGAGATAGTTAAGTCGGTAAGGGAGTTGGCCGTGGCTGAAGGGATCCTGGCATGTCCTGAGGGCGCAGCGGCGTACGCAGCAGTTAAAAAACTGACCGACCTAAAGCTGGTGGATAGGGATGAGAAGGTTGTGATAATTAACACAGGAAGCGGCCTGAAATACTTTGAGTTACTTTTTAGGATGCTGAGTATTTAAGAAAAGTTGCGTCTTTGATGATCAAGTTCCTTGTCTTGCCTCTTAACAACTACGTACGTGGAAAAGCGCGAGACTTGCTCGCGTGTGTCAAGTGAGCGTCATCATGGCCATTACCTTAGCGTCCTCTACAATGTTCCTTATTACCGCATACTCGTTCGGCTGATGAGCTGTCTCATCCACGGTCGACCACACTACGGCGTGTATCCCTGCCTTCCTGAGGAACCTAGCTACTGTTCCCCCGCCAATACCTCCCACCCTGACCTCTACACCTCTCAACGTCTTCACAGCCCCCCTAAGGAGGGTCGCGACCTCGCTGTTAGGGGGTGTTGGAGGCGGCGATTCCTCCTTATTAATCGCCTCTATCACGATCTTGGGCAGCACATCCCCATCAATCACCCGCCGGTGTTTCTCACCGATCTTCGCGGCTAAACCCTTAACGAGTTCTAAGACATCATCCACACTGTACTCCGGTAATATCCTGCAGTCGACAGAGGCCGAGCACTCCCCGGGGATTATGTTCGGCGCTGTTGTCTTACACTCCAGCACTGTTGGCTCGAAGGTGCTCGTGGGGGGATCGTAGAGTTCGTCCTTGTGGGCATATAGGTTATGAAGAAGACTGTCAACCTCCTTCACGTACTCGTTGAGCACTCTATGAGCGTTTAAACCTAGGTGTGGCATGCTTCCGTGAGCCTGCCTCCCCCTAACAACCACCTTGAATCTTAGGATGCTCTTCTCAGCTACCTCGACGAATGACCCATCACTCTTACCAGCATCAGGCACTAAAGCCATATCATTTCTCATGAAGAGTTCTGGGTGTTTGTCAAGTAACCATCTCAGACCGTACTTACTTCCAGTCTCCTCATCGCTGACGAAGGCCAGTACCACGGTCCTCTTAGGCCTGACGCCTAGGTCCATCATCGCTTTAACTGCGTAGAGCGAGGACGCTATTCCCTGTCCGTTGTCCTCGCTCCCCCTCCCGTAGACCCTTCCCTCCTTGAGGAGTGGTTTGAAGGGTTGTGTTACGCTCCACTGGTTCAGGTCTCCGGG
>CALIKV010000040.1 GCA_938017505.1 uncultured Sulfolobales archaeon | reverse complement strand
CTGGTTCGGGGAACCAATGGTGATGGCCCCCGAGCTAGCGACACGGGCGAGAACCACACCAAACTTCCAACCTGTAGGAAGGTCTGACGCATGGTTGACATTTCTGCCATACCACACGTCAAACCCCCAACAAGTAGACTCCTCGATGTAACCTACGCCGTTGCCGAGGTCTACGATGGTCTCCTTTTTCGCCTCTTCACGGCGTTGACCCTCGAGAACTAGCGAGTGCTCTATTAAGGGCTTACGAGAAGGGGCATTGGCCGTGATCTGCTGCCATAGGAACACCCCCGAGGTAGCAGAGAGATCGCTGTCCTCCGAAAAGGACATGAGGGCGTTCCATAACAGCAACTCTGCCCCGCAGGGCATCGCACTGAGATCTCTACCAATAGGGTCTGTGTCAATGACAGCCACGGTCTCTGCGAGCGGGAGTAAATCCCGTTGCTTGCTTGCCTTGACGTGAGGTGGTAAGAAGTCAGGCACCTCCACCGACGGGTGTGGAAGCAAGCCCGCCAGTGACGCAATGCAGAATGTGGCATCCGCATCTGGCGTGCCAACCACGACAAATCGAGGGTCCTCAGCGCGAGCGCCAAAGTGGTCACGGTAGCTACGGATAGCCACCGATTCCAAATGACTGTTCTCGCCGTGATGATCCATCAACAAGTCGTCTACGATGCTCTCGCCACCGATGGAGCATTCAATCGGGCAAAAGCCCTCAGTGATGAGGCTGCGAACCTTGTCTGCGTCGTTTGTTACGATGATGTTGAGAGAGGGTAAAATAGCCATTTGAGTCTCCTTTCTAGTAGAGATTGAAAACTTGCATACAATACGTACACGAGTTGTGGCTAAATAAAGAATGCCGCGAATGCGGCATAAAAAGTGCTACTAATAAGTCTAACGACTCACTAGTAGCGGGCAGTCATCCGTGGCAACTCGGGCCTGCCTTCGTTATTAGGAGCTAAAGACATTACTGCCTTCTGCTGTTGCCAACCCTCTAAATAAAGAATGCCGCGAATGCGGCATAAAATATCCTTACCTCCACCCCCACACACAGTTACACCCAACCCTGGTGTATGTGGTGCATGAGGATGCTTTTGTAGGGTTCGCCTTCCCTTCTAAAGGCGATGTTGATAATCATGGCATCCAACGCTCCTTCGAAGCAGTTGGCGACCCACCCCTCTCTGGGGTTTTCTCTGAGCCAAGAGAAAAGCAGATCAGTGAACTGGGCATGCTCAGGGTGCCCAAGCTCAGGGATGCTGAGACCTCTCTCCACTAGCTCAACGATCTCCCCGATCACTCCTCCTCCTCCTCTACAAGGAGCAGAAGTTCGTCAAGGTCTGGGAGAGGAGCAAGCTCAACCTCCTCCCACTCCCTCATCTCGACTCTCTCGAGGTGAGATTGGGAGGCCCATACAAGAAGCTCATCAGGTAACTCTCCCCGACGGACAACCCGCTTGACCTCCTCAAGAGCCTCGTGACGCTCTGGAGCCGAGATAATGTGCCTCAGGCCCTCCTCCATGAGGCCCCCATAGAGGGGTTGCCTCACCTGAGCACACCACCCTTCAACCGCTTCCGCGTAGGGAGCAAGGCATGAAGGCGGTGCTTCAAGCTGGACCCAATGGTTAAAGGCGCTTGAGAGCGCCTTGGCTCGGGCGCTGAAGAGTGGGGGCAGCGCTCTCAGGACGAGGATCTCCTCCCAGAGTTCCTCAAGGACGCTGAGAAAGAGGCCCTCGTCTACTTTCTTCCTGAAGATGGTCGAGTTGAGGAGGTCAAGGGTGTCGACCTCGATGGGCTCGAGTGCGACCTTTCGAAGAGCCTCCTCCCATAGGTTGTCCACCCACTCTGGGATTGGCTGGTCGAGAAGAGCAAGGCGCTCCCCTACGGCGATCAGGCCGTGGGCGTCCTCGCGGTCGAGAGGACTGTTGAAACAGTCCCGTAGCTGGTTGATGATTGCATTAATCATAATGTGCTCCTCGCTCCGCTGTATAAGGCGGAGCTGGCAAAGGTTTTAGATTGAACAAAGAATGCCGCGAATGCGGCATAAAATACTTTACTACCCTCACCCTAGCCCGCCCCCACACGACCCTACTGCTTGATGTACAGTAGGGCTTGTCGGTCATCGAGGAGACCGATAGGGATCGCTGTGTTCTCCACGGACACCACCACAAGAGTGGTGTCAATCTCCTCCCATGAGCTTGTGCTGATCCCCGTGGCGCTCCTAGCGACTAGAGCGTCGAGTGCACGATCACACTCAACGTCGCTGTGGATCGCAGAGTAGAATCGTTGACTTCGCTCAGCGCTAGGGTCCACTAGAGGCGTGTAGCCTCTTCTAATGAGCTTCATCATCGACGAGACTGGGGTCTCATCGAGGCGCCTAACCGAAGCAACCAACTCGACCTCCCTCTGGGGGGTCTCATTTTTTGGAAGCAGGTCAGTGATGAACGTGAGCCCCGCTGCTAGTGGGGTGAGAAGCCAGTTCAGCCCCAATACGGTAGGACTCGTAGCCCTTACCACCAAAGCAGCTTGGGCCGCGCCCAACGCCTTGGGGATTATCTCCCCAAAGACCATTACGGCGATTGTAAAGACTACCGAGAACGCCTGAGCGCCATCAGCGCCAAGCTTCTCGATTGCCCAACCGCCGAGAAGCATGCCACCCCCAATATTGATAGCGTTGTTGGTGATCACGATACTGATGATGGTTGAGCTGATGTCTTTGACGGCCCTCACCGCCGCGCGGGGAAGACCAGTGCTCCCTTCTGGGAGCGTCAGGAAAGCGGTCTCTGTCGCTGAACACAACGCGCTCAGCGCGAGCAGGGTGAGAGGAAAAGCGGAGAATAGTGACGCGATCGCGTTGATGAAGGTGTCCATGATGAGCTCCTTAGCACCGCATAAGGTGCCGATAGGGGGTTTAGATTGAACAAAGAATGCCGCGAATGCGGCATAAAATAGACTAGAGGCGACTGAACGCCCTGTAGCTCCGTTAAGAGTACATTTTTAAACTCAACCACGCGTAAGGAAACGCGATTGGTCGATCCACAACAACACTTGCTGAAAAGCTAAGAGTTCCTTACTCCTCTTAGAACTTTTGGTCAGAGCTGTGTAGAGATAATGCATGGGGGGTTCCTACCTGCCCCCCACAGGCCTAGCCTCAATAAAGAATGCCGCGAATGCGGCATAAAACAGGCATTGCCCCACCCCCACTCCCTCTAGTGTTAGTGCTCGTTCCTGTGGTCCCATGTCTCCAAGCAGCTTGCACGAGACTTGGGTAACTCGGTAAAAACTACACAGTAGTCTTCTCCGACTCGGACAAACTCCTTTACGGAGATTGTCCTGGTATGACAGAAGTAAAACTCGTGTAAATCTGCATTATTATTCCAGACATACGAAGTCATGTCGAGGTCGAGGTACTCGACCTGGATTTCAAACCCACCGAACCGACACCAGCGATTGTAGAGGTCCCACTCGGGGACTTCTACGATGGAGACTTCTGTGGGGCGGAGCTCGTTGAGCTTGAGGAACTCCGCGATCTCAGCCCGCATTGCCTGCGTGACCGCTTCAGGGTGCTGAGCGAGCCAATCAGCGAGGTGCTTAGCCTCTGCCTCTGCTTTGGCCGCGGCCTTTGCGTCTTTTTCCGCTTTCTCTCGAGCCTTGGCCGCAATCTTTTCATCAGAGAGTTTCTGGTTTCTGGTAAGGATGTCTTGAAATAGCATGATGTTCTCCTCACCCACTCTATACGGTGGGTTGGTGATAGGTTTGAGTTAAACAAAGAATGCCGCGAATGCGGCATAAAAAGGCAAACTCCTAGCTTAAGTTTACCTTCCCCCTACCTTTTAGCTCTCTTAAGGGGGTGAGAGCGCCCTACTCACGGAGGAGTAGGTCAAGTATGCTAGAGTATATAGGCTGCCACGTATTTCCCCGTGGCTCGGTCTGCATATAACAGGCGATCTATAGGATCGCAGAGCCCACCTAAGGCTCACCATATCATCTTACAATATGGCCCCCATATT
>CALIKV010000039.1 GCA_938017505.1 uncultured Sulfolobales archaeon | reverse complement strand
TAAGAGAGGTCTTCACGTGGACGTGGGGAAGCTCAGCTCCCGCTTAGGCGTTCCTGTAATCACGCTCTCCTCTATTACTGGTGAAGGAGTCAAGCAAGTTCTCAGCGCCTTAGTCGAGGTTGTCGGGGGAGGTCTTAAGGGTGGGTTCATCCGCGTGGATTACGGTTTGCTTGAGAGTTACTTAAGTGAGTTGACTGAACTCGTTGAAACGAGCAACGTTGGGAGATTGCCCAGTAGGTGGGTGGCTTTAAGGCTTCTGGAGGAGGATCCTGAAGTGATCGAGTTACTTAGGGAAATGCCTGAGGTCCTCAGGGAGGGTAAGAGGTTACGCGAGGAGTTCAAGAAGGCTACCGGGAGAACCCCCGAGGAGGTGGCTATCTCCGGGAGGTATCAGTACGCTTCACAAACGCTTAAGGACGTGGTTATTAGGGTTAAGGTCAGGCCTCATGCCACAGCAGTGGTCGATAGGATCTACCTCCATCCGATCATGGGTCCCGTGATCTCCGTGTTAACTATGTTTCTGGTCTTCGCCACAGCGTTCACGCTCAATACAGGCTTCCCGCTCACGCTTATTCTGAGATACGTGGGCCTCGACGCAGTAGCTGATGTCCTGCAGCACTACAGCTTATCCGGATTGCTGGAGGAAGCCTTCGTCCACGTAGGTGAGGCGATTCGACCGACTCTTGAAAGCGTTGACACTGCGTTGGCGTCCTTACTGGTTGACGGGGTTTTAGGCGGTGTAGGCTCCGTCCTGAGCTTCCTACCACTCATATTTCTGGTCTCCGCGTTCATCACCATCCTGGAAGACAGTGGTTTGGGCCCCAGGATGGTCTCGTCGCTCCACGGCTTCTTCAGACGCTTCGGGCTTTCAGGCAGGGCATTATACCCACTGGTCATGGGTTTTGGATGCAACGTCCCGGCAGTCTCTCAGTCAAGGATATCTATAGATGAGGCTGAGAGACTTGAGGTGATCATATCAGTGCCGTTCGTCCTGTGTCAAGCCAGGTTAATGGTCCTGCTGTACTTTACGAGGATTCTACTGCCTGGTAACGCGTTTCTTCAAGCAACGGTGATGATCCTGCTCTACATCACCTCGATAGTCCTTTACCTGCTCACGGCAAAGCTGATCAGGAGATTACTTGGTGTTAAGGAAGCGCCAGAGTTAGTCATGGAGCTTCCCTTGATACATAGGGCGAGCGCCAGAGTTGTCTGGTGGGGCTCGTGGAGTAACACTAAATACTTCCTCTACAAGGCTGGAGTGATAATTCTGGTTCTCTCAATAATCAGCTGGATCGTGTTGAACTACGGACCCGCCGGCCGCGTAGTGATTCCTGTTGAGTCCTACGGGGGTATATTAGGGACTCACGTAGGTAGAGCATTTGAATCGCTATACGGGTTAAGTAATGAGACTTCTTGGATGGTTGGCTATGCCCTTATCTATGGCTTCATAGCTAAGGAGGGGCTCATAGCGTCGATATCCCAGTTAACGGGAACGAACAAATATGAGGCGTTAATCGCTCTGAACTTGAGCACTGCCCAGGGAATAGCTATACTGACCTTCATGATGCTTTACGTTCCATGTGCAGCAACCCTTGCCGTTATTTACCGAGAGAGCAAGAGCGTTAAGTTCACGGTTGCGACGGTACTGTATCTGCTGCTAGTGGCTTTAGCCATCTCCCTAGCCGTGTATTTAGTAATGCTTAACTTGATTTAAGTTTCCGCACCACTTAGTACTGGAGGTCTTGAAGCAGAACTACCGTCTACGTCGCTGGAGAGATGTATAGGCACGTCCGAGGCGATTTCGAGTTTTTATTTCCTTGTCTCATATTCGATGGGATTGCTAGTGTGTCTTGCGTTAATTAACGGCAAGGTATACATCTCCTTCAATCCCCTGAGGACTTCCGAGGCCTTAGTGGTTTCTGGCGGTAGAGTGATTTACACCGGCAGTGAGTCAGGTGCGTTAAGGATGGTCGAGCTCCTTAAATGCTACTCTCTTGACTTGGAAGGCAGAACGGTCTTGCCAGGCTTCATAGACGCTCACGTACACCTAGATGGGGTTGGAATGCATCTCAACACGATCGATCTAAGGGGTGTTAGGAGTATCGAGGAACTTAAAGAGAGGCTTGGGTCGCTGGCTGGGAGAAGGGGTTCGTGGGTCGTCGGACATGGGTGGGATCAGGAATTCTTCCGTGAGGGCAGATGGCCTACTCGCTGGGACTTAGATGAGGTTGTCAGCGATAGGCCTGTCATGCTGACGCGCGTCTGCGGTCATGCTGCAGTGCTTAACACTAAGGCCATGGAGATCACCGGCCTGCTCAGCCTTAACTCACCTAACGTCCTGAGAGACGAGATGGGTGAGGCTACAGGGGTAGTTAGGGAGGACGCTCTCGAAATCGCTAAACACAAGTACAAAGAGACCCTATCACTAGAGGATCTCAAGGAGTCCCTACGTAACGCTGTTGAGTACGCGGCGTCCCTAGGAATCACCACAGTCGGGTTCGTCAGCGCTGACGAGACTGCGCTACGAGCCTTAGGAGAGTTAAGGTCTGAGGGCAGACTGATGATTCGTGTGAGACTCTACTTGAACCCGGGTAGGGAGGGGGGGACGCTGAAGACCCTTAAGAAGCTGGGGTTAAGGCGTGGATTCGGTGACGAACACCTCAAGATATGCGGTATTAAAGCCTTCGCCGACGGATCCCTTGGAGCTAGGACTGCATGGCTCACCAAGCCCTACAACGACTCGCCAGGCGATAGCGGGTACCCGAGCTTGAGTGAGGAATGCCTCGAGGATGTAGCTAAAGAGGCTCAGGAAGCAGGCCTTCAGTTAGCGGTGCACGCTATAGGTGACGCAGCGATTGACATGGTCTTACGTGTCTACTCCAGATTAGGCAACGTTCACGTGTATAGGCATCGAGTAGAGCACGCGTCAGTTATCAGGCCTGACCAGATCGTCAAGGCTAAGAAGTTAGGCGTTGTTCTAGTGGTACAGCCGCATTTCGTAATAACTGATTGGTGGGTGATTAAGAGGGTAGGTAGCTTGAGAGCCGGTTGGGTGTATCCCTTCAGAAGCATAGTTAACGCTGGCATACCGATGGCGATCAGCACAGACTCCCCAGTGGAACCGTTGAATCCCTGGGAGACCGTCTACGCGGCTGTGTCTAGGGGGGAGTTCAACGGGGTTGAGCTCTACCACCAAACACCTCAGGAGAGCCTTCCCCTCAAAGACACTCTCCACGCTTACACGCAGGGCTCAGCCTACGCGCTGGGGGAGGACAGCTGGCTAGGCACTCTGGAGGTAGGTAAGTTAGCGGACTTCATCGTAGTGGATAAAGATCCCTTTAACATTGAGGTGAGGGAGTTGAGAAGCGTTAAGGTTCTGGAGACCTACGTCAGCGGCGTGAAGACGTATAGTGCTTCTCGCTAGATAGGAGTTCCGATACAGTCATATAAGCACTGGTCAAATAACTGATTGGTGAGAACACGGTGTTAAGGCTTCACATGAACGAATCACCGTACCCACCGCCTAGAAAATCCGTAGAGTACGTGTCCAGGTACGCGCAGTACCTAAATCTGTACCACGATGAAGCCCTTTACAAGGAGTTGAAGAGCGAGCTGAGCACGTATGTAGGGGTTGAGGAGGATTTCCTAGTACCTCTCGCAGGATCCTCACTAGCGCTCACGTTAATGCTGACTTACGTTAAAGTAGGTGGATTGGATCTAGTGACGACGCACCCGATGTTCCACGCTTTGTACAGGCTTACAAATAACTACGGTCTTACACTGACATCCCTGAGGCTTGACAAGGACACGTTCACCATAGATATCGCTGAGTTACTTAGGGTTTCAGAGGGACGTGTGGTCTACATCATTAACCCTAACAACCCTACAGGTAATCTCTTAATAGAGGATCCCAATACCTTGAGGACAGTGGCTAGTAGGGCGAAGGCCATCTTCATAGATGAGGCATACTATGAGTTCTCAGGCGTTACTTTCAAAGACCTCGTCATGGAATTCGATAATATTGCGGTTCTCAGGAGCTTCTCTAAAGCCTTCAGCCTTGCAGGCGCCAGATTCGGGTACGCGATAGTGAGCAGGAGGCTTAAGGAGAGACTGAGTGGTTTAATGATAGGCTACGAGATACCCATAACTACTCAGGCGGCAGCTGTAGGGGCTCTTAAGGACCTGCAGTACGTGAGGGACGTGGTCGGGGAGATAATTCAGACTAGAGAAAACAGTGTGAAGAAACTACGTGAGGCGGGGGTGAGAGTTATCGATACCATGACGAACTTCATCTTGATCGACTTAAAGGAACCCTGCAGAACTGTATGGGAGAGGTTGAGGAGTGAAGGAATCCTCACCTTATGCCTCCAAAACGTAGAGCAATTGAAGGGGTTCGAGAACTACATCAGAGTAACGATAGGAAGACCTAGTGAAATGGAGTTCTTCAGGGAGAAATTGCTTGAGTTAACTAGGTGATACTGGCCTTAGGTAGATGCACCGCTTCCTTGGGTTCTGAGCTGCGTAGTCTTCGATGAACGTACGTAGCCCTTGGCCCACATCGCTCTTGCATAAAGTGGAGCTCATCGGGCACAACCCTTTCAGAGGGAACACGTTACTCCCTACATCCGAGGGCCGACATAACTGCCAC
>CALIKV010000038.1 GCA_938017505.1 uncultured Sulfolobales archaeon | reverse complement strand
TCCAGGGTGAAGCCCCCGGGCTGAAACCTCGCAACCTCGCGCCTCCTCCCGATAGGTACCTCCTCGTTCTCTATACGCACGCTTTTATGAGTCTTGATGAACTCGTAGTACTCCTCCCATGTCACAAGCCTCATCTGGATGTACTTATTGCTGCTGGTGTTCTTTCTCATCACAGCGTCCCACCTCGCAGTTCGCTATAGTAAGCTGCTCCGACTCTGTTTCTTTTTAGAGTTAACACTTGGGAATATCTCTTAAAGTTTTTCAGGACCCCTGAAGCTATGTGTACGCTCATCCCATATACCATGTACGACTCCTTTTTATGGCGGGTAAACGAGGCTTTATAAGGTTAACCGCGAACTAAGTAAACATTTCAATTTTCCATAATGGAATGTAAAAAATCTGTTTTCTTGCCTCACCATCAGTTTTTCCAATTCAATTATTACAAGAATTATGAGATGAGATATAACCCTTACGGCTCCGAATGCGCTGATACCCTCCAGGAATTCTATTGCGTGCTTCCTCTCAGAACAAATTAATTATCTTCCCCAATCGCCGAACAGTCGCTGCTACCATTGTTTACCCCTCCTCATGGCCGAAAGTTGTGCCTGCAAATTATCTTTAGAATATTCGGTCATAATGCTTCTACTCCGCCTTCTCCCGCAGGAAGAGCTACACATACCTGCTGTGTTCTCTAAAAATTTATATATTGTAGCAGCTAGTGTAAAGGTATGCCTAGATGCCCATTCTGTGGTTACGAGAGCCACTTGAATTCTTTCAAAGAGCTAAGGGATAGCTGGAAGTACAGCTTTTATACAGTGCACAAGCTCCAATGCCCGGCATGCGGCAATGTCTTTCGATATTATACTGGAGTAAGCTCGAAAGGAAAGGAAACCAAGTTTACTATTCCAAAGAGTAGGAGACCCCCGCCTGCTAGCAAAAGGGAGGTGCGCGGGCAGGCATAGTAACTAACCACACTCCTAATCTTGGAGCCACAAGGCAGGCGGGGAGCCTGGCAGGCCTCTACTTCAGGGCACTCCTACCGCACAACGAAGGTAGGGGTAGCCGGGGGCGCGCTCAGCTATTGCCGGGGTGTGCCTGCTGAGGGTTTAGCTTGATCCAGGTACCCAGATCTTCTTCGCTGTGGTTACGTCTACTCTGCGGGGTAGTTCTGGGGGGTTCAGACTTGGTGTAGAGGATGAAGCTTCTGTGGATTATGAAGTAGGTGTAGCTTTTCTTCATCACTCTGCTTCTAGCTACCACCACTAGGGGCTTGTCAGCTTTAGCTAGTATCCCGATGAAGTCCTCGGCTCAACTTCGACAAGCGGGCCGAGCGCTCTCGCAGCTTCCGCCGCGATCTCAGCCGCAGCCATGCCGCTGCCTCTGCTGTCACGAGTCAGCCCCCGCACAGCTACCACTTATCTTTTTCTCCTGGTAAGGTGCGGCAGGGCGGGAGGATGCCGGGTGAGATAAGATAGCTTTGAGAGCTAGCCTGAGGGCGAGTACCTAGCTTTCAAGGCATCCGGCAGGGGCGGAGGATGAGCATGGTGATTAAGACCCACATCGCCGCAATGAAGACGAGCACACACCTGAGTTGCCTCCTGTAAACTTCCCCGAACCTCCTGTCCATCTCCTCCCTGAGCTTGCTCACCTCTCCCCTGAGCATTCCCATCTCTGCTCGAATGCTGGCCATCTCGGATTTGAGGTGGCTGAGCCGCCTATCCACTTGCTTGAGCACTCCCTCGATCCTCGCGATCCTAGCCTCGGTGGCAGCCCCGGCCATAGCACCCACTGGAGACAGCTACTGCGCCTAGGTGCCAGGTGTCTCGAGGACGCCGGCAGTTCCGCGAAGAGTGTTTCACCTCAGCGCCTTCGAGCAGGGACGCAGGTGCAATCGCAGCCGTGGCCTCGCGGCGCACAGGCAGCCTACCTCGGCCAGTGTGGCTCTTCTTCATATACAAGTAGAACGATGTCCTCTCTGTTCACGAGCAAAACCTCCCCCCTTCGAAGAAGATGACGAAATCGCCGAGCCTCAAGACCCTTCCGACCGGCTCTCCCCCGCTTCTCAACACTATCTTCGCTCGTGAGTAGTAAGCGAGCGCGCAGCCCTCTACAAGAGCGAGTAGTGTGAGACCTAAGAACGTAAAGACGGATGCCATTAGGGTGAACGGGGGCTGTTGGGGACCTTGGTTTCGGCGAGGCAGATACGTAAAAGTAAAAACCGTAAATCAAAATGATTGCGCAGACTAGCCTGGCATATTCTTTTTCCAAAGTGTGCTTTCCCAGCTTCTTAAGCAAAGAAATACGAGAGATTGCAGGAGGCCGAGCTCCTACGGGAAACCACTTCTCTAGACCCTCTACTTTTCGCCCCCACCAGTTCTTCGAGGAGTTTATTGTGTCCAGCTAATGTCCTAGCTATTTTGAGACTTGTATAGCTACTCTCGCTGCTGTATAAAACTAAAGGAGAGCTATAAATGGTAATAATAGAGGAGGCCAGAGTGGGAGTTGAAAGCACAATTCAACAGTGGATGTGGGGCGGGATGAGCGCAAATGGCCTTTTTTAGCAGGAAGAAAGTCCCCAGGATGTAGCAGTCGGCGCTTAATTGCCGCCCGCCGAGTTCATCGCCGATTATTTTGCCGAAGCAGTACGCTGGGGATCCAACTACAGCTAGCGATAAAGGCGCCAACGCCGCCGATGCTTTCCAGGGGCTGCACCCAATCCACCACCGGCGCTCGCCTCATTTTCCCGGTGAGCCGTAACCGGCTCGTTCAGCGTCAGCGGTGCTACGGGCGACGCCTTAAATAGGCGTGTGCGGGGAGGGCGAAAGTGCGTGCAGAGGTGCCCGCTCTCGCGTAGCGTCCGGCGCGGCGACTCGCTTCGAGCAGCTTGAGCTAGCCCCTCCGCCCCGGGCTGCGGCAACCCCCGGGGGGCCTATACGGGAGGGACCAGCCTGTAGTAC
>CALIKV010000037.1 GCA_938017505.1 uncultured Sulfolobales archaeon | reverse complement strand
AGGTTGATGGTAGTATGGTATTTGGTTTCGACTCACATCTCGACGACTTCACCCTGTGCACAGTCAAGCACGGTAGGGTCGTCTCAACAATCAAAAATCTCCCCGCAAGCAGGAAGGCCCTAAAAGCCCAAGCCGACCTCCTCCCGCGAGACGGGCTCATAGTGATTGAGGGATGCTCCACCGCCCACCCCCTACTCTGGGAGCTTAAGAGGCTGGGCATGGAGGTGGGAATGGTGAACCCCCTGAAGGTAAGGAATTTAAGGAGGGGTTTCTTCAAGGACTGTAAGAACAACAGAATCGACGCGGCGGCCTCAGCCATGGTTGTCGACAGAATGAGGGAGAAGCCCAGAGAACCCGGGGACACGGAGCTCCACATACTGGCAAGACATATACAGTTCCTCAAAAAGAGGCTCACTCAAGTAAAGCTGAAAGCCTGGTGGCTCCTCTACAACCTCAACACGAACTACCGAAAGTGCTTCAACGACGTGTTCTGCAAGACCAGCAGAACCCTCCTGGAGCAATACACGCCGCAAGATCTGGAGGAGATGAGCGTTGAGGAACTCCAGGGAGCCCTGAGGAGCGTCTACCCCCGTTACGATTCCCAAAAAGCCCAGCTGGTAAAAGAGCTTCTGGAAGACGGCTTAAGGGGAAACATAGGACAGGGAGGCGTGGCGGTCCTAAGAGACCTCCTCAAGGAGCTTAAAGACCTCGAAGGGAGAATAAAAGAGACCGAGGAATGCCTCGTCAAGCTGGTCGAGGAACGCTTCGGAGAGAGCTTAAGACTCCTCCAAACGATCCCCGGAGTCAGCGCAGAACACGCAGCCGTGATCCTGGCGGAGCTAGGCGACGTAAGCCGGTTTCCGACAGTGGATCAAGTTGTGGCATTCGCGGGCCTGGATCCGAAGGTCAGAGAGTCTGGGAAGTGGAAGGGGAAAAGGAAGCTCAGCAAGAAGGGGTCCCCAACCCTTAGGGACGCCCTCTACAGGACTGCTATGGGGTGCCGCTTTAAGAACCCTGTGGTCGGCGCGGAGTACGAGCGGATGAGGAGCGCGGGTAGAAGCTACAAGGAAGCCCTAGTGTCGTCGTCAAGAAAGCTCCTAAAGGTTATTTACGCAGTTCTCAGAGACAGGAAGCCTTTCTACACACCAGAAAACTTACCAGACCCATAGAAAGACTCCATTCCACACTTTGGGCACCCAGTCAACCCATTACCCTCTACAGGCTTCTTCTTTAGTTCAAACCCCGCATTCTGGGCATAGGGACAAGGGGGTGCCTTTGGGCTTCAACCTACACCACGGTTAACTCATTTCAGCCTCGTCACTTCACCCGTGGTGTAGAGCTTCTCCATGGCCAAGTGTATAAGCTTCGAAAATTAATCACCTTTAAATAGAAGCAGTTTTTACCCCCCAATGCATAAGAAAACAAATTACAATTTCCAAAGAAATCCCAACATATTACAAAGTGTTCGGGTAAATCCCACATCCATAATCCAGGTGTTAAGCGGGATTTTATTTTGAACCATTACCTCGGCATAGATTTAAAACTGCAAGGGCTGCAGCCACCGCTTCCTCAGTCCTAACGGTTCTTGTCCCCTGATAAGGTATGAAGTTTACCATAAAATCCCCCACCTCCTCTGGAGTTACCCCCTCATCCTCAAGAATTTCTCTCAAACCCCGATGGGGCCCCCCAAAAATTAAGAAAAGTCTTCCCGCACGCCTCCACCCCTCCAAAATCTGCTCCGAAACACTCCTAAACGTAACCCCATACTTGGAGGTCAAAACAATTAACCCGGGACGAAGATGCTTGAGAATCGAAGCTAAAGAACCCTTCAAAATTCCAACCTCATAACCCCAATAAGTTTTAACCTCACTACGGTTAACCCTCTCTAGGTACAGTTTATTATCTTTCATAACTACTCTCACAGTAACCCGAGTACCCTCAGGCAAACTTGCCCCAAGAAGCCTTTGAGGCTGCTCTACTCCAATATCCACCAAACATCCCCGAGGATCACTCCTAACAACTACGCCTTCTCGGAACTCCCCATCCTGCAGCCCACTCTTCCTACTTTGAAGGGGATGGTGAGGCGATGCTAGAGGCGGAAGAATTCCGGCATACCTCAAACGAGGAGAAGAAGGAATAAGACGCTTCCTCAAATACTGAGGCATCTCCATGTAGTCCAAAATCTCCTTAACAAGAACTAGATCTTTTCTCTGCTTATCAAAGGAATAATCAGCATAAAGTAGCACCTCCGATACTCTATAAATGGCGGCTAAACGACCTATCTGCCCCACCTTCAAAGTCTTAAGTCTTAAATCGGGAGCGTCAACCACCAAGGATCCGGGAATAACAAGGCTAATCTCCATAGCACTCAACCCAGCCAGCCTCAAAGCTCCAAAAACAAAATATAAGCCTTTAAGTACCAAGCCAAACTAAAATTTCTTTTGTGCAGTTCCACATAGAAGATTCACGGAGTTTAAAAATTAGAATTGGTGGGGACGGTGAGATTTCCATAGAGAAACATTGTTTCTCCACTTTGAACTCACGACTAGCAAGTCTCTCTGGCTCACTGCTCCAGAAGTTCATCATCTTC
>CALIKV010000036.1 GCA_938017505.1 uncultured Sulfolobales archaeon | reverse complement strand
TGATAAATCTTAATAACCACGCATAAGAAATATAATCAGGCAAGAAAACAACGCACAAAAACCACCCACAAAACAGTATCAACAAAGAATGAATTGAAAGACGAACATCAAGGTTTTGTTGCCTTTGCGTGCCTTCAGTATGTATCAACAAAGAATGAATTGAAAGTATCTCAATTAGTCGGCTACGGGGTTGATGCTGAGCTAGGTATCAACAAAGAATGAATTGAAAGTGACCCACCAACCTTATGGCTACCTTACTATGCTTAGTTGAGTATCAACAAAGAATGAATTGAAAGACCACCATAACGACCAACACCACACCCGGGGTATCAACAAAGAATGAATTGAAAGATGCTTATTGTAGCCATGCCCCAAGCCTCAACCATTCCCTTGCGGTACAGGAATGGCGTTAGGGTGGTGGGCACAGTCACTGTATCAACAAAGAATGAATTGAAAGATAAACCTAACTACGTGGTCGTGGTTAAGCGCGTATATGTATCAACAAAGAATGAATTGAAAGATAAACCTAACTACGTGGTCGTGGTTAAGCGCGTATATGTATCAACAAAGAATGAATTGAAAGGAGACACTTGAGTACCTGAGTAAGCATAAGTATGTTAGGTATCAACAAAGAATGAATTGAAAGTGTAGTCCTGCAGTATCTCCTTAATCCTATTGTTTTTGTGTATCAACAAAGAATGAATTGAAAGCCACTTTTTTCTACCCCCACTAAAATAGTGGCAAGAAAGGTATCAACAAAGAATGAATTGAAAGAGTGGAAGTTGAGGTCTGACGCGTGACCCCCATTTCCGGTGGGTATCAACAAAGAATGAATTGAAAGTGCAAGCCCTAGCGGAGAGGGGAGTGTGACAACGCATGCTAGTATCAACAAAGAATGAATTGAAAGCCTCCCTCCCCTCAAATTATTGATGCTGGACTACTTACGAGGCGTATCAACAAAGAATGAATTGAAAGATAGAGGATATAAAAGCAGGCATCCCGATAGCAGCGCTTGAGTATCAACAAAGAATGAATTGAAAGCACGCATGTACTGGGCCGCCCACTGGCAGCTACCCAGCGTGTATCAACAAAGAATGAATTGAAAGGGGGTTCTCGGCCCTGTCCCCAGCCACGCGAGCATTAGTATCAACAAAGAATGAATTGAAAGAGCCAACCCTCCCAGCCCAGGCATTTACAAGCTACCGGTATCAACAAAGAATGAATTGAAAGTATTGTTTCCGGGTTTGTTGCTCTATCACACCTTCTTTAAGTATCAACAAAGAATGAATTGAAAGTACTCGCCATCATCGCTACTAATCGTCAGTTCTTGCCAGGTATCAACAAAGAATGAATTGAAAGTTCATCCACGATCGGTGAGGAATGGATTAAAAGGGGACTGCCGGTCGCAAGGTCTTCGAGGAGACGCGTAAGAGCAACCCCCACCTATTATGACTCTTTAAGCACTTTAAACACTTAAGTCTATTTTTAAACTGAAGAGTAGTTCTTAAGTGGTGTAATGAAATGAGTAGGGAGATGCTTTCTATCGAAGAGTACGACTACGCGGGGTTCCTACGCGGCTTCATGAAGGAGAAGATGCTTGACAGGTTGCTACGAATCAAAGACCCCGAGCTTCATAAGTGGGTGGCTGATATCATAAGAGTGGCTGAACCCTCCTCAGTTTACGTGATCGTGGGCGATGAGGAGGATATAGAGTACGTCAGACGCGCAGCCTTAATCAACAAGGAGGAGCTACCCACTAAGAACCCCAAGCACACCATCCACTTCGACGGGTACAAGGACCTAGCGCGCGACAGGGGTAACACGAGGATATTGCTGACGGGCGGTGAGAGAGTGCCGTTGATAAACACTTATGAGAGGACTACAGGCCTCAACGAGATCAAGGAGATCTTTAAGGGAATAATGAGGGGTAAGGAGATGTTCATCTCCTTCTTCTGCTTCGGGCCGAGGAACTCACCCTTCACACTGCACGCGGTTCAAGTAACTGACTCAGCCTACGTAGCGCACAGCGAGAACATACTCTACAGGATATGTTACGAGGACTTCGTCAAGCACGGGCCTGACTTGAGGTACTTGAGGTTCCTTCACTCAGCTGGCGAGCGCGATGAGAACGGCTGGAGCAAGAACACGGATAAAAGGAGGATATTCATAGATCTAGAGGACGACACAGTCTACAGCACGAACACACAGTACGCCGGCAACACCGTGGGTCTGAAGAAGCTTGCGCTCAGACTATGCGTGAACAGAGGGCTCATGGAGGGCTGGCTCTGCGAACACATGTTCATAACAGGCATTAAAGGCCCGGGCGATAGAGTCACGTACTTAACCGGGGCGTTCCCAGCCGGCTGCGGCAAGACCTCCACCGCACTTATGTCAGACACAGTGGTCGGCGATGACCTAGCCATAATCAGGGAGTTCAACGGCGTGGCCAGGGCTGTCAACCCGGAGATCGGCATGTTCGGCATCGTGGACGGGATAAACCCGAGGGATGACCCAGAAATATACGAGATCCTGAACTCGCCTGACAACGAGGTGATATTCTCCAACGTCTTGCTGATGGAGGACGGGGAGGTTTGGTGGACTGGGAAGGTCGGGGAGCCTGGGAGAGGGATCAACTACGCTGGGGCCTGGTGGCCCGGTAAGGAGAATCCGCCCTCACACCCCAACGCCAGGTTCACAACGTCCATAAAGTACCTCAAAACACTTGACCCCAGGATAGAGGACCCGCTGGGAGTCCCCGTGGGCGGCATGATATTCGGCGGGAGGGACTCAGACACCTGGCCCCCCGTGGAGGAGTCCTTCGACTGGACGCATGGTATTATAACCAAGGGGGCTGCCCTAGAGTCCGAGAGGACGACGGCGGTCCTCGGGAAGGCCGGTGAGAGGGAATTCAACCCCTACGCAATCCTCGACTTCCTCCCGATCTCCGTAGGGAAGTTCACGGAACACCACTTGAAGTTCGCTGAAAAGCTTGAGGCGAAGCCCAAGGTGTTCAGCGTCAACTACTTCCTGAGGGATGAGAGAGGGAACTACCTCGCCGAGAAAGTAGACAAGAAAGTGTGGCTAAAGTGGATGGAGCTAAGAGTTCACGACGATGCGGGAGCCATAGAAACACCTACAGGCCTCATACCACTGTATGAGGACTTGAGAACGCTCTTCGACAAGCAATTAGGCAAGGAATACCCGGAAACCCTGTACGAGAAGCAATTCACCCTAAGAGTCCCGCAACAACTCTCAAAGATTGAGAGAATATGGTCCGTATACTCAGAAATACCCGACACCCCGGGAATCCTGTTCGACGTACTGAGAACCCAGAAAGAAAGACTCGAGAACGCTAGAAGAAGACACGGTAACTTCATATCACCCCACCTCTTCGCTAAAAAGTGACATCGTAGTTTTGGATGAGGCCTATAAGTCTTTAACTAAGTCGCGACACGCAAGCCTTGCAAGGATTATCAGCAATATTGGATTTAGGCAGGGTAGTGGTGAGCAGGTTCCTGTCCAACAAGATTAAGATCGAACATGAATCGGGAGCCAGGTACTGATTACCGGGATGGCAGAAAGTCTAGGGTTATCTACCGCCTAGACAATCCTAAGTAGGGAAGTAGAAGCGTTTTCGAGCGAAGTAAAGCAACTAGAGTCTCGTCATTAACCCCACCTCCTCAGCCAGGTTTCCCGCGCGCTAGACAAGAACCCCCAACCCGAACGTAGTAGAGGACAGCCAGAAGTATGGGCAGAGTCCTGGTCGCGGTAACAGCTGACCAAGTACCTTCATAGAGGAAGCCTCGCAAGACGGTTCACTTGACTAAGAACTACATAAAGAGGTCTTAAGTAAGCTTGGGTTCAGCAACATCTTACTGAAACCCTCATAGAAAAACTTATAAATAACGAAATGAAATAATAAACAGGAGATAAACATGTTATCGCTCATCCGCATCGGCTTAAAGGAAGCTATATCTAAGGTAGTAGCCATCTTGATCGGAGTAGCCGTAGTGATAGCAGTGGGGGCCGGGTACTATATAAGTACTTGGGGTCCCCCAACTACGAGCACCCCAATAACCGCTACGACCCCGACAAGTCCTGTAACCATCACTACAACGCCGGTGTCGCCTACAACGCCAACGACGCCGAAGCCTACCACACCTATGACTCCCACAACCACTCCTACGACCCCGACAAGTCCTGTAACCATCACTACAACGCCGGTGTCGGGGAGAAATATTCAGTTCATCTTGGATCTCAAGGACCTAGTAGACCTGTTCCGCTACGCGAAATGGAGTATTAGCGATTACATTATTAGTGAACATGAGCTGGAAGTATCAACTTTTGCATTCTGGGACAGGGGTGACGCAACATTTGGCGGTATTGATTGCAGAGTTCTGGAGGTCGTGGTGGTGAATCCAAGCAACGAAACTATTAACGTCGTCATGTACATATCGAAAGAAGACTGGATAACTGTCGTGAGACTTATAGTGGACGGCGTAGAGAGACCACCTTATCCAGCCTCCATTTTCGTGGGCATGTTGCTAGCAGCCTTCTTTGAGGCAATAATCATACCTACCATATACCCTAATCCACCGCCGGAGGTAGGTTACTTGAGCTACCTAGGATCGGAGGATATAACCTATGGAGCCGTAACACTGGGAGTTGATAAGTGGAGGTTCATACCAAACCCCCAGAACCCCGACTTCGTCAATGTCACGAAGATCGACGTATGGCTAGCTAGGTATGGTGAGGTCTACCTATGCTTCTACCTCAGCTTAGAGACCGTCGGATCAATACACACGTACGCGATGCAGGAAGTAGAGTTTGCGTAGTGACGCTAAAGAATAGTAGCTTTTTAACTCAAGCAAGAAGACAAACCACGGGCCCCACCATAAAGGTATCTTTTATGGGGTGAAGCAAACTTATAAAGCTTTGATAGCTACTCAGCACACAAGACTACTAACAGAAGGTTTTAGGCACCGTAATGTCTTGCGTTTCAGAAACCCCTCGCACATCCAGGCAACACCCTCAACAGATTTATATGTTACGGTAATCATTAGTGGTGGGTCATGTGATGAGCGCTTCTGACCCTGTTGATAGGGTGTTTGAGGGGGAGTGCGGGGTCTTGATTCTTGGTTTAGGCTACGTGGGTCTCGCTCTAGCAGCCGCCTACTTAAGGAAAGGCTTAAGAGTTTACGGGGTTGATAAGAACCCAGACAGGATTAAAGCACTACACACACGCACACACAAATTCTTGGAGAAGAAGGTGGAGGAAGCCATATATGGGGGTCTAGAAAAAGGTGTCTTAAGCTTAACCACGAACAGCCTCGAATTCTCGAGTAGTGCGTGTGTCAAGGTAATCACGGTGCCTGTCCACCTAGACTGGCTAACCAAAGAAATTGATTACTCCTCACTAGTAGAGGTTGGTGAGTCTGTCGGTAATGGACTCAGGGAGGGGGACCTAGTTATTCTTGAGTCTAGTGTTCCTCCAGGCACTACAGAGAGTGTTCTCAAGCCGGTGCTGGAGAGGGTTAGCGGACTAGTCGCTGGGGAAGATTTCTACCTAGCATACAGTCCCGAGAGAATATATGTGGGTCACTCACTAGAAGACATAGAAATTAATTACCCGAAGATAGTTTCAGGCATGAACGAAGCGTCAGCAGAACTAGCGACCAAGTTCTACTCAAGGATATCGAGTAGGGGGGTGATAAGACTAAGCTCTATTAAGACTGCCGAGTTCTCTAAGCTGGCTGAGGGAGTTTATAGGGACGTCAACATAGCTTTATCAAACGAGCTAGCCATGCTCTCCGAAGTACTCGGGCTAAACTATTACGAGGTTAGGGAAGCAGCCAACTCACAACCCTACTGCCACCTACACCTACCGGGTCCTGGGGTCGGAGGACCCTGCATACCTGTCTACCCATACTTCATCATAAACGTGTCCACGAGTAAAGGCTACATGCCGAGACTCATACACCTAGCCAGAAACGCCAACGAGAACATGCCCTACGAAATACTCAAGAGGTTCGAGAAATTCCTGAGAGCACACGGCATGAAAATAAGTGATTCAAGAGTAGGGGTTTTAGGAGTAGCTTTCAGAGGAGACACAGACGACACCAGACTCTCACCAACACACGACTTCACAGCACTACTAAGGGCTAGGGGATGTAAAGATGTCGTGGTGCACGACCCCCTAGTAACGAGAGACGAAACCCTTAACCAACTAGGAGTCCCGCTAACTCAAGACTTGCAAGCAGCCCTGGAAGGTAGGGACGCGGTCGCGGTCCTAACCAAGCACACAGAATACAGAAAGCTAACAACGGAAGACGTAGTGAGACTCTCCAAGAACCCCGACATACTAATATATGATTCAGTGAACGTGATAACCAATAAAAACAGATACACCAGAATAGAGAAGCTAGGAACCAAGACCTAAGCATCTCCTCCAAGCTGAGAGATCAAGCCCTCGCAACAAGCTTGTGATGCTCTAAAGGAACCTCAATCACCCTACCACACTCCCCACACTTATAAACCACTACCTCACCCTCCTCAACCTTCTCCTCCTCCTTAAGAGGCTTACCACAGAAACACACAAAGCCAACCAACCTAGCCGGATTACCTACAACAAGCCCGTGAGGCGGGACATCCCTGGTCACGACAGCTCCAGCACCAACCATCGCGTACTCCCCTATAGTAACCCCACAAATTATTGTTGCGTTAGCTCCTATAGACGCGCCCTTCCTAACCACCGTAGGGATCGCCTCCCAATCCACATTAAAAGACCTAGGGTAGATGTCGTTAGTGAACGTCGCGTGAGGACCCACGAAAACATCATCCTCTAAAGTAACACCCCTATAAACAGAGACGAAGTTCTGGATCTTGACATTATTACCTATCCTCACACCAGCATCGATGTAGACGTCCTTGCCTATATTGCAGCTCCGACCTATCCTCGCACCCCTCCTCACGTGCACGAAGTGCCATATCCTAGTACCCTCACCGATCTCAACATCTTCTTCTATTACGGCTGTAGGATGCACGTAGTACTTTCTAGTTGATTCACTCAAGGACTATCTAACCCCCACCTAAACAGAAAGCAGCGTCTTTATTGAGTCACGCTCCATCTTAAGGACCTCTTGCTGTCGTAGTGATTTATAGAAGCTACTTAACCTCGCGTAATGATCAACCAGCGTTGATGAGGAAACCAGGTTGAATCCGTCACCCCAAACCCTGTAAATTGAGTAGTAAGCTTTCCTCGCATTATCCAGTCCCTCATAACCCCTCACTAGTGAGGTGGCGTAGAGCCTCACGTCACTCCCTCCACAGTAGGTTAAGAGACCTGTTATTAATGCGTCCCCCTCACGCGCATACTCATTGTAGAGCTTCTCATACGCTACAGGTACACACTGATCTAAATCCTCACACGCAGCGACACAACCACTTAGATACTTAGCTATTAGTGTTGCGGCTACATGAGAATCCACATGGAGGTGTGGATCCATACCGGCTTCCTGAGAAGCGCGTAGCTTGTCTATGCTGCCGTTATGGATAAACCACACCCTACCTAACTTGAAGTCTACCTCGTAGGGATGAGCGTTACTCGTGCCCAGAGGCTCCGCTACCGTAGCGCGGGAGTGGAGCAGTAGGTACAACTCTTCATACATACCCAGCTTACCAGTAAAGACCCTTAGCAACTCTCTCGACACGTCACTGAATACAGGTAGTGCAGCTCTCTCCTGAAAAATAGTGAGCGCTCCGTTCCTGAAGCCTGCTACTGCTAAACCCCACCCGTCATCATGCGACTCCCTACGACCCCCCGTGATTCCAGCCAAGTAAGGGTCCTTACGTGATGACCCTATGAAGCCCTCTACGAGGCTACTCAATTCCGTCCTCGCAAATTCCCTACCTACCAGACCTACTAAGATACGGCACACGCGCACCACCAATCTATTGCAGTCAACAAGTTTAAAATAAGGCTGCAGCAATTTATGAGGGAATCATTATGCGTAGGTTGAGGTTAGGCATACTGCAGTTCTCTTCGCTAGCTAGTAAGAACGAAACTCTGAACAAGCTTAGTAAGTTGCTTAAGGACGTAACGGCTGATATAGTCGTCTTGCCCGAGTACGCTGCCTTCAATATAGCGAGGTTAAAACCTGAGGAAGCTTACGCTATGGCGGACGGTCTTGAAGGCGAGTTCATCAAGTTCTTCAGTAATTTAGCTCGTGAGTTCTCCTCCCACTTCGTCGTTACGACATTTGAGAGGAGTCCGGAGCCTCCTAAAGTTTATAACACCGCCGTCGTAGTGAGGCCTGACGGCGAGATAGCTAGCACCTACAGGAAAACCCACTTATTCGACGCCTACGGGTACCGAGAATCGGACTACATGGTACCTGGCGGGGAGGTCTCACCAATAGTAGACATAGGGAAAGCGAGGATTGCCGTTGCGATATGCTTCGACATAAGGTTCCCGGAGCTCTTCAGGATCTACTCACTTAACGGTGCTGAACTCGTAGTGGTTCCATCTGCGTGGTTTAAGGGACCCCTAAAAGAAGAGACCCTCTCCTTCCTGGCTAGAGCTAGAGCACACGAAAACACTGTCTACGTGGCCGTCGCCGTGCAATACGGGGACGAATACACCGGAAGATCCCTCGTAGCTGATCCGTGGGGAACGCAGATACTAGACCTAGGCATTGGAGAGAAGTACTGTGAAACGGACGTGGACGTAGAGCAGGTGTACGAAGTCAGGAGGAAACTTCCGGTCCTTCAGTTAAGGAGGGCTGATCTCTACAGTCATAAACTATGCGATGCGAGTCCCCCGAAGCTCTGAGCCTAGCTATTAGGAGGAGAGGCATTGAGGACTGACCTGCCCACCCTCTTTCCAACATGCTTAACCCAGGAATCAGCGAGCGTGTTATCGCCAGGACTGGCAGGACCTGTGACGCGTAAAAACTTATATACTGTCTATGATCTTTAATCTAGGTACACGGTGAATAATGAGATGAGCGAGGCTAGGTTCAGGCATATAGTGAGGATTGCAGGCGTTGATGTAGAGGGGGACCTGCTTATTCCTTACGGTCTAGCTAAGATAAAGGGTATTGGATACCACACGGGCCTCTCAATAGCTCGGATCCTCGGGCTTGACCCGCACACGCGTGTCGGTTATTTAAGTGATTCAGACGTTCGTAGGGTTGAGGACTTCATAGCTAATCCCACGAGATACGGGGTTCCTCACTGGTATTTGAACAGGAGGAAAGACCCCGTGACTGGGGAGCACAGGCATTTGATAACGGCTGATTTAATCTTCGAGGTTAGAGGGGATATCGAGAGGGAGGTTAAGACCAGGAGCTGGAGGGGTGTGAGACACCAGCTAGGCCTTAAAGTCAGGGGTCAGAAGACACACACCACGGGCAGGATAGGGACGGTCGTCGGCGTCACTAAGGGTAAGGCGGTTCAGCGTAAGGAGGAGGGTAAGTAGGGGGTTCACGATGGGAGACCCTAGGAAGTCGAGGAGGAAGTGGGAGAGGCCTGGTCATCCTTGGATTAAGGAAAGGTTAGCCGAGGAGATGGAGTTAGTCGGTAAGTACGGGCTGAGAAGTAAGCGTGAGTTGTGGCTGGCTCAAGCCTTCCTGAGGAGGGTGAGAAACAGGGCTAAATCCCTGCTCTCGCTCCCTCCCGAGGGGAGGGTGGTTAAGGAGAGGGAGCTGGTCAGGAAGCTCTACAGGTTAGGACTATTAATGAAGGAGGAGGGCACCATCGACGATGTCTTGGGCTTGACGGTGGAGGACGTGCTTCAGAGACGTTTACAGACGTTGGTGAATAGGAAGGGATTGGCGAGGAGCATTCACGAAGCGAGGCAACTGGTTGTTCACGGGCACGTAGCCATCGGAGGGAGGAGAGTGACGTCCCCAGGCTACATTGTCAGTAGGGATGAAGAGCAGTTAATAGACTTCATGCACGGCTCTCCCATGGCTAGCAGGATGAGAGCGCAGGCGGTCGTCGAGGAGGGCTCCGTGGACTCCACAGAGACCACGTAGGTGAGTCGAGATGGCTTTCACGTCAAGAGAGCTGAAGTGGGGCGTCGCCCACATATACAGTTCCTTCAACAACACAATCGTCCACGTAACCGACTTAAGCGGCGCCGAGACCGTGGCGACCATGTCCGGGGGCGTAGTGGTTAGGGCGGACAGGGAGAAACCATCCCCCTACGTAGCCATGTTAATAGCTTACAAAGCCGCGCAGAAGGCCATGGACAAGGGCTTGAACGCCATACACATAAAGGTCAGGGGTCCTGGCGGTCACGGGCCCAAGATACCAGGCCCTGGCGCACAAGCCGCCATAAGAGCCCTTGCCAGAACGGGCTTCGTGATAGGTCGTATCGAGGACATAACGCCGATCCCGCACGATAGCACGCGTAAGCCCGGCGGTAGGAGAGGCAGGAGGGTATAAGGTGTCATACTCGGTTACCGTTGTCGAGAAGGGCAGGAACTACGTTAGGCTCCTCTTCAGGGGCGTCCCACTAGCCCTCCTGAACGCTGTGAGGAGGGCGTCTATGGAGTACGTGCCAACTATGGCTATTGATTTCGTCACGTTCAACAATAACACGTCACCCCTTCACGACGAGATAATAGCGCATAGGTTGGGGTTAACCCCGCTTTACTCGGAGGAAGCGATTCGAAAGTACAGGGGTCCTGAGGAGTGCGTCGACGTGAGCCCTGAGGTATCAACAGACTGTTACGCTGTCCTATCGCTACAGGAGTCCACCGGGGACGGCGAGGTCAAGACGGTTTATTCAAGCGATCTCAAGCCCGTCACAGACCCTGATGTAAAGCCTGTTTACGATAAAATACCCTTGATAGTCCTAGGGCCTAAGCAAGAGGTATCCCTAGACGCGTACGCCAGGCTTGGGAGGGGTGTCGACCATATTAAGTGGTCTCCAGTCACCACCGCTGTGGTCACGTACTCCGCAAGGCTCAACGTGGATCTGGGGTTATGTACTCTCTGTGGTAAGTGTGCTGAGGTATGTCCAAGGGGGGCTCTGACCATTGAGGGAGGCACTATAGTGGCTCGTGAGGAGAAGTGCATCCTATGCAGGCAGTGTGTGAGGGCGTGTCCCGTTGAGGCGATAAGCCTGGGTTTCAAGGAGGACGAGTTCTACCTCGACATAGAGTCCTCCGGGGCCTTGAGGCCTGAGACGGTGATCGTCGAGGCCTTCAAGGTGATCACATCCAAGCTAGATGCTTTTTTAAGCGCCTTAAACTCTATTAAGGCTCAGAGTGGTGGGTGAGGAATGTCTGAGACGGGCTCCACTAACATAGTCTTGCGTGCGTTGATCCGTGACCTGAGGAAGGCGGCGAACTCGAGGAAGGCTCCCATATGGGATTACGTGGCTGAAATGCTTGAGAGACCTTCTCGAAGGAGGGTGGTCGTCAACGTGTCCAGGTTGAATAGAGTGGCTTCCGACGGCGAGGTATTGCTGGTCCCCGGCAAGGTTTTAGGATCCGGTTCCATCGATAAGAAGGTGACGGTCGCTGCCCTGAGCTTCTCCCTCAGAGCGGTCGAGAAGATTAAGAGCGCGGGAGGTTCTGTGATGAGCGTCAAGGAGCTATTAAGCAGTAACCCGGGAGGGAGTGGGGTAAGGGTGATTGCATGAGCTCCCGTAACAAGCAGACTGGCGGCGACACGATCATCATAGACGCTGAAGGGGCTGTTTTAGGCAGGTTAGCGTCTAAAGTAGCTCAACTACTCAAAGAGGGGCACAGAGTCTACGTAGTCAACGTTGAGAAGGCCGTCGTAAGCGGGGATAAAAGAAGGGTGATCGAGGGGTACAAGATCTGGCTCTCCATCAAAACCCTGAGAAACCCTGAGAAGTCCTCTCC
This sequence comes from uncultured Sulfolobales archaeon, assembly GCA_938017505.1. GTDB lineage: Archaea > Thermoproteota > Thermoprotei_A > Sulfolobales > NBVN01 > Zestomicrobium. The sequence goes on along the minus strand of CALIKV010000036.1, from coordinate 19,165 downwards.
GAGGAGGCCTAGAAACCCCGTGTCCATATTCAGGTATACCGTACGTGGGATGCTGCCTAAGACGTTCAGCAGCGGGCGTATGAGGCTGAGCATGTTGAAGGCGTATGTCGGGGTTCCTAAGGAGTTTGAGGGTAGGGAGATGTTCAGGGCCCCGGCCCCTAAGGTTAAGAAGGTAGTTAGTGTGGCTGAGATAGCTGAGGCCCTTGGGTGGAGGGGTGGGGGATGAGCGGTCAATTACTAGATCGTGAACGGAGAATCGTCATAGCTGTCGGCAAGCGTAAGACGGCAGTCGCGAGGGCTGTGATTAGACCTGGGAGGGGCAGGGTCTGGGTGAATGGCGTGCCCGTAGAGCTTTGGCCCGTGGAGATGGCTAGACTCAAGATGATGGAGCCCCTGCTACTGACTGGCGAGGGGATATGGGGTAAGGTCGACGTTCACGTGAGCGTTAAGGGTGGCGGCGTCATGGCTCAAGCTGATGCCGTTAGGGCCGCCATAGCCCGCGCCCTTATATCCTTCACAGGTAATGAGGAGTTGGAGAGGATGTTCAAGGAGTACTCGAGAGCTATGCTAGCCAGCGATCCTAGACAGACGGAGCCTGAGAAGTGGATGCGTTACTCGGCTAGGAGGTTTAGACAGAAGTCCTACAGGTGATGCATGATGGTCATCTTTCCTGTGAGGTGTTTTACGTGCGGGGCCGTTATAGGGGATAAGTTCGAGGCCTTCATTAAGGGGGTTAAGTCGGGCAAGGAGCCAGGTAAGGTCCTCGACGAGTTAGGCATTAAGAGGTACTGCTGTAGGAGGATGTTCATCTCGCATCTCAACCTGATCGAGGAGTTAGTTATGTACTCCAGGAAGGTGTGATTTAGATGGGGGAGGATGTAGATCGCGAGAAGCTAGCCGGTAGCGAGCTCCTAGTCCCTCTCAACGTGTATCTCGAGGCAGGGGTCCACATAGGAACGTACATGTGCACCAAACACATGGAGAGGTTCGTGTTTAAGCAAAGACCGGACGGCCCTTACATAATAGACGTTAAGAAGATAGATGAGAGGATACGCATAGCCGGTAGGTTCATAGCCGCCTATAAGCCTGAGTCAGTCCTCGCCGTCTCAGCGAGACCCTACGGCTTCCAACCCGTCCAAAGATTCGCGGAGCTAACCGGCGGTAAGGCCGTTGTCGGGAGGTTCATACCCGGTACTCTAACCAACCCTAACTTAAGCACGTATATAGAGCCGGACATAATCGTGGTCACGGACCCCAGGGTTGATCTGCAAGCACTACTTGAGGCGTCAAGGGTAGGTATACCGGTCGTCGCCATAGTCAGCACGGACTCGAAAACGAGCAACGTGGATCTAGTGATTCCCGGCAATAACAAGGGCAGGAAGTCGCTGGCTGTCATATACTGGTTGCTGGCTAGACAGACGCTCAGGGAGAGAGGGGTCTTACCCTCCAGCGGGGAGCTAAGCACGGGGCCGGAGACCTTCGAGACCAAGGTGCCTAGTAAATGAGCTTGAGGAAGCCGGTGGTCGCTGGCTATTTCTACGAGGGGGTTAAGGAATCACTAATTAAGAGGATTGAGTGGTCCTTCACACACGAACTAGGTCCCGGTACCCTGCCCAGGCCTTCGGAGGTCAGGAGCAAGGAGAGCTTAGGTTTTGTAGTGCCGCACGCGGGTTACGTTTACAGCGGTCCGATAGCCGCGCATTCCTACGCCAGGATGGCTTTAGAGGGAAGGCCAGACACCTTCATAATACTAGGACCTAATCACGCAGGAGTCGGAGAGGTCGTCTCCGTCTGGGATGAAGGCTGGTGGGAAACCCCGCTAGGTCGTGTTAGTGTGGATGAGGAACTGGCTAAGGAAGTGACCAAGAACTCTCAATACGCTAGGGCGGATAAGCTGGCGCACTACGACGAGCATTCTATCGAGGTCCAGCTACCGTTCCTGCAGTACCTCTTCAGGGAGGTCAATATAGTCCCCATAGCGATTACGTATCAGATCCCTGAGGTGTCGAAGGACCTAGCGACCTCCATTTCTAAGTCCGTGGCTGAGCTGGGCAAGGACGTCGTCCTCATCGCGTCAACGGACTTAACGCACTACGTGCCTCACGAAAGTGCTGTTAAGAAGGATCAGCTGGTTCTGGAGAAGGTGAGGGAGTTGGATCCTGAAGGCTTGTTCAACGTGGTTACGAGGAGGTACATCACCATGTGCGGGGTAGCACCGGTCATGACGCTGCTGTATTACGCAGGCTTAAGCAGGTCTCCGGGCGTTGAGGTACTTAAATACGCTACGTCAGGGGACGTCTCAGGGGATAAGTCACACGTCGTGGGTTATTCAGCTATCAGAGTTCTCAGATGATTGAGAACCTCGTCCGGGAGGATCAGTGGGGTTGATGGTGGATGGGCCTTACCAAGGGCGGTTACGAGTGGGTACCACTCTTCCACATACCAATCCAAGGTAGGAGCAACCCACTCGTAGTGTTCCCCACGACCTACGAGGTGATTGCCAAGGCGAACCTCATTGAGAGCGGCTTTAAGGTCAGTGTCTTAGGGACCCCCGACCCGAGGTACGTCAGGGGTAAGATAGAGGATTTCCTAACGAGTTTATCGTCGGAGCTGGGCATGGGGATCTCTCTTGAGTTGAAGGTTAAGGCCTCCGCCAGGGCGCCGAGGGAGTACACGTATGTCCACGCGACCAACACGGCTTTAGAGTTCCTGGGAGGCAAGCTCGACGAGGACGTGATTGAGGCCTCCTGGAGGATTGACTCCAAGCTAGGCCTGCCACAGAGCGTTTTTGCTTTGAGGGAGGCCCAGATGATCGGTGAGCCTTACATATGGAGGCTTAATGAGGGGTACGTTAAGCTCGGCAAAGTCCTCACGGCGGAGGTGCTCAGCAGCTCAGAAGCGCCGATAGCCTTGAAAACCCCCACACGCTTCGCAGACCTCCTGACGCATTTAGCTGGCGTCAGCATCGTCGACGTATTCACCGGCTTGAGGAACGGTGAAGACGTAAGCGACTCCATCAGATTGTATAACGCATTATGGTACGCTGTCCATGGGATCCACCCACCCCTGTGCAGCGGGAAGGGGGTCGGGCTGATATTCCCCGACCTGGATAAGGCGGTGGTTTCCGAGGTGGTCATCGAGTGAGAACGGCGGTTAAGTTTGGAGGCTCCGTCATCACGCGGAAGAGCGAGCCGTTATCTATCCGCTCAGACGTGCTGGTTAGGCTGGCCAGTGAGTTATCGGTTTTCAGAGCGAGGCATCGGGACCACGAGTTGGTGGTCGTTCATGGAGGGGGTTCCTTCGGCCATCCGCTGGTTGAGGAGTGCCTTCACACCGCAGGACACATAGATAGGGGGTGCTTCTCCAGAGTGTCCTTCTACATGGACTTCCTGAATCACGTGGTCGTCGAGGCGTTGCTGAGTTCCGAGCTGCCCGCGGTCGGGGTCTCGCCAAGGTCCATATGCAGGGGGGTTGAGTACGCGGACTGTGACGTGGAAGTGGTGGGGAGGCTGATTGATGCAGGGGTGGTGCCCGTCCTCCACGGCGACGTGACACTGAGTAAGGACGGTTTCAAGGTCGTGTCAGGCGATGACCTGGTCTGGTACTTGACGAAGTCCCTGGGCGTTGGGAGGGTTGTCTTCGTCACCGACGTTGATGGGGTTTACGATAAGGATCCGAGGACGGCCAGCGATGCCAAGGTGTTGAGCGGGATGCACATCAACGAGGTCTTAGGGGCGGCCGAGTTCTGGGGTGTTCGCGACGTGACCGGGGGTATGTTAGGCAAGCTCAGAAAGCCCTTAATCCTCGGGGTTAAGGGGGTTGAGGTCTACGTGGTCAACGGTTTGATCCCGGGCAACCTGTTAAATGCTCTTGAGGGGAAGAAAGTAGTAGGGTCTGTGTTATGGGTCTGAGCAACGAGAACCAGGTGAGGAAGCTCGAGCACGTTGACATAGTCGTTAACGAGAAGACGGAGGGCCCCGGCACAACGTGGCTTGAGTACGTGTTCCTAGTGCATCACGCGTCGTCCGAGGTGTCCTTAAACGACGTTGATCTCAGGACGCAGTTCCTCGGCAAGGGCTTAAGAGCCCCTATAATCATCTCCGGCATGACGGGTGGGGCCCCCGGCACTGAGAAAGTTAACGGCAGGCTCGCAGAGGCCGCCGGGAAGTTCGGCATAGCCTTAGGGGTTGGGAGTCAGAGGGCCGCTATTGAGGACCCAAGGCTTGAGAACACGTACAGGGTTGTGAGGGAGTTCGCCGGGGACATCCCAATCGTAGGCAACATTGGCGCTTACGAATTCGTGAGGTACGACCTGAACACCATAGGGAAGCTCGTAGACATGATCAACGCCGACGCGCTGGCCGTGCACCTCAACTTGACCCAGGAGATCGTTCAGCCGGAGGGAACTCCGTGCTTTAGCGGCTTAACGAGGAAGCTGGAGCTAGTTATTAAGGAGTTGCCGGTTCCCGTAATCGTTAAGGAAGTTGGTCAGGGGCTTTCGTACGAGGTCGTCAAGGACTTAAACGCCCATGGCGTTAGCATCTTCGACATTGCCGGGGCCGGCGGGACTAACTGGATTGCTGTGGAGAAATACAGGGCGCTGAGGAGGGGTGACAGGCTTAAGGCGTTGATCGCTGAGAACATAAGTGATTGGGGACTGCCGACAGCGGTATCGATAATTGAAGCCAGGAGAGCGGCGCCCAACTCAGTGGTCATAGGCTCCGGCGGCATCAGGTCTGCGGTAGACGCTGTGAAGGCCTTGAGGATAGGCGCCGACCTCATCGGAGTGGCGGCTCCCGTCCTCAGAGCGTACTTCAACGATTGTTTGGACGAGTACTTGCAATCCTTGATACACGGTATTAAGGCAGTCCTAGTGCTCACTGGGAGCAGGGATATTATGGAGTTAAGGAGTAAGCCGGTTGTGATAACCTCTATTTTGAGGGAGTGGCTAGTGAGCAGGGGGTTTCAGGGCCTCTGAGCAGCCCCAGGCCTAAGCGCTCGCCCAAGCAGGAGGTCTCTGAAGGCGTTTAAATTTCGTGTCCACACTATATCTGGGTGTGTCGGGTGGTTAGGGACTTCAGTAAGTTAATGGACTACGCAAGACACGTCGCTTCTGGGGTGAACAAGGTTATCGCCGAGGTCGTCAGCGGCGGTCCCTCAAGGCTCTATGAGGCCTCGCTACACTTAATCAACGCAGGGGGTAAGAGGTTAAGACCTCTGGCGCTCGTCCTGAGCGGTAGGATGTACGGTCTGGATGAGGGGGTGGGGATCACGGCCGGGGCGTCTGTTGAGATACTTCACAACTTCACACTCGTACACGACGACATAATGGATAGGGATCAGTTCCGCAGAGGGGTCCCGACCGTCCACACGATTTACGGCGAGGAGACGGCGATACTGGCAGGCGACTTACTATTTGCTAAATCGTATGAGGCTCTCTCAAGGCTCACAGGACTCCTGCCAGCCGAGAGGCTCGTCAACGCGTTTAACGAGCTTACGTGGGCTGCAGTGACCGTGGCGGAGGGTCAGGCGCTCGACATGGATTTTGAGCGGAGATGGGATGTCACGCTTGACGAGTATCTGGAGATGGTCTACAAGAAGACCGCGGCGCTTTTCAAGTCCAGTCTAGTTATTGGGGCCCTCTTGGCGGGGGCTCCAGAGGCTGAAGTCGCTCACTTAGAGGGATTCGCTAGGGGTGTTGGCATCGCCTTCCAAATAAGGGACGATGTACTCGGCCTGATCGCCGATGAAGCCGTGTTGGGGAAGCCGGTCTACAGTGATTTGAGGGAGGGTAAGAAGACTGTCCTGATTATTTACGCGTTGAGCAGGTTGGGGCCTGACGAGAGGAGTAAATTGGTCTCCGTCCTGGGCAGGAGGGATGCAGGGGTGGACGAGTTAAGAGAGGCTACTGACCTGATTAAGTCGACAGGCGCTGTTGAGTTCGCCGACCGCTTGGCTGACGAATACCTCAGATCGGGCCTGGATTCCCTGGGCAAGACGAAGCCCGTTGACCGTGAGGCCATGGACCTCCTGGTAGATCTTGCAATGTACGTCACCGCGAGGAATTACTGATGCCTCTTAGAGGCGCTGACGCAGTGCCTAGGTATTCGGTAGACCCCCTAAGCCGTTGTAATCACGTCTGTAAGGGGTGGTTGCCCTGAGCGACGAGCATGAGTTGCCGGCGGGCATTCGAAGACTGGTTAGGGGGCTAGCCCTTAAGAACGCTTACGAGCACGGCGGGAGGGCCGTCGAGGGACCGGTGATGAGCGCTGTCCTCGGCGAGCACCCTGAGTTGAGACCGCTTGCTAGAGCCTTGGCCACGTACGTGTCTCAGACCGTCAAGGAGGTTAACTCACTGCCTCTCAGCGAGCAGGAGAGACTGCTGACGAGCGAGTTCCCCGAGTTGCTGAGGCGGAGGGGGGAGAGGGAGGCGAGGAAGACCCTACCACCGCTCCCCAACGTCGACCCCCATAGGACTGTCAGGACTCGATTCGCGCCTAACCCCGATTTCTACATTCACTTAGGCAACGTTAGGCCGGCCCTCCTGAGTTACGAGTATGCCAGGATGTATGGGGGTGTAATGATATTGAGGTTTGAGGACACTGACCCCAGGATAAAGGTGCCTCTGCCTGAGGCCTACGATCAGATCAGGGAGGATTTGAGGTGGTTGGGCATTGAATGGGGTGAGGAGTACGTCCAGTCCTTGAGGATGAGCCTCTACTACGAGGTTGCTGAGGAACTGTTACGTAAGGGAGGTGCGTACGTTGACTTGTGTTCGCAGTCGGAGTTCAAGAAGCTCAAGTTGAGGCGTGTTGCGTGTCCCCATAGGAACACGGACCCCGACACCAGTCTGGAGCTCTTTGATAAGATGAGGTCGGGGCACTTCGAGGAGGGGGAGGTCGTCCTGCGCCTGAAGACCGATTTAAATCACGCGGACCTGTCTGTGGTGGATTGGGTTGCCTTCAGGGTCATAGACACGGATTCACACCCCCACCCTCTCGTGGGTTCTAAGTACGTTGCGTGGCCCACCTACAATTTCGCCGCGGGAGTTGACGACCACTTGATGGGGGTCACGCACATACTCAGGGGCAGGGAGCACTCCTTAAACACTGTTAAGCAGAGGTACATGTACCAGCACCTGGGCTGGGTTTACCCTGAAGTGCTTAATCTCGGCAGGCTTAACTTAGAGGGCATCATACTCAGCAAGTCGAGGATTAAGGAGTTGATATCGAGCAGGCCTGGCGAGTTCAGCGGGCCGTCGGACGTAAGGTTCGGCACCGTAGCTTCCTTAAGGAATAGAGGCATCGAACCGCAGACCGTACGTGAGGTGATTCTAGAGGTAGGTGTTAAGTTAAGTGACGCCTCCATTAACTGGGATAACATAGCAGCGATAAACAGGAAGCTTATAGATAGGTCTACGAAGAGGCTCATGTGCGTCTTCAACCCGGTCGAGTTACGTATAAAGAACTACACAGGACCTAGTAAGGTGACGCTGTCTAACCACCCTGAGAATCCGTCTCTCGGGGGCAGGGAGGTCCCTGTGAGCGTCATCAACGGATATCTGCCCGTGTACATAGATCGCGGAGACCTAGAGGAGGTTAAGGCCGTAGGTTCCTTCAGATTGATGGAGTTCTGTAACGTGAGACTGATTGAGGCCGGGGAAGGCGTTCTGCTGGGTGAGTTCGTTGGCAAGGACTTGAAGCAGGCTAAGGACTTGAAGCTGCCTATAATCCAGTGGGTTCCTCCGAAGGGTTGTGTGAGGCTTAACGTACTAGTGCCGAGGGAGTTAGACTTAACGGTCGTCCAGGGCTTAAGCGAGCCAGCGGTACGTGACTTACGCCCTGGCGAGAAAGTCCAGCTAGTTAGGTTTGGATTCGTCAAGATACATGGGTTTTCACGCGATGAGCATGATGAGCTGATCGCGGAGGCCGTCTACATGCATGGTTGAGGATCACCACTTACACGAGATTCACTGGACCGGGTAAACAAGTCCGGGTCCCCACTATGTAAAGCTTAAAAGTCCTCGTGGCGTATAGTGTCCGGTACGACGACTGAGGGGATGAGAATGAGTAAGGCAGTACATATAAAGTTTAAGACGCCGCCTGAAGTGGCTGAGAAGGCTTACGAGGCGGTTAAGAAGGCGAGGGAGACTGAAGGCAAGGTCAGGAGAGGGGTTAACGAGACCACTAAGGCTGTTGAGAGAGGCATAGCCAAGCTAGTTGTCGTGGCTGAGGACGTGGAGCCTCCTGAGGTCGTCATGCACCTCCCCCTCCTATGCGAGGAGAAGAAAGTCCCGTACATCTACGTGCCCAGCAAGAAGAGGCTGGGAGAGGCCGCGGGACTACAGGTTGGCGCCGCGGCCGTAGCTGTAGTTGAGCCCGGGCAGGCCAAGGAACTAGTAGAGGAGCTCGCCAGATCCTATCAGGACATAAAGGCTAAAGGGGCTTAGCAATAGCGCACGTAACGCAGGCTTTTTACTGAACACAGATTCCCTGTAACGTGACCTGAGTTGATCCACGTGAACACTTATAAATGCGCTTTAAACCATGTTTAAGGTGCTGAGGGGTGAGTGAAGAACTTAAGAGAGTGGATATCACGCAGCAACCCGTCGACGTGGTTGAGGAGTTCGGGTTCACAGCCGAGGTTCTTCAGATAATCGGTCGCACAGGCGTTACTGGGGAGATCACTCAGGTAAGGGTGAGGATCCTTGAGGGCAGGGATAAAGGCAGGATACTAACGAGGAACGTTAAGGGTCCTGTTCGTGTGGGGGACATCATCATCCTTAGGGAGACGGAGAGGGAGGCAAGGAAACTTACGGCCAGGAGGTAGGTGAGTAAGCGTGGTGCGCGTCGACAAGTGCTCGTTCTGTGGCGGTGATGTCCATCCAGGATCAGGCTTAACGCTAGTTAAGAATGACGGCACCCTCCTCCACTTCTGCTCGAGTAAGTGTTTCAAGAATTACAAGCTACGTAGGGATCCTAAGAGAACCCCCTGGACTAAGTATTATTTAGGCGGCAGGGGCAGGAGATAGTCTTGACGGAGAGAACTATCCTCATAGTGAAGCCTGACGGCGTTAGGAGAGGGCTTGTCGGCGAGATCATAAGGAGGGTGGAGCGTAAGGGTCTTAAGATAACTCGCTTGAGGATGGTTTACCCAACCGAGAAGTGTATCGAGAGCCTCTACGACGTGCATAAGGGCAAGCCCTTCTACGAGGATCTGGTGAGGTTCATGTCATCAGGGCCTATAGTCGCCATGATCGTTGAAGGCGATGAAGCCGTGAACGTCGTTAGAGGGCTGGTAGGCCCTACTGACGGGAGGAAGGCTCCCCCAGGCACTATAAGAGGAGACTACGCCCTGTCCATGAGGGAGAACGTCACACACGCGGCTGACTCGACCGAGAGAGCCGAGTACGAGATAGAGCTGGTTTTCTCTGACTCATGCGGGTTCTCCTGACGGATCGTAGCCGAGGCACGAGGCCCCCACCTTTTAAGGATCCTTAAGCCACAGGTTCTAAACAGAGGTGGTCGAGTGAGGAGATTGGTCGTGTTCCTGGGGTATGATGAGAGGAGTAGCAAGGTCCTCAGGAAGGTGTCTCGGATTAAACACTTGTTCGACGACTTAAGCGTTGTCTACGTGCCTGAGGCTGACTCCGACACGCTGCAGAAGCTCTCATTACCCTCCGTGAAGATAGAGTTCGACGATACCTCCCTTGACGAGGAGGATCTACTGATGCTTCGCAATGAGGGCTTTGAGAGGATAGTCATAGACTCCCTAACGAGGTGACTTCACGAGGGTCTCGACCTCGCTCGTTAGGCTTCGTTAAGGATTCACTTCACTCGTCTGGGCGCGATCCAGGGCTCTACCTCGGGGCGGATGGTACTTTTAAAAGCACTCAAGTACTTTTATAGTAAGGTGAGCTCGAATTTAGTGAGTATAGGGTCTCTAAGGAAGAGTTGAAGAGGGTCATTAAGTCGCTGAGGGCTTGGGAGGCGCACGCAACCACCCTACTCAGTCTCTACATCCCTCCAGGCAGATCAGTGCCGGAAGTCATCAATACGTTGAGGCAGGAGCTCTCCATAACGGAGAACATCAAACTGAAAGCAACTAGGGTGAAGGTCCAGACGGCCCTGGAGTCCGCCATAGATAGGCTTATGAAGATCCATAAAATACCTCCTAACGGGCTTGCCATATTCTCGGGGGTGAACGACGAGAGCGGAGAGAGCATTACCTTAGTCATTGAGCCGCCGGATGAGATAAGCGTGTTCTACTATAGGACTGATAAACAATTTCACGTGGAGTTCCTTGAGGATATGGTTGAGGAGTCCGATGTCTACGGGCTCATAATTATTGAGAGGGACGAAGCCACTATAGGTTTGCTTAAGGGGGATAGGATAACGATGCTGGACGAGTTAGAGAGCTACATACCGGGCAAGCACTCTAAGGGTGGCTGGTCGCAGAGGAGGTTCGACAGGGTGATAGAGGAGCTGACGGAGGAGTTCTTCAAGAAAGTGGCTGAGAAAGCTAACAGCTACTTCATCCCATACCTAGAGCGGGGGAAGCTTAAAGGGATACTCGTAGGTGGCCCGGGGTATACGAAACTCGATTTCGTCAAGACCGACTCAATAGACTATAGACTGAAGCAATTGATAATGCCTGAGTTAGTTGATGTGAGCACGCAGAGCTTCCCAGGACTCAAGGAATTGGTCGTTAGGGCCCGGGAGTGCCTGAAGCAACACGCCTACATAAAGACTTTCGACGCCATAGAGGAGTTCAAAACCCACCTCTCCAAAGACGATGGCCTAGTGACGTATGGCGAGGAGGAGGTCAGGAACGCCCTGGCCGTAGGGGCTGTCAAGTACGTGATAATGACTGAGGACTACCCTAAAGCGGATGAGCTAAGCAGGATGGCTGGGGAGAGAGGCGCTGTGATCTTCGTCATAAGCAGTGAAGTGCCTGAGTACGACTGGCTTAAGAAGACCTTCAACGGCTTGGTAGCGGTCCTCAGGTACCAGCTAGGGTAGGGGGCTTTGAAACCCTTCTTAATAACTCGCCTGAACCTTAAGTAAGTAGGTAGTAGTGATGGGGAGTGAGAAGTCCGGTAGGTTGAGATCCCCTATAGTGGTTGTTTTAGGGCACGTCGACCACGGGAAGTGCCTGCATCCAGACGAGAACGTCCTCCTGCCGAGCGGCAGGATCGTTAAAATCCCCTCATTAGTTAAGGGACTAAGGCCGGACTGCAGCGTGGGTGGTTACGAGGTATTCGTTAAGGAGTTCCCCGTGCTAACCCTTGACTTCAATGGATTCCTCAACGTTGCTAGGGTGGAGAGCGTGTGGAGGGTTAAGTACAGAGGGCCTCTCTATAGGGTGGCGTTAAGGGATGGGAGCTATGTGAGGGTGACGCCTGAGCACCCCCTCCTAACTGATAGTGGTTGGGTTAGAGCCGACTCAATGGATAAGGGTGACTTAATAGCGACGTTGAACTTCACAGGGGATTCGAGCATCAGGCGGGGTGGCTGTAGGCGTAGTGGTTCAGCGCGTGCGATGGATGGCGATGCTCGTGGGTTGTTCAGCGTGAGCGCTAGTTCTTACGAGGAGTCACTGCTCCTGAAGATCCAGGCCACGCGACTGGGGCTTCACGCCAGGATAGCCAGGGAGGGGGGCGGTTATGAGGTGAGGGTTGACTTAAGTAGACGTAGCTTCGACCACGTACGGTTTGAGGAGGTCAGTGAAGTTGACGTGAGTGAGTACGACGGTTTTCTGTACGACCTCTCAGTCCCTGGCACGCAGTCCTTCATCGCCAACACGGTCGTGGTCCACAATACAACGCTGTTGGACAAGATCAGAGGGACTGCCGTGGTCAGTAAGGAGCCCGGTGAGATGACTCAACACGTGGGCGCTAGCCTAGTCCCTGCCTCAGTGATCGAGAAAGTCGTTGAACCGCTCAAACACTTGTTCCCCATAAAGCTCTCCATCCCGGGGCTCCTGTTCATCGACACGCCGGGGCATGAGGCCTTCTCCAACCTGAGGAAGCGTGGCGGCAGCGTGGCCGACTTCGCGGTGCTCGTCATCGACGTGAACGAGGGTGTTAAGAAGCAGACCATGGAGTCCATTGAGATACTGATGAGGAGGAGGGTCCCCTTCATCATAGCGGCCAATAAGATCGACAGGATTACGGGTTGGAGGAGCAGCCAGGACACACCATTAACCGTCAGCTTAAAGAATCAAAGCAAGCACGTGATTGAGGAGTTGGATAGGAGGATATACGCGTTAGTCGGTCAGCTCTCTCAAATCAACATACCCTCGGAGAGGTACGACAGGGTGAAGGACTTCAGGAAGTCGATAGCTATAGTGCCTATCTCGGCCAAGACCGGTGAGGGGCTCGCGGAGCTCATAGCTGTGCTGGCTGGGATAATACAGAAATTCCTAACGCACAAGATAATGTTTACGTCAGGTCCTGCGAGAGGCGTAGTGCTTGAAGTCAAGGAGGTGCTGGGGCTGGGGCACTGCATCGACACGATAATATACGACGGGGTGCTGAGGAGGGGGGATACCGTAGTCGTAGGGGGGTATGAAGGGCCAATCATCACCAAGGTCAGAACGCTCTTAATTCCTAGGCCCCTGGAGGAGATGCGCGTTGCTGGTGAGTCAGGCTTCGTGAGCATAGACGAGATAGTCGCGGCAGCTGGTGTGAGGATGAGCGCGCCTGATATGGAGAAGGTAGTGGCCGGCGCCCCGCTGTACGCCGTCGAGAGCGAGGAGCAGGTGCAGGAGTGCAGCAGGAAGATCTTGGAGGAGTTAACGCAGGTCAGGTTCTCCAAGAACATCACGGGGGTCGTTGTAAAGGCGGATACCCTGGGGACTTTGGAGGCGGTTGTGATGATGCTTGAGAGCAGAGGCGTTCCGGTGAGGCTTGCTGACGTAGGCCCTCTAACTAGGAGGGAGGTCATAGAGGCCTCCATAGTCGCTAAGGAGAATAAGTATCTCGGGGTCATACTGCTTTTTAACGTGGAGATGCCGCCCTCCTTAGAGGAGCTGGTGAGCGTTGAGGGCGTGAAAGTGTTTAAGGAGAACATAATCTACAAACTCATCGAGGCTTATGAGAACTGGGTCGCTGAGGAGAAGGCCAAGGAGATTTACAGGAAGGCCTTAGAGACGGTCTTCCCGGCTAAGTTCCAAGTCCTCCCCGGGTACGTCTTCAGGAGGAGCAACCCCGCCATAGTAGGCGTCAAAGTGCTGAACGGCGTGTTAAGACCGGGGTATAGAGTCATGAGAGGGGATGGCAGGTCCTTAGGCAAGATACATCAGATACAACTTAAGGGTAAATCCTTGCATGAGGCTCGCGCCGGTTCTGAGGTAGCGGTGTCTATCGAGGGCGACGTGCTGGTGGGCAGGCACTTCAACGAAGGTGAGATACTCTATACGGATCCAACTGAGGAGGACCTGTCCACGGTTCTAACGGACTTCAAGAGTGACGTGACGCGCGAGATCGTGGAATTGATTAAGGAAATCATAACGATAAAGCAGAAGGAGGACAAGAGATACGGGTTAAGCACGCTCCTCAGGCTGAGGGAATTTAGTGAGGGGAAGTGAGTGCCGGAGAGATGCCAGGCCGTTGAGGAGGGTTCAAGCGTTAAGCGCGTTTAAGGGTTAATGCCTGCTCCACCCTCCTGTAGGGACAGCTCCTCCAATGTTTCTCGCATTCAGTCGCCTCGAACTTCGTCAGGTATCTCTTGAGGACGAGGCATCCGGCTAGGTAATAGCCTTCGTGATTATCCGCCTCGAAGAACTCACACCCGAGCCTCGGCTTGTCGTTCAGCGCGTGTATCATGAGGAGCGCCTTGCCAAACTTGGTTGCCGAGGACGTCATGGGGGCGGACCCGCCCCTCGCCTTCTCGGAAAAGTACCTGCAGTTAGCGTATTCATTCGGCCCCCTGAGGCAGGTCATCAGAGAGACTGGATCACTTGATGGGTGCTCAAGCTTAGGTGACGTGCAAAACCCGTCCTTATACCAAGGACACGACATGCCATAAACGACCTCGGCCTACTAAATACTTACCTGGAGCGCTTAAAAGCTGTGAAATAATGTAATTTCAGGTGGTTAATAGTGACGACTGACAACGGGAGTAACGTGAACAGAAAACTAGGTCTTAAAGTTGTCTACGAGGATTCCGATATAGTTGTGTTTAAAGCCCCTAACGAGGAGCAGCTGCTCGAGATCCTGAAGAACTTACTTAGGGAGCGACCCATGTCCATCAAGGAACTCCACGCGTACCTCTCAGGCCTCGCAAGCGAGGACAAGATAAGGAAGGCGCTGATAAAACTGGTGAACGACGGCAAAGCCTACGTCATGAACGACGGTAGGTTCGTGATAGCTGGTCTGGAGTAAGCGCTCTGAAACGTCAATTTCGCGCCGAGCACGCGTGGACCGGATCTCAATCATTATATAAATCCCCACGAAGACTTGGTTTATTGGGGTTATGTTCATGGGCTCAGCAGGCGATGAGAGGGGGGTTGCGGACGTGACATCAATCACCGCTAGGGCTGAGAGGGAGGATCCTAAGAGGAAGTGGGTGGAGAGGATGACTAGGTCCGCTAAGAAATACCATAAAATATGTCCTTACTACGATAAGAAAACAGCTAACTGCTTTATAAAGCAGTTAAAGAACGTGAAGACCACTAAATGCGACCGAGACGGTAAATTTGACGGGTGCCTCACGTTCGCCCTTTATCTGGAGGAGAGGTACGATTGGTACGTCTCTGCCGGCGGATTCCTGCCGGTTGACTTCAGGGATATCACCTCCATTTTTTAATTAGCTAGTGAATTTGTTGTTTGGATGGGAACGCAGTTGGGCAATCCGTTCGCAGACCTGAAGCGCTCTGTGGGCGCTGCACTCAGCAAAGCCCTTGAGGGCTTGTGTCTTAACGCTGAGTTAAGTGATGACTTGGAGAGCCTCATTGAGGAGCCTCCGAGGAGGGAGTTCGGCGATCTAAGCGTGCCCGCCACCAGGATCTCGAAACTGTGTGACGTCTCTCTAGATGAGTTGCTCCCCAGACTAATGGAATCCTTGAAGGGCCTAGAAGTGGTTGAGAGGGTTGAGGTTGTTGGCGGCTACGTCAACATCTTCGTGAATTACTCGGTGTTCGGTGCACGTGTTCTTAACTCCATCCTCACGTCGGGGTTGAGGTACGGCGTTCCCGAGGGCCTCAAGAGCGAGAGGGTTGTGGTCGAGTACATATCAGCTAATCCCGTTCACCCCCTACACGTGGGTTCAGGTAGGAACGCAGTGCTTGGGGATTTCCTATACAGGTTGCACAAGTTCGTGGGCAACGAGGTTCAAAGGAGGTATTACGTGAACGACGTTGGGCTTCAATCCGCCTACCTAGCCTACGGGTACTTCAAGTTAGGGCTTCCGTCAATCCCCCCACATATGAAGCCTGACCACTACTTAGGGTTGATATACGCCGCGACAACAACTATAATAGACATAATGAGGCTTAAGAAAGCGTTAAGCAGGGCTGAAGGCTCGAGCGACTTGAGCAGACTTAACGAGATCAGGGGTGAGTTAGACTCCTTGATAGGCGACCTAGCCAGGATAGCTGACGCCATACCTAATGAGGTCAGCGTCCTCTCCGAGCGGATAGCTAGTGATGAGGACCCGGAGTCTAAAGTCATGGAGGTTCTAAGAGGGTATGAGAGGGGGGATAAGAACTTCATGTTCGCCAGGGAGGTGTGCAACAAGGTTCTTGAGGGGATCCAGGAGACTCTCAATAAGTTGAACGTCGGCATGGATGTGTGGGATTGGGAGAGCGACTTGGTTTGGGGTGGTGAAGTGGATTACGTAGTCGAGAAAGCTCTTGAGAGCAAGTATTACAGACTTCATAAGGGTGCGCCGGCGCTCTTCTTTGACGACCTGACTAATGATCCCTTGCTGAGGGAACGCCTGAAGGTCCCTAAATCCCTTGAGATCCCCCCTCTAATACTGAGGAGAAGCGATGGGTCAACGCTCTACACCACTAGGGACATAGCTTATACGTTGAAGAAGTTCAAGGAGTTCTCCGCTGCCAAGGTCATTAACGTGATTGCCGTGGAGCAGACGCTTAGTCAGGCTCAGTTAAGACTGGCTTTACAGGCGTTGGGTTTCCCTAAGGAGGCCGAGAACCTGATTCACTACTCCTATGAAATGGTCAACCTGCCTGGAACTTCAATGTCCGGGAGGAGGGGTAGGTACGTGACCGTGGATGAACTGCTTAATAAGCTAGTCGAGATGGTTAAGACGATCATGAGCGAGAGAGACGCTGAGATTTCAGGGGATCAGGCCCTCAAGATAGCTAGATCCGCTGTCAAGTACATGATTCTGTCAGTCTCCCCATCTAAGACCTTGGTCCTTGATTTGAAGAAAGCCCTTGACTTAAAGCAGAACTCAGGACCCTACATACAGTACACGTACGTTAGAGCTAAGTCGGTCCTGGAGAAGGTTGGGGTCCTCCCTCAGGGAGGACTGGATCTCTCAAAGGCTAATAAGGAACCCCTCAAGACCTTGTTATTTGAGCTAAGCAAGTTCCCGGAGGTAGTGGCTGAGGTCTTGGTGAGTGGACAGCCTGAGGATCTGGTCGCATACGCGAATAACCTGGCCACGATCTTTAATAAGTTCTACGATGTAGAGCCTATAGCTAAGGAGCCTGACGAGGGTTACAGAGCGCTTAAGGTGGCCATAACTTACGGCGCCTCGGTAGTGTTACGCAACTTCATGGAGATCGCAGGAATGGACGTTCTCGACAGGATGTGAGCTTGTCGTACGTGCATTATTTGGTGTGGGGAGGAGGTGCTTAGGCGGGTGTGTGAGGTGTTTGCGTTAGGTGGTCTGAATGAGTGAGTTGAGCGCGGTATGCCCGTTTGAGTGGAGGTACGGCTCTGAGGAGATGAGGAGGCTCTTCACTGTGGAGAGTTTAGTGGAGACGTACGTGAGCGTGGAGAGGGCCTTAGTTAATGGATTGGCCGAGGCTGGGTTAGCGCCGAAGCACTGTCCCGAGGCCTTTGAGGAGTGCTCTAAGAACCTGAAAGCCAGTGAAGTGTACTCCAGGGAAGTTGCCTTAGGGCATGAGATAGCCGCGCTCACGTACATACTGGGGGAGAGGTGCGGCGAGTGTGGCAGTTACGTCCATCTGGGCGCCACGAGTTATGACGTGGTTGATACGGCCTGGGCCCTGCTGATTAGAGAGGCGCTTAAGATAGTTAGGAGGAAGTTAAGGCTTGCTCTAGAGGAGTTAGTGCACCTATCAACTAGGTATGAGAACGTGTTGATGGTTGGCAGGACTCACGGCCAACACGCCGTCCCCATGACGGTTGGGTTTAAGTTCGCTAATTACGTCTACGAGTTAAGCAGGAGCTACGAGAGGCTGTGCGGGCTTGAAGGGAGGGTTGTGAGGGCTAAGATGTCAGGCGCTGTCGGCACTATGGCTGCGTGGGGTGCTAGAGGTCTTTACGTTGAGAGGGTCGTCTCTAGCGAGCTGGGTTTAGAGCCCCACGTCATAGCCACTCAAGTAGCGCCTAGAGACGGGTTCGGCGAGTTGGTCAGCGCCCTGGCGGTGTTAGCCTCGCAGCTGGATAGGTTCGCCCTTGAGGTCAGGGAGTTATCCAGGACGGAGATCGGTGAGATATTCGAAGCGGAACCGAGGGTCGGGAGCAGCACGATGCCCCACAAGAGGAACCCAGTCATTGCCGAAAGAGTGTCGGGATTGGCTAAAGTGATGAGGTCCTTAGTAGTGGTTGCTCTGGAGAACATACCTTTAATGCATGAGAGGGATCTAACCAACAGCAGCAGCGAGAGATTCCTGGTGCCCCACGCCTTCCTAACGATTGATCAGATGCTCGAAGACTTCCTCAAGCTCATTAAGGTGATGCAGGTAGACCCTCAAGCCGCTAGAAGGAATCTCGAGTTGACTAGGGACGTCATAATGTCTGAAGCCCTCGTTATTAGGTTAGTGATGAAGGGCATGCCTAGGCACGAGGCTCACGGGAAGCTCGTGGAGTTGATCCGCGACATGAGGGAGGGTGAGTCTCTTAAGGAGGCGGTGTTGAGGGACGTAACGCTCTCTAAGATGTTGAGTCCTGAGGAGCTTGACGAGGTCCTGAGGCCTGAGAACTACCTAGGGTGTTACAGGGAGCTCATCGAGAGGGCGGTGAAATACTGTAGGGACGTCCTGAAGGGGTGCCAGGACGCCTGACGAGGGTCTCTCGCACCTCAGATCAACGTTTTTAACTTATGAGACTCCCAATTATAAAGGGATAGGCGATGGTGGGTAAGGATTTCGTTGAGTTACGGGTTGAGACCGCCGGTGCCAGGGATGTGGGGCGTAAGATCGGCAGACTTCCGAGGAGAGTCATGAATCAGCTTGAGGTGTCCTCAGGGGATTACGTGGAGATAGAGTCTGACAAGGGCTCCACGGTGCTGCAGGTCCTCCCCTCGATAAGGGATGAGGACGACTACTTTATAAGGATAGACGGCTACACTCGGGAGGCACTTGGCGTTGGTGTAGGGGACTTCGTGCGTGTTAGAAGGATTAACGTGGTCAAAGGCTCGAAGGTATCGCTCGCCCCCACCATACCGATGAGGTGGGATAGGGGCTTTGTCGACTACGTTAAGGAGCAACTACTCTACAAGCCTGTTAAGAGGGGTGAGGTGGTCTTCATAACTTATTACTTCCTCCCAGAGCCCATAAAGTTCGTGGTAATCGCCACGCAACCGCAGCAAGTCGTCTACATAGACGCAGATACTTACCTCGAGCTGAGGGAGGAACCGGTTAAGGAGGAGGCCGTCAGGAGAACTGTGCCGAGGATTACTTGGGAGGACATAGGCGATCTGGAGGAGGTTAAGGAAAGGGTTAGGGAGATAGTGGAGTTACCGATGAGGCATCCGGAGCTCTTTAAACACCTCGGTATTGAGCCTCCTAAGGGCGTCCTCCTCTACGGCCCCCCAGGTGTTGGCAAGACCCTGCTCGCGAAGGCCTTGGCTAACGAGATAGGTGCTTACTTCATAGCTATTAACGGTCCTGAGATAATGAGTAAGTATTATGGTGAGTCTGAGCAGAGGTTGAGGGAGATCTTCGAGGAGGCGAGGAAGAACGCGCCAGCAATAATATTCATAGACGAAATAGACTCAATAGC
>CALIKV010000035.1 GCA_938017505.1 uncultured Sulfolobales archaeon | reverse complement strand
GCGTAGGGATTGTGGGGAGGGCGTGTGAGGCTGTATGGGATGGTTTATGAAAACCCCTAAAACATGGATCGGTTGGCAATCTCTCACCTGATAGATTCGTAGCCCAAGCTAGGGGCGAGTGGGTTGTTGGATCCATAGACTTCACCCAACCCCGACCTTCTCAAACCACTAGTCATCAGGCATTATGACAACGTCTACAGGTAGTCCATGGATCAGTGTGGTAGAGGGGAATAGTATGCTTGGGATAGCCTCTCTACTCCTTTTAATTATAACCAGACGAAGCCCTCTTCATCGCCGAGTTATAAAGAGAAAGCATCTACTGAAAACAGCTCCATCCGCTTTTGCATAGTACTTGGATCTATTGGAAAGGCTGGAAAGAAGATACAAAGAGGGAGAGATGAGTAAGTAGGGCTTCGAAATATTGAGGAAGAGAGTTATTAAAAAGTTAACAGAGCTGGAGTATGATGAGAGGACCAGCTAATAAGCTGTTTGCAGTCCAGCACCTCAAAGATAACCGATGGATATAGACCAGCCGAGGAGGCTAGTGGTGAGCTAATGTTTAAGGAACTCTTGTTACCCTAATTAATACTAAAATCATGAACGTTATAGACACGTTAAGCTAAATATATTAGAGCACCGTAAGGATTAAACTATTGGGTTACCCTAGCCCTTCTCTCCTAGGATATATTTCCTGAACAGGCTAGGGTGGAAGCACTCTAATAAGTTGTGACTTACGTCCCGCGTATCTTCTTCTGAGGATAGCCAAGGCCACTGTTACAGCCATTGAGAGCCCGATGATGTATAACAACGTACTAACGTCAATTGTTGTCACAGTCACCGTCTGTATTGTTCTCGTCACGGTTGTTGTGATGACTTGAGTAGTAGGGGGCTGAGTGGTTTCCGTCGTTGCCGGCGTGGACTTTACTACAGTCACCTTTACTAATGTCATATGGTCTGTGGAGGTTGTTTGAGTTTCTTTGGTAGTTGCTTTATTGGATTCTTCAACCAATGCGATCTTTATGGTATAAACGTCTTGCTCTCCACTCTTCAGACGACCAGTACTGCTCCATGTGAATGGGTTAGCCTCTATACCTATCGCGGTTAGGTTGAGTCTGTAGTCACCTTCTTGGTTGCCAATTACTATGATCTCATATTGATGGTCGGTCTGGGCTAGTTGTGTGAGGATTATCGTCTGCGGATGAGAGTCAACACCGCTATAGTACGCCCCAGGAATCTCCTCATATACCTTCCAAACACCCTGTTCGTATACTGCACCAGTTCTGCGCCCTAGCTGGTCGATGACTAGAATCCTTACATCTGATCCCGCATCGACTCGCACCACCCTCCTGTATAGCAGCGCCAGCCACTCATAAGCTATGTCTAGGCCCCCACGAATTGCAGATTTGATGCGATCAAATGTGGCGGAAATAGCTTGCCTAATACTCGGCCAAGCCTCACGTACTTTATCAGCGACTTTCTCAGAAATGTAGGAGCATGTCGCTGGCCCGGCTACGGAAACTACGATTGCACCAGCACCGGTCGTAACCCCTGCTGCTGCGGCAGCAGCTCCTACTACAGTTAAGCAGGCTACCGAGGATAAAATGGCGGCGGCCCTGCCCGCTACAATGCCTTCTATACGCAGAGTTTTGTCCTCTACAGTTAGGTCGTCTCTTTCCCAAACCTCGTAAATCATTGTAAGGTCAAATCCTACGGCTACCGCGGTACTTATGTATGGTACTCTTAGCGATAACTTGTAGTTTTTCAGCATTTCCATGAGGGCGGCCCGTGATATACTCCCTTCACCATATTTCAGTCCTGCGTCCCTAACGAACTCGATAATCCTTCTTACAGCGTCCGACGTGCCTAATGCGGATATGAGGGTGTCTTTTATTACTCGTGTAGTTTCTTCGACCTCAGTAACGCTCATGTAGATGAAGGCGATGCTGTAATCTTTATCTATGATTAGCTCGAGTGGTCTTTCTCCATTCCATGGAGGTAGGTCGTCGGGTTCAATAAAGATCCACGAAACAGAATAGTACCCAGGAACTGGGTCTGTCCGTAAAGTGACCTTTTCACCTTTTCTCAGCGTAAGTTCAAGTGTTTCTCCACCTGCGACCCTCCTAGAATCTCCGTTCACATATAGGTCTGTCTGAATAGTTACAGGGATTGTAGGAAATGATATCCTAAGTTTATGTTTTTGCTCAGGGGTTGTAACGCTTAACTCGATGGTTGCTGACTTCGTAAGACCACCTGATGTTCCAACCACGTTTAACACATACTTACCAGGCGGCGTTGATGGGGACGTTGAGATGGTAAGCCTGGAGGTGAAGGCTGGCGTCCCTAAGCTTGGTTCAAACGAATAAGTCATAGAGGAATGCTGCCCAGCTAGCGACAGGCTTACAGGAGCCAGGAGGCCAGTTTGACAGTTCACCAGTCCAACCGTAACCGTAAACGTCATCGACTGGCCTTGTTGGACGCTTCCAGAAGTGGGAGAGACAGATACCGAGAAGTCACATTGCGGTTGCGCCTCAACAAGAATGTTCACACTCATCTGATTGTCCGTTTCATCCAGCTCATCTATAACATTGTCAGGATCAACGACTACGCGTATAACATGGGTTCCCGGAGTGGTGGACCAAGTTACGCCTAATGAGGAGACGCTTTCACCAGCTCTAAGAGACCAGCCTGACCAGCTGTAAATTAAAGCATCGTCTACGTACCAATTCACTTTGAAATTGCTTGCATCTGCACTTCCCTCATTAACTATCGTGGGGTATATGGCTATGGATTCTCCCTGAAGGTATCTGTTTCCCTCCCTATACGGACGCAGATCCACGCGTACAACTCTTAGGTCAGGCTTCTGGGCTGGCGGCGGGGCGTGGGGATCTATGGTGAGTACTAGGTGCAGCGTCCGTCCCTCCGGTACGTATACCGTTCGTGTCTTTTCGTATTGGCTTGAGGTGTCTGGGTCCTGCCAGACAATCTTTACCTCATGGTTTGAATTCCCCTCAACCGGTATGGGGTCCGTTACGGTACTGGAGCCTGGCGTACGTCCGAAATAGCTCCCCTTCCACTGGCCATCTATGTATAGATAAACGTCTATAGGGTCGTCGTCATTATTGACAATCATTACCACGATGTAACCGGGTTGCGGTCCCTGCACAGTGATCTGCACACTTCCCCACCGCTGAATGTTCTGCCATCCCTGCCCCCTGTAGGCCATTGCGAAGCCAACATCAACTTGATACGTGCCTGGATTCGCGCCCGAGGGGATGCTGCCTGTGAGTGTTATAGTGCCCTGTTGTCCCGGGTTAAGGGTTATGGTACCCGACACGTATCCAAGGATACTGCTGGCCGAGAAGTATATTTGGTAATCAGCGATCACATTACCCGTGTTCTCGACCACGAAGTTAAAGGAGACCGACTGACCCGGATTAGCTGTCACGCTAGTAGGGTCAACGCTCACTATTCTGCCCGCAAGCGTACCGGCCTGCACTACGAGGGATGCAGAAGCTGATCTCGTCAAACCCCCTCCAGATCCTGTCACGGTGAAAGAGTAGGTGCCCGCAGGCAGGGAAGAGGGCGTGTTGATATATAGGTCTACTTGGAAGGTTGGCACACCTGTCCACATCTGACCTCCGGAAGAGCTACCAAATGCATATGTAACACCAGAGGGCAGGCCCGAAACGCTCAGAGTTACTTGTTGAGCACCACCGCTTACTAAGTCAACCCAAACCGTGTAGATAGTTCCAGAGCCAGCCACCACATATTTAGTCGCTTCAGGGATCCTAACCCTAAAGTCAAACTGCTGTTGCTGCTGTACTGTGATTGTTCCAGATATATCGACGTTACCTGCGTTTGTGCTGCCTATCCTTATGTTGTAAGGGTGCTGTCCTTCGGCTCCACTTGGAGGTGAAACAGTTAACGTGAACGTCTTAGACTGTCCGGCTGCTATATCTCCTAGGCTGGTCGGGTTGATGGTTATCCAGCTAGGTCCGGATATCATTGAGACCGATACCCCTCTTACGGTTCCTCCACCAGCTGAGACTGTGAAGCTCTGGCTTGCGGAGGAGCCAACCCGCACTGTTGGACTCCACACCCTGGGCTGGACATCAAGGGAGGGCTGCTGCACCACAAGCCAGCCACTCCTCGACACTTGAGTTATCTGTCTTGACCTATCAGCGGTCCAAAGCCCGTATATGACATCATACGTCCCAGCAGGCGCGTTGGACGGAACTGTGAAGAACCTATTGCATATCGTCTCACTTTGGGGAGAAAGTTCGCAGGGTATATCGTTTGAGGGGTCGTGAAATACCTGACCGTTAGGCGCCTTTATGCTGAGGCCTAGGACAACCGTGAGCCGTTGGCTATTCGGGTTGTTGACCCAGTACCAAGCCCTAAACCTATCGCCGGGAGATACGGTCGTGGGTGGCTGCCGGGGAACGGAGTAATCAGCACCAGAGATTCCAACATTAGTTAGAGCCGGGTCCTGCTGAGCATCTATGGAAGTAAGAGTTGTCTGAGCTAGCAGCAGAACAATTATTAGTATAGGTCCAAGAGGGGGGCGCAGCCGCATACCGGCTCTTTAACGTTTGCTTACTAAGCTATAATATTTTTCCTACCGCCGCGTGTCGAAAAATAGCATTTATATAGCTGTTATCTTCGGATGCTGATTCTGCCAAGATGGTCTGATGGTATTTTTGGGATTCTATGGAGCGATGCGGGTGGTGGAGCCTATAGTTAGGAGGTTCTCCAAGCTTCTCTACTCTAGGAGGGGTAGGAGGCCGTTCCGGAATACTGGAGGAGGTCCTTGAGGGGTTTGGAAGGATCCTGGATTCAAGGCTTGGATACAGGTTTACTGTTATGGATTCTGCAGAGTTTACCGCTTGGAGAAGGGGAGGGTGTTTGGGTTCACGTAGCTACTAGGGTATCCGACATGAATGTATATCCTGCTGGAGCATGTATCCCTGATTCTGGAAGGCCTGTGGAGGCTGATAATGGCAGATGGTTGGTACGACGATGAAGAGTCTATGGAGGTCATAGCCGACAGCTACAGGAATAGTCCATAAGCTATGCCGCCAAGACATACATAAGGATCCTAAAAGCGATAATAGAATTCTTAGACACGCTCTTGGTAAAGCAATATTCTTTTTCACAGTTTTACGTATGTATAGTAATCGACTGTGGAGCTGTCAGGAGGTGCTATAGCTTTTGAGATATTTTCCTCTGAGCATTAGCCTCACCGTGACGAATCTGTCCAGCCCCGAGGTTGCTATCTTTCTGCCGTAAACCTCCTCCACTTGGAAGACTCCCGCCTCAT
>CALIKV010000034.1 GCA_938017505.1 uncultured Sulfolobales archaeon | reverse complement strand
CTCCGTGTTATACCTCACAGTGACCGTGGGCACCTTGAGGGTGAAGGCCTCCTCCTGCACCCCGCCGCTATCCGTCACAACTACCCTCGCGTTCTTCAACAAGGAGAGAAACTCGAAGTACCCCAAAGGCTTCACCACTCTAACCCCCTCGAGAAGGCTCCAGAAGCCGAACTCGGAAACCCTCTTCAAAGTCCTCGGGTGCGCGGGGAACACCACCGGGTAGTGCCTGGACAGAGCGCTCAGTGCCTTCAGTACGGAGCCCAGCCTCCCCGGCTCGTCCACGTTCTCAGCCCTGTGCAGAGTCACGAGAATGTACCCCGCCCTCTCCAAGCCGAAGCTGCTCAGCAACTGGTCCGCCAGCGCGTCCACCCTGCTCTCGTACTCGTAAACGACGTCCACCACGGTGTTCCCCGTCACGTGAATGCTCCTCGGCGACACCCCCTCGAAGACAAGGTTCACCGCCGCCAGCCTCGTAGGTGCGAAATGCAGCGACGCGACCGCGTCTGCCACCCTCCTGTTAACCTCCTCAGGCATCACCATGCTCCAGCTCCTAAGGCCGGCCTCCACGTGCGCGAAAGGCACGTGCACCTTCACGCTCGCGAGCGCCGCAGCCAGCACGCTGTTCGTATCCCCCTGAGCCACGGTCACCGCGGGCCTGCGCTCCTCCAGCACCCTCTCAACACCTAGCATTATTTTGGCCGTCTGCTCGGCGTGGCTGCCGCTCCTAACATCCAGGTCAACATCGGGACTCCTAACGCCCAGCTCCTCGAAGAAAATCCCGCTCATCTCGTAGTCGTAGTGCTGCCCACTCCACACTAGTAAGTACTCCACACCCAGTCCATCCAGGTGCTTCAGCACAGGAGAGAGCTTCACCGCCTCAGGCCGCGTCCCCGTAACAACCACGAACGCCGCAAACCCCTCAGCGCCCATCTTCAGAGACAGCTCTTTGCCAGCCCACTAGACTTCCTTATTAAACTCCGCTTCCGTCTATGCGTCAACGGCATGTAACGTACATATACCATCTACCTGTCGCTCTCGCGCTCTAAACGTATCCTCTAGTTCTCTTCTGCTCAGCTATCAGACTGAGCATGAAAGATGCAAAAAAGGTTCGGAGCCCTATAGCCATTAGGGTGAGGCACAGCACGCTATAAACGAGCGGAGGCAGGTTCCTGAAGCCGCTCTGAACGTAGTACCACCCTATCCCGAGCGCCCAAAGGAAGCCGGCGGTGAATACTACGATCCCAGCTGCTGCAGCTCTCTCTAGCGTAAGGCCTCTACACACCTCTTCTCCTAGCAGTATTTTGGCGAAGATACCGAAGAATACCAGCTGGAAGCCGGAAAGCACAAGGAGGCTGCCCGCCACGGAGGTGTGAACCCGGGCGAGTACCCTATGTGCACGCGAAACAGCGCGGCAGCGAGTAGGAAGGCTCCCAACGCCATGGAGAGGTAGCCGGGGTATGTGTAGAGGTGCTTGGGTGTGTGGATTAGCATAAACTTCAAGTGCCTCCAGCCGTCCGAGAAGGACGAAAGCTTCGACCTCCCGCCTATTCTCCTACGGTAGGTTATCGGAACCTCCCTTATCCTCAAACCCTTCTTCACGGCCTCTATTATCATCTCGGAGGCAAACTCCATACCGTCTGACCTGAGCTCCAGCTTTTCCAGCGACTCACCCCTGATGGCTCTGAAGGGCGAGTGAGCGTCAGAAACCCCAGCTTTGTAGAAGAAGTTGAGGAACCACGTGAGCAAGGGGTTCCCAATCCACCTGTGAAGCCAGGGCATAGCACCTTCCTCTATCCTTCCCTTAAGCCTGCTCCCGATAACAATGTCGGCCTCCCCGTCTCTCAGGGGCTTAAGAAGCTTCGGTATCTCGGTGAAATCGCACGTGCCGTCAGCATCTCCCATGACCACGTACCCCGGGTACCTCCCATACTTCTCCCTCAAGTACTTAAGCGCGTACCTGTGGGCAAGCCGTATCCAAGCCTCTCGGGAGTTATTACCTCAGCCCCCATGCTCCTAGCTATGGAGGGGGTCTCATCCTCGGAGTTGTCCAAGACTATAATTTCGTAGCTTAGCCCAACCTCTTCTAAAGCCTTTCACCTCGCTTATGCAGGTACCTATCGCCTCCCGCTCGTTCCTTGAAAGCAAGACAACAGCTACCTCCACCAATACAACCACCCAAGTCTAGATACCCAGGATCCTGTCAGGCTGCGGAGATAAAATATTATTGATATTGATTAAATAGCAATCATCAAGAAGAGGAGGAAAGGACCGAGTCGCTCCTCAGCCTTCCTGAAGAGGCTGGAGAGAGCTACCCTGTAACCAAGGCCCCTCTCATACCTGACCACGACGGCGCCAAGCCTCTTACCACGAAAGGTTTCTCGCCGCTCACGTTATCCCCCAGTCCCCTCTATTTTTTAAGTACGACTCTTCTAACTTTCTAGCAGCCGGCAAAGGAGCGGAAGACGTGATCCCTTTAAATCACCTGAAGCTCACTTTAACTTCCTCTGCTTAAGCTTGAAGAGCACTGCTTCGCTCCTGGTGTACGGAGGCCCGGGATCGGGGCGCCGAAGGTGATCCACGCCCTCTCAAGCCTATGCCGAGCTCCACAGCGGACGCG
This sequence comes from uncultured Sulfolobales archaeon, assembly GCA_938017505.1. GTDB lineage: Archaea > Thermoproteota > Thermoprotei_A > Sulfolobales > NBVN01 > Zestomicrobium. Next base: position 3,155 of record CALIKV010000034.1, on the reverse strand, counting down.
CCATGAAGGAAAGCTGATTGTAGAGTCGAGTGGCTGTGAAATGCGTACACGGCTAGGTAAAACTTTCCTGAGTACAACTACTATGAGCTGTAATTGTACGCAAGCTCATATGTTATATTTATAAAGCAGCGGTGGCTTCCTTAATGGGTGCCGTACCCCGCAGCTCATTGCTCTCCTCAGGATTATTGAATCCCACGCCATGGCTACAAAAGACAATCCTACACCCTAAGGAGCTAGTATTCTTCTCCGTTTACGATAGCTGGAGTGGGTGTTTTAATCGACGAGTTACATTAGCTTTTAAAGCTTTTAACTGCATCAGAAAGGTTAGAAAAGATTTTAATAAGATTCTGTAAAGGTCAAAAATTGGCCAAAGTTTTTCCCGTGATGCCAAGAACCTGCCCAATAGAATACTAAGCTCACCTAAGTATATTCTAGTTCTAGCCTTCATACGCATGAATTTAACACCGCCTCCAATATACTCCTTATGAAGGGTACTCAAAATGTGTAATCGTTCGTTTATTCTTAAATGTTTAAAAGTTAACATAGATTTTTGAGCGTTTAAAATGGTTTTGACATCAACCTTTTGTAACACTATATAGCGTCTCATTTCAGCTTTTTTAATAAGCTCATCTCCGATTTTAGTTCTAGATACAACAATAGAGGTTCCTACCTTATCTTTGCTCATTATCGCGGGAATCCACGCATCACCACATGATATGTCCGCTTGAGGGTTAAACCCTTCAATGCAAGTCATACAAGTATTTAGGTAAAACCATGGGGAGAGAAGAGGCCAGTATTCGGGAAACGGTATGACAATGGATGAGGAATCGGTTTGAATAAACATTCGTCCTGGCCACCCCCCTCCGCGGTACTCAAGCCGTGTTACGGTTCTGGCCTCCAAGCCATACTTCCGTAAAAGATACTCTATAGCGTTGTAGCTGAAGGTTCCTCCGCAGAATAAACCTATGTATAATTTTATGCAGTTTTTAAACCTCTTGTTTATCTCTGCCAGTTTTTTTGCGGCATATATTTGACATGGAAGGCCTACAAATACGTAATGCTTTCCCCTTTCAAGCGCCTTGAATGCGTCTGTCAATATTACGGGGCAGTACTTGGAGCCTGTGGCGCTGATGAGCTCATCTTTGCTTTTCGCTATAAAGGCTTTAGCTATGGGCGGTCCCGGTTCCCCTTTCGGCTCTATCCTAGTCACAATAGCACCGTCAACGTAACCCTCCTCCAGTAAGAAGATGAGCAATGCTGTGACAATTCCACCTGAAGCTGCTTTAAACCGTAGGTCATGATCGGTTGCAAACCCGGTGTAGCAGGAAACGCACTTGCCCAATACTGCCGCCCAGGTGTCGATACCTTTATTTAGCCAGATCCTGCAATGAACTGCGAAACAAACTTCTTGGCATAGATTGCAATTAGTGCACTTTTCGCTGCTTATTACCGGCTGGTGAATGCCACGAATATTGTCGTATGTCATCGAAATAGCGCCATGAGGACAAGCTAGCTCACACATACCGCAACCCAAACACAGCCCCTTTTTGACGATCTCAACTATTGTTGGAGGCATCGTTTAGGACCTCAATTTCTGCGCCTACACTCTTTAACTTTCCTACAATATTTTCATAATTTTCATATTCTCTTTCAATAATTTTGGCACAATTTACTATCGTGGTGCCTCTAGCAATCAATGCTGCCAAAACTAAAGCTGCTCCACCACGGATGTCTTTAGCCTGAACTCTAGCTCCACGTAAGGTTGAAGGTCCCTTTACAATTATTTCGCGTCCATGAACGTTGATTTCTGCTCCCATCTTTCTAAGCTCTGGAACATTGTGGAATCGGTTTTCATAAATGGATTCACGAACATATGAAAAACCATATGCCTGTGTGCAGAGAGTTGTAAATTGTGGCTGCGTATCTGTCGGAAAACCTGGATATGGAGATGTCTCAATCTTTATACACTTTAAATGATTTTTGGAGGAACTTACTTCAAGGTTGTGTACCCCTTTTACCTCAGCGTCCGAAACCAGCGTGGGAGTAACCTCAAGCTCAGAAGGCAGAGGAAGCTCGAAGCCGGTAAGCGGGCCCGAGGACATCCAGGGGGCTTAACTTTGCAGTTATTTAAATTTTACGCCTTCACCCTGCGAAAGCTTAACTGTATTCCTAGGCAAGCAAGCTAAAACATCGGCGAATCCAACTGAATTCTAACCGTTGGGAATTTCATCGTGATGGGTGCTCCCGCCCGGGGTTCCCTGAACTTCGGGTATTACGCGTGGTTTCCTTCGCGAGCGGGGAGTGGGACGATCACCGAGGTCTCCGTCCTCCTGAGCCCTCTTCTTAAGAGCTCTTCGTAGTGCTTGAGGAGCTCTCTGAATCCCTCCCCGCTGTAGAGGACTAGCTCCCTAACGCTACGACCCCAGGGGGCTTCGTTAACGTGGTAGAGGAGGGCTTTGCAAGCCTTCTCAGCAGCTTGGTGGGAGTAAAACTCAGCTGCGTTAAGCCCTCCCTCCCTATGCAGGATTTCAGCAGTTTCGAAATCCCGTAGAGCCTCGTTAAACCACCTTAAAGCTTCACCTCCATCAACTCATCCGCCGCTCTCAAAGATTTCCAGTTTTTCTCTCCTCATAAAGGATTGCAAGTCGTTAAAGAACGCGAAAACTCAAGCCTGGCCCATTTTACAACGGGGCAGCCTTCGAGCGCTGAGGCTTGGGAGTTTTCAAGGCCCTTGCGTGCTTGTGTGCTGCTTCGGCTTTAGGTGCGCCGCCGCCTCGCTAGCTGGGCCACGCTCGGCGCCGAAGTTGCATCGGCATCCACCAGCGCCTCAGCATCCACTCTCCTAGCTTCTCCGAGGCGGCGCTTTCCTAGCAAGTACTCGGAGTAGTCAATGGCGTTGCAGAAAGATGCCTTCGCGTAAATGTGCCCCAACCCCCTCCACCAGCGGAAGGGCGCTCCCGAGATGTAGGTGCTCGACAGTCACCTTGAGAAGGCTGCGGCAGCTCGCCTCCATTGCTCCTGACATTTGGTAAGCATAGACGATCTAGCTAGCTTCCATGCTTAATCTTCTGGCGCAGCTCTCTACGGCTGAAGAACTGAGAGTCGCTTTCCAGCGGTGGGATGTAGCTTCTAGCAGATGCGGCGCAGCAGCCGGA
>CALIKV010000033.1 GCA_938017505.1 uncultured Sulfolobales archaeon | reverse complement strand
GTGGCAGTTATGTCGGCCCTCGGATGTAGGGAGTAACGTGTTCCCTCTGAAAGGGTTGTGCCCGATGAGCTCCACTTTATGCAAGAGCGATGTGGGCCAAGGGCTACGTACGTTCATCGAAGACTACGCAGCTCAGAACCCCTGAACCTCCTTATTAATAATGTAACGCCTTGTAACACGGTGGCTGGGATAAGGAGGACTTTAAGGCTGCCTGTGGAGCTGAGGGGAGCTGACCCATACACCTCAGTGATTAGTAGGTTAAAGAACCAGAAGTACCATTTAATAGGTTCACACTCAGCCGTTAAGAAGTGTTTGTGGGTTCATAACGCGTTAACTCAAGGTAGATTCTGCTACAAGTGCAAGTTCTACGGGATAGAGTCGCACAGGTGTATTCAGTTCACTCCGGCAACCCTCTGGTGTTGGAATGCCTGTCTTCATTGCTGGAGGGTAAGGCCTCAGGATTTAGGTCTTAAAGACGAGGATTTAATGAGAATACCTCACTTAGACGACCCTGAGGTCGTGGCCGACCTAGCCATTGAAGAGCATAAGAGAACAGTCAGCGGATACAGAAACACCGCCTCCAAGGAGATGTGGTATGAGGCCATGAACCCCAAGCATGTAGCCATATCACTGACCGGTGAACCAACACTATACCCTAGATTAGGGGAGTTAATTCAGGCCTTTCATAAGAGAAATCTAACCACCTTCCTCGTCACTAGAGGAATAAGGCCGGAGGTCTTGGCCACACTCGATGAGGAACCCACTCAACTCTACATATCTCTTGAGGGGTGGAATAAGAACATGTACAACTACTTCAACAGACCTCTTGTGAGTAAGGGATGGGAGAGAACCTTGAAGACTTTAGAGCTACTCCCCTCCTTCTCATCACCTACCGTGTTAAGAATAACCCTTGTTAAAGGGTTCAACATGAGCGAAGAGGACGTGAAGGGATTCGCTAAATTAATTGAAGTAGCCTCCCCCACCTACGTTGAACCGAAGGCCTATATGCATGTAGGCGGGTCAACAGGTAGGTTAGGTAGGGGGGACATGCCTTCGATGAACGAGGTCTTAGGGTTCGCTGAGAAACTAGCTAGCGAGACTGGGTATAAGTTAGTGTCCTACTCAACGCCCTCAAGAGTAGCTCTCTTAACAAGGCTCCCGGCACCCATCATAAGATATGGGAGGGGATGTCCTGAGGCCTGGTGTACTGAGGAAGTAGGGGATGAATTCTCGGGCGAGTACGGGGTTAACGAGTTCTAGCTCGCGTTTTATGGGGAGTCGTCGTTCCCCCCACTACCTTAACTCTAGTTGATGGGAAGTCTACATATGCGGCTTAGTTAAATTGGCGTTCCTCACTAAAATGTAGGGCGCCTTAATCGGTGTTTGGACCTCCCACCACTTAATGTCGTACACGTCTTTAGAGAGGCTCTCCACGTTGCTGAGCAACTCAGGGAAGCTCATGGCGATCCTCACTCTGCCAACATCGCCTACGATTTCACCGTCCTTAACTAGTAAAGCGGCGTCACGAACAACCGTTGAGAAGACGCCCTCCACGTAGTTCTGTAGTCTAGTGTACCAGTTATTCGTTATTATTACTCCGTTCCGCAGTTCACTAGCTAACTCCTCCTCGTCCAGGTTGCCTGGCTCCAGACGCAGGTTCCAAGCCGTGGGCATCAACCATCCTGAGTTACCTGTCGATTGCACTCCCAACTTAGATGCTGTACCTGAGTTGTGGAGCAGGTTACGGAAGACACCCCTCTCTATTATCGGCTTATCGTATGTTGGGACCCCCTCGTCGTCGAAGGACGTTGCGTTAGGCAGTGTGGGGTCTCTTGGCGTGTCAACTAACGTGAGCTTTTCTGAAGCGATTCTCTCTCCAGGCCTATACTTAATGAACATTGAATAACCCATTAGAACAGCTAACGCCGAGGACATGAAGGAAACGTAGTTCATCAGGTTCCCTACAACTAGGGGGGAGAGCACAACGTCATATCTGCCGGGCTGTAAATCCGCTTTACTGTTAGTTATCGTCGCATACATGCCCGCCCTCACACCGACTCTTCTGATCTCATATTCATTGATGTGTGATGATCCGTAAGCCCAATGACCGCTGAACTCGCCCTTGAATGCCCTCAAGTAGGTCTCAACATAGGTCTTCTCCTCACCCCCCTCGAACCCCTTACTCGTCACCAGGGTTCTGAGCTCCCTGCTCAGCGTGAGGGCGCCTGCGACTTTCTCAACACCTTGGGAGAGAGCCGCGTCAATAATCTTCCACGTTAAAGGTCCTGGATCATTCATAGCATGAACTAAACCTGGATCAAACATGCCTTCAACGGGCCTGACTTCTAGAGGCTCAGGCAATGGCGCATACAGCTCTGATTCCTCAACCCTCTCCACAATCCCCGAGATGTTCTCAACGGCCTTGAAGACTTCCTCAGGACTGCTGACAGAGAACCCAAGTATAACCACTCTCTTAGACTTAGTCAGCAGGAGGGCTACCTCCGTTGTTAGCCAGCTCTGAGCTATGGAAGGCTCAGTATTCCACAGCTTAACCATCACCTTATCACGAGTCCTAAGGAGAACCGCGACGTCGTCGTAACTGCTCCTCAGCCTCTCGACAACCCTCCTACCTATCTCCATAGGTTCTGTCATCAGGCACTCACCCCTAACCTAACCTTGGATAATTTAACGTCAGGTCCGCCGAACCACACTGGAACGCCCTGCGAGGGCTCGCCCTTACCGCACGTCCCTGGGTAGAACTTAAGCTCTTTATCTACTGCCATCACGTTGCTGTAGAACCCCTGAGTAGTCACCTCAAGAACCGGGTTCCTGATGGGTTCAGCTAGCTCGCCGTTTCTTATCATGTAAGTCTCCAGCCCGACGTACCTCTGATTCCACCTGATATCATCTATGTTCCACTCCATGTAGGACTTCATGAAGACCCCCACATCTACACCTTCTATAAGCTCCTCGAAACTCATGTTACCTGGCTTTAAGTACGTGTTACTCATCCTTATTATGGGCTCCGAGGCGTAGTTCATTGCTCTAGCTGCGGCGTTGCTTCTAGTCCCGAAGATGCTTGCTGTGTGTCGATTATGCAGTGCCTCGTTAATGAAGCCCTCCTTGTAGAGATACCTAGCCCTGGCAGGCACGCCCTCGTCATCATACAGATAGAACCCATTGCTGCCTGGGATAGTTGGGTCTTCAATCACTGTAGCTAACTCGCTGCCTATTCTAAACCTACCTATCATGTCAGGCTTGACGTAGGATTCCCCGGCTTGAGCGGCCTCACGCCCCAATATTCTGTCAGCTTCCATCGGGTGCCCCGCTGACTCATGAACTAAGAGACCCACTATCTCAGACCCTATGACAACGTCGACGGGCTCCCTAGGAGGTTCAACCCCCCTAACCAGCACGACCTCGAGATCCTTGACTTCCTCCGCAAGGGTTTCCACAGGCCTCCACTCCTTCAGTAATTCACCACCCCCAGAACTTTCGAAGTCCTTCATCCTCTGTAACGTCCCCTTCTGTGGATGCATGAGAACTAGGTTAGCGCTAAGTGACATCCTAGGGACCCTGGATCTCACGCGAGCACCCTCTGAAGTCACTATTACCTTCTCCTGCATGTGCGTCCTTGCTTCGAACGTGCACACAGGAAGCTTGACCTGGTTAATGAGTTTAACCAGAGTCTCATACACCTCTTTACCCAGACCCATCAAGCTCTCCACAGTAACGTCCCCCAACCCAACTCTGGTCAAGATCTCATACGACGTCCTACCTACCTTCTCTTCAGTGAACTGGATAGGCCTCCTCCTTAACGAGGCCATAGACCTAGCCCTGCTGACTGCCTTGTCGAGAGCTTCCCTCAGACCCTCCCTCCTCAAGTCGTTAGTAGCGGCGAAGCCCAGCGACCCGTCAACTAAGACCCTAATCCCAACCCCCTCTTCCTTAAATGAGGCAACCCCGAGAACCCTGCCGTTCCTTAAAGCGACTGTGAGGCCGTAGTCGTTCTGGTAACGTGCTTCAACGTAGGAGGCCCCTAAAGCAGAACCCTCGTCAACCAACCACATTAATAAGCCCTCGTCAAAACTCAAACCATAAACCCCCTTAAACCATACTCCTGAAAATCTTATATAAAGTTAACACCGGCTACGTATAATATAAGCGTTGTTAATCAACGCTTATTACCTTCAGGTTTATGCACTACTTTAGTGGGAGCAATGAGTAGGCGCGTAATTAGTGTGTTATTCTCAATAAGCTTTTCCGTGTTGTTTGCCCTAGCGATCGTTTACGCGTCAATGGAGCTCATCAGACTCGTTAACTCTTGGATGCTGGGTTTAGTGCCTGATTGTGTGTTGCTCTCAGAATTCCCTAGGTGTGTAGAGATCGAGTCGAGGTTAAGGGTAGTTGGGTACGTGAGTCTAGGACTTGTTCTATTAACAATCGTTGTCGGGCTAGCTCTCGGCAGAACAGGCCTAGCACTGCTGAGTTCGGTGCTGCTCCACCTGCCAACAGTCGGGTACTTTGCCTTCACCATGTTTTTCTTAGCGGGTGTTGGAGTCTTAAGAGTCTTATGGTATCCTTTCATAAACTCGGAATTATTTCTAAGGCTAGGTGTAATAACTTACGTGCCTTTATGGATTATAAATTCAACACTCACGTGGATAGCTAGTTTCACAGCCCCGGATCTTAACGCCGATTTCACGGTGCCTATAAGCTTTGCCTTCATGATTGCCGGGCTTTCCATTTTTACGTTGGGCGCAACTACGTGGCTCTATGACAGGCTGTCACACAGGCGACTAAGCACTAGGGGGATATACAGCTTATCAAGACATCCTCAGTACCTAGGGTTCATCCTTTGGAGTTATGGGCTTCTATCTCTCGCTAGCGTAGTTGAGGGAGCTAGAGGATGGGCCCCTCCCGCACCTGGATTACCTTGGTTCATAGCTTCCGTAGCTGTGTTAAGTGCCGCGTTGCTTGAAGAGATAAACCTCAGGAAGTCCATGAGCGATGAGTACTTAAGCTACGTGAGGAAGACGCCCTTCATCTTACCGATACCTAACGCATTCTCAAGGGTAGTGAGATATCCTGCGAAGATCATTACGGGCAAGGAGATGCCGGAAACTCGCAAGGAGGTCTTAACGGTTTCCTGCTTATACTTCACACTCATCCTGTTGCTATCCTTCCTCATCTCATACCTCCCGCCGTTGGAGTGATTATTAAGACTGTTGATGTAATCACTCTCAGGTGATGGTGTGAACGTAGAGAGGGTTTCAAGTCTGAAGTACGTTGTTAGGAGTGGCTGGGTCATTAGAGGTGTTCCAAACTCGATAGCCGAGACCGTGGCGGGACACACGTTCGAAGTCGCTCTGATAAGCATGTATCTAGCGGACACTCTAACCACGGAATGTATGAAGGTTGACGTGGAGAAAACGCTGAAGATGAGTCTGGTCCACGACATACCAGAGGCTATCGTTGGTGACGTTGTGAAGTTGATTAAGGTTAGGGCTCCAAAATTCTTCAACGACGTTGAGTTAGAGGCTATGAGTGAGTTAGGCTTGAGTAAGTACGCGAGTTTAATAAGGGATCTAAACTCAGACCTCAGCCCCGAGGCTAAGTTAGTGAGACTATCAGACGCCGCAGCAACGTATCTTCAGGGACTCAGGTACTTTAAGACGGGTTATGTGCACGTTGAAGAGATCATAGATGACACGAAGAACAGATTGAAGAGCATGCTTGACTCCTGGACTCCTGAGACATGCGTTCCGGCATTGAAGAAAGCCTTAGATAACATAGGCGTTGATTTTTAAGTTGGGAGGTTAATAAGTTAGTTCTTTCAAGGAGCTAATGAAAATATCGTCAATCTCCTCCACTTTATCTCTCCAACCTATTCTGTCGTAGAACCTCCTAATGACCTTTAAAGTATCAACCACCTTATGCTTGTTCCTCAGTTTTACCACCAAACAATTGTCTAAGTAGGGTTTTTATGTTTTGTCGAATTTAAGAACTTGTTCAGAGTGACTGATTATTTAAACTCCAGTGGTGTTGTATAACGGTGTTTGAGAATGGTTGTTAAGGTCAGTTCTAAATCCGGAAGGCTCTTCGACTCCGTCCTCGTTAGACCACCCACCTACGACCTGATCAGGTGCGTTTCAACACACCCCTTAAGAAATACTGTTGATCCGTCATTAGCGTTAAGACAACACGGAGAATACGTTAAGGCGCTTCGGGGAGAGGGCATCGACGTCCACGTGCTACCTCAACTTAACGGGTTTCCTGACGCTGTCTTCATACAGGATACAGCTGTAATTAGCTCCGTCCAAAGAAAGGCCCTGATCTCCAGGTTCGGGGTGCCAAGCAGGAGGGGTGAGGAGAGAAGCGTTGAGGAATTTGTAAGTAAGGCCGGCTTCGAGATTTCGAGAGTGGAGCCCCCTGCCACGCTTGAGGGAGGCGATGTCCTAGTGACTGACGTCGGCGTCATATATGTGGGGGTCTCCACGAGGACAAACCCTCAAGGCGTTGAGGTCCTCAGACACTTCTTCCGGGAACATAAAGTCGTCGCAGTATCCACTGAGAAGGTGTTTCACCTTCTCTCTGCCGTGAATTACATAGGCAGTAAAACTATTGCCGTAGTTCCGGAGCTCGTTGACGCCTCTTACTTTGAGGGGTTTAAGCTTGTTCGAATCCCTCTCGACGAAGCCTACGCAGCCAACATGCTGTACTTAGGCAACGGGAAGGTTTTACTCCCTGCAGGCCACCCTAAAACAGTTGAGAAGCTGAGAAGCGAGGGCCTAACCCCTCTTGAAGTCGAGATCTCCGAGTTCAGGAAGTGTGACGGCGGCGTAACTTGCTTAAGTCTCCCTCTCTACATGATTTAGTACTCAATCCCCTCGAGCTCGTTTTCATTAACTTTTAAAGTTCTCATTAGCTTTAAAGTAAAAGTTTATTAAGGAGCCCCAGATATTTACTATATGTACGGTCCAGGTGACTGTGCATGAATCAAAAAACTCTTAAATGGGTCGTAGTGATAGCCGTAATAGTTGTTGCGCTTATAGCGTATGCGGCTCCGAACGCCGAGTTCATGCCTGAAGAGAAGAGATTCCCCTATGTAACGTTTCCGTTATTACCGCCCCTACTCGCTATAGTTCTATGTATGGTTACCGGCGAGGTAGTTCCTGCGTTGTTCGCTGGGATCTGGGTAGGTGCTTTAATGGTCACTGGCTATAACCCGCTGGGAGGTACCGTTCAAGTCATTGAGTGGTATATAGAGAACGCCACAGACTCCTGGAACGCCGCGATACTGCTCTACGATTTCGTGCTAGGCGCTTTTATGGGCTTGCTGTATACGTCAGGCGCTGTTCACTCAGCTGCTCGAGCGATCTCAAGCAGGATCAGAAGCGCGAGGGGCGCAAGCAGTGCCGCATCCCTTCTAGGGGTTGCCGTGTTCTTCGACGATTACGGGAACACGGTAATAGTTGGTAACACGATGAAGCCGGTCGCGGATAGGTTAAGGGTCAGCAGGGAGCTGCTCAGCTATATAGTTGACTCAACGGCAGCGCCTGTTGCGGGGATAGCCCTGGTCTCCTCGTGGATTGGTTACGAAGTGAGCCTCATAAGGGACTCAATAGATACGTTAAGAGATCAGGCGGGACAGGGACTGATAAGCGTGGCTCCGGCATATGAGGCGTACCTCATGTGGCTGAACGCCGTTCCATACCACTTCTACTCGATACTCGCTATACTGCTGGTGTTCTTAGTTGTCTTAACACGGAGGCATTACGGCCCCATGCTGAAGGCGGAATATAGAAGCATTAAAGAGGGTAAGGTACTTAGGGACGGAGCAACCCCGTTACTCCCAACGGAGGAGGTCTTAGGAGCGGAGCCTAAAACCAAGAAACAAGCTTCAGGCTGGCTCTTCGCAATAGCCATGCTAGCCTTAGTCATAGTGACTCTACTTGGCATGTGGGCTACTGGGGCTGAGGACCTCTCCAGGTTCTGGGAGACGCCCTTCGGTGATGCCCTGATGAACGCTGACACCGCTAAGTCTCTCTTCTGGGCTGGGATAGCGACCTACTTCATCGCGTTCGCCTGGATCTTGATCGGCCGGGTGATGAGCTTCAGCGAGGTCATGAAGCAGACTTTCAAGGGCATGTACCTTATGGTTCTACCTAACACTATACTGCTCCACGCGTGGACCATAAAGTCTGCTACAGACTCCTTAGGCACTGCCGAGTTCGTCATCCACGGTGCCGTAGCAGTTGGACTCTCAGCACTTATGGTGCCTCTCATAATATACTTGGTCTCAATGTTCGTCTCATTCACTACAGGCACTAGCTGGGGTACCTTTGGGATCATGATGCCTATGGCAGTGCCCATGGCTTGGCAACTAGCACTTATCCAGTACCCGGACAACATAAACATGGCTTACATACTCGCGTTCGCTTCGATAGGGGCGGTCTTCGGTGGCGGGATCTTCGGCGACCACTGTTCACCCATAAGCGACACCACCATCATGTCGTCGATGTTCTCCGCTGCCGATCACATAGATCACGTCTCAACACAGCTACCCTACGCATTAACAGCCGGTTTCATAAGTGCAGCGCTCTACACATTGCTGGCGCTTGGAGTTACGGATCCTCTGATCCTAGTGCCCGTGGGAATCGTGTTGCTCGTGGCGCTTCACTTCGCGTTGAACCTGCTGTACGCGAGAATATACAAACTGCCTCCAAAGATTCCTAACTATACGGGATAGTGTTTTCCCCTTGCTTTTTAATCTACCGTAAACGCGTCTCAAGCGGGTGTTCAGATATTAGAACAAACGTGTTCCAACTCTAGAGTTATCTATGCTTTAAGACATAGAGTACTTAAGGTGACATAGTTGAATCGCACGGCTTTCGTGGCGATAGCGCTCGTAGCTCTAGTTCTTGGGATCTCATTACCTCTAGCCTCAAACACTCTCCTCAAGGGATTACCTGGGAGCACGCAGACTACGCAGATTATACACAGCTATCTGACAGGCGCCTCAGCGGCTCAGCAAATAAATGTTGGCTTGATTACTCCTGGTCTAAGGAGCTTCAGCAGTTACGATGACCTCGCACAGTACCTGAAGGATATGAGCAACTTAAAGGCTTTAGTTGATCGTTTGATGCATCCCGCTATCACTTATCTGTACAGGGATTTAGCCATACCTGCTCCGCTGCTCGCGACAGGCGTAATCGAGACGGTGGCTAAGGAGGGGGTATCGACCACAACCACAAGCTTCTCTAAGACCAACGTGCAGGTTGAAGGAGTTGACGAACCAGACATGGTTAAGACTAACGGCAGACTCATTACCGTGGCTTCAGGTAATAAAGTATTTGTTGTGGACGTTGCTGAGAAGAGGGTTTTAAGCACACTCATCATGAGGAACGATCATGTTAAGGGCTTGTTTCTGCACGATGACGAGTTAATCATAATAACTGAGAGCCTAAGTAGCCCGTACCCGTTGAGAGCAGAAGTTGAGTGTAGGTGCCTTGTAGTACCTCCAGGAACTACGAACACTACGGTCTACATCTACAACCTCACTGAGGCCAGCAACCCAGTATTACTAGGTGAAGTTAGCGTTACGGGAAGCATGCTCAACTCGAGAATCACTGGAAGTAACCTATACCTAGTTATTAACATGTACTTCAACGAGCCAGCCGTCCCTCTGATTAACAATAATCCGATTCCTTTAGAATCGCTGATCGCCGTTGATCAGAACCCCAACTCATATACGATCATACTCGCTCTAGACGTAGAGAGCTTGAACTACACCGTATACACGTTCATCACCGGGGGAGGTAGCTGGCTCTATATGTCACACGAGAACCTATACGTCGCTTATGAGAAAGGACTTAACATCCTCGAGGTCTACATCTCCGTTTTGAGAGCCTTCGTGAAACACCTTCCCAATGGGATAGCTAGTAACGTCTCTAAAGCCCTTGAGAGCGGTTACGTGGAGGAGGCCCTCGGCATTGTTGAGAAGTACTTGGCTGAGCTGGATGAGAAGGCACGTGACAAGATGCTCGCGGAGATCGCTGAGGATGTTAATAAGGAGGTCAGGTCTGAGGCGACTGTATTCTACGTCTTCAGCGTTAACGGTCTTGAGGTTAAGTTGAGAGGGTCATTCAAGGTTGCAGGGATGTTGCTAGACCAGTTCTCCATGGAGGAGATGGACGGTTTCTTCATCACTGCTACGACTAACAACAACTACTCCGTGAAGGTGGTATACGAACCGCTTGTAAAGCCATTCTACGGAGGAACCAGAGAAACCCAGGAAACGCGGATTAAGGTGTCGGAGTGCGATGAGAGTGGAGTGTGTGTAACGAGGGAGTTAATCCTTCTCACATCAGGAGGTACTCCGGGCATTCCTTACGAATACACGGTGCCTAGACTCATGATAACGACGTACGTGGCTGGAGAGACCAGCAATAACGTGTTTACAGTGGACTTAGGGTCCTTACAAATCGCAGGATCCCTCAGGGGGCTTGCCAGCGGCGAGAGGATATACTCAGCAAGGTTAATCGATGATGTGTTCTTCCTGGTGACCTTCAGGCAGGTGGATCCCCTATTCGCCATAGACATGTCCGACCCGGAGAATCCCAGGGTTCTTGGGTATCTGAAGATACCTGGCTTCAGTGAGTACTTACATCCACTACCTAATGGAAGGCTCCTAGGCATAGGGCTTGAGGACTCGAACCTTAAGATTTCACTCTTCGACGTGACCGACCCAACTAGTATGAAGGAGATATCGACGGTCAGGCTGTCTCCCGCATGGTCCATGGCACTCTACGATCACCATGCAGTGACGGTGAATCTGAATAAGTACTTGGTCTTAATACCTATCAGCAGTTACGCGTGGACGTACGCGTCAGACGGGATTCTAGCGTTGACCTATAGAGGTGATGTGCTGAAGGTCGAGTCGCTGTTGCAGCACGACAACGCGGTCAGATCGCTCTACGTTGGTGGGGAACTCTTCACAGTCTCGACTAATAGAATCAAAATATACGATATAAACACGCTGAAGGAGCTAGGGGAAATACAGCTGGAAAAATAATTTTTCTTTCCCATCATTGAACGGACTGCATTCTCTACAACATCATTAGGTAGCGTTTCCCGAGCTTATCGCCTCCTTCGGACCTATGACCCAGCCTTCGCTGACTTATGTTCTTCTTCACGCTTAGAACGAATCTCCGAAGATAACGGCTAAGGCTAACCTTAAGTTTATGGAGTCCTAAGCCTGATCCTCGCGTTCAACCCTTCAACGAGGAAAATGAGAAAGGCTAAGAGGCATGAAACCAACGCTATCAACCTGTCAGGAGTGATCACTCCCGTAGGCGCGACTAGGTATATCTCCCCTAGGAAGACGCCTAGAAAGAATAGTGAATATATAGTCAACCTAGGAATAAGCCTCCTACCGAGAAGCATGAAGCCCTCGAGAGCGATGATCTTGGTGACTACGTAGCCATCCCCACTCCTACCAATCAAGCCTAATTCCTCAAGCCGCTTGAGATGATAATAAACACTGCTTACCGGGATATCTAATGCTCTGGCAATCTCTCTCACCCCCCTGGGCATATCTGATTCTATAAGGTATGCGTAAATCCTCAGACCAACCTTACTCAACTCGCTAGCATATGACATTACAAACCATACCTGTATAAAATACCCATGTAAATTAAAAGGAGATAGTCATCATCGGTTAAGTGCCCGCAGCATGTGCCCGCGATCATCGTTCATTTCGGACTTTCTTTAGTGCGTTTAATCTCTCATCAACGAACCTCACTCGCTCTTGCAAGAGGCCTTTCAATCTCTCAAGATATTCTATATCATCCTCTGTATCGGTTGTCACGGGCGCCTCGTAGATCAGCCATCTCCAGTAGCATCCTCTTAACACCCACTCAGGCCTCTCTAGAGGATGTGAGCGTGTAGGTAATCCGCGTCTTGGCCAGTAGCTGTACTTTCTCCAGCTCATTCATCCCATCCTCATCTAAAGCGTCTAAACATGTTAGACATTTCAATCGCTTCCTCCAGGTAAGTAAATCTCTAGGATTTTTATTGGTTTCAGGTTCGCTAGAGCCTCCACGGCTTTCCTCCAGCCCAGTTCTAGGGTTCGCCGGGGAGTAGCTCTAGGGACTCTTCATCAACGCTTTTATTCCCTGCACGAACTAGTCTCATAGCTTATAACTCGTCGTCGTAGAGCTCAACGTAGTCGATTACGTTGAAATTCTTTAACTATCCTGCTTGGGGAACATGGAATGCTCCAGAGGTCTTGAGACGACCCTCCTGGACGCTAAAGGTCTTCCCCTTAAATACTTACCTCTACGAGGTCCTCTCAAGATCCACTTCACTTCTAAACTTCTTAACGTAATCACTTAATAACTGGCTTAGCCCATCTTCCGTATTTTATCCAGGTAATGGTGCCTAAGCCTCCGATGACATTGCTCAGGGCCATCGCAATCCATATACCGTAGGATTGCAGACCTACCTCGTAAGCGAGTAGGCAACCTAAACCTATCCTGATGCCCCATAACCTCACCATGCCTAGAAGGGTTGGTACGTTGGTGTGCCCTGAGCCCCTACCTACAGACATCCCAACGAAGAACATGGCGAAGAATGGTAAGCTGAAGACGAAGGTTTCAAGAAACCTCAGGGCCTCGTTGAAGATGGACGTGTCTAAGGTGAACACTGTGATAAGCTCGTTCCTGACTATGAACACCAGGAGAGCCCCTAGCAAAGTGAGTAAGCTTACGGATGAGATAGCTTTGTAAGCGATCTCTTTAGATCTATCAATGTTCTCGGCCCCGAGGTTCTGCCCTATCATAATGGCCACAGGCATCGTGAGGCCCCACATAACGGCGTCAGCTATGTCCATAACTACGAGTCCTATGGCGAGAGCCGCCGCGGCCACAACGCCGAAGGAGTTAACAAGAGCGTTTTGAAACATGAATGCAAGGCTGTTAGACGAGTGAAATACGAGCACAGGCCCGCCTATACGTAGGTTCCTAGAGACCCAGAACTTATCGAAGGCCTTGGTTAGCCATATCCTTAAATCAGGAAACTTACGCCTAGCTAGGTAAATCAACACTAGGACTCCAGCAAACCTCGAGAGCACCGTGGCTAAAGCCGCTCCAGCAGCCCCCATCCTCGGGAAAGGCGGTATGCCTAGTATGAGGAATGGATCCCAAACTATGTTAATAAGCGCTGAAACGCCTCCCACGACAGCGGGGGTTCTAGTGTCGCCAACTGACTGAAGGATCGTTGAGTAAGTTATAGAGAGCCCTGACAACGCTAAGTCCATGGAGATTATCCCCGAGTAATTCATAACCTCCTCGAATATTTCCGGTGGCGTCCTAATGACGTACGTGAACAACGAATACCTTAACGAGAAGTACGTGAGGCCGAAGGCCAGGCTCGCTAACGTTGCTGCTGTGAAGAACTTAGACGCGACCTCACTGGCCTCCTTATACTTCCTAGCACCTATATACTGAGACAAGAGTGCCATATTAGCTGTTGAGAGCGCCATGTTGAAGGAGTTAAAGAACATGAAGGGAGGCCAGGCCTGCCTTGGCACGGCCATAGCCACATCGCTGTACTTGCTCAGCCAGAAAGCGTCAGCGATATTATAGGACACGTTAACCAGCTGAACTAGCATCAGAGGAAGACCCAACCACAGTAACGTCTTAACTATAGGGCCGTTAACCATCTCGTTCCTGTATCTCTCGATAGTCACTGCCGAAGCATGCCTCACTCACGTCACCCGACTCCATCACTATATTCTTTAGGAATATATCAGACAAGCTTATAAGCTATAACGGTAAAACCAAGCCACGCTTATTAGAGCCCCTAAGAGTAGATAAATATGAGAGTCCATATTTTGCCATTAAGATAGGGTGTTAGCTTGACTAGAAGAAGGACGCAGGTGCTCAGGCACTTGGTCTTGGCGGTTCTGGCTACTGAGTCAGGACTTCATGGCTACGGAATATACAAGAGAATAGTTTACGTAACCCAATCAGTGTGGAAACCCTCTATAGGAACGCTATATAGAACTTTGAACGCGATGGTGCATGAGGGACTTATTCACAAGGGCGATGGGGAGGGGAGGAGAACCCTCTACAGAATAACTGGGAAGGGGCTTGAAACACTTGTTAATGAAACTTTCCCACACGCAACTAAATCAGCCGGCATACTAACCGAGTTAATTGAAGCCTATAGAAGGATGCACAGTGAGGGCAACCTCGCAACATTGCCGGAAGAACTTAAGGACAGACTTTTACGTCTGTTTAAGGCCTTGGAGGGACTAATAAAAGAGTTCAGGATGCTTGGGTTTTTATAAAGCGTCAGAGCTCTACCTCAATTCCAAGACCTTTGGTCTTAGCAAGCCTGTAGGCGAGAGTGGCTGCGCATGCGTCCTGTATGGCTAGCCCAACACTCTTGAATAACGTTAGTTCGTCACCCTCCCTGCCCTTCCTAACGTTCGCGGCAACCTCGCCTAACTCAGCGATCTTGTCAATCTTAATGATTCCCTGCTCCAGTGGCACTCTTATATCACCAGTCTCTTCAAGGACAGCCTTCCTAGAATCCACGACGATCTTGCTGAACCTGCTTAACGCCTCGTCATCTAATGCTCGATGATTCGTCGCGTGAGCACCTATGCTCACCACATGTTGGTTCTTATCTAACCATTTACCGAGAATCACAGGCTCCCTAGTTGTGGAGGACTCAACAATAACCCTAGACCTCCTCACTAGATCCTCATGGGAGGAAGCCTCGAGAACTCTGAACCCTATACCCTCAGCCCATGACTTGAACGACCTCGCAGCGTCGCTTCTCAAATCATGAATCACTACTTCATCAGACTTATAAACAGACGCTATGAACTTAAGCTGGTATCTCGCTTGGAATCCTGTCCCTATAATCCCTATAGGTCCCAATTCGCTGGGAGCCATATACTTAACCGACACGGCGCTGGCGGCACCAGTTCTTAAGGCAGTTAAGATACCGCCCTCCATAAGAGCTACAGGAGAGCCCATGATTTCATCAAACAGGACTACGAGCGCCTGGATGGACGGGAGCCCTCTACTAGGATTCTGCGGTATTAAACTAACAACCTTCACGCCGACCCCATAGCCAGGTACGTAGGACTGCATGACACCCCACCAATTACCCTCAATCCACATAACGGTTCTAGGAGGTGACACGGTCTCTCCTCTTGAATACTTTATAAAGGCTTGCTCAATCTCAGGTATCAAGATTTCCGGTTTAAGTAGATCCTCTAGCTCACGTCCTTTAATTAAAGTCACTCTAGTCATGTTAAACCCACAAGTTTATAGAACACCAAAGGTTAAATGCGTATCCGAGGATGACTAATACACAGCGACTTCAGAGTGGACGCCTAACGACGTCATGTGAGTACGAGCAGAACACACATGATGGTTGTGTTTCCTCCAGCAGTCAAACTTGTTGTTCATCATCACCTTACGGCAGTCCTTCAGGTTACACTCAAAGCATGAGGGTATCCTAAAGAAGCAGACGTTCGTTCTGAACCTCAAATACTTAGGTCCTCTTCAGATCTCCAACAAGTGCTTGCTCAGTACGTTACCGAGGGAATCACGTTCGAGACCACAGCCTGTGACACCGCAACTTCTCTAAAGTACTCAGGCAACTCAAGGAGGTCCACCATGTTCAGCTTGGTCAGAGTGAATTGAAGACGTACCTCGGGTTTGAAAGAGTCGTCCATAAACCTAAGTTCTTTGAAGCTCCAGCAGACCCTCCGTAACCTGGATAAAGCGCCACCCCTCCTTATTAATCTATAACGCTCACGTAAATTTGACCTGAACCAGTTTTTATATCCTTCCTGAATCAGCCTTTAACGACCTTGATACACCTGACGTAATGAGTATCGGATACTCTTATTAGGTCAGGCTCCTTAACCATGCACTCATTAGACGCATAAGGACACCTACTACTTAACCTGCATCCGTGAGGCAAGTTTATCGGGCTGGGGGGCTCCCCAGGTAGTGTCAACCTCCTTCTAAGCCTCTTAACATTTGGGTCAGGCACGGGTATGGATGAAAGTAGGGCTAGTGTGTACGGGTGTTTAGGGTCATTAAATATTTCAACCACGCTTCCTACCTCCACGATCCTCCCTAGGTACATGACTGCTACGTAGTCACTTAGGTATCTAACTACAGATAGGTCGTGAGTCACTAGGACATATGCTAGTTTAAGTCTCTCTTTAAGCTCCATTAGTAGGTTCAGTATCTGAGCTTGCACGGATACGTCAAGCGCTGAAGTCGGTTCATCGAGGAGAAGTAGCCTAGGTTCTATGCTTAAAGCCCTTGCTATGGCCACCCTCTGTGCTTGACCACCACTTAAGCTGGGTGGGTGTTGATTAGCTACCGCGCTCGGCAGACCGACCATAGCTAGCAAATCATTGACTTTCCTGTGAATCTCGTCATCGCTCATTTCGGTATGAGTCTTAAGCGGCTCCCCTATTAGGTCTCTGACCTTCATTCTAGGGTTAAGTGATAGGAATGGATTCTGAAATACGGCCTGAACGTTCCTTCTGAACCACTTTACTTCCTTTCCCTTTAGTCTCACCACGTCCCTGCCGTCCAGAAGTATCTCGCCTGACGTGGGTTCAATTAATCTCAGGATACACCTCAACGTAGTGGTTTTACCGGATCCTGATTCACCAACCAGCGAGAAGACCGTGTTCCCATTGATTTTAAAGGAGACGCCGTCAACAGCTCTTACGTAACCGGTCACCCTCCCGAAGAGGCCCGATTTAATTGGGAAATGCTTGACAAGCTCCCTAACTTCAAGTAGTACGCTCATGCTTCAGCACCATGTAGAATGCAAGCCACCCTCCTACCTGGACTTACCTGCACGCGCTTAATCGATGAGGAATTACAGTAACGCGTTGCGAACTCGCATCTCTCGGCGAAGGGGCATCCTGCCGGAGGGTTCCTAAGGTCAGGCAACATCCCTGGGATGTAGCTCAGTCTTCCCTGCTCTTTAGTTATCGTTGGAACCGCCTTAATTAGCTTTGCAGTGTATGGGTGTAACGGGTTCAGGAGGATCTCGTCCGTAGGTCCTTCTTCAATGAGGGCGCCTGCGTACATTACAACCGTTCTATTACAGATCTCGTTCGCTATGCCTAGGTTATGTGTTATAAGCAATAACGTTAAACCGAACTCCTGCTTAAGAGTGTTGATCAGCTCTAGTATTTGCGACTGCGTTGTCACGTCAAGCATGGTTGTGGGTTCGTCGGCTATCAAGACTTTAGGGTTCGTTGACAGGGCCGTAGCTATAGCGGCTCTTTGCAACATGCCCCCGGATAATTCATGAGGGTAGGCGCGAAGAATTCTATCCTGGTCCGATAGTTGGACCTTTCTAAGTAGCTCTATCGCTCGTGCTACGGCCTCGTCCATGCTTACTCCGAAGTGGTGTCTCAGAATATCAACTAGATGTTCACCTATGGTGAAGAGCGGGTTGAAAGTGGTGGCTGGGTCCTGGAATATCATTGAGATCTCCCTACCTCTATATCTCTGCCTCTCCGGAGGACTTAATTTAAATAAATCAACGCCCTCGTAAACCATAGAACCCTCGACGACGACAGCGTTCCTTGGTAGCGATAGAGATATAGCTAGACCCAACGTTGATTTCCCAGAGCCTGATTCACCTACGATGCAGAGCGACTCGCCCCTGCTTACATTAAGGCTTACGTTCCTCACCGCCTTAATAACGCCTTCAACAGTGTGGTAGTGAATCGTTAAGTTGCTTATGTTAAGCAGGCTCTCCTCACTCACAGCCTTACACCCTCCTCACGCTCAGAAGGTTTCTTAACCTAGGATCCATTAATTCCTTAATAGCGTCTCCCAGCAGGTTAAACCCTAAGACAGTTATAACTATGGATAGGCCAGGGAAGAGAGATATCCACCACGCCCTGCTTATTGTCCCCCAGCCACTACTTACGAGCAATCCCCACTCAGGCGTCGGCGGAGGGACGCCAACGCCGAGGAAACTCAGTGCGGATGCCTCTAAAATCGCTGAACCTATGTCCAGCGTTGCCTGCGTTATGATGGGTGTAAGTGAATTAGGCAGTACGTGCCTGAACATAATCTCCAACTCACTGACCCCGACCACCTTGGCCGCATCAACGTAAGGTAGGCTCTTAACGCTGTTGACCTGGATGTAGGCTAGCCTTGAGTACCAAGGCCACCAAGACAGTGAGAGAGCCAGCACGGTGTTTAGGAGTCCTCTGCCGAAGGTAGCGGCCAGGGCTATAGCTAGTAGCAGAGGTGGGAACGCTAGAAACATATCAGTGACGCGCATTAAAGCTGTTCCTGCTTTACCACCCACATAACCAGCTACAAGTCCTACAGGAATGCCTATAGCTAGTGAGAGGGCAACGACGCCGACGCCTATCATTAAGGAGAACCTCGTCCCAAGCAACACTCGATTGAATACGTCCCTGCCGTACTCGTCAGTGCCGAACGGGTGTTCAGGTGAGGGTGGTTGAAACCTCCTGCTGATGTCGTAAGTGAGCCCCCACGCATCCGCTGGCTTAGTTAATATGTATGGAGCCAGTATCCCTATAATCACAAAGGAGGAAACAAGCAACAGACCGATTAAGTAGATCGGGCTCCCTCGTATTAAATTAAAGTATAGTCTGAACTCAGACATCAAAGCCTCACCCTAGGGTCGAGCCACACATGTATGAGGTCTACAACTAAGTTAATTATTGAGTAGAATAGAGCAACCAATATGACCACCCCGATTATCGCCGGGTAATCGTAGCTGAGGAGCGCCATCCCTGCGTAGTATCCAAGACCTGGCCATACGAAGACTAACTCAACCATGAACGCCCCAACAAGCGTGTAGCCTAGGGAAAGACCTAATGAAGCGATAACCGGGACCATGACGTTCCTCAAAGCATACTTAAACACTATCTTCCTCTGCGGTATACCCCACACCTCCAGGCTCCGTACGTGGTTCTCATTAAGCACCTCAATCATTAATGACCTGCTCATTCTAGAGCTAAGGCTCAGCGGATATATGGAGAGAACAAACGCGGGTAGCAGCAGGTGTTTCAAGACGTCCAGGAGTACAGGTAGGTTCCCTTGAGTTAGGGAGTCGAGGACGTAAAAGCCGGTCACGGGCTTAAACCCCGTTACGTAGGCTAGATAATCATCAACTCTCTTTCCTGCAGGCAGCAGGCCCGTCCACACGCCCAACATTGTTTGAAGTATTAATGCTATCCAGAAGACCGGCGTCGATGCGCCCAGTATAGTCATGAATCTAACGACTTGATCGCTGAATCTGCCGTACCTGAGGGCTGAATATATCCCTAAAGGGATCCCGACTATGGAGGCCAGTAGGAAGGCCGTGATAACTAATTCCAGCGTTGCTGGTAGAGCTGTGAGTAGGTCATTAAGTACTGGTGACCTAGTTCTCCACGAAACACCCCAGTCACCCCTGAAGAAGTCGCTTAAGTAGTAATACAGTTGAACGTAGATGGGATCATTTAGATGCAGTACCTCCCTAGCTCTTTTAAGTTGCTCTTCAGTTGCGTGGGGGCCTGCCCACAGGAGCTCAGGCCTTGCAGGGATTATCCTCGTCATAACGAATGTAATCGCTAAGACGCCTAGGACCACGAATACTAACAACAGGAATCTCTTAACCACGTATTCTCTGGATACAGGCAAAGTGACGCCCTCCAATACTTTAGGTTTCAGTTAAAAACTTTTAGATTATTAACCACCTACACTAAGAACCTGAGCGAACACTACGGTAGGGTACGCGGGGTTGACGGCTTTATTTAGATTCCCTATGCTCGCTTTAGCCACTCTTACATCTACCATGTCCCATAGAGGGATTCCAGGCACGTCATCATATAGTATCTTCTGTGCCCTGTAATACAGCTCTAAAGCTCTAGCTTCATCAACTCCTTCAAGGACCACAGCTTCCTCAATTAAGGCGTTGAACTCGGCGTTCTCATAATAACATAGGTTGAACGCCTTGCTCGCGTTATGGAACATGTTATACAGGAATGTAAATGGTGACACCACATCAGGCCACCAGTAGAAGATCAAGAAGTCCTGAGCGATGTTAGGGTCCTCCCAGCCCTTCTGAGCCAGTGCCCACTGCTCCTCCCAGCTGAGAGGCTTTATCTCTACATTTACCCCTATCTGAGCGAGTGACGCTCTAATTAAATCAGCAGTCCTTGCCTCATATATATCACCAGCCGTATACGTGAGCACGAGAGTCCTGCCAATCCCGCTTGAATAACCTGCTTGAGTTAGCAACTCCCTGGCCAGCTTCAAGTCATATGTGAAGGTTAAGTTGTCGAAGTGACCCCACATACCGCGCGGGACAGGTCCACTGGCCACTGTAGCCAGTTCATTCCTAGCTACGGTCACTATGTCATCGTAAGGCACTGCATGCGCTATAGCTCTCCTGACTAAAACGTTATCAAGCGGGGGTTTCTTGACGTTCACTAACATGATTAGGTTCTGGAAGCTTGGTTTAAGCAGCACCTGTAGGTTGGGGTTTTTCTGGTGTTGCTCTATGTTCTCTAGAGGTACATACTGAGCTATATCTATATCTCCTGAAAGGATTAACGTCTCTTGAGTTACCGCGTCCTTAATCACCTTTATCTTGAAGATGTCAGGCGCCTTATCCGATTTCATAGGGTAGTCAGGCAGCTTCCAACCCCACCACTCAGTGAACTTCTCGAGGATTACCTCGTTCTCCGGATCCCACTTAATCATCCTGTACGGTCCTGAGCCCGCCTCATTGCCTCTGTTAAACCAGTCGGCGACTTTAGGGTCTGTCAGGTCTGACGCGCCGGCGTACTCAACGATCTTCGGGCTGAATATGTACGCAGCATAAGTAGTGGCGGCGACCTTGTCTAAGGCAGCAGGATACTTAAGGTGGAAGACCACGGTGTAGTTATCAGGAACCTCAATGCTCTCAACGGAATCCCAAATGAAAGCAGCTCCCTCTCCCAACGTTATGGTTCTATCTATGGAGGACTTCACTGCATGCGCTGTAACTGGGGTTCCGTCGTGGAATTTAGCGTCACGTCTTATAGTGAACGTCCAAGTAAGCCCGTCCGCGCTACTACTATAGCTTGTAGCTAGTGCAGGTATGAACTCGTCAGATATCGGGTCATACCAGAGGAGGGGCTCGTAAACCAGAGGAAGCCACATAACGGAGTTAGAGAAATCCGTGCTCGGATCTGCTGTAGTCATCTCTGAAAGGGAGGCATAGATGATCATCCTAGCTGGCGGCGTTACCGGGGTGGTAGGAGTGGTTGGGGTAGTAGGCGTTGTGGGCGTCGTCGGGGTTGTTGGCGGACTTGGCGGGCTCACGGTATAGTAGGCTATAGCCCCTACAGCAACTATCAATATTAGCGCTGCTATTATTATAGTGGTCTTGCTCACAGGCATGTAAAGCACCAGGAATAATCTATACCGATGCTTAAAAACCTTTATGTTTTTATGCGTTTAACACGCTTAACCGCGAAGAATGTGTTTAAAAACTTCTGTCACGTTCAATAATCGGTCGATCCTAATGTGGTTAGTTAAAAACGTTGAGGATGCTAAGAAACTCGTTCTCGGCGCGACTATCCTCGGTACCGGTGGTGGGGGGGATCCTAACGAGGGTTTAAGGCTGTTGAGAAGGGTGCTGGAGGATGCGGGCAGTGTGATGATTGTAGACCTTGACGAACTACCTGAGGACTCCCTGATGGTAGTGCCTTACTACGTTGGCTCCATAGCGCCTGGGCTGAAGAGTAAAAAACCCGTTAAGGTGTCTGATCCCATATCTAAGGCTATCGAAACGCTTGAGGGCTTGCTTGGGGTTAAAGCAGGCGCTGTGGTCTCCTCTGAGATGGGGGGTGAGAATACGCCCGTTGCCCTAAGCATAGGTGCTAGGCTCAACCTACCTGCGGTTGACGGCGATTTATTAGGTAGGGCAGCGCCTGAGCTACATCAATGCACGGTGCATATCTCCGGAGTTCCTATGTACCCCTCAGCAATAGTCTCCGAGTCCGGGAACATCGTTATTGTCAAGGAGTACGCCGACATAGACGACTACGAGTCCATAGCACGGTATATGTCGGTGTTAAGCGGTAAGTTTGTGGCCGTCGTGGACACGCCACTCTCGAAGAAGGCGGCCGAGAAAGTGGTCGTTAGGAAGACCGTGACGCTCGCCTACAGGTTAGGCGATGCAGTGTTGAGTGCTAGGGAGGAGGGGGTAAACCCTGTTGAGAGAGTTGCCGAGACCCTCAACGGGTGGGTGGTGTTCAGAGGGGTTGTAGAGAAATACAAATGGCAGGATGAAGGCGGATTCCTTAAGGGTGAGGTCATCCTCAGAGGTGTCGAGGGTTTCACCGGGTCAACTTTGAAATCCTGGATAATGAATGAACACATAATGGTGTGGCTTAATAACGAACCGCTAGTGATGCCGCCTGATCTCTTCACTCTGTTGATGGATGACGGTGAGCCGGTAACCAATACGGAGTTGAGGGAGGGAATGACAGTTAACGGAGTGGCCGCTAAGGCGCCTGCAATGTGGAGGACCTCGGAAGGACTTAAGTTCTTCGGGCCTAAGCGCTTCGGCTTTGAATACGAGTACGTGCCTGTTGAAGAGCTTGTGAAGAGGCTGAGTGCTAGATGAGGGTGTTAGTCGTTAACCCCGTGGGCCACAGCAGGTGGGATGAGCTAGACAGGAGGATCTACGAGAGCTTCGCGTCAGGAGGCACGAGCATAGAGGTCATGTCGCTCTCCAGAGGACCTGTGTCCGTCGAGACTGCTGAGGATTATGCTGAGGCAGAGTCACTAGTGGTTGAGTTGGTTAAGGAGAGGCATAGGGGCTTTAACGCCGTAATAGTGAACTGCTTCCTAGATCCAGGAGTGGCGAGGCTGAGGAGATCCCTCCGTAAAGTCATCGTAGGTCCTGCTGAGGCCTCCTTATCGCTTGCCAGAAACCTAAGTGATAAGCTAGCCGTAATCACTGTCGGCGGTGATGAGGAGACCTTAAATCTTATTAGGGGGAGAGTTAAGTCATTAGGGTTTGAGAGATTAGTCATTAGCTTGAGAGGGATCCCTTTAAGGGTTATTGATTTAGAGAAAGACAGGGAAGCAACCTTAAGGCACGTTGTTAGGGAGGCAAGTGAGGCGGTCTTCGAGGGTGCTGAGGTCATTGTAATGGGATGCACAGGATTAGCTGGCATGGCTAGGGAGGTCAGTGATGCTGTCCGTGTGCCAGTGGTAGATCCCGCGTGGTCTGCTCTAAAGGTGGTTGAGGCCCTCACGATGGTTGTAGGGGGTGATGAGTAGTGGTCGAGTTCATGGATTTCGAGCTTGCAGTTGCCGCGCATAAATTAGTCAAGGAGGTCCTTAAGGTCTCTAGGGATGAGGAGGTCGTGATAACCTCGGACACCGGCAGTGACTGGAGGGTTGTTGAGGCTGTGGCTAAGGCCGTAAGCGTTATTGGTGGGAAACCCGTAGTTCTTCTTCACAGGACTCCCGTAGGCGTGGGTAAGGCTGCTGATCCGTACCTGCCTACGAAATCCCTTAAGGCGGTCCTGAGTGTTGCTGACGTATGGATCGAGTTCAACAGGAACTGGTTACTCTACTCAACGCCTTACTGGGAGGCGATGAAGGTTGGTAACGTGAGGTACATGTGTTTAGTGGGTATGAACGCTGATATGATGGTGAGAACTGTAGGGAGAGTTAATGTTGGACTCCTCTACGAATTCCAGAGAAAGTTAGCTGAGGTAACGCGAGGAGCGAGAGTTATGAAGGTGAGAACGCCTGCAGGAACGGAGCTGGAATTCGAGAACGACCCCTCAAGACCTGTGCTGGTTGAGGGCGAGGTCGCAGGGCCTGGTGAGTATATGCTCTTCGGCCAGGTTGACTGGGCTCCGGTGGAGGAGAGCGTAAACGGCGTGTTAGTGTTCGACGGGTCTCTCTGGCCTCCGGAGGACTTAGGACTCCTCAAGAACCCTGTGAAGCTCCTCATAAAAGAGGGAAAGGTACGTAGGATAGAGG
Source organism: uncultured Sulfolobales archaeon (assembly GCA_938017505.1). Classification (GTDB taxonomy): domain Archaea; phylum Thermoproteota; class Thermoprotei_A; order Sulfolobales; family NBVN01; genus Zestomicrobium. The sequence continues at coordinate 2,819 of CALIKV010000033.1, read as the reverse complement.
GCGGCTTAGAAGCCAGAGCGTTTGAGAGGTGGCTTATATCATTTAACGATGAGGGGATGTTCAACGTTGCCCACCTCTCGTACGGGTGTAACCCAGGTGCGAAGCTCACTGGGAACATACTTGAGGACGAGAGGGTCTGGGGAGTGGTTGAATGGGGTCTGGGATCACAGTCGTCAACGTTTATGGGTAGGCTGGGCCCCGCATCATCACATACGGACGGAATATGTTTGAGCCCGACTGTCTGGGGTGATGGGGAGAAAATCATAGAGGAGGGTGAATACGTCCACCCAGAGCTTAAGGATTTAGCTACTCAACTGAAGACCTCCATGTGAGGTGCTTCCATGCAACAGTTAAGGATGCTCATACTGAACCCCGTTAACACTAACATATGGGATGAACTAACGCTAGCACACGTTAAGGAGGTTGTATCCCCTGACGTTCTCGTGACTGTAAGGTCTTTAACAAGGGGGCCGCCTGCCATAGAACGCGAGTATGAAAGGGATTTAGCCGCTCCTTACGTAATCGAGGAAGTAATTAAAGCATCTAAGGAAGGTTTTCACGTCATAATAATCAACTGTTTTGACGATCCTGGGCTTCAAGCATCTAGAGAGGTCTCCGAGAGCCTGGTGTTAGGCATTGGCGAGACCTCCATGGCCTCAGCCCTCCTGCTTGGCTATAGAATTGCGGTTATCTCTACGGGCAGGTACTCCAGGATCGCTTACTACAGGAAAGCCGTGGAGCTAGGTCTTGAGAAGAGGTTAGTCTACGCCTCAGGCATAGACGTGAGGGTTCTAGACCTGAGAAGGGATTTAGATAAGGTTAAGAGCGCTCTCCTAGATGAAGCAAGGAGGGCTGTCAACGAATTCGCGGCTGAAGTGATCGTCCTAGGTTGTGGCGGATTCATAGGGTTAAGCAGGGAATTAACTGATCTAGTCGGGGTTCCCGTCATAGACCCTACGCTGATAACGGTGAAAATCGCCGAGGCCCTAGTTAAGTTAGGACTGAAGCACAGTAAGGCCTACCTCACCAGCCCCTTGAAGGACGTTTTCCAAGTGTTGTAGGCCTATCATTAGGTCTTTAGGATCGCATCTATTTAATTAGTTTTAAATCCTAACCATGAAACCCATGCGCTATTGATGGTGGGTTCTTGGTGGCGTTTGAATCGGTTGTCGTGCTTAAACAGCCTAGGAGGCTAAGACCCGATGTCCCCTTGCCACCCTAACGTAGACCTTAGATCTCACTAACCACAGGCCTACTATGACCGCTACGAGGGCTACGGCACTAATCAGTAGATCTATAGTGGTCTTCGAGATTACTGATATGAATATCTCTCGAATCGCTACGACTACTGCTGTCTCCATTAAAACCAGCAAGTACTCCTCGCCTCTGACGGCCAAGACGCTTCTGAGCAACTCTGAAAATATGAAGAGAAGAAGTATGTAGTCGACAATCAGCTTCAACTCATTAACGGTTGACGTGTACGACACAAGCGTGCTGAGATCTCGTGCGAGGTAATACATTGTTACGAAGATCATGACACCTAGGGTTCCTAGAATCACGACGTCAACTACGTACATTAGAATATCTATGAGTCTCTTCACTTTAACGTTAGCTGCTGAGACCCCCACGTTATCACCTAAGAACTAATTAAGCTGAAGTATATAAGACGTGAAGTGTCCGCTGAACATGCCTCTCGGAGAGAGTCCCACTCTGTGGCTTGTGGGAGAGGCGACCCCCACCAGCTATAATTAAAATAGATGGGTTAAAGCTGAGTAAACCTGTCGCGTGACTCACTGCGAGAAGTCAGCGTCCTGCGTGTTTTAGGTCGCTGGCCTTCTTGACAGCTCTGATAATGTTGACGTACCCCGTACACCTGCATAGATTCCCTCTTAAGTATTCCTTAATCTCCTCTTCAGTGGGTTTAGGTTTCTCTTTTAATAGATACTCACCCATGATTAGGAAGCCTGGCGTGCAGAACCCACATTGAATAGCTCCTTCATCGATGAACGCTCTCTGAACCTCGCTTAATCCATCACCAGTAGACAAACCTTCAACAGTCACGATCTCTCTGCCATCGATATCTACTGCCAGCGTTAAACATGAAAGCACTGGCTCGCCGTCAAGCATTACGGTACATGACCCACACTCGCCTATCCCGCACACGTACTTGGTCCCTATCAAACCCAGCCGGTTCCTCAATATATTTATTAACAGCTCGTTCGGCTCGACTTCAAGCGACTTCGTCTCGCCGTTGACTTTAAACCTGATTCTAACCAATATATCACCACCTCACCCTGCTTAAGGATTTCATGAGCGAGTCGAAAACCAGCGTCTTAGTAACTTCCCTCCTGTACCACGCCGTGCTCCTGACATCGTCTATAGGGCTTATCTCGCTAGCTACGATCTCAGCTACCTCTCTTAACGTGCTCTCATCAATCTTCCTCCCAGTCAAGGCCGCCTCACATCGTCTAGCCCTGATAGGTCTAGGCGCTACTGAACCTAGAGCTACCCTCACGTTCGCTATAGAATCCCCATCAACCTCGACGTAGGTTGAGGCACTAGCTATAGCTAGATCCATAGAAACCCTGCCGATCTTAGTGAAGGAGGAACCCCTGGATTTCTTTCTAGGTATAACGATCTCCTGAAGCAGTTCATCAGGTCTCATAATAGTGCTCCCAGGTCCTGTGAAGAATTCCTCGATGCTTACTTCTCTGGATCCTTCCAGGCTTGCTAGTCTTGCTTTCGCTTCGTGTACTAGGAGTGGGGGTGCTGAGTCGGCCGCGGGCGACGCGTTACACAAATTACCGCCAATAGTGGCC
>CALIKV010000032.1 GCA_938017505.1 uncultured Sulfolobales archaeon | reverse complement strand
GAAGAATTCCTCGATGCTTACTTCTCTGGATCCTTCCAGGCTTGCTAGTCTTGCTTTCGCTTCGTGTACTAGGAGTGGGGGTGCTGAGTCGGCCGCGGGCGACGCGTTACACAAATTACCGCCAATAGTGGCCATGTTCCTTATTTGCCACGAGCCTAGCCTGGAGAGCGCCTCAGCAAGTACGGGTATCTTCCTCCTGACGATTGATGACTCTACTATCTCCTGGATCTTGGTTAAAGCGCCTATACGGATTCTATCACCCTCGTCAAGGATGAAACGCAACTCCTTAACTCCTGTGATGTCGAGAACTACCTTGGGTTTGTATCTACCAACCTTCATGTCGACTACTAGATCCGTTCCTCCTGCAAGGACTTTCGTGCCTTCCTTCCTGCTCAGGATCTGCAGGGCCTCCTCAAGGCTCGAAGCACGGATGTACTCTATCTCAGGCATTCTGTAGAACATCTTTCACCACCTAACCCGCCTTACCTAGGGTCTTAAGCACGTTTTCAGGGGTCAGAGGGAGTGTGGTTATGTTAACGCCTAACGCGTTTGCAACCGCGTTCGCTAGCGTGGCGGGCATCGGTATCAGAGCCATCTCTCCAACGCCCTTAGCCCCGAACGGTCCATACTTGAAGAGATCCTCCACGTAGATAGGCTTAGCTATCTCAGGGGCGTCCATGATTGACGGTATGACGTAGTCAGTTAAGTCAGGGTTAAGAATCCTTCCTCTGTCATCGAAGATCAGTTGCTCCATAAGCACGTAGCCCATCCCCTGCACAACAGCTCCCTCAACCTGACCCTCAACTTGCTGCGGATTAATTATTTTCCCAACCGCCAGGGCTGGCCACACTTTAAACACCCTTACATGCCCGGTCCACGTATCTACTTCAACCTCGCTCACGACGGCTATGTAGCTGTATGCTGGGTAAGCGAATCCCTGACCGATAGAGTCGTAGAACTTACCCTTAGGCAGGAAGAAGTACCCAGTAGCGCTTAACTCAACCCCTCTGGAGATCGCCTCCTTGATTAAGTCACCCCAAGCCACATACTTCGTCGGGTCGCTCCTGACTTGGGCTTTCTCATCCCTGAGCGCCACCTCGCCAGGTTCTACGCCCAGCATCGACGCAGCTAGGGAAACCAGCCTTTCCCTTAACTTAGTTGCCGCCACTAAGACGCCTATTCCTCCTATGCTGGTGCCCCTCGACGCATGTGTTGCCCCGGAATCAGGAGCGTCTGTATCTCCGAAAACTACCTTGACGTGCTCTGGGAGGACTCCAAGAGCCTCGCAAACGATCTGCACATGGGAAGAAGTTGGTGAGCCCTGACCTATCTCGGTTATGCCTGTGAACACAGTTACGGAACCATCTTTCTCCACTTTTATGTATGAGTTAGACCAATCAGGAACCCCTCTGGAGGTGCTTATGCCATGCCATGCAACGCCTACACCTATACCCCTCTTAAGCCTATCACTAACCTCATTAAACTTTCTGTACTCCTCGCGTTTCCTCATCCACTCAGACACCTCGGCCAGCCTCCTTACTGCGTCACCAACGCCTACGGAGTGGTCGAGCAATTGACCGGTTATTGTATACTTGCCCGGCTCCAGGATGTTCTTTAACCTCAGCTCGATTGGGTCTACGCCCAGCTTTTCAGCTAGGCGGTCCATCTGCCTCTCAACAGCGAACTGTATCGACGCGTTGCCGAACGCCCTGAAGGAGCCCTCGTAGACCTTGTTCGTGTATATCGCATAGCCGTCGACTTTAGCGTTAGGCACTTCATAGGGCCCTGACGCGTGCATGGTAGCTCTCCAAAGTATGAAGGGGGACCTGTTAGCGTACGCACCGGTATCATGAACAATCGTGACATCAATCGCCTGAAGCCTACCCTCGTTGTCGGCGCCGCTCTTATACTTTATTACGGCGGCCTCTCTCTTCGGATGTACGAGAATCGACTCCTCCCTGCTGTACAATATGAACGCAGGTTTTCCAGTAAGATGTGCTGCTAGAGCAGCTTTAGCGGCTGCTAGAGGTCCCTCGTCATCCTTGCCTCCGAAACCACCGCCAACGTACGGGACTATCACCTTCACATAGCTTGATGGAACACCCAACACCTTAGCCGCTATGTCCCTAGCCAAATGCGGGTACTGAATACCACCTATAACCGTTATCCTACCCTCCAGGTCAGGGATTGCTAGAGCCGCCTCAGTCTCCAGATACAGGTGGTCTTGATGATGCGTTCTATACTCGCCCTCAACAACCACGTCGGACTTGCTGAAGCCCTCAACTACGTCGCCCTTCCTAGCTTTAGTCCTGAACGCGATGTTGGAGTCTAACTCCTCGTGAATTAGGAGATCCATCCTCTCCATGGCTTCTAACGGATCTAGAATGTACGGCAGCGGCTCGTAGAACACCTTAACTTCCTCAGCGGCCTTTAGGGCTTTATCATAGTCTTCGGCGGCAACTAAAGCAACCACTTCACCAACGTATCTGACCTTCCTCTCAGCCAGCAGAGGCTGATCAGGCAACGCGTAACCAACCTGATTAACGCCTGGTATATCACTGGCTGTAAACACCCCCTGGAGGCCTGGAGTACCAATAGCGCTGGAGCTGTCCACGTACTTAATAAGTGCATGAGGCTCTGAGCTGAGTACCTGCTTTATAAAGAGGACGTTGTTTGTCAAGTAATCCTCCGTGTACCTGGCCTTACCCATGGCCTTGCTTAATGAGTCGATCCTCGCAACGCCCTTACCCACAACTAGGAATTCTCTTGACTCAAGCCACTTACTAATTAACGTTTGAGGGTCTTCAAACGAGGATGACATTATTTAACACATCCACGTATATCTTGAAAGTCAATTTATAAGGTTTCTCCTCCGTCAGTTCTCCTATTAGAAAAAAGAGCAAGAACTACGTACTCAGGAGCCCCTCTTAATCCAGAGTCCTTTAGGTCTCCTGTCAAGGACCTCGTCTTTCAGGATCAAATGCCCTCTAAGCACTACGTGTTTTATCCTGCCACGCAACTCCCAGCCGAGGTACGGTGTTACTTTGCTCTTGTAACGCAACCACTCCTCGGTAACCTTCATACGCTCTTCAGGATTAACGATTACTAAATCCCCGTCGCTGCCAACCCTCAAGACCCCTTTACGGGGCCAGAGCCCAAAGTACTTAGCCGGATTCTCAGACATTAACCTGGGCAGTGCCGTTAAAGGCATCTCGCCTCTTAAAGCTAGGTCAAGAACGACCGGAAAGAACGTTTGAACGTTCGGAAATCCAGCAGCCGCATCCCATACATCCCTATGTTTCTCTTCTTTGCTGTGCGGTGCGTGATCAGATCCCAACGTGGTAATCACGCCGCTCCTAACCGCCCTCATCAACGACTCCCTATGCGCCCTGCCCCTTATAGGGGGGTTGACTTTAATTAACGTACCGTACTTAGCGTAGTCCTCGTTGCTGAAGGTCAGATAATGAGGGCACACCTCCCCAGTTACTTTAATGCCCTCATCTGATGCTCTCTTGATTAGTTCCACGCCCTCGCTGGACGACATGTGTAGGACATGTACCCTACCGCCTGTCCTCCTGGAGAGTAATAGGAGTTTAGTTATTGCCAGCTCCTCAACTACAGGAGGTCTAGAATCTTCATGAGCCTGAGGATCAGACCTTCCTGAAGACTTAACCTTATTTGTGAAGTACTCTATCAGAGACCTATCCTCGGCGTGGAAAGCTATAGTGACACCAAGTCCAGATGACTTGCTGAGTATCTCATACAGAGAACCTTCGCTAGGTGACGGTATGTTCCCTGTTGTGGGCCCGAGGAAGACCTTGAAACCCACCGCGCCTGCATTAAGCATGTCCTCAAGTTCATGGACGTTCGAGTCATGTAACACGCCGTATAAAGCGAAATCAACCCAAGCTTTACCCTTAAGGAGTGTGGCTTTATCAACCAACTTATGGGAATCGTCAACTGGAGGTAATGTGTTGGGCTGCTCAATTACCGTTGTGACGCCTCCGACGGCTGCTGCCATAGACCCATGTGTGAAGTCGTCCTTATACTCCAAACCGGGTTCTCTCATGTGAGCGTGCTCGTCCACAACTCCCGGGAACACAAGCAAGTTATTAACGTTGAGAACCTCCTCAACGCCTTCAGGGCTTAAATCACTTCCGATCGCCGTTATCTTACCTTCAACCACCTTAACGTCCGCCTTAAGGAGGCCTTCAGGAGTGACTAGCAAGCCACCTTTAATTAAGAGGCTACCGCCATAACTCAACCGAATCCCCCTCATTAATTTTTGATGAGGTTTTTAAACGTGTTCGTAACTGGGTTGTTCAGCGACTTATAATCTGGCGCTCTCTTTATAAGAAAGAGAATGATCAAACAAAGCTTTTTAATTCTAAAGGTTCTAGTTATTGGTGGTTCATGATGAGTGTTAGGGCCTCCTTCCTTAATTCAAAGACTACTAGGAGGGATGGGGTAGCTAAAGTTAAGGGCCTCCTTAAGTTCGTTAATGACATGGAGGTTCCAGGCATGCTCATAGGCAGGATTGTCAGGAGCCCCTACGCCTTCGCAGACATAAAGAGCTTTGACGTGAGCGAGGCTGAGAGGTTAGGCGCTGTGGTCTTAACTCCTGACGACGTCCCCCAGAAACTGTTTAACCCTAGGTTGGTGAGCGTAGATGAGGTGACATTCAAGGATCACATGGTCTTGACTAAGAGACCTAGATACGTGGGGGATCCGATAGCGGCGGTCGCGGCACCTACTGAGGAGCTTGCTCAGAGAGCTGCTGAGTTAATAAAGTTCGACCTAGAGAAGGTCTACAGTCCGTTGCTTGATCCGTTTGAGGCGATGGACCCTAACGCCCAGCTAATACATGAAAGGATTATGAAGGGTAGTGAGTGGGTTGAGGTTAGGAACAACGTCGCAACCACGCTTAACTACGTCGAGGGGGATGTAGATAAGGCGTTTAAGGAAGCTGACGTCGTCATAGAGAGGTTCTTCAGAACCGGTAAGAGGTACCACATGCAGCTAGAGCCTAAAGCCGTCTTATGCGTCCCTGACGTGGATGGTAAGGTAACGATATACACAACTACTCAGACCATACACAACACGAGGATCCTTGTACATCAGATATTCGACATACCGTTGAGCAAGATAAACGTGGTTAAAACCCCTATAGGCGGTAGTTTCGGCTCGAGCATACAGACGAACGTCCTTGTCCCCATAGCCGTGGCGCTCTGTCTTAAGGCCCGGAAGCCCGTTAAACTGACGTACACTAGAGAAGAGGACATCCTCGATCACTCGAACTTCACATTCCACTTCAGAATTAAGATAGGTGCTAAGAAAGACGGAACGCTTGTAGGCGCCGAGTTCGAGAACGTCCTTGACGTAGGCGCTCATCAAATCCAGCCTTACCCGCTCCTTGGGACTTCCCTCGGGTGGTTTGTGTCACTCTATAAATGGAGAAACATAAGGTACTTAGGCAGGGCTGTCTACACTAACAAGGTGCCTGGCTGTGCGCTAAGAGGTTATGGAGCGCCTGAAGTGACCTGGGCTGTCGAGGTTATGATGGATGAGCTGGCTGAGAAACTAGAGATAGACCCTGTTGACTTAAGACTTAAGAACTACGTCGGTCTGGGTGATGTGTTTTGGGGTCAGGGTCCTACCGTGAGGTCCGTGATTAAATCTGATGGAGTTCCAGAGCTACTTAAGAGAGGCAGGGAGTTGATAGGATGGGAGAGGAGAGGAAGGCCTGAGGAGAAGGGAGGGAGGTTTAGAAGAGGTATAGGCGTCGGTAGGGGTTTCCACACATCAGGGGCTGGGGGACCTATATCAGGCGAGGTTATCGATTATTCCGGTGCTGTCCTGAAGTTGAACGAGGATGGAACCCTTGACTACATAACCGCGCTCCAGGATCACGGTGGGGGAACCCTGGACGCGCACATTAAATTGATAGCAGAGGAGTTAGGCGTGCCTCCCAGCTTGATAAACCTGGCTACGGCAACGACTGAGAACACTCCGTATGATGTCTGCACACACGCGTCAAGAGGCACCTACGTCGGGGGGGAGGCTGCTAGGAGGGCGGCGCAGGTAGTCAAGCAAAAAGTGCTTGAATATGCCACTAGATTGCTGGGCAGGGTGGTCAACCCAGAAGCGTTGAAGATCAAGTACGACGAGGAACTCAGACAGGCCGCCATATTCGTTGAGGGATCTCCAGAGATGAAAATAACTTTGGGAGATCTGGCCAGGACAGCATGGCAGAGGAATTGGGGCACTATAGCAAGCGTCGTGACCTACAGAGCAACGTCAGCGCCCCCTAGCTTTACGGTATATTACGTTGAGGTGGAGGTTGATACGTGGACAGGTAAAGTGAGACCAATTAGGGTAGTTGCCGGGGCTGACGTGGGAACCCCTGTAAATAGGGATCTCGTGGAGGGACAACTTCACGGGGGTTTCGTCATGGCTTGGGGGATGGCATTCATCGAGGACACCCCGTACAATCCCGAGACAGGCGAGCTCCTGAATAGAGGCCTCATAACGGACTATAAGATACCGACCGCGCAGGATATCCCACCGCTGGACGAGTTCAAAGTCTTGATCGCTAACACGTACGAGCCCACAGGACCTTTCGGAGCTAAGGGATTAGGTGAGGCTGCCATGAACCCAGCTGTAGGAGCCATAGCAAACGCCATCTACAACGCTGTAGGGGTGAGGCTCTACGAGTTGCCTATGACTCCGGAGAAGCTGCTTAAAGCCATTAAAGAGAGGGGGTGAGCGTTCATGTCGTTTAGCGTAAGGCCTGTTCCAGTGAACTTAAGGAACACACACATAATACCTTTCAGCTTCCAGTACTTCGAGCCTAAGAACCTCAGTGAGGCACTACATCTACTTAAAGAGTTCGGCTCAGAGGCTAAGATCCTTGCAGGAGGCACTGACCTCCTAGTTAAGATGAAGATGCGCTTAGCCGAGCCAAAGTACTTAGTAAACATTAAAAGGATTAGTGATTTGAGGTATGTAGTTGCTGATGGTCCCTCGTTAAGGATAGGCGCTTTAACCACCTGGAGAGATCTCGAGAAATCTGAGCTGATTAAGGAGGAAGTACCGGCGCTTTACGACGCCGTCAAGACCATGGGCAGCGTTCAGGTGAGGAACATGGCCACTATTGGCGGTAATTTGTGTAACGCGTCGCCCGCGGCCGACTCAGCACCCCCACTCCTAGTACACGAAGCGAAAGCAAGACTAGCAAGCCTGGAAGGATCCAGAGAAGTAAGCATCGAGGAATTCTTC
>CALIKV010000031.1 GCA_938017505.1 uncultured Sulfolobales archaeon | reverse complement strand
CAAGAAACCTAAACTACTAGTTGCTGACGAGCCGTTCTCAAACCTTGACGAGATCACTACCTCGAAGATAGTGAGCTTATTCAAGACTCTAGTTTTAGAGACTGGATCCGCAATACTAATAACTACTACGGATCTAAACACAGACTACGGGATAGGGACTAGCAAGTTTCTAGTAGGTGGTAAGCTTATTTAGAACGTGTTTTAGGTTACGGGATCGACAGAACTATGCGAAACTTCTGGAACACTACTTACGTTTCATTTCAGGATTTCCCCGTAAGTAGGGTCTCACCCTAATATGAGGGGTTGGTTACGCTATCCTGCCGTCTTCTAGATTTATGATCTTGGTCGCATTAAGACTTCTCAAGTAGTCTGATTGGTGAGAAGATATTACTACACTGACTCCTTCCTCAACCTTTTCCTTAAGGAGTTTCGTTAATACCCCTCTTTTTCTCGCGTCTAGGTGTGCAAAGGGCTCGTCTAAAACTAGTGTTTCCGGGTTTAGGGTGAGGGCGCGTGCTAGAGCTACTAACTGTGCTTCGCCTGTTGATAATTCGTGCACACTCAACAACGCGTAGTCTTGCAAACCTAGATTGTGAGATTATCTTCCTTGTTTTCGTAAAGAATTCTTAGCCTACTTAATCTCCCAGCTTTCTCAAGCTTTGAGTAAGTCCCTAGATCACTCAGTGTGTAAGCACTGAACTCATTAGCTATCGCCCTGGCTAACGATCCCTCTATAATAATAGCCGATGAACCGACAGCAGAGCTGGACTCGCAGAACGCGAAGAACGTGGTTGAGGTCCTCGTTAAGCTAGCTAAGCAATACGGCAAGACAGTGATCCTAGCCGCACACGACCCGAGGGTAGCGGTCAACACGGACAGGATCCTCAGACTTGAGGACGGCAGGCTGGTGGGCGAGGTTAAACCGATAGACCTGGAGAGAAGCACTGACGTAGGGGTTGTGGAAGCCGGGGAGAGGTCTACGGCCCTCTCAGAACTAATAAAAATAAAGATAACCAACATAGAGAAGGAGATCAACGAGATCGAGGAGAAGTTCAAGAAGAGTGAGGTAGGTATAGACGCATTTTACGAGAGAGTGACCAAGCTGAAGCTGATGAAGGAAGCGTTGACGGAGTTGCTAACGTCTATAGGAAGCTCGTGAAAGCTGAACCAGCCCGAACAACCACGAGTTGAGGGCGGCACTAACGCGCAGGCAAACCCAACGTTGAAGGTTAGCAGATAGCGAAAGCCCTGCTTTATGGATGAGGCAAGCTCTTCTCAAGAGATGTTGAGCCATGGGGGGCGAGCCCCATCACCTACTGATTCGTGATTGAACACATGTTAAAATTATACATATATAAGTATAGTTTAAGTGAGATAATGTGGTGAGCTTGCTTGTCAGATGAGTTAATGAATTCAACTCAGAAGGAACTCAGGCTATACGAGAAACTTCTCATGATCTTCCCAGGTTACAAGGGGTATAAGGAGAAGGAACTCGTAAGAGAGACGGACAGGATTGTTAGAGACGGGCTCTTCAGGAGGTTGAGGGGAAGTCTTAGCGACCTTAGGCGTTTCTACTCCTTGCTCGTGTCTCGCGGGGGGCTGAGCGAGGATGCTAAGCGCGTGGAATCCCTCATATACAGGCTTGACTCGCTGGCTGAGAAGACTAGGCACGCCCCGTATGGGTATAGTCCGCTCTTCCACGTGTCGAAGGTGGATGAAGAGAAACTGGGTAGGATGCTTGAGTACGACCTTCAATTAGTTGATGTGATTGCGTCGATGAACACGTTGACTAAGAAGCTCCTGGCGCCGGATACAACGCCTGAGGCCTTACACTCGCTCATAACTGAGGTCGAGCAGAGCATTAATGAGTATGAGGTTAAGTTGAGTGAGAGAGACGATATCTTAACCAGCTTCACGAGGTGAGTTGATTGAGTAAGACTAACGTGATTGAATGGGTTAACCCAGGGCCTGAGGACGTGCTGTGGGTCTATCCGTATGAGGACATCCGCTGGGGAAGCGTCTTAGTGGTTCACGAGTACGAGACGGTCGTGTTCATGAGGGACGGGAAGATATACGACGTGCTCCCGCCTGGCCGGCACGTCCTGACCACGCAGAACCTACCCTTGCTGACCAGGGCCTACCGCTTAGTTATGGGATATGGTGAGACTCCCTTCAAGGCTAAAGTCGTTTTCATCTCGCTCAAGCAGTTTAAGGGCAGGTTCGGCTTATCCACCAGGGTTAAGCTAGGCCCTAAAACCCTCTACATGACTGAACTACAGAGCTTCGGGGAGTTCTGGTATAGAGTAGAGGACCCCGTTCTGTTCCTCACACAGGTCACGGGCGCTGTCAGGGAGTTCTCCTCGCCGATGGTGGCTGAGTTCATAAGGAATTACTTCGTGGAGGGCCTCATCCAGGAGATGAGTAAGTACACCGCTATAGACATATACTCGAACCTGAGTGAGATTACCGCTAGGATTAAGGCAGGTAACATATACGATGCTTTCAAGCAGAGAGGGCTTGAGCTGATAGACCTTAAGATAGGCGGTGTAGGTCTCCCGCAACTTGAGAAGATGGAGAAGGAGGACCCGACTTACGGCCTCCCGTTACTCCTAGCCATACAGAAGGGCGACGAGGATAAGGTTCTTGAGATAGTAAAGACGGTTGAAATAATGAGGGCCTTAGGGAGAGCCCCTGCAGCCGGGTGGATGGGCGCGCTCGTAGCCATGCCATCGTTGCTTCAACCAGTTGTTCAGCAGCAGGCTCAGCAACCGCAGCAACAGACACCCGTACCTCCACCGCAGAGGAAGTCCCCGGTAGTCGAGAAGCTGAGGGAGTTGAAGGAGATGCTCGACGAAGGCCTCATAACCCAGGAGGAGTACGAGAAGATGAGGAAGGAGTTGCTGGAGAAGTACAAGCAGGAAATGTGAGTGTGTGTTCATGATATTCTTCAAGAGCGAGGTTGAGAAGTTCAACGATTCCATGAGCAAGGGCTTCAGCGATAGGAGTAAGGGCGACTTCAGCGGTGCTGTGAGGAATTTCCTTCAGGCCCACGAGATAGCCAGTAAGTCACGTGACCCTGACTTAATGGGTAAGGCCGACCTAGCTCTCTTCTACGCTCTGTTTTACGACGCGTTGGTGAAGGGAACTCCTGACTCGTTCAAGAGGGCGGCTGAGCAGTGTAGGAAGCTAGGTGCCAGCACTGAGTTAGACCTAGGCTTAGCCAATAAGGTGTTCCCTCCAGACCTGACGCGGGAGCTTGAGATATTGGCGGAGATATCGAGCTTGCCAACCTTCGATTTAGGTAAGATTGGGTCTATGGATTTAAGCGTTGCCGATAGGTACGAGGGCGTCGGCAGCTTACTCCTAGCTGAGGGTTCTAGGAGATTGATCCTGGAGGACCTAGTGGGTCTTCATGAGAGCCTCAACGTCATGGGGTTCAGGTTATTGGGGTACTCTAGAATCATCAGAGCCGTTAAGGTGGAGGAGAACGAGCCAGGCAATGCCATGGAGATATACTCGGAGGCCCTTGCCTTCCTTCAGCAAGCAACCCCTGAGGTCAGGGACTTCGTTAACAACAAGCTCGCTAAGCTGGGCAAGACCACTAGGTGCTGGGTCTGTCATAGAGAGATCCAAGGCGAGGAGATCAACTACGTATACCTGCCGGCCTCCGTCAACGAGTACGTCAAGACACGTTACGAGAGGGATGCCCCCTACCTGATCGACGGGAAGAGGATCGCGGTTTGCAGGGTCTGCTACACGATGATTCGTGACTTAAGCGATAAGATCTCGAAGTACTACTACGACCAAGCGATCAAGGAGATGAGGCAGATGGAGGAGCGAATAAACGCTAGGCTAAGAGAGCTACAGGCCAGAGTAGACCTGCTGAGAGCCACCACCGTAAGGTTTGAGAGGAAGTGAGCTCGACGAGCAGCGGTGGTTTCAATGGAGGTATACACACTTAGATGCACTCACTGCGGCGCTCCGTTGCCGAAGCCCAGCCCAGGCGAGGACTGGGTTAAGTGTGAGTACTGTAGTTACGTGAATAAGCTCGTTGACGCGTCTAGATACGTCGATAACTTGAAGCGGGAGCTGGAGAAGTGGATTAGGGAAATACTGCCCCCAACAATGACAACCTCTACCACGATCGACGTGGCTGCTAGGTATCAGATATTCCAAAACTTAATAAAGCCTAGGGTTAGCTTGACCCGCGCGAATGTACGTGCTAAGTACCTGCAGTACCTCTCACTCCCGATAACCCCCCTACTCATAACGACTACTAGCTTTACAGAGGAGCCTAAGCGCTTCTTCGAGGAGGCGTTGAAGGTAGAGAGCCTGAAGGACTTCGCCGTCACGGAGGAGGATCAAAAGATGCTCAATGAGACGCTAACGTATGAGATGATCTCCGGCTACATATCGAACGCCCTGAAGGCGTTAGGCAGGAACGACGTTAAGGCTGCTCTTAAGAACGCCGAGGAAGCCCTGCAAGCAATACCTAAAGCCCCTGAGTTCTCCTTGGTTGAGGAGAGGTTGAGGGCGGTTCACTCGATGCTCAGCGCCGTCAACGAGTTCTGGAACAGGAACACGAGGGCCTCACACACGCTCATAAGATCCTCCGTGGATCTCTATAAGGCCTTGCTTCAGAGGATCTCTAACAAGGCCGTCCCGGAAGTCAGCCCAGGCATAATAGAGATAGAGAGGATATGTGCTGAGTCCCTAGCTAACATAATAGATTCGGCCCACAGACTCTTCACGGTTGGTGAGGATCCCTTAAGAATGATGGAATGGTTTGAGAGATACGTTACCCTCTTCAATAAGTTGAGGGAGACCTACAAGAGACCTGTTCAAGACCTCCTTGAGGTCACGTCTTATGTGAGGAGCCTGATCTACAGCAAGACCGGTTTAAGCGAGGTTAACGTAGTACGGGGCTCAGGGATGTACTACGTGCCTTACTACGTTGTTGAGGCGAAGTTCTCCTACGTGAAGGGCTTCATATTGAAGAAGGGGGCTGAGTCGTCGATGAAGCTGATGGTCGCCGGCATAGCGCCTTACGTGAGGAATCCTGTAACCGATGTGCTTGGGATAGGTACTGGAAGGCTTGTGCCTCCGGATAAGGTTGAGGAGGCACCGGCGCTCGCCCTGATCAACGAGTTGAACTCAAGGAAGGTTAGAACCACCCTATCTCCGGGACTTAAGGCGTTGCCACCGCTAATATCGTCCGTGCACACCGAGAAACTGACCGACTCATACATAACCGACGCCAATAATTACTATAGGGGTAAGATAACGTTCGCGTCAACATCGGTTAGGGAGCTTCTCTACATACCATTCACCCGAGTTAACGGCGGGGCGATGGATTTCGAGGGGAAGCTGAGGATTCAGTTGAGCAGCGACGCTGAAGCTCTTGAGAGGCTCGCCATATAGGGGTGTGTACTTTTGACCCCGGCAGTCATGATCAACGTGGTCCTGACCTCCATTGCAACGGCGTTAATGGCTTTCCTCACGTTCAAGCGCTTTAGAGCGTCGACGTATTTCAGGGATTTCATGGTCTTCATAATCTCTTTGATGGCTGCCGTTGCAACGTCGCTCGTAGTCCCTTTAAGTGAAGGGCCTTTACTTCCGTTGATAATCGTATTCCTCGTTAACGGACTCTGGCTATACGGTGTGGAACCTAAGACGTTGCTTAAGCGTTACTTCACTATAGACCCAGCAATGCCTAGAGCGTTCATAGGGTTAATGCTGCTTATGATTGCGTCCTGGCTCGCCATGTCAAGCTATAACGTGAGCATAGCTTTAATAATAGTCCTGGCATACGTGATGCTCGGCGCCTACAAGGGAAGAGAGTTGTCGATGGGATCTAAGTAAACGTTTAAAAACTTCGCAGGTGGTTCCATGTCAGAAGGTAGGGTGCTTATGATGTAACCTGTGAAATGGTTAGTTTCAACAGGCCTTATTCTCTGGTCCCTCACACTCGTTACAAGTGTAAACGCTCTCATCACCTGGACGGCGGTACGTCACACATCTGTAGTAGGCCTTGACATTTTAGTTGTTTTCTACGTGTTTCTCCTTGCTCTCCCGGACATCGCTTATACTTATAAGAAAGAGCTGTCATCGCTGAAGCACCTACTCTTACGGGTTACGTCTCTCTCAGTCATCTTTGGATCTGCATGGTACTACTCACTCTCGTGGGGTATCCTCACTAGTGAAGCCCTGCTGAATATAGTCAAGTTCTGCACAGCATTCTCGACCATATTTACCGCGGTCTTCATACCTGTATCTATCTACGTGTACCAGAGGAGAAGACGTAGGGACGCCTTGGATTTAATTAGGGAGGCCCTTAAAGGGCGTAAGTAGGACGTGATGATGGTAGGAATAATTTACTCTTGGGATCGGAAGACCGTTACGACTGTAACGTGCATACCTGGGAGGGAGTGCTCAAGGCTTTAAAGGAAAAACGCCTGATCTAACCGGATTCCGTGGTCGTTTTCATCTGCTCCGGGAGGCCAGTAGGTATCGACGGTAGCGCTGGGAACGACTCCTTCATCCTCTGCTCCGCCACAACCTTCGCTTCCTCAAGTATCTTCCTAGCGTCCGGCGTTGCGTACATGCTCACTGAGCCCGCTCCGATCATTTCACCTGCTTCCATAACGGTCTCTTGCAGTATTTCTTGTATTTCTCCTAGCTCTATCCCTATCTCAGGTAGTGTGGACTTTATCGCCTCCCTAATATCCTTCACGACGCCTACCACGGGCCCCAGGTAAGCGGCGATCTCCCCTATCTCTCTTATAGACTCTAGCCTGAGGCCTATTTGCTCTAGAGCCACCTGAACAAGGAAGAGGCTCCTGGCAACCTTCCTCAACTCAGCAACCTCATTAGCGTACATAGTAGCTCTGGTCTGATCCTTAGACATGAAAGCCTCCACAACCCTCTCAAAGAGCTCCTTATCCCTAGCCTTAAGCCTGTCGAGGTACACTTCAAGCCTCCTCGTCATGGAGTTCAGCTTGTAGTGCGCCATAGCGAGCCTGTATCTCAAGGGCTTCTCCCTTATGAACAGGTCTTTAATGTGGTCTCCTACAGACTTATCCCTGCCCTTCCAAGACTTCTCGAACTCCTTAAAGCTCGAACCCAATTACGCTTCACCGACGATACTCTAGGAGTAAGGAATGCTTTTAAAGTCTGAGCCTCAAAAGCTACAGTCACCCGCATCAAGCCTTATGAATGCCACCACCAAACTCGATTCGCAGCTGACTCCCTTCCACTACGGAAGGGAGGTTCTTCTAGTAAAATAGATCACTCAACTTAGTAACATGATTACCTCGCTCGTCGTCGCGAAAGCCGCTATGAGGAAAGCGAGAACCAGACCTAGTGCTTTAAGGACCCCCCTAAGCCTAGCGTTCTTAACACGTCTATGCGTAAGTACCACCACACCGCAGTAGAGATGCACAGCAACAAGCACTGAGGTCAGGTATCTTAGTAACGGTAACGTATGTATTTTCGTTGACGTTACGTACGTAAACCCGAGGAGGTTTAGTGTAGGAGATATCATCCCGTAACCACTCAACACGTAGAGCGAGAGAGTCAGAGACAGCGGTATGGCCGTATACTCGACTAGTTTGAGGCTTCTGTGAACTGCTCTGGCCTCGCTCATCTCCTTAACCTTGAGTATAGTTCTTGAAGCTCCTTAAAGCTCGTTTCATGCGGTGTCTGCGGAACACCTACTGGGAACACGTAGAGTGGGTGTTCCCTCTGTTGAGCTTTAATCACCCCAGCAACCTCATCATCGTGGAAAGCCCCTATAGCCACGGTCCCCAAGCCTAGGGCCGCGGACATGAGGTATATGTTCTGACCAACATGACCTACCTCGATGTGGACGTACCTAACCCCCCTCTCACCATACCTCCACGTAGTCCTCTCGTAGATAGCACATATCACTAGGCTTACTGGCGCTTCCCTAACCCAATCCTGTCTTAAGGATGCCCGCCACAGGCCCTCCCTGACGTCGCCCTCCCTAATCAACTTCATTGAGTGTCTCTTATAGTCATACTTATACACTCCAGCCACTACATAGCTCCCATCACCTAGGGAGACGCCCTCCTCACCAACAATCACATATATTTCAAGCGGATAGGTGGCGCCCGCGCTCGGAGCAGCTCTTCGAAGCCACCCATCAACCTCTTCAACCACCCCCTGAGACGCCCAAAGAAGCATTGACAACTGACTAATCGTTATGGGCGATCTGGCCCACTCCCTAACACTCTTCCTCAAGAGAACTGCCTCCTCGACAGGAATGCTAGTCACCCTAGTAGGCAGGGGTAGGAGAACTTCGTCGCCCACCACACTTACACCACTTAAACCTGTCTGCGGGCTAAATAAGGAGATGAATACGTAAAGAACTATAGCTACACTTAAAGCAATTGAGAGCGTGAAACCAAACCTCACGCCACCACCTCCTACAAACCAGGTAGTTAAGACAGTAATTAACCTGCGATGCGGGTCACAAGGCTTAAAAACCTCCTCACGTAAGAATTAACGGCGGTCCCGGTCATAGCGGTCAGGAAACACCCGGACCCGTCAGATCCCGGAAGTTAAGCTGGCCGCGTTGGGAGGGCAGTGGGGTCCGCGAGGCCCCGCAGCCCTCTCAAACCGGGATCCCGCCAATTACAGGCATTTCAACTCATTACTCAAGCTGATCTGAACTCCTCAGGAACTCTTTATACTTGGCTATGAACCTCGTTTCCTTGGGATCTATCCCAAGCCGTAGAGCTAGGTTAACGGACGCAATACCTACTACTTGAGACCACCTAATCACGTTCTGTAGGTACCCCCCGTCGAGTTCGTACGTGTGCGTATCCACACCGGCCTCTGCGAGTAACTCCTTAAGAAACTCAAGCGTACGATCCCCCCTCTCCTTAAAGATCACAGCGCTGACCGGGTCCCGCCATCCCTCCCAACCAACCACATCGTTGTGAAATCCCTCAGGATATACCTCTGCCTTAGCGATTGTCTTGGTGTTTTCGTTAAATTCGTCCTTAGCCCTCAACGCCAAGGGGTAGTACTTCGTAGCGCTTATGAAGACCGGTAATCTACTTAATAGCTTTCCAGCCAGCTCATCGCCCAGCTTAAGCGCTTCCTCAGATTTAAAGACCTCCACGACGTCAAGCTCCGACGCTTCCCTGAGATTTATGCCAAGACTTGAGAGTAGCTTAACGGCTCCAAGCAGGAGCGCTGGGAACGAGGATCTCGGCGTCCTCCCGGACGGAACCCTAAAATAGGGGAGTCGCTTAAGCATTGAAAGCTCAGTCAGCTTACCGCCTGAAGCGACAACGACTACTTGAGAGCCTCTCTTGAGTGCCTCGTCAACGCATGCAAGCGTCTCTACAGTATTCCCCGAGTAACTCACAGCCAGCGTTAACCATCCGTCATCAACCCATCTAGGCAGCCTGAAATCCTTCACCACCGTTAAAGGCGTTTCGAGCCTCTCCGTTGAGAGCGAGTACAGGACATCCCCCACTATCCCTGAACCACCCATACCTAGAACAACTATCCCCTTAGGAGCGACGCTCAACGGCTCTGCGTTAAGGGGCTCTGCAGCCAGCGTCATCTTTATTAAATCACTCCAGTCTAGGTACTCCCTCAGAAACTCCTCACCCTTCAATTACGTCACCCAATATTAGGTCGTCCTACGTAGTAAATAATTTAGTGACGATTCCATTGCTGCGGGTTTCGCCCTTCAGCAGTGGAGGAGGTCAACGCTCTGTGCGTCTCGGCTCTCACTTCACGTATTTTATCCTCAGGAAGTGCGTCGCGCAAGATATACAGGGGTCGTAATTCCTGATTAAGTGCTCCGCCAGCCATTGTGCCTTAACAGGATCTAAAGACGTTAGTTCGTCACCCAGCATAATGAGGTCCTGCTCCATAGCCGCTAAGTTCTGGGATGTAGGTGGTACTATGTTGGCGTTGACGACGTACCCCTCCTCGTTCAGCTCATACCTATGATATAGCATGCCTCTAGGGGCTTCAGTGATAGCTGCCCCGGAGCCCTCCCTAACCGTGCCGTCCACGTAGGGTTGCTTAGGTTCTCTGTAGTCCCGGATTAACTCCTCTAGTTCCAGGACGGCGTGGTAAGTCTCGGAAGCCCTGGCTACTATGCTCTGGAAGCTATTGACTAGAGGGGCCCCGTAGCCGTGAGACTCAACGACGTCCCTGACCTCAGGCCTCAGTAAGTCGTAGTTGTTGTTGTACCTGGCTATGGGTCCGACTACGTAGGTACTGCCGTCCTTGATTTTATACCTAAGTGCTGTTGAGTACTTAGCTTGCTCAACAGTTATGTGGTTCTCAAACTCATTCTCAGTCACGTTTAACCCCTTATTAGACACTACCCTGCCGTGTAGTATTGGGTACTCCACGTCGTTCCTCAGGGATAAGAACACCATATCTCGTCTGAAGCTAGGTATCGGTAGGTTGAGCACCCACTCAAGCAGTTCTCTAGCGTGCCCCTTCACGGTTTGGAAGTCCTTAAGCAGGGTGTTGAGTTCCTCTTTCCTGACGATCCTGTGGAACCCGCCGACCCTGCAGGAGACCGGGTGTACTGAACGACCGCCGACGACGCTCATCACTCGATTACCCCAGCTCTTAAGCTTCAACCCCTTCTTAACTATCTCTGGGTCATCCTTGACTAGCCCCAAGACCGACTCGTGTCCTAGGAAGTCAGGCGCGTGGAGCATCAATATGTGTAGCACGTGACTCTCAACCCACTCACCTAGATAGATGATCCTCCTAAGGACTTCTAGTTCATCAGCTACTTTAACCTGAAGTATCTTCTCCAAGGCCCTGCTAGAACTCATTATATAGGCTATAGGGCATATGCCGCAGATCCTAGCGTTTATGTCCGGCACCTCATAGTACTTCCTCCCCCTTAGGAATGCCTCGAAAAACCTTGGCGGCTCGAAAATACCGACCTCAACCCTAGACACCTTACCCTCCCTTATCTCCACAAAGAGGTTGCCCTCGCCCTCAACCCTTGCCAGGTAATCCACTCTAATCACGCTATCCATACCCACCATGCACCTCCCTGAACTCCTTAGCCGAGGCTGTGAACTGCTTAAACAACAACCGTATTTCCTTTGGGCTTACGCCAAGCTCCTTAAATAGCTCGTTCAACCCCGCTGGTCTAGGGTCGATCATGGGGCCGTAGCACCCGTAGCACCCCCTACCGTATGAGGGGCATATGGCGCCACAACCACTCATGGTCACTGGGCCTAAACACGGGATTCCCTTAGTCACCAAGACACAGACGTTACCCTTCCTCTTACACTCGAGACACACTGAGTCAACTGGAAGCCTCGGTGTCTTGCCCTTAAGCAGCTGAAGCACGAACGAGAGCAGTTGTTCCTTACTGACGGGGCAACCACGTATCTCGTAGTCAACCTTAACGTAGGTCGACAACGGCTCGACCTTCTCAAGCACCTCAATCCACTCAGGCCTTGGGTAGACGTACTTCTTGAATTCCTCCACGTTAGCCCAATTCCTTAAGGCCTGTATCCCGCCGGCCGTGGCACAGGCCCCGAGAGCCACGAGGATCCCCGACCCCTCCCTCAACTCCTTAAGGATCTCGATCTCGTGAGTCGTTGAGACCGCCCCCTCGACGAAGGCTACGTCATAAGGTCCTGGCTCGACAGCTTTCCTGGCCTCGTAAAACAACGCGAACTCAACCATGTCCGTGAGCTGCAGTAACTCCTCCTCCATGTTGAGGAATTGAAGCTGACACCCGTCACAGCTCGAGAACTTATATACGGCAACCCTAAGCTTACTCATATCTGATCAACCCAGAAGTACTTGCTTATGAACCAGAGCGGAAATACGGGACCGTGCTTACACACAAAGTAAGGACCTACTTGACAATGACCGCATAGACCTACACCACATTTCATCCTTCTCTCTAAAGAGAGGAACACTCTATTGGCTTTAAAGCCTCTCTTAAGCAGTTCCTTAACGGCGTACCTCATCATTATCTCGGGACCGCAGATCATCGCGATGGAGTCCTCAGGGTCCACATCCGCCTGGCGTATTAAGTCGGTCACGACCCCGACGTTCCCTCTCCAGCCCTCGTCGGGGTTGTCAACGGTTAAGTGCAGTTCGGTGTTCGGTATAGCTTCGTAGTCACCGTACTCGTAGCTGTAGATGAGGTCCTTAGGGGTTCTCGCGCCATAAATTATTATGAGCCTGCCGTACCTCGCTCTGTCCTTGGCGACCTCTCTCACGACGGGTCTTAAGGGCGGAAGCCCTATACCCCCGGCAATCAGCACTACGTCCTTCCCCACGCTTGAGTCCATGGGCCATCCTTTGCCGTATGGGCCTCTGAAACCTATTAAGTCCCCCTCCTTCAGGTACGTGAACGTCCCTGTCACGGAGCCAGTGAACTTCGTGGTATGTGCGACAACCCCCGTACGGTGATCCACGTCGCTAACCGATATAGGCACTTCACCAACCCCATGTACGTAGAGCATGTTGAACTGTCCAGGCTTCGGCAGCTCAACGTCCTTCGGCAACTTCACGTAGTACGTCCTCACGTTCGACGTCTCCGTCCTCACCCTCACTATGGTCGTCGGTTTCGGGATTAGCGTGGCTACGGACTTACTCATCTCCTCTCACCTCCTTAACAGCTTAAGGACCGCCTCCCTTAGGTCTATTCCTACAGGACACCACGTTACACACCTCCCACACCCCACACAGCCGTACGTACCGAATTGCTTCATCCAGTACGTGAATTTATGTAGTACGAAGTGCCTGTACCTAGCCCACAAGTCAGGTCTGAAGTGTCCCCCAGCGACCTGCGCGTATGTGTAATTCAAGCACCCGTCCCACACTCTAACCCTCTCTGCAGACCCATCTACTCTAGGGACGTCTATAACGTCGAAGCAGAAGCACGTCGGGCACACCATGTTGCAATTCGCACACCCTAAACACTTTTCAGCGACCTCTCTGAATACCGGGGAGGCGATTTTGAGCTCCAGCAACTCAGGCAAGTTATCTGCTTCAAACCCAGCCCTGGCTTTTTCAGCTGCCTCGTTCAGAACCCTCACAAAATCACCGTAAGTCACGTCATCTATAGGTTCAACCTCTAACGCGTTGAGTAGCCTTATCCCCAGCTCGCTTCCTGCCTCCATGACGAGCTTATCACCAAGCCTAGTGTACGCTAGGTCGAACGAATCCCTAGCCCTAGGACCTGTTCCCATCGAAGCACAGAAGCAGGTGTTACCGGGTCTCGTGCAGTTCTCTACAATAATGGCCATGTTCTCCCTGTACAGCGTGTAGAACTCGTCCACATTTAACAAGACCCTGTCCAAGACCTTAATAGCCGCTAAATCACAGGGCTTCAGGCCGAAGAACGCCGTCCTGTCGATCTTGACGTCAGGAGAAGTAATGCTCCAGTCAGGAGATACCTTGAATAAGACCAGCTCGGAAGGGTAGAGGAATTTCTTAGGCGAGTCGGGACCGTGTCTGAAGAAATCACCCTCAACAAGGGAATACCTACCGGGACTCTGCACGTCCTCAACGCCGACGGCCAACTCGTTGAACTCGTTAACTCTCTCCAACCTCAAGGCACCGTCAACCACCTTATGACCAACGATGACGTAGTCTAAACGCTGTAACTCATCAAACAAAAGCCTTAACCCTTCGTTACCCCCCACATATAGACCTGTCATGGACACGGAACGATCACCAAATACACCTTTATAACACGCTAGAACTTTAAAAATTTTCAAAAGACTCTACAAGCATGTGCACGGATTCTCAGGAGCTCTCTCGTTTCAGTCAGCGACTTTAAAGCGGAGGAACCATCGAAAGATGTTCAACGGAGTCCTTGAAGTCGTTAATTAAAAAGGCCGGTTGAACCCTTTCTGATCCTAACTCTCATCTCGGCTATCCTCTACCTCCTACTCACGCCTACGACAAGGGCCTTTTGATGGTCCGGCTCGAGAGTGTAATGGAGTTAAGATTCGCCAAGTAGATGACTTTAGTGAGGGGTTATACGTCCATACCTCTCCTTAGTCCGTTTGAGGGTGGCTAGCCCTTGAAGAACGTGTTAGAGGTAAGCGGGGAGGCGAAGACGGGGGCTGACATGGAGCTCAGTGAAGGTTGAACCTTTTCCTGAACAACCTTTAGGTTTGCAGTCTACCGTCTATCAGGGTATAGACTTTATCGATTGAATATCCCATCAGGTAGGGGTCGTTGGCTGTGATGGCTATGGCCCTGCCTCTATCCCTCAGGTCCGTGAGGATCCTGAGAACCGTTTCCTTAGCCTCCGACGTTAGGTAAGCGGTCGGCTCGTCAAGGAGAAGTATGTCAGGGTCGTAGACTAGCACTGAGGCCAGGGCTACCTTAACCTTCTCCCCGCCGCTCAGTCTGAAGGGAGGTCTCTCAAGCAGGTTCTCTATGTGTAGGGTCTCCGCCACTTCAGCGACCCTCTCCCTAACAGCGTTTTCGCCAAGTTTAAGCTGTCTTAACGCGAACGCTATCTCGTCATATACTGTTGCGTTGAAGAACTGGTCATCAGGGTTCTGAAACGTGATCCCGATCCTCCTCCTGGCTGCAGGTAGCTGCGATTGTAACGGGACCCCGTCGAGGAGTACTTCACCTTGCTCAGGCTTCAGAAGCCCGGCTGCTACTAGGAGCAGCGTTGACTTGCCAGAGCCGTTAGGCCCCCTGACGAGTATTAACTCAGACCTCCTCAACTCGAGCGTAACGCCCCTTAATACAGGAGCATTGCTGCCAGGGTAGCTGAACCACACATCCTTGAGGAGTAGTTCGTTCACGGGCTACACCACCGTGGAGAGCTGGAGAAGCACCTCCGTTATAGCTACAGAGAAGATGATAACGTCAAGCCTCGTAAGTCTAGGGGACGTGCTCGTGTTTAGCGCGTCCTCAGCGGGGGACAGGGTCCTGGCCTCCACAGCTAACACAGTCCTCCTTCCTCTCTCATCGCTCCTGAGGATTAAGTCACCTACAACAGTAGCGTACGTGAGTAAGTCCCTCAGCTCGGGTCTCCTTAACATTCGCGCCTCCCTTCCCAGCAACATCCTTGACGTGTCCCTCATCAACGTGGAGATGAGCCTCACGTACATCGGTATTAGCGACATCGTAATTGAGGTCCTGGGTCTCTGCATAGCCCTGCTTAAGCCTTCCCAACCAAGCATGCTCGTTGATGTTAGGAGGAGTGACGTAGCTCCTAGGGCTCTAAGCACGTAGAGCAAGTACAGGCTCACCTCGCCCTCGATTAGGAAGGGGAGTAACGCGATTAACGAGAAAGCAAGCACGTAAATGGAGGCGGATGCAAGCCTCTTTAAGGAAGCTCTCAGCCGCTTGGAGACCCCTAAAAGGATGAAGGACGCGCTCAGTGAGGCAAGGATCACCAAGAGGTTTGAAGTGAACGAGGTCACAACCACTGCGACAAGCGAGGAGGTGAGGAAGAATAGGGGGTTGCAGTCACGCCCCTCAACACTAATTATATCGACCACGTCGGACATAGACTCGAGGAACTTCCTCACCATCAACGCGCTCATACCCTACCGACCACAACGAGTCTGAGGGTGTATCCAGTCAGCAGGATAAGTAAGACGCCTAAAGCGCCTGAAACTATGTACCCCAGCCAGTCAGGGAGTCCGGGGAAGGTGTAGTCCCTTAGAGGCGTCCACTCAACATCTGACTCGCTGAGTCCCAGTTCCTCTGCAACGAGGTCTAGCGGTTCGTGATATCCGATCGCCTCAGCCATAACCACCCCGAACAAGGGGCTTGTGAGGAGGAGTACCCCTAGGGTCAGGATCGCCTTCCTGCCGGGCACTCAAGACCACCCCAGCCTCGACTCCTTAACTCTTAAGTAGGCGATTACGGAGCCCGTTATAACCCCCTCCACACTGCCTAGGAGCGCGTGCCATAGACCCATCACGTAAACGGGCAGTACCGAGCCCCATGAAACGCTTAACTCCACGCCGCAGGAGACGCCGGCGAGCAGCAGGCTGAGCCATCCGGCGACGAGCCCAGCTATTAACGGTCTCCTGCCCCCTCCAAGAAATCTGAAGAGCGAGTAGCCGATGAGGACGGCTACAACCCCCATGTTAAGTACGTTAGCGCCTAGCGCGGTTATCCCGCCGTCGTGGAACACTAGACACTGAACAGTGAGGACTAAAGCCATGGACAACACACCTAACCAAGGACCTAGGATGATCCCCGCTAGAGCACCGCCGACCAGGTGGAGACTGGTCCCGCCGGGGATAGGCCACGCTATCATCTGGGCGACGAATATGCCGGCGCTTAAGGCAGTCATTAAGGAAATCCCCTCCACACTTAACCCCTGTTTAAGGGAGACCCTACGGGCGGCGGTGACCACGAAAGCGAGGGAGGCGATAAAGGAGCCCACGGCAACGGGCACAGAGAGATATCCGTCAGGTATGTGCATATGGTGCACCAAATATAGGAGTTAAGTGTACCTTTAAAAACTTTGCGGTTAAACACCCTAAACCATGAGTGGACGTAGTCCTGCGCGCGTTTAAGTTGTGGGGGAGTAGAGCTCCGCTCAAGGTTGAACATCTAAAAACTCTAAACCCTGTATAATGTAGGGGTTTAGACAGGTGTTCGTTCACACAGCCGATTTACACATCGGCTCGTTCAGCGGTAAGCCGCTTTCCGACGCCTCGATTAAGGCTTTCGAGGAGGTGACTAGTCACGTACTTGAGTCAGGTTCTAGGTATTTAGTGGTTAGCGGGGATTTCTTCGAGCGTCCTAGGTTCGAGAACTACTCAGTAGTGAGCCGCGTCGCCAGAGCCCTCAGAGACCTGAGGGATAGAGGCGTTAAGGTGGTTTGCGTGCCTGGGAGCCACGATACCTCGGTTAGGGGTAACGACATGGTTCACCTCCTGAGGGAGGCTGGGCTAATCCATTTACCTACGCATGAAGAGTCAAGGGAGGGATTAGTGCTTAATCCCTTGGAGCTGGGTGATTACGTCTTCTACGGGATCCCTGGGCTCAGGAACGGGCTTGAGGCCAAGTTCCTCAGCGAGGGTAGGGTTATTTTCAGGGGTTTAGAGAGCGTTGCGAAGCCCGTTATCCTGCTCGCTCACACCGCCGTTAAGTTCTACGGCTACGACCCGAGTGACTACAGCTACAGGTACGGTAGGGTTTTCCTGTCAGGCGACGGATGGCTGAGAGAACTCCCGGACAGGGTTAAGTACGTTGCGTTAGGTCATATACACTATCCAGTCCCGTTGCTTGACGAGGTGAAGGTTAGGGCTGCCTATCCAGGGGCTGTGGTCGGCAGGGATAGGAGCGACCTCTACGAGACCTACACCCTTAAGAGGAATGGCAGGATGAGGAGGTTCCTAGAGGTTGATGTGGGAGGTGAGGCACCTGTCGTGAGGAGTGTTTGGAGGGACTTCGGAGTTGACGTCGTGTACGAGAGGCTTGCCCTCGGTGACATGAAGGAGCTAGTTAACTACGTGAGGTCTTTAGCTAAAGACATGCGGGGAGTGTTCAAGGTCCTGCTCATAGACGTCACGAACGTCAAGCCTGACAAGCTCGGTCAGTTGATCTACGAAGCGAATAGACTGGACCAGGAGTTAAGAGAGGACGGGTCGACCCTAATGCTCAAGCCCGAGTTAGTGAGCGGGTCCGGTACTCTACAGATTGACACGTCGCTCAGGGGGGAAGTCTTAGAGCTCATCGAGAGATCTATCGTGGAAGAGGCGACTAAGAAGCTGGGTTCTACATTAACTCCTGACAAACTCCTCAAGTTAATTGAGTTGCTGAGCAGGAGGAAGCCTGAGGGAGTTAATGAAGATGAGTTCTACGAAAGTCTCTATAAGGAGATTATGGAATTACTGGAGGGGATGTTCGGTGAGTGGGGTTAATAAGTTGATTGACGTGCTTGAGGAGGTCATCGAGGATCTGATGACCGATTACTTGAACTCGAGAAACGACGAGTCTGTCAGAATTAAGAACGAGGTCTTCAACACATACTACGAGGTTAAGGAGATAGGGCTACCGGACAAACCTTCCGTAGTCGGGTTCGTAGATGCCGGTTTCAAACCCTACAAGACGGACGTCTCAATGATCATCCCGCTCAGGTTAGGGGCTTTGCTGAGGATGGAGGACGGGAGGTTGCTCAGCGTTAAAGAAGCGTTGAATAGGCCTTCAACGGAGGGACTTGTGCTTTACTCAAGCAGGAGGGCAGCTGGGGAGGGTTTCGAATTCAGGGTTAAGGTTAGGTCATCCAGTGGTGATTCGCTGCTCTTCGAGAGACCTGGCGACGACGCTGTGGCCTCGCAGGAGTTAAGCAGGTTCGTCAGGGAGTTCATAAGTTCCTCGCTCAAGGAGAGGCCTGGCTTCTTCACACGCTTCACCCTCTACATAGAGGGCCTGATAGAGCTCGCTTACGCGGTGAGGCTGCTGGAAGGCGTTAAGCGTGAGGCGGGCATCGATCCTAAGTGCGTGGTGTTAGATGGAACGCTCATTAAGTGGTTTGCCGTGAAGAGAGGCAGTGCGGGAGCTATAGACGGCATTAACGTGCTCTCCGTCCTGACAGGCCTTGAACCGAGCAGCATTAAGGACCTCCTATGGAAGGTTGTAGGACTCTCGAAGACCTCTAAGTTCACCAGCATCGCGCGTAGTTACTCGCTCTTCCGTAAGGCAGGTCTCGAGGCAAGGGGTTCCAGGGGTCTCTACACGTTACCTGACGTCGAGGGTGGCGATAGAGTCTGCGGGCTCCTCTCCGAGCTACTCACCGACTCGAGGAAGAGGATCCACGTCGAAGAGACTGTCAAAATACTTAACAGGATCGTTTATGATAGGAACGGGGTCTACGTCGCCAGGTTCCCGCTAACCCCGGATCGGAGGAACGTCTTCATGCTTGACGTTCACACTCCCGAGGCGTTGGTTAGTGTGGGCGATGGAGTCAAACTCAACATCAACGCGTTTAATCAGGTTAGGCAGTTGCTGGAGGGGGTTGTCAGCGAGCTCTTCAGGTCTAGGTCCAAGATAGTGGGGGAGCCTCCCTGCGGCTACATGGAGGTGGATAGGCTTGTCAGGTTCGGGGGCGAGGAGAGCAGGAGTTTCGAGAAATTACTTATCAGCTTGGTTTCGAGCGAGTTGAGTGGGGAGTTGTCTGAGGTCTTGACTCAGGTCTTTTCGTCCACAACGCGTATGAGGTACGGGTATAGGTGATCAAGTCGTGAGCACGCGAGTAGGTCTCACTTACATGTGGCGGGACGGGAACATCTACGTGGTCGTGATGAATGAAAGCTATAGACCTGGCATAGGCGACATACTGTACGTCAAGGTGAGAGACGGCTATACCTTGCTCCAGGTAGGCGGGTTTGAAGGCGAGATACCCGTGGCGGCTTCCTCCCTTCTAGCAAGAGAGGGGTTCTCTCAGCACGCCTTCAGCGTTGAGAAGACCGCCGTCGCTAAGGCCTCTCTGCTCTTCGAGATCAGGGAGGTTAAGTCGGGCAATGAAGTGAGAAAAGTTGTTGTGAAGCCCAGCCAGCCGCCACCGTTGGACGCTCCTGTCCACCTGCTTAAGGCTGGGGAGCCTGAGTCCGAGGAGATAATGAGGGTTCTGAGCGTTGGTATACCTAAGGAGACGTCGGAAGCTATACCGGTGGCTTGGCTTAGGGCTGGCATAGCCCCTCTAAAGGAGCTTAGGCGGGAGAAGTACTTCAGGAGCGCGAACTTGAAGCTGAGGCTCCAGGACGTCGTGTCTAAACACGTGCTCGTGGCTGGGCAAACAGGTTCAGGTAAGACCACGAGCGTTATGGGTCTCGTCACTCAATGGGGTAGATTTGGGAGCGACTCTATCTCCTGGCTTATCATAGACAGGCACGGCGAGTACTCAAGGCCGGACGGCTTCATAGGAGTCCTCGACAAAGCGCTTAGCTTTAATGAGAACTTAAGGGATTCGTCCGTGGGGATATACGTATACGAGCTTCGAACAGTCTCTGGAGGTCCTCAACGCGAGGGTGAAGGCTCTAGAACAATCCGCAGAATAGGAGGCCTTGACGCCATGAGCATCAACTTGTATGACGTAGCTAACACTGTTGGTCTTAGTGATACGAGCGTGAGCGAGCTCAGCGAGATAGCCTCAATACTTGCAGGATTGTTAAGGAGCGCTTCGGAGAGTAGTGAGAGGCGGGAGGAGGCGGGGAAGGGCTTAGGATCTCAAGGAGGTCGGTGGGTCGATAAGGCTTGGGTTAATCTATTTGTAGACGAGAACGACGAACCTACTGGCAATCTCCTAGCGCTCATACCGCTCATAACTAATAACGTGGTTAGGTATGAGGGGGTCGGGGAACGCGAGAAAAAAGGGATCTATAGGGTGTTGGTCAATGCAGGTGTCTACGTGAATAGGTTGAGGGATTACAGGAGGTTGATTCTAGCTACGCTAGGTTTAGGCGAGAGACAGGAGTTCGTGGTGAAGAGTGGGAGGAAGGTTAGTGTTAGCGTGATAGATGACAGGGGTTCAGTGTTTAAAGTCTCGCCAGTGCTTAAGGATCCCTCAGCTCTAATAGAGTTGTTCAACGCCCTCGTTAACTCGTCAAGCGAGATCTTCGGCACTAGTCCGGGCTCATACCCGTGGAGGGGTGTCGAGGGTGAAAGACCATCTGAGCTTACCCCGAGCGCTCTGGATCTCGAGGAGATAGTCCAGAAGCTCAACAGCGGTTCCGTGGTGGTGCTTGATGTGTCCAGACTGCCCGTCTCGTTGGGGGACATCGTTGTCATGAGCGTTTTAAGAAGGCTCTTCGAGGGAAGGATGCAGGCAGGTGTCGACGAATCTGGGAACATGCCTGTAGTGGCCGTCGTCTCTGAGGAGGCCCCGCTCTACTTAAGTCCGGAGAAGGTCTCAAGCCCCTATAACATATTCGCCAGGCTCGCCAGGGAGGGCAGGAAGTTCGGGATAGGGTTGATTGCCTTGTCCCAGATAGCCACACAGATAGAGAGACAGATACTTGCTAACTTCAACACGATCATAGCTCTCCGCACTAAGCACAGGACTGACATAGACTACCTGATCAACGTGGGGGTTCCTGCAGAGGCTTTGCCGAGCTTAAGCGATAGGGAGGGCTACCTGTACACTCCCGACCTGAACGTGAGTGAACCCATACCCGTTTACATGCCCGGGTATTTCGATTATAGCGAGGAGATTGAGAGGGACTTAGAGGATTTGAGTAAGAGGGAGGAGGCTACGAGCAGGGTTGCCTCCATGTTCCGCGGCAAGGCGGTGAGGGGCAGTGAGGATACTGGGGGTTAGGCTGAAGAACATAAGAAGTTACGTGGACAAGACCATCGTGTTCCCGCGTTCAGGAGTTACAGTCATCTACGGAGACAACGGCTCTGGGAAGACCTCAATACTGTTAGGCATCAACTTCGCGCTCTTCGGTCAACCTCCAGGGCAAAGAGGGTCGGACCTCGTCGAGGGCTTTATCAACCCGAGGGGGGAAGACCTCCTCAGGGTGGGGAGTTCCTCAGGCATTGTGAAGGTCTTGCTGGAGCATGGGGGGAAGTTATTGCTGGTTGAGAGGAACCTCAAAGGACACAGCGATGAGGGCGGCAGGCTAACTGTTTACGAGGTAGGCGATCAGGAGCTCAGACTTAAGAAGTCCAACACCTACAGATCGCTGGACCTCAGGAAGCGGGTTCTCGATGAGCTAGGCCTTCACGAGGCATCCAAGGAAAGCAGGAAGCTGTCGATATTTCATAACGTGATTTACGTGCCGCAGTTCAACATATATCAGGTACTGGCCATCGATGAGGTTCAGAGAAGGGAACTGGTCGATAGGGCCTTAGGGATCGACAAGTACGTGATATCCCTACGAAACATCGAGAAACTCGCTAAGGGCAGGTCATCCGCGTTCGGCAGGGAGTTGGATTTGTTGGAGAGGGACATCAATCAGCGTAGAGCCAGGCTGGAGGACATGAACCCTGATGAGATGAAGAGGGAGGTAGAGAGGCTGAAGCAGGAACGCGAGGAGTTAGGCGCGAAGTTGGAGGCTCTGGGTAGGCGTAGGGAATCCCTCGAGGCAGCGATGAGCGATTTACGAGCTAAGGTAGATCTGCTTAACCGTGAAGTAGGTGAGCTAGAGATGGAGCTTAAAATCCTCAAGAGCAAGGAGAGCGAACTAAGGGATATGGAGACTGCGTTAGGCGAGGTTCTAGGTAGGTACGATGTGCGGAGTCCTGAGGGAATGGTTGAGTTGCTCGCTAGCCTCAATGACCGTAGGGATGAGTTGAGCAGGGAGCTCTCATCTCTAGACGAGGAGCTCAGGAGCCTCGACTTAAGCGTGGATCAGGATGAGGCCGAGTTGGAGAAACTGAGCAGGGATGAGCGCTCGCTCACGGCAGAGATAGCGAGACTGGAGGCCGAGGCCAAGAGCCTTGAGTCCCGTAAAGGGGATTTGCTCAGGAGGCGGGAGGAGACTAGGCGAATGGTGGAGCAAGGGATGTGTCCGACTTGTAGGCAACCGATATCACATGAGCACGGCGTTCTCCTCCTTCAGGAGATAGAGCACGAGGTAGATGAGGAGGACTTAAAGGCGAAGCTTCTAGCGGAAAGGCTTAACGCTAGCAGGAGGTCCTTGGAGGAGCTGAGTAACAGGGTTAACGAATTGAGTGCCAGGAGAGAGGAGCTCAAGAAGCTCAGGTCAAGCCTGCTTAACAGGCAGCGAAGCCTTCAGGAGGAATTGAGGACTGTTGAAAGCGTTGTTAACGAGTTGATGGAGGCTTCCGAGCTCTACGAGGATGTCCTCAAGCTAAGGGCGGAGGTCTCTAGGGAGGTCGAACTACGAGCTAGTAAGGAGAAGTTGATTGACGAACGTAAGGGTCTTGACGACGAGTTTAGGAGGCTTAACGATTCCTTAAACATGGTGCGTGAGGAAGAAGTCAGTCTGCACAGGCGGTTAGGTGAGGTAGAGCAACAGATAAAGCGTTTAGAGGATGACCTGGCCGAGTACTTCAAGGAGTTTGAGGAGTTGAAGGGGTTGGAGAGGCGTAAGGAGGCGTTGAGCAGGTTCAGGAGTTTCCTCAACGAGAGTCTCTACGGGGTGGTTGAATCGATAGAGCGTAGAGTGAGAGTCATGGCCTATGAAGTCTTCGGGAGTTACTTCCAGGAATACTTCACTAAACTCCTTGAGGATCAGGAAGTCGTTGAGGCCTCAGTGAAAACGGACTTCAGTCCTGTGGTGAAGGTCAGGGTGAGCGGCAACGAAGCTGAGATAACGCAACCCAGCGGGGCGCAACTGACTGCGCTAGGACTCGCGTATAGACTGGCCTTAAACAAAGTTGTTAGAGCGTTAAACGCCGAGTTGAGAGACTCCACAATGATAATGGACGAGCCCACCATAGGATTCAGCCCTGAGAGAGTGGACAAGCTCAGGGAGTTGATGAACAACATAAAAAGCGAGACTGGAGTGAGTCAAGTGATACTCGTAACACATGATGAAAAACTCATGGAGGCCGGGGACTGTAGGATAAAGCTCTCTATAGACGTTGTGAGGAACGAAACGACCGTGAGCTATGAGGGATGCTCCTCAGGTAGTGAGGACGTGGACTTCCAGAGCTACAAGGATTTCATCGCAAGGCTTCTTTAAACAGCGATTGATCAACCACGTTGAAGAGTTTTAGTCTTCGTCAAGCCAGACGCTTGGTTCGTGGCAGAGGCTTGATGATTAACGCCCTGACCTCTTCATCAGGTTGAAGCGCCTTCACGATGTGCGTCACCGATACAGCCCTCCATGACAGGAGGGGGAAGACCTAGGCAAGGAAAGCTTTCGCCGCGAATTGGTGATTGCCGGTCTGACAGGTTCACGCCTTGATCACAGGCTTAAGCCAACTCCCCCTTAGTATCCAGGCAAGTGCCAGTATCCCGGTCACAAAGTTGCTTATCGACATGCCGATCCAGAGTCCCTTCACCCCCATCCCCAGAGGCCCTGGGCCGAAGAGGTAGGCGAGAGCGTTCCTAAGAACCCATAGCCTGAACAGACTTAAGAACATGACTGGTTTCGTGTGTCCGGATCCGCTGGCTATCGAGAACGCTGACCTCAACATCACGAAGAATATTATCGAGGGTCCCATGTACAGCAAGAAATCGGCGGCGTGTTGAATGACCTCGGCGTCTGAATGAGCGAAGAGTGAGACTATCTCGCGTCTCAACAGCACGTAGACGCTTACGCCCGCTGCCGCTGTTAATGCGCCGTAAAGAACGGTCTTGAGAGCGGTTTCTCTAGCTCTATCGTACATCTCAGCCCCTAGGCTCTGGCCCACTATCGTTGACGTTGCCCCCAAGAGGCTGGCTATGAACACGTCGAGCAGCCCCAGCGGCCTGTCTCCGATCCCCCAGGAGGCTAGCGCGGCGCTGCCCATCATGCTTATGATCGCTGTTAAGAGGGTGAAGCCTCCTGCCTCACCGATCGATGAGATAGAGAGCGGTAGCCCTATCTTAACTAACTTTTTAAGTAAGTGCGTCTGCGGTTTTAGGTGAGTTAACGTGAGTTTCTCACCCCTAATCCCCCTCGTTAGGATGCGCAGGGCTAGCAAGGACGCAAGCAAGTCGCTCAGGAGAGTCGCTATGGCTGCTCCAGCGATCCCAAGGGGCTCTATGGGACCTAAGCCGAAGATGAACACGGGGTCTAGGACGACGTTGAGAAGCACTCCGAAGAGCCTGATCTTCATAGGGGTCATAGTGTCTCCCACTGCGCTGAATACCGACACCGTGGCATCCATCAAACCGAAGATTACGAAGCCCAGGGCGAATATCCTTCCATAGGTCACAGCACCAGGTATGACCTCCTGTGGAACCCCTATGAGCTGCATGACGTGAGGTATCACCACATAAGCTACTACGCTGACCGGCAACCCGGTCAGGAAGACTATTAAAAACACCTGACCAGCAGCTTTCATAGAAGACCCGTAATCCTTAGCGCCCCAGTACTGAGACACTAGAGAAATGCCTGCCTGAAGAATCCCCACTAAGCCAGCGACTATCAGGAAGACCACAGGCCAGGTCGCGTTGACCGCCGCCAGAGCCTCCCTCCCAAGCCTCCCAAGCCAGAACATATCCGTTATATTGTAGATCACCTGAAGCACCTGCATGACCCCTATGGGGAGACCCAGCTTAATCATAACCTTGACGATGGACTCTCTTAAGACCCAGTCCTTGTCATTCACCTGGTCAACACCTAAGAACCTCTCTTAAGACCACCACCAAAATAAGCATATAACTATAACAAGCGGTCGACTGCAGAGCGATCGCCACTCCCCCAGGACGTCAACGTGTTTAGAACGAACGGTCACTGACACGATGCGCGTGCGGTAACCAGTCTCGGAACGCTTTCACGTGAAAAGCTTAAATGTGCATTGCTGAATATAACACAGAGATCCTCATGTACCTCCTTCCAGATCCCGAACCTTACTTGAACGAGGACCTAGAGAGCAATATCCGTGATGCCATCTCCAGTTTGCTCGTGCCCAGGGACATCACAAGTGAGGTTGTCATAAAGTACGTCAGGAAGGCTTTGAGGCTTGGGGTCTGGAGGAGGCTCGCGCCCGAGACCAAGGCCCTGCTGTTGGTCTGCAGGAGGCTGGTCAGGCTCGTCAGGTCCCGTACTCTCGCCCAGATACTGTCCGATGCGTTCCTGAGGATAGAGCTGGCTGGTCTCAGAGGCAGGGCGCTGTTCTACGGAGCGATAGAGTTCGTCAGGAGGAGTTTAGGGTCCCTAGAGGAAGTCCCGTTCAACGCCAAGAAGGTCCTATGCCTCGGCATAGCCTACTTGAACAACCCGCCGATGCTGAGGCTCTACGGCTGATCAGGAATGTGGGATCCTCCCGAGCCTGCGCGTGAGGCAATGCGTGAGCCCTCAGACCGGTACGACGAGACCTAGAAGAGCGCTAACCTGCGTCCTACCCCTCCCTCTAGCGGCGCTCGTCACGACAACGGTCTAATAGTCGTCAGCCCCCGCGTTGGGAGGAGGTTCGCGGAGTTCTACATCCTGGGGCCCTCTGGTAGGCCTACGGTTACCCCGACAAACCTTACGACCGAGGAGGGTGGGACCGTAATAATAGGGAGCAACCAACAGCGAGCACGAGGGAGTTGCCTACAGGGTCGTGGTGGCGCTGAACAAGAGAACCGTAGGCATGATAGACGGCATAGTGCTGAAGCACGGGGAGGTCTGAGAACAGTCTTGAGAGCGGTGACCGTTCGTAGTTGACAATAACCTGGTCCTCGGCTCCTGCTTGACGGTCTTCAGCGCAGTCTTCGGTCTAGCCTCGTACTTCCTGGTCGAGAGCGTGCCGTGTTCCTCAGGAACTGCCGACGAACCCATTTGTTAGGGAAAAAGAGGTGTGGTATTGATGGGGACTTCAACCCGTCACTCAAGTAACTCCTTCAGGCCTAGTCTCTCAAACGTCTCACGGTAAGGCATTCCAGTCTTCTCGCTCCAGCCCATGAGCCTGTAATACTCCTTAACCATCCATTTGACGTATTTCCTGATGTCCTTGTCTTTGGCGGGACCGGCCACTGGAGGCTCAAGGAACCTCGGTCCTACGTCGGTTACGTCATCTTCAGGCTTTAGTCCGAGCTTGACGTTGAGGACCCTCTCGAAGTTTACGACTCTCTCACCGACCTCAAGCGCTTTCTCCTTAGTGAACTTCATTCCCGTCACGGCCTCTATTGACTTCGCCTCGAACTCCAGGGCGCCGGGCACGCCCCAGTCAGCGAACCAGCATATCCCTATGCTGTCCACCCAGTTCTTCTTGAGTTGAGTGTCTCTCACGGCCTTGGGCTTCAACTTCCAGTCGAAGGGGTCCTGATACGTTGGGTAGCCGATGTCTGGCTCCGTCGCCCACGCATCCACTGCTGGGGCAGGCCAGCTGTACCCGCCACCCACCAGCTGGCCGAACAGTATGCCCCACGTGACCCGCCAGTCGTGGAGGTTTATCCCCGTCCCCTTCACGTGAACTGCCAAGTCCTCAGCCCCTATGGCTTCAGCGACTCTCTTTGGACCCAGAGAGAGGAGGCGCCCTATGAAACCCTCCTTCCTCGCCGCCTTAATCAAGAGCTCCTCAACTAGCTTGGGGTCGCCCCACCTCAGCTCGAGTCCTTCTAGCTCCTCCTTACTCACCCTACCCTTCAGGTAGGCCTCTATCAAGACGGCTATCGCGGAGCCTATCGTGCTGGTCTCAACCCCCAGCCTGTCCGCGAGCTCTATCAAATGAAATGTCGCACCGGGCTCATAGATCCCGAGCAGGGAGGACACGCCCTCTAAGTTCTCACCACCGCCGGCGGGCGTGGCGACCGTCCCTTTATATGGACCCTCAGTGACCTCAACCTCGTAGGAGCACGCTATGGGGCAGGCGAAGCAAGCCTTTGGCGTGTACTTAAACTTAGACATGCCCTTAGCGAACTCCGGCGAGCTGACGTCTGAGAAGTTCTTGTCGGAGACTAGGTAGTTCTGCTTCGTGTACGTATACTCACTGCGGGGTAGGCCGCCCTTCGCAAGGGCGTTCACCACGTCGCTTTTCCAAAGGTTCTCATTCCACAACCTTGCAACCTCTTTCAACTTCTCGGGATCCTTAACGGGAACCTCGCCCTCGCCGTGGACGGCGATCGCTTTAAGCCTCTTGGAACCCATCACAGCACCGACGCCTGAGTGTGAGAAGGAGTGATGTTTATCGTTCCAGATGCCACCCCCTGCGCACATATTCTCTCCGGCAGGACCTATCGCCGCCACGCTCACCGCAGCCGGGCTCAGACCTAGCTCGCTCTTAATGAGATCTTCTGTCTCATGCGTGTCCCTGCCCCAAAGCTTAGAAGCGTCCCTCAACTCCGCCTCTCCGTCATGAACCCACAGATAGACGGGATCCCTCGACCCGCCTACAACTATGACGCCGTCGAAGCCGGCCTTCTTCAGGAAGGGTCCGAAGAACCCGTGAGTGTGGGAGGCAGCGGTCGTGTACCCAGTATCGGCATTTATGGTGACGGCTGTCGTGTTATTACCGGATGGGACGGGAAGACCTGTAAGAGGCCCCGTCATAAATATCAGCGGGTTGTGTGGATCGAAGGGCGATATGCTCTCATGACGCCTTAGCGCCTCACGGAGGTACTTATAGAAGTACCACAACCCCAAGCCCTTACCGCCGACAAACTTCTCTAGAACCTCAACGTCAGGAATAGGTTCATACCAGATCTTACCTCTAGTTAGGTCAGTTATTAGAACTTTACCTACGTAACCCATAGTTACACCTCAATAATATGTACGTTTCTTAAAATTTATATTTTTCTATCCCACGAAGCTGCCGGTCTTCCCTATTTAAAACCTAAGTCATAACTGAGGAAGTAAGGGGTCAGACCATGCCCCTAGTCCACGTATAAGTTTAGGAAGGTTTATCGGATAGCGCTAAGAGGAAGATCATAGTCGAGATCACCGAGGTCTTCGAGGAGTTGGGCGTACTGCTGCACGCCGTCGGGGTGGTAATACACGAGATCCTCGAGGACGATTGGGGCATAGGCGGCGAGCAGGCGAGCAAGAAGCTTAAGGACGTACAGCTACCTTGAAGTTAAACCCTGGTTCAGTTTTGGAAATCTCAGCTAACGGTGCCCGCGAGCACTGGTACCTCCGCCAGCAGAGCCGACCCTACCAGCAGGATCACCTGCGTCGCTTGAGAGGGCCCAACTACGGGCTCTGGCGTCGGGTCGTAGTCATAGGCTAGAACCTCAGCGTATAGCACAGGTAGAGCCACGCGAGGGCTACCGCCGTCTGGGCAGTGGTTAGGATTAACGCTATCCTGAGCCACATGCCCCACCCTATTTTAACCTTCTTCCTCTCAGCCATCGACACTGCTATTATGTTGGCCGTGGAGCCTATTGGCGTGTAGTTTCCCCCTAGGACCCCTCCGTAGAGCAGTGAGAAGTAGACCAGGTAGCTCGTCGCCCCGATTCTCTCCATGAGGGTCGCTATGGGCGTGAACGCGACGATCACTGACAAGTTGTCTAGGACTGCACTGAGGAGGGCCGGGCTGAGGACCATCAACAGGAGTATCGGTAGAGTGCTGTGGACCCCCTGGAGCAGAGCGTAGGCCAGCTTGACCATGGCCCCGCTGTAGGTTAGCGAGTAGCTGAGTATGAAAAGGCATATGAAGAACATCAGCGAGGGCCAGTCGACGCTCCTACCCAAGTGCTTGGGTATGTCCTCCACGCGTACCGTCGTGATGCTCAAGACTATGAAGACGTACGGTATAAAGGCTAGAAGGGAGTGCGGATCAACGCTCTCGCCGAAGGCTCTTCCTAGGAGCGAGGCAACGTGATCGTTGAGCGCGACCATGGCTATGAACCCAAGGAACATCACCAGTCCGTGCCTCAGGCCGACGAGAGTGCGATCCTCGAGCTCCGCGTAGTAGTGGCGCACGAAGGCTTCGACCCTCCTAGCCCTCTTGCTGAGGCCCTTACCCATGCTCTCGATCAAGCCCCTCTCGATGAGAGGGACTAGGAGTAGTAGGACCGCAAGGCACAACAGGGCCAGGGTCGCGGAATACCTGACGTAAGTCGCCATCGGTAGCCCGGCCTTGAAGAACAGGTAGACCCCTATGGGGTTCCCTATCGGTAGGGCCAGACTGCCCGTGTTTGTGGCCAGGACGGCCAGCACCAACAGGGGCCTCGAGTCCACGTTCATGACCGAGGCGAGCTCGAAGACCAGTGCTGCTATATAGACTATGCTGGTGACCTCGTCCACAGCTGCCGCTAGCACAAACGAGAGGGACAGGAGCAGCAGGAGGAGCAGGATCGGGCTCCCGCGCGTCGCCCTGACGATGTTGACCGCGATGTACCTGAACACTCCCAGCTGACGCAGGAGGCCCGTAAAGGTCATAGAGCCTATCAGGAACAGTATCAGGTTCCACTCGACGGACCTGCTCACGAGGACTTCCGGGGGAACCACGCCGGTGAAGACCACAGTGACGAGTCCCAGGATGGCCAGCCCGACCCTCCACTCCATCCTTATAACGCTTCCGATCACAACCAACAAGAAGAAGGTCAGTGCCGTTGCCTGCCTCAAGACCATGTTCACCGAGTCTATGTTAACGTCGCATCCGGTGCAGGAAGCCCTCTCGCTGAGCCATAAACTTGTTACCTCTCGACCAACGTCGTCCTGACCAACTCTAATTAATCCCATGATTGCAAACGAGGCTACGAAGAGGGCGACGAACACCATCGCCATCCTGTATAACGAGGATCCCATGACGATCGCCTATAACGACCTCTACGGGTTAAAAATAAGTTCGTCGGATTCTAGGCGTTGAAGTGTTTAAAGATTCCTTAAACACGCAATTCCGAGCGGAAGGCCGAACATCTTATAAGCTTGAGGGATCGTCGGGAGGTCAGGCTAAAAAGAGTGTTTTTACAATAAAAACCGCTCTCAATAACTACGTAGCACCGGGCTTTTTCCTAAGCTCTTCTATCCTCTTCTTCACTTCGTCTAGCTCGGCTTCCAGATCCTCCTTTAGCGACTCTAGGAACCTAAGCTCTTCTTCAGGGCTCAGAGGGTAACACCAGGGCGGCGCTCCATGATACCAGCACCACCAGCGTCGTGCTCCGGCCCAGTGCCTATACTTCCACCATGGTCCCCACATTCTCGCTCACTTCTGTGACTTGTTTCAAAATTATATGCGTATGGAGGTTTATAAACTTTTCTGTTACAGTAAACTAAGGCTGTGCTTTGCGGGAAAAGTTTGTGAAGGGGTGTTGCTGTAGGCGAAGGCGCGGGAGGTTTGGCAGAAATCCGAAGCCTGTCGCAGTACGTAGCATCCCTCAAGCCGACGCGCTAAGACCAGAACCCCGTCTCTGTGGGAGAGAACCCGTATACCTAGACCTAGCCGAAATAGAGGCCTTAAAGCTCATAGACGTCGAGAAGCTGTCATTTAGAGAGGCTGAGCAAGTGATGGGCGTTTCGAGGTCTACGGTCTGGAGACTTGTGAACAGCGCTAGAGAGAAGATAGCTAAAGCGATCATCGAGTGTAGGGAAGTGAAGATAGTAAAGCCCGAGAATGCTTGAAGATCTTCGATAGCTGGTGTTCAAGGATCAATTCTCATGTGTGATGACAAGTAGTTATGGAGCTTTAAGTAAACGTCCAGGCACTCATGCCAGGAACTAGCACATTCTATGCAACCTGTGGTTCAGAAAACATAATCGTGGCTATGCACAGTCTCCCTTGGAATTTACTAAGGGAAAAGCTGCCTGGCTAGTTAGCGATGGATCCTTCTTCCGAAGATGCCGGCGAGCGCCGCGACCGCTACGATAGCTAACCCCAAGACGACGTATGCGCTGTACTCAGTGGGCGATTGGGTCGACGGGGGAGTGGAATACGTCGTACTGTACGGCGGAGAGGTCTCAGTTGGTTGCATCGTGGTAGTCATCGGACCGCTGGTGGTAGAGCCCTCAAGCCCTGATATCAATGACCAGGGGATCTCGGGAGGATTCACGAGCGGATATTTATCTAGGATCTCCTTGCCCGTCGTGGTGGCTATACGGTATGGGACGTCTACAACTCCGTCGTTATTCGCGTCAGGACCTTTATGAGATGACCCGTAATTCCCCATACGCGTTGTTGCATTTTCTATATACCACGAATTCCCCCCGCTCTGGTCGGCTGCCTCAAAGTTGTAGCAGCGCTAGAACGCGTTGCCGTAAATTACGTTATCGGATGTCGCTTCGGACATGTAGATTCCTACTTTACCCGTCACGTATATAGCGTTATACACTATCTCATTCCCGCGCCCGTTTAGGGCGTGTACGCCTCTGCCGCCCATTAGGAGATTGCCAATTATTTTGTTGCTATCTCCGTAAAGTTCTATGGCATGATCTCCGCTAATTGTGTTCCCCTGAATAATATTGGATCTACCCACGAGTCTAATGCCTAGATCGACGCCGGCGATGTAGTTGTCCTTAACGATGTTCCCGCTTGAGGTCACGTACGAGATAAGCCTTATAAGGGAGGGCTTCAGTCCTTCCGGAGGAGTTGGTGAGTGCTGTGTCTAAGCAATCAATAGAGCTCTCATCCCTGAGGAGGTTCGCCTACGTATCTTCTCTGACCGCACTTGCCGTAGTTCTTAGGTTCTTCGAGATCCCCTATCCCCTCGCCCCATTCCTTAAATACGATATTTCTGGAGTGCCGCTGGCTCTGCTCGCACTAGGGTCTATAAGGTACGCTTTAATGGCTGTGCCTGCCTACTACCTGGTGCCTATAGCATTGGGATCTGATGCAATAGGAATGGCTATGAAGGTAGTGGCTGAAGCCTCTACGTTTACTCCTCTATCGCTTTTCGCTAGGAGGGCGGTGAAGAGGTTTTGGGTTGCCGTAGCAGTAGCGCTTCTCTGCAGGTCGGCAGTAATGATGATGCTCAACTTGTTTATAACGCCTTACTGGGGTCTTATGGCCGGCTGGTTCAAGACATATGAGTCTGCGCTAAAGTATACTTTGGCAATAATGCCCCACGTCTTCGTCTTCAACTCCACTATAGCGCTCATAGTGTGCGCTCTAGCCATCATCACGTTTAAAGCAGTCAAAAGCTACATACCGGAAGTTAAGTAGCGCTGAACAGCGATAACTGCAATGCCCAGCGGTTTTCCAAGGTGTCTACAGCTCATGAGCGTTACTGTAGAGTTGGAGGACGTGTGGTTCAAGTACGGAGGCGGGAAGTGGGTTCTCAAAGGAGTCAACCAACGGTTTTACGAGAATGAGGTAATCCTCGTAATAGGGGGTACTGGCTGTGGGAAGACAACTCTAGCTAGAGTAATCAGCGGGCTGTGGGAGCTCTACGAGGGAGAGCTTAGGGGGAGAATTGTGGTTGGAGGAGTTGATGTCGCGAACGTCGACCTCGATGTCGCCCGTCGCTTAAACTCGCTCGTAGGACAAAACCCCTACTTGTACTTTACTGAGCCGATACTGCTCGACGACCTCTTATCTCATGCAATGAACGTCTGGAGGGATGAGAGTGTAGCGAAGCGAGCAGTAAATAGGCACGTAGAAGCTCTGCGGATCTTCGATATAGTTAACAAGTACTTCTTCGAGCTATCGGGAGGCGAGGCTAGGAGAGCTTTAGTCGCTAAATCCCTAATATCGAATCCAAGCACAATACTCTTCGATGAACCCCTCATGTGGCTTGATGAAAGAGGAGTGAACGAATTCGTGAAGCTTGTTGAAAGCCTCAAGCTCACAGGCAAGACGCTCATAGTTTTTGAACACAGGTTCCTCCCAATCACTAGGATTGCTGATAGAATCCTCCTACTGAGGGATGGGAGGCTCACAGACGTAACTGACAGACTAATGATTGAGTTGAGAGAAGGGGTTGGACGGGGAGACTACGCCGCACTACAGGGAAGTGGAGGAAAGCCTGCTAGTAGAGTCGTCCTCAAGGCAGTCGACATCCACCACTCGTTCGATTCAGAGTACGTACTGAATGGCGTAGAGCTTGAAGTAAGGGAGGGTGACTTCATCTTACTCTTGGGGGAGAACGGCTCGGGAAA
Organism: uncultured Sulfolobales archaeon; assembly: GCA_938017505.1. Taxonomy (GTDB): domain Archaea; phylum Thermoproteota; class Thermoprotei_A; order Sulfolobales; family NBVN01; genus Zestomicrobium. The sequence continues at coordinate 64,558 of CALIKV010000031.1, read as the reverse complement.
GACAACGCTCCTAAGGATTCTCGCCGGATACGTAAAGCCGAAGAGGGGGAGAGTTGAGAGGCTTGGCCGAGCAATCTACATTCCACAGAACATCCCCCTGTTCTTCACTGAGAGCTCGCTTCAGGGAGAGGCTAAAACGATATGCAGGAGCTACAGCAGGGGATCGGAGTGCGAGCGCAATGCACTGAAGAAGCTGGAGGAGATTGGAGTAGATCCAAGTGAATCCCCGTTCAACATATCCCACGGCCAGCAAGTTAAGGCAGCGCTCGAGTTATCTAAGTTGGTGAAAGACGTCTCACTAGTCTTATTGGATGAGCCTTTCTCAGGACTGACCTACCTCGATAGGAGGAGGTTGATCAAGGAACTCTCGCGCTCAGAGAAAGCAAAGGTGGTTTCAGTGAGCTATCCAGACGTAGCCTACTTTACTCCAGGTACAGCAAGGATATACAGGATCTCCGGTGGAAGGCTTGAGCCGCTGGAACCCCCGCAGCACTCCAGCTTCTCCCTCAGCGAGGACTTCCTCAAGGAACTCTACGGGTGATAGCTGTTGCTTAGAGAGCTTGCCTACATGTTTCTATACAATGAGAAGTCCAAGGCCTACAGTACTGTAGGTAAAGCAGTATTCTCGCTCTCACTCATCTTCCTACTCTGCTCCTCCACTAAGCTAGAAGGCATACCATACTACGCCTACCCCATTGCAATTGCATGTATAGAGCTGGGCGTAGTCTCGTACCTCAAGGGATTTTACAGGGCCTTGAGAGCCGTAACTGTTATTGCGTTCTTCATGGTCCTTGGATCAGCGGTATTCGCTATCAATAAAGTGCTTGGATACCCGTCTCCCCAATACGACGAAATAATAATGGGAGCAGTTAGGATATTCTCGTTCTTCCTAGCGTTCTCACTGTTCTTCCAGTTGATAAGCCTGGAGGAGTGGAGGGGAATCATGATTAGGCTGGGTTTCAGGAATCAAGCGTTAATACTATCGATGATAAGCATCCTCCTCCCACTAACCCTAATACACTTCTCCGAAGCACTCGTCGCTGTAAAACTGAAGTACGGGGGAAAGAGGCTGACTTCCCTTGTAACTCCTCTGGCATTCTTGGCAGTCATGAACTCGAGGAACATCGTTGAGGCTTACGTCCTGTACCCTCTCAGGATTGAGGGCGAAGTCTCTTTATTTAGACCGAGGGATTTAATCCTGTACGGAGTAGTGATTGCCTTGACCGCGCCCCTCATTAGTCTAATGATTCGATAAATAGCCTATGCATGAACACTCTTGAAACTTTTTATTAGAAGAGCACTCCTAGTGAAGTACCTGTGGAAAGTGCTGGCCCAGCAGCGGTCGCCAAGTTTTAGTGGGAAGAGTCTTAGACAGGAGGAGTGGGTTCCTGCTGGGGAACATCGTTTCCGGCTTAGCGTACCATGCTGGCCTCTACGAGCACGCTGATTCCCCGGCAGGGAGAACGACGTTTCATCAACTCCTCACAAAGAGGAGGATTGGGTTGAGTCGCAGTACTTTTAGCTAAAGACCTCGTAGACGAGTACGTAGTAGTGGATTCCCCAGCGATAGAACGAGTGAAGCTAGTCAAGATGTCTCTGGGAGACGTTTGTGGCTGTTTTAAAGAACTCCGTTTAAATGACTTACGTTGCTGGACGCAGGCATGGTTCTCTAAGAACATGCAGTCAGAGCAGAAGGAATTAATTGAGGGGCTCGACTCAAAGGAGGTACTTCATTTACTAGAAGTACCTAGACCACTGCGGCGGCACTTACTTTGATATATCGGTAGCTTAACTGAGGCCCCACCCTCCTAAAGGCGTTGACCTTAGGCTCGAGACCTTGTAGGCGTTCTCGCGACAAAAGCTAGTCCGGCTGGCTCGTGGGTTTAGTTGGTGGTGGGCCCGCGGGGACTCGAACCCCGGACCTCCGCCGTGTCAGGGCGGCGTCCTAACCAGGCTAGACGACGGGCCCCCAAACCACTAAAACATAGAACAAAACCTAATAAATCTTCGTCCGTAGGCGTTGAAGGGCTGAGGATCAACACGGCTCTCGAGAGGCTTGGAAACGTAGTACGTGAGAGGAGAAGGCGCTTGACAATCCTAGGGTCTTGAAACTGTTTCTGTCCAGCGTTGGTTGGGAACTGCGCCCGACACACGTTGAGAACTTCGTTTGTCGCCCCGAAAGCTCCTCCGTGAAAAGGGGGAAGACCTGGCATTAGCTTCGTCACGCCAGGTCAGAACAGATCGTGATGCTCTTACAGTTTTAAAGGCTTAGAAACTGATTTTTTGGTGAGCGTTCTTGATCAGTCCGGGTAGACGTGCTTTCATCTCCGTCGACGTGGAGGGCATGCCCCACGTCGTGAGTCGCCTTCACCTAGCCCCAGGTAGATCTTTGTGGGAGGAAGCTAGGGTTATAGCAACCAAGACAGTCGTCAAGGTTTGTGACGTGTTGAGGAGCAGTGGTTTCACAGAGGTCGTCGTTGCTGACAGTCACGGGGACATGGTTAACGTTAAGGTTGAGGAGCTGCCTGACTACGTGACCGTTGTCAGAGGCTATCCTAGACCTACGTCGATGATCACCGGAGCTGAAGGAAGCGATGTAGCGTTAATGATCGGGTATCATGCAGGTTACGGGACCCCTAGAGCCGCTTTCGACCACACGTACAGCGGGACTGTTATCAAGTCCGTCGAGTTCAACGAGGTTAGGTTCAGCGAATTCCTAATCAACGCCTCGGTGCTGGGCTACTTAGGTATCCCGGTAGTCTTCCTGGCCGGGGATGAGAGGCTTGAGGAGGAGGTCGCGAGGCACACACCATGGGTTACGTTCGTGCCTATGAAGAGATCGCTCAGCAGGTACTCCTCGGTTAGCCCGGCTTTAAGCAGGATTCTCCAGGAGGTTGAGTTAGGCGTTAAGAACGCTGTGAGGAGCTATGCTGAAGGATCTGTGAAGACGCTTAACGTAGAGACGCCTGTCAAGGTTAGGATCTCGTTCCACGAGAGCGGGTTTGCGGATATAGCGGAGTACCTACCGCTGATCAAGAGGGTTGACGGCTTAACGGTGGCATATGAAGCGCGAGACCCTCTCGAGGCGTATAGGATCCTGGAGTTGCTTGTTATGGCATCCCATGGCTTAAGATCGCTGACCGAGAGGTGATCTGCGAGCCAGTCTCTACAGAGAGGCCTCGTATGGTTAGATCGCTTGTCAAGGCTTTCAGGGACTTGCGTGAAGCAGGTCTCACGACAATCCTACTCCCGTCGTTCACGCTACCGCTCTTCACGGTGTCTAAGGATGAACGTAAAGCTATCAAGAAATACGGGCACTGTAGGGACTTAACGCTGATGCTCGACGATAATAAATTATACGCGTCAAGCGATTCGAGCGAGTGCATTGAGTACGCGGGTTACTTGAGCGGTTCCTGGTATGATGCGGAGAAGTACTCGCGCAACGTGTCAGAGGACCTTAGGGAGGTGGTCGACTCCCTGACGTTGCTTTACGGTGATGTTGGGATATCAGTCTCACCCGCTGATGACGTGGAGTTGTTGTCGGTAATAACTCTCTCGCGCAACACCGATTACCATAAGAACGCTGTCCCATGGGCTAGGAAACTGTTTGAGACCTTACCCTCCCTCGAGGCGTTGATGTGGATTGACAGGCAATACTTGGCCAGGCGTGTGGGCAGCAGCTATCAAGTCCTCGAGTTACCTGATATCCTCAGGTGTTATGCGAGGTTCAGAAGCACGTTAACTAAGGACCCGGAGAGCTCGAGGATTCTTCTTCAGTGCCGGGGAATCGGTTCGAAGTCCCTCTACGCGTACATGTTGTTCGTCAGGCTGGCGACTTCCTACGCGCCTATCGATGTGAACCTGCTTAAGTTCCTCAGGAAGTTCAGCATGCTTAACGCCTTGACCGCTAACTACAAACAGCCGATGAAGGAGTACTGTGTGAGGTACTCGTGTGAGGTATGCCCTAGAAGCGATGAATGCCTTGAAGCTTCTCTAAGGCGTAGGTTAGGCGCTTTGAACGGCTGGTTTCAAACAATGGTCTACCTCCACAGTAAGGTGTTCTGCTCTCAGGGGAGGTGTGCTGGGTGCGTGTTCAAGAGTCATTGCCTAACGAGGTTGAGGTGACTGAGTACGCTTAATAAAGTGCTTAGCAGTTAAATGTCAGGGTTGATTGATGAGTAGCGACGTGACCTACTGCGAGATGTGTGGTAGGCCCGTGAGAAGGAGGGAGGCCAAGATAGTGTATGTTGAGGGGACGAGGCTTGTCCTATGTCCATCATGCTTCGTTAAGACCTCTAAAAGGACCCTCAGCACTGAGTTAAGGGAGCATGCTCAACAGGCTCAGAGAGCCCAGTCCGGTAAACCGCCTGCCGCTCGACAGGCGTTGGGGAAGGCCGGCACGGGCGGTAGTAGGATTGTTGAGGAGTTCGAGGTGGTTCCTGACTTTAGTGAGAGGGTTAGGAGGGCTAGAGAGAGGCTTGGCTGGACTCAGAAGGTCTTGGCGGAGGCCGTCAAGGAGAGCGAGAACGTGATTAAGAGGATCGAGTCTGGACGCCTCGTGCCCTCACTGGAGTTAGCTCGTAGACTGGAGAACGCTCTTAAGATTCAGTTACTTGAGCCCGTGGCTGACTCGAGCGCCGATCTCGGCAAGGCGGGCAGGAAGGTCGACACGAACCTGACGTTAGGGGATATGATGGTCTTAAGAAGGAAGGGGGAGAAGGAGTAATCGGGTTGATCAGGAGAGCCTTACTCGTATCTAGGGAGGATAACGTAGGCGAGGCCCTGTCGCTAGCCGACACCCTGCGCTTGAACATCGTTAAGACCGTTGAGCTACGTGATAGCTACAGACCTGACAGGAACTACTTCCTGAACCCCAGGTTAATGGAGGAGCTTAAAGACTTCCTAAACTCAGGAGAGTCAAACGTCAACGTGATGTACGTCTACGAGGCTCTTCACCCCAGGCAGGTGGTTAACCTAACTAGGGAGCTCAGACTGGAGGTCAGGGATAAGATACTCATGGTTCTTGAGATATTCGCGGATCACGCCGGCTCTAGGGAGGCTAAGTTGCAAATAGAGATGGCAGAGATAACGCATCAGTTACCAATCGTTAAGGAGTGGATCCGGAAGGCTAAGCTGGGTGAATTGCCCGGCTTCATGGGGCCAGGTGAGTACGCTACGGAGACGTACTACAATCATATGAGGAGGAGGCTCGTAAGGATTAAGAAGGAGTTAAGCGTCTTGAGGGCCAGGAGAAAGAGGGAGAGGGACTTAAGGACTTCTAAGGGCTTCCCGCAAATAGCCATCTCCGGCTACGCCAACGCGGGGAAGACAACCCTGTTCAACGTACTAACTGGATTGAGGAAACCTGTTGGGCCGGAGATGTTCACCACGGTGTCGCCTAAAGTAGGGGCTGCGTCCGTGGATGGTATGAAGACCATGTTCATAGATACGGTAGGTTTCGTGAGAGACCTACCTCACGAAGTCGTGGAGGCCTTCTACGCCACGCTGGAGGAGATATCCTACTCGGACTTCACGGTGTTGGTGCTTGACTCCTCAGAATCGCCGGAAGTGGTTAAGATGAAGGTAGGGGCGTCCCTAGACATACTAACCCGGATAGGCTACTTTGGAAAACCGCTCGTGATCGCCTTGAATAAGGTGGATGCATGCGAAGATGTGGATCTAGTGGAGAGAATGGTCAGGGAATACGTATCGCTGAAGTACCTGTGGAGCTGGCGTGTAGTGAGGATCTCAGCACTTACGGGTTACGGTGTGGAGGAACTTAAGCGCGTGATCAGCGAAATCCTCACACACCGTCTCAGGAGAGGGTTTACACCCCCTCACCCTGAAGGGGGAAGTCCTCAGCCGTAACCCCTACCTCGAGAGGCCGATCACACCTTATTTTCTCCGATATCGTATATCATATAGGGGGGCCTGTCGGTTCGAGGAAGGAAGGTGATTAATGGTGGGTAAAGCGGGTAAGGTGGAGGAGCTATCTAGGTTCATCGAGGAATACGTAGGCGTGTCCGGCAGGAGGGTCTTCGAGGTTCTAGTTAAACATAATAAGGAACTGATGGACGCGGACATAATGTTGGAGACAGGCCTGAACGACCAAGAAGTTAGGAGGGTTCTCTACGAACTACACTCGTTAGGGGTTGTCACGTACAGGAGGAGGCAGAGCACCGAGGACGGTAGGTTTATCTATCAGTGGTTTGTAGACGCTGGGAGGCTTAATCAAATCCTCCTCCAGAGGAAGAGGGAGGTCTTAAGCAAGCTGAGGACTAGGCTTGATTATGAGAGCAATAACACGTTCTTCATCTGTGAGAACGATGGTGTTAGGCTGACCTTCGACGAGGCGTATGAGAACGATTTCAGGTGTCCTAAGTGCGGCGCTGAATTAAGGGTTGAGGATAATACTCCTGTCAGGGAGTATTTGGAAAGGGTTGTATCGAGGCTGGAAGAGGAAATTCTTGATGAGGAAAAGGAACTCACTGGTTGATCTCTTCGCCGGTGGGGGAGGGTTCACTAGAGGCTTTCATGAAGCAGGTTTCAACTCCATTCTCGCTATTGAGGTCGATGACGCAGCTGCCAGGACTTACGTGGTGAACTACCCTAGAGCCATGACGATCGCAGAGGACATACGTGACGTGAGGTGTGAGCACGTGCGTCGGTTGATCCAGGGCATTGAAGTCGACGTTCTGATAGGCTCACCGCCTTGCGAGCCCTTCACCGGATCCAACCCCAACAGGATGAGGGACCCGCTGGACAGGCTGTATAAGGATGAGCAAGGGCAGCTCGTCCTCGAGTACATCAGGCTTCTTGAGTGTTTGGGTCCTGAGTACTTCGTTCTGGAGAACGTGTCAGCGATGATTGAGGGGGATTTGAAGAGCGCTCTTAAGGAGGAGTTCGGCAGGGCTGGCTATGACGTGCACTTCAATATGCTGAGGGCTGAGGACTACGGCACACCGTCACGGAGGCTCAGGGTTTTCATATCGAACTTAAGACTGAGTCCCCCTAGGAACGGCAGGTTGATTACTGTTTGGGAGGCTATATCAGACCTCCCGGAGCCATCACCTGAACCCATAATACCTAACCACGAGCCGCCTCCAGGCCTCAGCAAGTCTAAGCTGAAGAGAGCGTCTAGACTCAAATGGGGTGGTTCCGTGGTTAAGTATGAGGGTGCGGGCGGTTACGCATTGCCCAACCTCATTAGGCTACACCCCTACAGAGTAGCTCCTACAGTGTTAGGCTCTTCAAGGTTTATCCACCCATACGAGAACAGGCTGTTAACAGTCAGAGAACAGGCCAGGTTAATGGGCTTCGCAGATGACCACGTGTTCTTAGGCGGTAGGGAACAGCAGTACAATCAGGTCGGCGAGGCGGTCCCGCCACCGCTAGCTAGAGTTATAGCTTTAGAGATACTCAAACATATTGGTGGGTGACGTGGGAGTGGAGTTAGTAGTGGTGTTGAACGGCGTCTCGTCTCCTCAAAGGCTTGTGGACGTGGCTAGGCTGGTCTACGGCGTGAGCGAGTTCAAGACGAGCCTGGTGTTGTCTAGGGTTTCCGGGATGGCTGCACAGACCGGGATTCCCGAAGTCAGTAAGTACGCGTTCAGGAGAGGGAGGTCGTTAGTGGTTCTGCCAACCTTACAGGACGCTATGGAGTTATTAAGGCCTGATAGGACCCTAGTCCTAGCTAGGACTGAAGCCTCTAAAGACCTTGAGGAAATTGCAGGAGGGTTGGAGGGCAGGGTCGCCTTAGTTGTGAATGGCAGTGACTCGCCGCCAACTAAAACGGAGCTCAGCCTCGGCGAGCACGTCATCAACAAGGGATTTGACGAGACGTTGCCACCTCAAGCAGCGCTCGCTATAGCGCTCTACGTAATCGTAACGAAACGCTCGGAAAAACATTTAAACACGGACGCTTAAGTAGGAACATGGAGCCGGGTCGTCTAGCGGCCAAGGATGCGGGGCTTTGGACCTAGGAGGAACCCCCGTGACCGGGGTTCGAATCCCCGCCCGGCTACCACTCACTCCCTTATAAAGACTCCACGATGTAGTAACGAGGGTTGATCAAGTGGAGTGCCGAGTCTCAAGCCCTGAGTCCCTTTTCCCCAAGGGCGTTAGAGCAGTGATTGCCTGCGTGCATGAACATAAGGTAGTGCGTTCACTTGAGGATCTCCATACACATGCTGTGTTGGTTAGGGACTCACTAAGCGAGGTTCTAGGAGTTAAAGGGCTGGAGATCGTGTTCAGCGAGAACGAAGCAATAGGTCTCAACTACATACTTTATTCGTACAGGCTACTTCACGGAGGCAGGTACGTGGGTACGTGTCGGTTCGTTACCCTAAATAACAAATTAATTAAGTCCCTATGCACTATCAGTCAATAGGGACGAGACTATGCGCGATGAAGGACTACCCCCAGGTCAGAAGGCTATACCCAACTTCATAGTTTACAGAATCCTAGGTCAACCCAGGATAGATCTGTCAGCATGGAGGTTGAGGATAGGCGGAGAAGTCAACACGCCTAGGACATACGCTTACGAAGAACTGCTAGGTATGATCGATACGTCCTACGTCTCGGACTTCCACTGCGTCACGGGTTGGTCTGTAAGGAACGTGATGTGGGAGGGCGTGTCCTTAAGGAGGCTTGTAAGCGAGGTAGTTCCACTTAGAGAAGTAGCTTGGGTTTTCGTAAGGGGTCTCGACAATTACACGACGGTTATCCCCTATGACGAATTCCTGAACGAGAGAGGAGTCCTAGCGCTCAGGATGAACGGGAGACCTCTGAATCCTGAGCAAGGATTCCCGGCTAGGATCTACATACCCAACCTGTATGGGTGGAAGAGCGCTAAGTACGTAACTGAAATAACCTTCACTAGGGAGTATAGAGACGGATATTGGGAGGCCTTAGGGTATCACGAGAGAGGCAACGTATGGAGGGAGGAGAGGTTCAAGCCTTGATGACCACCTACTACTGCCTAAACGTAAATTAGCTTTGAAACAATTAGTATATGGTGATCAATATGAAGAGCTTCGGTGAACTAATATATAGTCCTGAGAGAGCGCCTGGCGAGGCTATAACAAAGGTCGAGACTCACACGCCCAAGATAGAGGCTCCTGAGACTGTCAAAGCGAATGAAGCCTTTGAGGTAAGGGTACTCGTAGGCCCTCATCCTAACACAGTGGAGCACTCGATAAGGAGAATCGAGCTCTACTTCTCTGAGGAAGGCAGACCGTTCAATCCCATAAGGCTAGCGACGGTTGAGCTGGAGCCATTCTACAGCGAGCCGGACGTCAGGCTTAAGATCAAGCTCAAGAAAAGCGGCGTCATATACGTCGTAGAGTACTGCAACATACATGGCTTGTGGGAGGCGAGGAAGGAGATAAAAACGACGGAATAAACACACTACTCTTTTTATTCGTTTTTAGATCTCAATTCCGAGGACTATGTTAGCTGTTCTGCCAATGACGTAGGTTACCGTAGCAGCTACTAGACTTAACGTGATCAGCTCAACTACTTTACGCTTAATACGTAAGCCGCCTAGAACTGAAATTATGAAGCCTGTCAAGCTCAGTGTTAGAGCAACACTGAGGAGCGAGTAGACTGTTGAGAGGGGTGCAGGGATCGAAGCCGCGTAAGGCAGTAAGGGCACTGCAGAGCCGATTAAGTAGGAGAGTCCCGTGTAAAGACCTGCCTTCATAGGCTCTTCCAAGACCTCCTCACTCTGCCCCAACTTGCTCTCGATCAGCAGCAAAGAGAGCAGTTCGGTGTTTCTCATTGACCCGCTTACTATCATTTCGCTCAGCTCCTTAGTGAAGCCCCTTCTAATTAGGTGTTCCCTCAACTCAGCAGCGCTGTACTCAGGCTCCATCTCTACAGTGATCCTGATGTTCCTCATTGACTCGCTCTTGACCTGAACGTTGGACTTAACGCTGACGTACGAGCCGATGCCCATTGAGAGCGCTCCTCCGACAGCTACAAGCAGTCCTCCGATAGCTACGTAGAGGGGGGAGACGAAGGTGCCTGAAAGGCCTGCCGTCACTGAGAGAACCTCGACGAGGCCGTCGTTCATTCCTAGAACTACTTCCCTGACGTAATCTAGCAGTCCTTTAAACCTGGACTCAATTCTTTTGAGCTCGCTTTCATGAACTAGCTCTTCTCTTATTATCTTTCTGAGAGCAAGTTTCTCGGACTCGCTTAAGTGTCCTGAGTTAACGTATTCGATGTAAACCCTTACCGCGTTGATCTCATCGTGTTCCAGCAGCTTAATAATGAAGCCTGTGCCGAAGAGCAAGTGCGTGAGCTTAAGTAGAACTGTCTTAAGCTTCAGCCTAATTCTATTTATCGTGGGTGTGTAGCCCCTGCTTCTGAGGAACATCGCCCAGAAGTCTGAATGCGTCGCTTCTATCGAAGATAGGTCGCTCAGCTTCTTCCTAAGATCGTCGTCGCTAACCCGGCTGGCCAGGTGCTCGTAGAACGTCTTAGCCAGCTCCTCATCCTCTAAAAACGCTAGCGCTTTGCTTGACGAGGAGTTACTCATTAAGGACTAACCCCGGATTGAGTGAGGATTTCCCTAGTCATCTCATCCAGCCTGGTTAAGTCAGCTTTGGTGGGCGTACTGTTCACCGTAAGCTCCCCCTTTAACACTAGCTTAGAGCTTGAGAACAGGTTCTTAAGCTCTCTCAATGCGGCGTCATTCCACCCGTAGGCCGTTATTAGATATGTGGGTTTTTCCACGTTCAGTTTGCTAACCACTAGGCTCAGCAAGTACTTGGTTATAGGGAATAAACCGCCGTCATATGTTGAGGTGGCTATCACAAAAACCCCAGCATCGAGCAAACTCCCTAGGAAGTCAGCTACATTGTCTCTATGGACTGACGTGAACTTAAATAACTCAACCCTAACTCCCCTGTCTGCAACTCTCTCCAGGAGTTCCTCAACCATTCTCTCGACGTAGCCGTACATAGAAGTGTAGAGAACCACAACTTTACCGCCCTCGGCGATGCCTTCAGCCCAGGAACGATAGAGTTTAAGAACCCTGTTGACGACGTCAACTCCTGAAAGCACCGCCCCATGTGACGGGGCCATTAGATCCACACTAAGTCCAAGGGACTCAAGCTTGTCAAGCGCTTTAATAACATTCTCTCTATAACGTCCTATTATGTTAGCGAAGTACTTACGCATGAACCGCACGTACTCAGCGCTGAGGTATTCAGCCCCACTTATCATGTAAGGCGGCATCGAGTATGCGCCGAAGGCGTCACAAGTCATTAACGTCCTGAAGTCCTCAACGTAGGTGAACATGGTCTCGGGCCAGTGAAGCCACGGCACGTGGATGAACTTAAGAGTAGTAGCACCTAACTTGAGCTCCTCACCATCTCTAGTCTGGCGGAACTTAACTTCAATGTTGAGGAGTGACTTAATTAACCTAGAGGTAAGGGGATGTCCCAGCACTTCAGCTCTAAAGCCCTCCACTCTGGCCAGATCCTTTAGGGAACCGCTGTGGTCGGGCTCCATATGGTGGACTATAACGTATCTGAAGTCTCTGACGTCAGTAACGCTCCTTAACGCCTCGAGGTAATCCCTCGAGAAGTCGGAGTTGACAGTGTCAAAGAGGACTGCACCCTCACTAGTGTGCAGCACGTATGAGTTATAGGTCACTCCCTCTGGAATTTCCCACAGGGCCTCGAAATATTTCACCTTAGCGTCGGTAACTCTTATAAGGTCGAGGTTTTTCATCACTTTATGAATTGATACATTGTCGTTCGTGCTTTTCATCGTTCCTCCCGACATATTATACGGATTGCAAATTAATTAAAATCTTTGAAAGAGACGAAACATTTTAGGAAGCTCTCGCTTCACTAACGAAGCGACCTTCTCATTCATCAGCTTGTTGTTAGGCAAGTTAGTAGGCATCGAACGCGGTTCTTCGCGTGAACCTACAACACTCCGGTAACTCGCGTCCTAAAAGACCGTGGTTAAGGTTCGACTGTGTAATATATCCTCTTCCTCTTTTTACCTTTATTCTCGGTCTTTAGAAGCAAGAACTTGCCTATCTCTATTGTGTTCCTGACGTGTGGCCCTCCATCAGCCTGTATGTCAACTCCAGGTATCTCCACTATCCTGAGGACGTTAACGTTCGGGGGCATTCTGGCGGCAAGCTTAACCACGCCGGGTATCTTCATCGCCTCATCTCTGCTGAGCCAATATATCCTGACCTCCATACCTCGCTTAATGATCTCGTTAACCCTCTCAGCGGCCTTGGAGAAGATCTCCTTCTCATCACCCTGCACGTCGTAGTCTTCCTTTGCTTTATCCGGCTCCACACTCCCTCCAGTGACCAAGGATCCATAATCATCGTACATCACCGCTGACAGTATATGCGCTGCCGTGTGCAGCCTCATCAACTTATACCTCCTCTCCCAGTTCAACTCACCTATGACCGTCGCCCCAGGTGATAAACCCTCAGTAGTGTCGAGGACGTGTATCACCTCTCCGGAGTCCTTCTCCAGAACCACGCTCCTGACCTCATACCTCACGTTACCTAGGTAGAGCCATCCAGTATCGTCGGCAACCCCGCCCGTCATCGGATGGAATGCCGTCTTATCTAAGATCACTCCGCCGCTCCTCAAATCCATTACAGTGGACTCGAACCTCCTTAAGTAACTGTCCCTCTGGAAGAGCAACTCCGTAACCACGTAAACCACCGGATATACTACGCCAAAGCCGGATATAAGTGAACGCGACGTTATGGGGGGCTATTTTTAATAAAAGGACTTAATTAATTCTCTGGGGTGTGGAGTGACTAACGAAGACATAGCACTCAGGGTCAAGACCTACATTGACATGGTTGAACACGCCCTGAAGAAACTGGTCGTTAAGTTGTGTGGCAAGGAGGTGGGTGAGGTACTTAACCTAGCGAGCCTTTACCTCAACGACGCTAAACACTACTTCAACGTAGGTGATCACGCAACCGCCCTCTCCTGCATCGCGTACAGCGAGGGCTTGATAGACGCATTGAGGCTCACAGGCAGTGTTGATGTTGAGTGGGTTAGGAAGACGCCGAGCAGAGTCCTCATAGGAGGGACTTTCGACCTACTTCATCCAGGGCATCTTTACTACATGCGGAGAGCGTCTGAGAAGGGCTTGGTTTACGCAGTCGTCGCGAGGGATTCAGTCGCCAGGAGGATTAAGGGGAGGAGCCCTATTCTCGATGAGAACTCAAGGCTCGAGCTAGTTTCATCCATTAAGTACGTTTACAACGCCTTCCTCGGGGATGAAGAGGACTTCATGAAGTCCGTGGCTAGGGTTAGACCTGACGTGATATTGCTCGGGCCTGATCAACCGGTAGACGAGAACATCCTTATTAAGGGCGGGGAGAGGCTAAACCTCGGCTTCTCCGTCGAGAGGTTGAAGGAGAGGGTCGGGGGTCCCTCAATGTCTACTTCAAGCATAGTTAAGGAGCTTCTCCGTAGGTACTGTATAAATCAAGGAGCGTGGGAGGAGCAACGTTAAAAGGGTAGAAAACCTAACCTATCCGGTCCTAGATCGCGTCCCTACGCTACCTTTTCTTCAACCCAGTCCTCTTAGCTGCTATATGGCCTACCTTCCTCCCAGGCGGGGCATGTCTTGAGACCGTGGATGGATGCGATTTTCTCTGGTGATGACCGCCGCCGAACTTATGACTGACTACGTTCATCGCAACCCCTCTTACGCTAGGCCATTTACGCGCCTTAACCCTCCACTTATGGTAGGCCGCACCAGCCTTAAGCAACGGCTTCTCCGTCCTGCCAGCCCCAGCGGGAACCCCTATAGTAGCTCTTGCAGTGCTTAGGATGCTCTTCTGCCTCTTGCTCGGTAGCAATACCACCGTGTATTTCTCAGACTTGCTGAGCACGAGAGCGTAGCTCCCGGCCTGCCGCGCAAGCTTGCCGCCGTCCCCTGGCCTGAGCTCTATGTTGTAGACCCTGCTACCCTCAGGTATGCTCCCGAGAGGGAGGGTACACCCCAGGTTCGCCGGGGCGTCAGGACCTATGAAAACCTCCTGACCAACGAACATCCCCTCCGGCGCGGGTATGTAGTACTCCACACCGTTCTCCAGCTTCACCCTCGCTAGAGGAACCCACCTGCCCGGGTCATGGATTAAGTCAACAATAACCCCTCTAAGCGTGGTGTTAGACGGTGGAGGGTATTTAGCGTCAGCCACTCTAACGTGGCTAGGACTCCTGAAGTTCTGCCCCCCGCGACCAGCCCTCTGCTGTAAAGTCCTCTTACCCACTCACATCACCACTTAAATAAGGCCTAACTTAGTCGCTACCTCACTCGCTTTGTACTCCGGCTTCAGCCTGACATACGCCTTCTTCTCCCCCTTCATAGTGACGACGGTGCGGACCTCCTCAACCTTAACGTTGAACAGCTCCTCAACAGCCTTAGCGATCTCATGCTTCGTGGCTTTCAAGTCGACCACGAAAGCTAAAGTGTTAGTTCTCTCCACTTGAGAGAGGACCTTCTCCGTGGCGAGCGACCTCTTGATAATAGATGAGGGGCTTCTCAAGGCGTCACCACCTTAAATCTCCTACCTAACTCCTCCACGGCAGATTTAGTGTACACTGTCAACCTGCCGGGGCATCCTCCAGGAGCTAGGTGAAGAACGCTCAGCAGCCTAACAGGCACTACGTCGATGCCTGGCAGGTTTCTGAACGCCCTATAGGCCCCACCTGCATCGTCATGGATCACTATCAAGATCGACCTAGGGGTTACGTACCTCCTCCCCCTCATCTTCCCTTTACCTGCCCTAATCCTCGTCCTCTCACTAGCCCTCACCACATCCTCTAGGACTCCTAAGGAAGCCAACACGTTCCTGGCCTCACCAGTCCTGGAGACCTTAAGCACGTCATCGTCAACTATTATCGGTAGTGCGTCTCTCTCGAAGAGATGCCCCCTCAACCTGACGAGTTGCGGCTCCCCAGTGGCGGCTATCGCTGAGGCCAATGCCAACAGTCTCTCCTTCTTGTTAACCCTCTCTTTAACGATCTTCTCGGTTTTAGGCGGGTGAGCTAGCCTACCGCCCCTCACCATGGGTGCCAGGACAGCGCGCGCGTTGCTGAGCCTGGGAACTCTTGCTACGCTATGTCCTATACCCCACGACTCCCCGACCCTCCTCTTACCAGCCAGTGGGTCTCTCCCTTTAGGCTGTAGTTTGGAGGTAAAGGCGGCCAGAAACGCCCTCCTAATCAGATCTTTCCTCACCGGCACGGAGAAAACAGGCGGAAGCACTACCTCGCCAACCACCTCACCGCTTGCGTTCACGACCGGGGCCTTCCTCACCTCGACCTTCTCAACCATTAATATCCTCCCTGACATCGCCTAACACCCAGCCCCTAAATCTTGCTGTCAAGACTTATATAGACCACCTTCGGAGCTCTTGAAGGAGCCCACTTAGGCGGTCTCACAGGCCATCTGAGGATCAGCGGTCTCTTAGGGGTTCCCTGAAGAGTGCCTGCAATGACCACGTAGTCCGTCTTAACAAGACCGTAGTGCGGGAACCCGCTGACCGGCGTTACCTTACCGCCATCCTCACCGATCATTAATATCCTTTTGTTGTACTCAGTCCTCCTGTGGAAACCTGTCTGACCAGGCTGAGGTACCGGGCTTATCGAGCCGAATGCCGGGCTCCTCGCGCCTATCCTCCTGTAGCCCTTCCTGTGCTTGTGCCATCTTGGAAGCTCCCTGACCCCGAACCTCTTGACCACCCCCTGGAATCCCTTACCCTTAGTCACTCCTATGACGTCTACAAACTGCCCTACGCTGAATATATCCATTACCCTCAGAGGCTTACCAAGTGACTCAAGCGCGTAGCTCGTCTGCGCCTCTAAGTTACCCCCACCCAGCCTAACTTCGACCACGTCAGGGGCCTTCTTACTTAATCCGCCAGCAAGCCTCGGTTGAGTGGACATGATTAGAGACACTCTAGCGATTCTCCCCTTCAACTCCTCAAGCCTTGTGACAGCTTTCTCGAGGGCGTCAGTCGAGACTGAAAGCGTCTTAATTCTCCTGTGAATCTCTAGGGGCTCTGGGGGCGTAGTCCAGACCTCTGTCAGCGTTCTTAAACCATTTACTGTAGCCTCGTAGAATCTGGCGGCCAGCGGGATCATAGGAGGCGTTTCAACAACGGTCACGGGGACGAAGATCTCC
This sequence comes from uncultured Sulfolobales archaeon, assembly GCA_938017505.1. GTDB lineage: Archaea > Thermoproteota > Thermoprotei_A > Sulfolobales > NBVN01 > Zestomicrobium. Next base: position 48,361 of record CALIKV010000031.1, on the reverse strand, counting down.
TGACCGTGCGTAGGTCTTCCCTCGCGATCGTCTATCATCATCAAGTGCGTCATGCCAACCTTATAGCCTAAGAAAGCCAGCGGCTTAGGAGCGTCGAACTCTACCTCAGGCCAGCTCCTCACAGAGGGGACGAACTCGGCAGCCCTCTTCCTAGGCCTAACGCCTAAAGACCCTCTGCGAGGGGCACTCCACTTCCTCCTAGCCATTAACTTCACCTGACCTACTGTGATCCTAAATGATCTGGCGAACAATGCTTAAATACTTTTCAGAAACGCCTCGAGGCGATAAAGCCGTTTTAGCCAGGTGAGGTTTAAAGCGTCCCATGGGAAGAAGCCCCAGTTCTTCACGGTTAAGAGCAATCAACGTGAGAGGTCTCTGAATCAGTGTCTTCGTCCCTACATCACAGCCTCAGTACTCGGCAAACACATCATTCAAGAATAACTCCTTTCAGAACTCTTAAATACGTTGCTCTTCGACGCCCTGATTAACAGGGCGTCAACCCGTAACACCTTCCTCCGATGCTTGGCTAGGGAGGCTCTCAGGGGGAATCGGAATTCCTTAAGGGTCTCGTAATTAAAGCCCTCCGCCTCAGAGAGTTTTCTGAGGGTCTCGTGAATACCCTCGCTAAACTTATGTATTGAGTAAACAGTATTACACACGCTTAACGACGTCTTAAGGAAGTCCATGTCAGCGCCTCTTGACTTAACCCCGAACGGCGGGTTCATGATGACGACACAGTCACAAGCTCTGAAGGGCGGGGCCTCCCTTAGATCGGTGAGAACGACATCGTACGGGGCTGGTGACATCGCCTTAAGAACCTCCTCAGCTATCTCAAGGGCTTCTGGATCAATATCGCTACACACGACGTATCTCGCGTTAAGCGTGGATGCAGCTAGAGCTAGCCTCCCAGTCCCACATCCTAAGTCATGCACGACCCTCCCCTCTACGTCGCCGAACATGAAGGCATCCCACACCATCTCCGCAGCGATGTCGGCCGGAGTGACGTACTGCTCAAGCCGCTCCTTAGGCGCTTTAAAGCCAGGTATACCGGATATCATCATCTCCAGCTTCTTCCTCGAGACGTGTGGCATGTACATCACCGCAGAAATACCTGTGGAGGGACTTACATGACGTGCTGAAGGGTTGGTCCTGGAGTGTAGGTCTTAACTACTCGTACTCCCTCCACGTATACCCACATTTAGTACATTTATAGAACCTCGTAGGGGGTTCGTCAGCCCTCCTGGTCTGAAGGACTGTATAGTAAGCTTCGTCGTTGCCGCATCTAGGACACTTTACACCCTTAATCTTAGGCAGGGTCTTAAGGGAGTCCTCGGGAGATACCACGTAGAGCCTCTCCTTCTCACTATGTGTTATCCTCTTAGAGAGTGTCGGAGGGCTCTTGCTCTTCGGCGCGTCCTCCCGGTAGCCGCACTTGGGGCAGACCAGGACCGTCTTACCCCTCTCCTTCTTAGCCATCATCATGGACCCACACTTAGGGCAGAAGTACGTCGGTAAATCACCTCTGCTACTAGGATTATCTAGCACAGCAACTTATATACCTCGTCGAAAAAACGCTTTACGAAGTCCGCGTAATCCAGCAACCCCTGCGCAGCTATGCCGGCGAGCCCGCTGAAACGCGTTTTAAGTCTCACCTCCTTACCTAGGCTCGACTCCACGAGGAACCTCTCCAGCTCATCCTGACCCCCGTTGATCAAACCCACGTGTTCCACTGATAACGCCCCCCTGAAAATGACGTAGGCTACGTACTCACCGCCCTCAGGGCATTTAATTAACTCGAAAACCATGATCCTGCTCTCTCTCTTCAAAAAGAGGCACCTAGGAACATCTGTTCACTCACTTAAGCACCTCTCAACAGGATGAATCTACTTATTAACCTTCAGCACGTCGCTGATTAGCTTGAGCACCTGCTCTGCCTCCCCTCTCGTATTAGTGATTACCTCCTTAAGCACCTGGATCGGGTCTGTACCGTCGGTGACTACCCTCAAGACAGGCGTCCCGATTAACGGATGCTCGACGACGTACGTAGCCAGCTTTGTATGCGGATTGCTTAGGGCATACTTAGCAAGCAGGTTAGCTAGAGTGTGGTCCTCGCCCTCTATGGCTAGGACTAACTCCCTCTCTGTGTACTTACGTACCTTGACGTTCACCCCCTCATCACCTCTACCAGTCCTCTAAGCCTAATAATCCGTACCTAACCTTATATCTACAACAAAATGCTTAACCCTGTTGAGGGCCTTAACCTAGAGCCTCTAAACACATTTGATGTTGCTGTATTCGGGGGATGTCTTCCTGTTTTCAGACGACTTACATGCCGGGCAACTTAGGGCGTTGCCGTGTTTAATGAGTCTAGCGCCGCATGAACTACAGTAAGCAAGCACTACGCCTAGCTGGCGTTCCTTAAGCGTCAGGCGGTAGGGTGGGGTATCTGAGAGGACCTTAGCTTTAACGACGTCGCCAGGCCTCACCAACTCATAAACGCTCTTCACGTACGTGTCTGAGATCTGCGATACGTAGAGGATCCCTGTGAAGGTGGTGAGGTACTTTCTGCATTTAGCGTCACAGTATATCCTAGTTAACGCGTACTCGTCCTTAACGAGTGAGACGATCCCGTAAACAACAGACCCCACGGCCGGCATGTATACCCGGTCACTAGCCGGTCTAACCTCAACGACCCTTAAGTCAAGGTCGATGAGAGGACGTCCTACAACAGTGGACCTGACAATGCCTTCATGCTCGTAGGTTCCGTTACCCGGCAGGAACTCCTCCAACACGCATACCTCCTCACCAGGGACCAACCTCAACTTACTAAGCTCATCCAACCTCAAGCCGTAGCCCTCAAAATACTACAGAACCCAACTATTATAAGTCACGATTGGAAGTCTTACCATACAAAAATGTTCTTTAGTAGAATGATTTCAATGCTCTTTAAGCACGGATCAGGGGGATTCGCGCGTCTTCGCGTGAGGGAACCAACATGCCCCTGAGTCCAAAGAAGTCGTGGATGAAGGGGGTCCCCACGACTACGTCGGGTTTGACCGCCGTTTTCAAATGGTTGACTTCATATACCTCTTCTTACTATGTTTCATATAGTGGCTGGAATGATGGGAAAGCCGCTGTTGACTACGACCCATAGGTCTAAGCTTAAGCCCGATGGGGAGCAGGGAGCAATGCTGGAAGAGCTCTTCAAAGTTTGTACGAACACGTTTAAAGAACGTCTGAACGAAGCCATTGCATCGAAGGCAACCTCTAGGAAGAAGTTATACGAGGCAGCCTACAAAGGGCTTAGAGCTAGATACGGTCGACATCTCTCACACCACATTCACACAGTTACGACTCACGCCCTAGCGATGTTTAAATCGTATAGGGGGTCGTCTAGGAGAAGAGGAAACACCAGCGCTCCAAACACCGGGGATTTGAGCCCTGTCCTTTTAGACGATGCCCATTTAGTTCGATTCAGCTGGAGTGACTTGAAGCCAGCAACGTACGTGCGGTGATTAGGTTGATGGATTACCGGTCAGTTACCGGTTCATTCGTCATAATGTATCTCGTGATAGCCCTTATATTGAGGAGCAGGAGGACGTCAATACCTGTGTGGAGTCTAATGGCGTTTTCCTCTTTTATCGTCATCGTAAGCGGGCTCATCAGTATAGATGAGCTAAAGGAGGTCATCGACATGAATGTAATTTTGTTCCTCATAGGAATGTTTAGCATCGCAGGCTTGATGGAGGCTTCCGGGCTATTGGAGGCAATATCCTACTGGTTCGTTGGGAAATTTAAGAGCAGGGTGAAGGTGCTCATCGCCTCCACTTACCTCTTCGGCTTGCTCGCTGCCGTCGCAGTTAACGATACGGTAGCGTTAATAGGACCGCCAATAGCCCTTCTAATAGGTAAGGTTGCTGGGATAGATCCTAAAGCCATGGCGATCCTGCTGATGTTCTCACTAACCATAGGCTCCGTAATGACCCCTATAGGAAACCCCCAGAACGTTTTAATAGCAATTGATTCAGGGATGCCTGCCCCATTCGTACACTTCATAACTAAGCTATTCATCCCGACTATGATAAACCTGTTCTTAACGGCGCTGATCGTGAAGAGGTATTACAGGATCACCGATGCTGAATTAAACGTAGGCCTTATTCCGCACGAGAAGATAAGGAATAAGAGGGACGCCATGTTAGGGACGATAGGCTTAGCGCTAACGATTGCCGCTTTAATTATAAACGATGTGTTAGAGCTCTACGGCTACCCCCACGTAAGTGAGAGGGGTTTCATCCCCTTCGTGATCTCGGCCGGCATTTACCCTCTAGCGTCTAACCCCAGGAAGCTTCTTTCAAGCATAGACTGGGGTACCATAGTTTTCTTCATAACGATGTTCATAACTATGGCTGGGATATGGGAGAGCGGCATCGTAGAGCCTATGTTCCAGCTCTTTTTATCGGATACTAGCAATAAGCTCTCGACTATCCTCAGCATGACTTTAACATCCATTATCGTTAGTCAATTGATAAGCAACGTTCCGTTTGTAGGGCTGTATCTCAACTATTTGAGAAGTCTGGACCTCGCTAGCGACAATATCTCGGCTTGGCTAACCTTGGCCGCGACTTCAACGGTAGCCGGCAACCTCACCCTTCTCGGAGCTGCATCCAATATAATAGTGTTGGAGGCGTTAGAGAGTAGGTACAACGTCACGGTGACCTTTGTGGATTTCATCAAAGTGGGGAGCATAGTGACGGTCGTGAACGTCTTCGTTTACATTCCATTCCTATATTCAGTCTAGCGAGGTTCAGGCTTCATAGTGGTTGATGGATGGTATCAATCACTTTGCCCTGGAGCTCATGAGGCTTAATCCACCTCTCGGGTTCATCGGGGTCCTCATCAACCCCCGTCAGGTCGACCCCTCCCCACCCCTTCACAGCTGGAGTAAGTCCATCCACCTGAAGGGTGGGCTCGTGGAGGCTCTTTCGAGGCGTTAACCATCCCGCATTCGGGGCGCTTCCACAATCCCATGTCCGAGGGCTCCTCCGATGCTTCGCTGTTTACCCTGAAACTGCTGACGAAAGACTTAAATGCGAGGTGTAAATGAGTCACGGGTTCCCTGAAAGAGTTAAGCTCGATGAACCCGCTTGTAGGTAAGGGCCGGGTATAGGGCAATATGAATCCGCACCTAGCTCAGAATCCTTCCATGTTGGGAAGGGACTAGCGTTATTCCTCATGATGGCCTGCGTCAATGGATTCAGCGACTGAGACTATGCTCTCAGCACCCACTCCTCTCTCGAGGACCTTTAGGCGTCTCGCTTTAAGCGTTAGTGCCCTTACGCGTCCTGGGCTTCGTGGCTCCGGCTCTAAGCTCTCTCCTCAGTTCTCTCACCCTGGCGATCACTTTGTCAGCCTTGTCCTGTGAGAGATACTTAATCATGGAGTCCGTGAGATTCAGCGATATAGCCAGCTCCGCGGCTAACTCCATGTTGTTCTCAAATATCACCTTAATGTAAGGCAGCACGTCCTTCAGTATCTTCGCTTTAGATGTGTGGGTGTGTGTTTTTATTATCTCCGCTATGCTGTCCCTCAGCGCTCTAGCCTCCTTGCTCTGCGACATCATCTTTATCCTCTCAGGGAATTGATACTTAACCCACCTGTACTTAGACTTAACATCGTTCCTCGGCGATAGCGCAACTCCGGCGGTCATCAACTCTGTGGCGTACGTGAGGAGGTCCCATGAGTTAGTCCGTATTATCCGCCCCCTGTAGACGTCGGCCCTAGCCAATGCCTCGTAAGCCCTCCACAGATCCTCGGGGTCGGTGAACTGTCTTGGCAGGTTCTCGTTTATCCACTCCATGAGCGTATCGGGGTCTAGGTCAGTCTGCGTTGCGTTGAGTCTAGCCTGCCAAATGTAGTTAGACATGAAGATCTTCCGGACGACTTCAAAAGGATCCAGTGCCCTATCCCTAACCCTTAGTATTTGCCTAGCCAGCTCCTCCGTGACTCTCCCTGCACCCTCGGCAATGGCCTCCAGATCGTTTATAGCCGATCTTAAGTCCCCCTCAGACCTCTCGGCTATGAACTTGAGGGCGTTCTCTTCGCAAGCCAGTTTCTCAGCTGTACATATCCTCTCAAGAACTCGGGCAACATCCGTTTTCCTTAACCTCCTGAACTCGATGGGAAGCGATACATCTCTTAAAGGCCTTAACCTCAGGTCCCAGGGATTGTTAGCAGTCATGACCACCGGATTCTTAGTGATCTCTATCAAGTTGATGATTGCTTCGATCGCCCCCGCGTCAGCCGCGCCAGTAACCGTGAGTCCGTCGATCTCGTCCAGGAGTATCAGCCTCCTCCCGGCGAAGAGACCTCTCTGCACGCTGGCTAACTTAGCTACCCTCTCAATATCCTGGGCCCTTCTGTAATCACTTGCGTTCATCTCGATCAGTTGAAACCCGTAGTCCTTGCAGATGGCCTCGACTATGGAGGTCTTCCCCGAACCAGGCGGGCCGTAAAAGAGCGCCGCCTTCCTCACAGGCTTTCCTGAGAGCCAGTCGCTGAGCCATTTGCTTATTGATTCCTTGGCTTCCTCCTGATCGATGAAGTCGCTGAGCCTCCTAGGTCTGTACTTAATAACCCAGGGAACTCTACTTGCTGACACGTTTAGGAGCTACCCCCAACACCTTCTTCCCTACGGCAGTGAGCCTGGCCAGTAAAGCGTCAAGCTGGATCTCCTCGTCAGCGCCTTCAACCAGCCGGAATTGGATCTCCCCTATGTAATCAGCTAGCTCGACTTTCACTTCTTCAGGCAACTCGACCTCGGAGGACGTGATCTCCCTGTGCATCTGCTTCAACACGTCAATGCCCGAGAGACCGTAGGTAACCATTAAATTCCTCAAGATCCCCCTAGCCCTGATGAAGTCGCCGCTTAAGGCAGCCCCGATCATCTCCCTCACCTCCTTCGGGTGAGCTAGGCCGACGACCCTATACACGTTAGATACGGTAACCCCGCCCAGAGCCGCTGTGGTTTGAAGTATGTTTATGGCTTTCCTCATGTCACCCTCGCTTAACTCGTATATGGAGTTCAGCGCGTCCTGAGAAAACTTCACGCCCTCCTTACCACATATCCACGCGAGCCTCTCAACAACGTCCTCCCTACTTAAGGGGACGAATCTGAAGACGGCGCACCTGGATTGAATAGGCTCGATGATCTTGCTCGGGTAGTTAGCGACTAGGATAAACCTCGTGACGGCCACGTACATCTCCATAAGCCTCCTCAACGCCTGCTGAGCATCGCTCGTCATATTATCCGACTCGTCTAAGAGTATTAGTTTAAAGGGCACGTTGCCTGGCATCCTACTCCTAGCGAACTCCTTGACCTTAGTCCTGATGACCTCGATGCCTCTCTCATCAGAGTTGTGTAAGAGTATTGGTATGGCTCCAGCGAAGAACGTTTCGTTGCCAGGCACGGATACGTCGTACACGTAATCGTCGTAGTCTAGGACTTCAACACCCTTAATCCTAACGACGTGTAGGTCTGACGTCGCAAGTTTATAGAGCGTGTCGTATACGAGCCTCTCCTTAGGGTTTAACAGCTTCCTGTCTACGGACTCCAGGATCTCCACTAACACGTCCTTAGGAGCTCGTCCTTCACCCCCGTATGAAGCGTGTTCCAGCAGATACCTCCAGTCAGTCCGGATCTTGTTGTCCACCCTCTCAAGAAACTTGGTGAAAGGCCCTATCGGTAGAAGACCAGACCTCCCGTGCTTCGTCGAACCCTTCCATACGAGCCCAACCTCCCCCTCACGTACTGAAGTTTCAATTCCAGCTAGCCTGCCAAGCCAGGCCATGTCTGCAAGCAGGGTGTCGGAGACGGGGGAGATCCTTACTGCACCACCTCGCAAACCACTTCCACCCCGGTCTCGCATCCCCTTTAGGAACGCCTCCCCCAGGCGATATCTTAATTCGCAGATGAAGTCAGGTAATCCCTCATCGATCACCCCTAGGCCCGCGTAGTACGGTAAGCCCGCGGACGCGGATATCTCTATCGCTTTGCCTGTTAAAACTCTCTCTCGAGGATAGCTCAGGGTCCAAATGGCTTGATAAGCCCCCCCTCCCTCCAGTCCTTCACGTTCCTCGACAGCAAGCAGCCTGAGGGCGCCTCCCTCCTCGCTGTTTACTCTCAAGGACTGTGAGGCCCCAGCACAGCGGGCGTTAACGGACTCTCCACGGCTCCTCGGATTAGCGATGAAGGAGATGAGGTAGTCCCCGGGTTTTAGCTCGCTAGCGTGTTTAGTTACGAGCCTCCCTTCACAGTCCAGCATCATTACCGAGTGATTGCCTGTGAGTTTCACCTCACCGCCTTCGACTTTAACCCTCAGTATCTTAGAGGTTCTATGCCGTATTAAGTACTTCACCTTACCCCACACTACCCTGCCGCCTGCCTGAGTCAGAACTTCAAGGCCATCAACCTTCACGTACTCCTGAGCTGGGTCGCTGAAAAACATGTTGTCCAGGTCCCCGAAGGTGATCCTCATAACTTTCTCGTTCACCCTAACGAGCACCGGGCTATCCTTAGACACAGATGCGTTGAGTTCAAGGAAGTACGGCCTGTAGTCGCTTCCGTAGAGGTCGTGGGCAAACGCGTGTGCCACTGTAGTCTTGCCCGTCCCTGGAGGGCCCGCGAATAGTAGGTGAGGTGTGTTCCTCTCCTTTATGAACTGCCTGAGCCTCAGGACGATCTCGCCCTGATTCACTACCTCGTCAAGAGTCTTCGGCCGATACTTCTCCGTCCATAACAGCTCGGCTAAGACCTTACTCGACTCATCGCTCAATTCAGGCACCCAAGTAATATTCTAGGGCGGCATCTTAATAATGCTGATCACCAAGTCTTAAGGAAGCTCCATAACAGCTACTTCCTTGAGATCCCTAATCTCTCGGCGACGGATGCGTATAGAACGCCGTTCTCAATCTTCCTAACCACAACCCTTACCTTCTCCCCTAAGACCGCCCTCGGCACGACCACCTTACTGTCGTTATGGTACCCTATGCCTCTACCCTCACCGTCGACCTCAACGATCTTCACAGTTATCTCGTCACCAACCTGAGGGTTTGACTTAGCTCTGCCACTCCTATCGTAGTATATGCTGAAGCGTTGGACGTTTACTGAGTATGGGTCAGAATATTTCCTGTATTTAGTCATTCACTCCACCTGTCTTACCTAGAGATACGTACATGACTTCTACACATTATAATAAACGTGTTTAGGGCTTATAAATGACATGCTCGTGGATCCACGTCTTTAATAGAGCTTGAGTTTATTTATTGTGGTGTGGGTACTTGGTTACGGCTGTAGTACACCTCAGTAAGGAGGGTGCTAGGGTCAGCATCTACGACCTTGAGGGTAAGTTAAGTGAGGTTCAGGATTTCAGAGGGGGTCGTAGGGTTGTCCTGGACTTCGGCAAGGTCGAAGAGGTTCGAGTCACACCATACACGTTTGAGGAGGGTTTCATGATAGTGATTAAGGGGTTCAAGGAGTTTAAGGCGCTGGAGGTCGGGAGGGTTGAAGAAGCCCCTGCCACTGAGGATGGAAAGGTCGAGGAGCCGGAGTAACCTCCACAAGAGGACCTCCCTCTACGTCGTGATGAATAAAGACTGTGAGAAAGTCAACTACAGCGTTGTTGAGAAGGTCGGTGAGAGACCGACTTATGCCGTGGGGAATGCCGAACTACATAGAGTGGTGATCCCTGAGGACTCGTTCGCTGTTCAGGCTTCCTTCACCCTCAACCCGCAGGGCAGGGTGAGCGGGGAGATCCTGATATTCGATTCAGATGGTAACCTACTCTCCAAAGCCGTCTACAGGAAGCTTAAGGTGAGGGTACTGCAAGGCGGTAACTCCTTGACGTTGAAGATGCTTAAATGCCTGTTCGACTCACTGAAGTTATTGGTAAAGAGGTATGGGATCGTCTCTAAGTGAGCTGAGGAACAGGATAGTTAATCACATGCAGAGCTTCGGCTTCAGCATCCTAACCGTGTCCGAGTATCAGGTAGTAAGTCGATTACTGGTATCCGCCGGTATACACAGGGAAGTAGCCCTTAGGAAGATACCTCAAACCCAATACTACATCCTTGAAATCGATAAGAGGGCCTTCATATCTGAATGCAAGGACTTAGCCAGGAAGAATGAGGCCATGAACGTAGGTGCTCTGGTTAAATGCGTTGAGGCCAGGACGCGTGAGACGCTGAGTAAGGTCGTGGAGAAGCTGACTCAAACAGGTGTTGAGGGTCTCTGAGATGTCGGTGTTCAAGCACAAGCAAGTCATACTGATACGTGCTGATCTCGAGATGAGTAAAGGTAAGCTAGCTGTGCAGGTGGCTCACGCGTCAGTTACAGCACTCCTGGAGGGTCTCAAGACTAAGAAGGATTGGGTTGATGAATGGTTGGTTGAGGGACAGAAGAAAGTGGTTCTCAAGGTGTCCAGTCTGGAGGAACTCACTAAGCATTACGAAGAAGCCAGGAGGCTGGGGCTCCCGACATCAATAATAGCTGACGCGGGACTCACGGAACTTCCTGAGGGGACAGTCACAGCTGTTGGGATAGGACCAGCTCCCGAGAACTTGATTGATAAAGTGACGGGGGATCTGAGGCTCCTCTAACGTGCTAGTAGCGGATGAGGCTCAAGCCCCCAAAGCTGAGGGCAAGGGCTGAACTGCGACGCAGTATTCGTGAGGGGAGGGCTGTCAGCCAGGCTAATAACATCTAAATAAAAGAGCGGAAAGGGAGCTAAGGTAGGGCCTGGAACGCGCTCAACAGGGTTAACGCTCTCTGAACACTGGTTGGATAGGTCTATAGGTGTTCTGGTGTTCAGCAGGCCTGAATTGAGACTCAGCGACGGCGTTAGGTTTGAGAAGGGTGGGGGGGACTTCAAGGTTTATGAGGTGGACGTTAACGGTGTTCAAGCATTACCTAGTGAGAGGGCTTCAGTTAGTGAGGTGGTCACCTGTCTTCATGGTGAGGTCCTCAGGTATGTCTTGTGCAAGGAGAATTTGCCCACGCCTGACGCGGTTAGGCTGGTCTCAAGGGCCCTGGGCTCTGAAGTTGCTTACGCGGGGATTAAAGATGCTGAGGGCTTCACGTGCCAGTTTGTAACCATTAAGTGTAGGCCCGGCGACGTGTTCAGGAGTAATTACGAGTTGTTTGGGGGGAGGGTTATGCTCTTCTTCCGCGGTTATGATGAGACGATGTTGAGGAGGGGTGAGTTGGGAGGTAATCTTTTTGAGGTTAGTCTGAGCGGGCTTAACGCGGTTGATGCTGCTACTTTGAATGAGTTGAGGACTAGATACAGGTCGGTGAGTTTCCTCAATTACTACGGTTACCAGAGGTTCGGCAGCAGGAGGCCGGTAACGCATCTCGTTGGCAAAGCCCTTTTGAAGGGGGATTTGAGGGAGGCGGTGGACTTAATCCTTGGCAGGCCGTATCCTACGGAGTCCTCTGGAGTCGCTGAAGCTAGGAGGGCGTATGATAGAGGTGACTTGAAGGAGGCTCTGGACCTCTTCCCGAGGAAGTTCAGGTTTGAAAGGTTGCTGCTGAGGGAGTTGATTAAGGGGAGGGACTTACGGAGGACGCTGAGGGTGATTGACGAGTGGCTTCTCAAGATGTACGTGGAGGCGTTTCAATCGTACTTATTCAACCTGTCTCTGAGTAGGCTGGCTCTCTCCTTCGGCGGCGTTGATGAGTTAGAGCGCACGTGCGAGGTCCTACCGCTGCCCGGAACGAACGTGAGGACTCCTGACAAATGTGCTCAGGAGTCGATAAAGCTGGTTGCGGAGGAGCTCAAGGAGCTAACTAGCAAGAGTGCTTACTCTAGATACCTCAGAGAAGGCGCTCGAGAGACGACCTTCACCTTACAGGAACTAACGCTTGAGCTGAACGAAAACAACGCGTCTCTGTGTTTCCTCCTGAAACCGTCGACGTACGCCACTATCTTCATACGCGAGTTAGTCGGCGCTCCACCTATCTGAGCCACGCCGCCTTGAAGACGTGCGGGTCTCCGGTCACGGACCGATTCTACTCAGGCTCTATAATGACGGCAGTACCGTAGGCAACTATCTCCGCTGCACCGCTCATTACAGCTGAAGATGCGAACCTGGCCCCGAGGACGGCGTTCGCCCCCAGAGCCTTAGCTTTCTCGATCATCCTAGAGAGGGCCTCGTCTCTGGAACTGGCTAAGAGCTCCGTATACTCAACTATCTCACCGCCAGCCAGGTTCCTGAGGCCCGCTACTATGTCCCTGCCTATGTTTCTGGCTCTAACGACGCTACCGCTAACTAAGCCTAGAACCTTCCTGACTTTATAGCCAGGTAATGCCTCAAGGGTGGTTACTAGAAACCCTTCAGACATGCAATACCACCAATTCATACCTGGTTAACCGGTAAATAAATGCTTGTGCTAAGCGGGTCTCCGCAAGATCGCGGCCCAGCGACTTGAGGCAGTCTCCAGCTCGATAAAGGTCGTCACAGGGTCGTAGGGTTCAGAACTACGTAGTCTTTGATAGACATGCGTGGTTCTTGGGATTCACTAGCCTAAAGCCCCTCACGAGTCCGTCGGAGCTTTCATCGACCTCCCCCGTCAGATAGGACTCTTTCCACCTCCTCACGTGCTCGTCGAAGAGCTTCGTGGGCGGGGAAAGACCCTCAATCTGAAGGCTTGTGGAGCGCTCTTTTCGGGGCACTTATCTTATCCATCTAGAGCACTCAACATCACCAACGCTTAAGTCTTTCCATCATGAAACAGCTGGCAAAGACACTAACCTGTCGTAATCCATTAACTTGATCTCCCTTAGCCCCAGCTTAACAGCTAGTTTTACCAGGTTGTGGTAGCCCCCCAGTCGACGAATGGCTTTGAGAGTTGCGTGTTGTGTGTTGAGGAGTCTTAGGGTTTCACCGAATCTAGCGTTGAACAAGTCAATATCGATGTGCTCACCCCTTAAGGAGGTCTCCAGGGCCTCCACCTCCTTGACTAATGGGTACAGCCCACCCTTAGTCAGGGGTTTCACTATGGATGCAGCATCCCCGACTACGATGTGCTTGCTGCCGAGAAGTTCTCTGCACGGCTTATCGACTGGGACGAGCCCTCCGAAGAACTCTCTCACAGCGACGTCCGAGGGGCTTAACTCCCCAGCAACCTTATGCACGATGTACTTAAGTAGGCGTCCGGCCGCTTTAGAGTTCGTTACTAACCCTACTACTACATGTTTATCGTCGACAGGTATGACCCACCCGAATCCATTAACCCCGAGCGGCGGGAACGTGATCACCTCAACAGTATCACTCACTCTACCCAGCCTAACCAAGGCCTGAGGACCTATTAACGCCTCGCTCACGTCGCATACCTGTGACTTCCTGACGATCGTTCTCAAGGCGCCCTCGCTAACTATTATTAGGTCGCCCCCCGCCCAGCCCTCCTTAGTCCTCAATAAGCCCTCGTCTACCCTCGCCTCAGTAACGCGGGTTCTTAAACGTAACTTACCGCCGTAGCTCTCCACGGCTTCACGCAGTGAAGCTTCAAACCCAACCCTGTCTATGAGGTAAACGGGTTCACGGAAGCTCAGTATTAGTTGGTCGTGAATGAGTCCTTTCTCAATCACCCTGACTCTATACTCTGTGAACTTGCTTAACACCTGGTCCCTAGCCAGGGGCCCTAGCGAGTTAACGACGTAGCTGCTCACGAGACCGCTACAGTGTTTGGGTAGACCTACATTGCTGTGCTCCTCGTAAATGCTGACGTTAAACCCCTTCTTAAGGAGTGCGTGGGAAGACAGCAATCCACCAGGTCCGGCGCCGATGACTAGAACGTCGCTCAACGTAACTCACCTAATATTGCTAGTTCTTAGGAGTCTTAAACCATGGTAACTGACCTCCTTCCCGTCCTTTAGGGCGAGCCTGGAGTGTTGGCAAGGGACTTCCTTTAAGTTAGAGACCTATCAACGATCTCTAACTCGTATCTACTTGCTTTCAGAGCCTCTACGATGTGCTTGAACGCGCTCAACGGGTCCGTGTGTCTACCACAGGAGTAGACGTCCACTGTGGCGAAGCTGTACTCAGGCCACGTATGTATCGTTATATGTGACTCCAATATAATGCCTACAACGCTGACGCCGGGCTTCATGTACCACATCCTGACATCGAGGAGCGTCATGTTGCCTATGCGAGCAGCCTCATTAACAACCCCCTCCAAATACTTAGGGTCTGAGAGGACCTCAGCGTCGCAGTCGTAGAGACTACCGTAAACATGTCTACCATAAACCCTAGCCTCAATACTTTTTCCACCACACATCAATACACTGGGCCTGACCATTGACGCTCCCCCAATATTGTCTTCGCCACTCCTTATAAATTTAACCCCCCTATAAACCTCCCCTCAATGTTTTGATATAAAAACTACATTATACTGCAGCATATTCATTGATCTTTTATAATAAGATTTTTAAATAATTTTACTCGACAGAAATCAAAACAGGTCAGCATATAAAATCCCTGCGCATATAAGGTTTGTTGGTGGTCGGGACGCTGATTATGGGCAGGGAGCTACTTAGATACGTGAGGGGTTTACTCGACGTCGAGACGCAACTCCAGCCAGCGGGCATTGATTTGAGGGTCTCTCAGGTCTTCAGGTTCAGGAGTCGTGGGGAAATAGGGTTTAATGAGAGGAAACTGCCTGAGGTTGAGGAGGTCGCTCCTCAAGATAATTGTTGGGTTCTAGGGCCGGGGGTTTACAAAATTAGATTCGGCGAGGTCGTGGAGCTGCCTGAGGATGTCCTAGCTTTATGCTTCCCTCGTTCCTCAATGCTTAGGTCGGGAGTCATGGTTATGTGTACTGTGTGGGACCCCGGTTACGTGGGGCGTGGTGAGGCTTTAATGCAGGTCAACAACCCGCACGGCATCAAAATAGAAGTTAACTCGAGGATCGTGCAATTGATATTTATCAGGCTTAACAGGCCTCCTGATAAGGTGTACGGGGGCTTCTATAAGGGTGAGAATTTGTGAGTGAGGGACTCGTTAAGTACACCTACCACATGATACGCGTGAACGACGCCGTCGTAGGTGGGGTGGCGCCTATGGTGGAGAGGAGCGTTAAAGCGATGCCCAGAGACGAGTTCTTAAACCCCGAGTACTATCCCCCAGGAGGCACAAGCGTTGAATCCGCGCTCAGGTACTTCATATTCATGGTCGCGATAGATCACAGGACGAGCAGGCACAAGCCTTTCGAGGCCTACGTCGATTCAAAGCTCTATCACGGTGCGGATCTACTCTACAGACTTGGCTCCAGGAAATTCCTGGAAGACCCGGAGTTTTTCTCCCCGGACAGGATGTCCAGCATCAGAGTAAACGACGTTGTTGAGTGGCTTTCGGTGAGGGAGGGTGGGGATTCTGCGAGCGTGTGGGATCCAGAGGTACGGACCAGCCTGCTGAGGGATCTCGGGTTGGGATTGGTTAAGTGGTTCAGAGGCTCTGTGAGCGAGTTAATTAAGGCTAGCAGGGGTTACTTAAGGAGAGGCCCGTCACAGGGGCTGACCCATATTATGAGGAGGTTTAAGGCCTACTCAGATCCCGTTGAGAAGAAGACGTTTTTGTTTGCGAAGTTCGCTGAGAGGCGAGGTCTCATCAACATCGCTGATCCGTGGAATAAGGAGGTCCCTGTCGACAATCACTTGACGAGGATAGCCCTGAGACTTCACTTAATCTCGCCTGAGGAAGCCCTACGTCTGAAGATGAGGGCTAGAGAGCATTACACCTACGCTGAGGACGTCGCTTTAAGGCTTGCCGTGAGGACTGCCTACAAGGAATTAGCTAAGGTGGCAGGCGTAGATCCCTTCATACTGGACGATTTCCTATGGTACTTCGGTAGGAAGGTCTGCACGCGTGAGAGACCCGCGTGTGTGAGGGCTGAGGAGTGCCCGTTAGCTGACGTATGCCTCAGTAGAGGCAGCCCCGAGGAGATCACGGAACATTATTACCTAAACACCTATTACTATTAGTGGTGCCTTAGATGGCTGAAGCCCCGGGGAAGGTGGACGTCAGAAAGCTGATTAAATCCCTTAACGACGAGCAACGCAAGGCTCTAAGGTATTTCTGCGTTAACAGGTCTGTCGGCGAGTTACTGGCGCTTAAAGAGCTCCAAGCACTACATAAAGTCAAGGAGCCTAGTAAGGTCATAGCTAAGTTAGTTGAGGTTGGGGTCCTGGTGAGGGGTCAGGGTTGCTACAGCATATCTAAGGATTTCCTTAATGCCGTTAAGGAGGCGGGTGTTAAGATTAATGAGATTTGAGGACAGGGTTCAAGCCTACTTAGAGCTCCTCAGAATGCATAACGTCGTAGCAACCCTACTAACTACTATGATGGGCTGGCTCACCGTGAGGGTCGTTGTCCCGACGCTTAACGTCATGTCGCTGATAATCCCTCTCTTCGCGGTCGCTACGGTCTCGAGCGCTGGGTACGTGATCAACGATTACTTCGACGCTGAGGTCGATAGAGTTAACAAGCCGTACAGGCCGATACCGTCAGGTAGGGTAGCTGCACGCGAGGCGCTGGCTCTAAGCTTAGTGCTCTTCCTCGCCGGGGTCCTCCCCTCAACCTTCGTAGGCCTCTACACAACGCTCTTCGTGTGGTTTAACGCCTGCGTTGTTTTCCTTTACTCCTACAGGATTAAGGAGTGGGGGTTGCTGGGCAACGTTATTGTCTCGCTTGAGGGGGCCTTTACAATAATACTCGGGGCTCTAACGCCATCCGAGCTTCTCGGCGATTTAAGTCTGGTTAGGGCTTCGCTAGTGCCGGCGTTATACGCGTTCACCCTCCTCCTAGCTAGGGAGGTGGTTAAAACGGTCGAGGACTTGAGAGCGGATGAGGTCAGGAAGGTGAGGTCGTTGCCAAGGGTAATTGGTGTTCGGAAGGCGGCCTTAGTGGCTGCCGCTCTCCAGGGCTTCATAGTGGGCATATCCCCTATCCCCTACCTGACCGGGTACGGCTACATATACTTGGTTCTAGCTCTCATAACCGACGTACTGATACTTTACTCCCTCGTGAGGACCGCCCAACTGGGTAAGTCGGAGAGCCCTGAGTTGATGGCAGCTAAACTGAGGAGCTTGCTTAAGGTAGCTATATTCACCGGGACGATGGCCTTCACATCTGATCTCCTCGTTAGGGTATTCACGACGGGAGGCCTTGTCCTTTTAAGATAGGGGTGTGAAGCGACGGGGATACTAAGTTCTTAACTTGAAGGTCTTGACGTTCTGGCCCCAGACGTCACAATACACTAACCTAACGTAGACCTCCTTACTTCTCAGGTCTTCGCATGATAGGAGTCTAATCATCTTAACATCCCCGGGGCGTAAATCGTTTAACTCGCTTCTGGCCACTACCCTACCTTCACGAAGGATCACCGCTAATCCTCTCCTCAGCGACGCTCCTCCTTCATTCCCTACAGTGAGTTGAATTTCCTTAGTGTTGATTAGCGAGGCTTCCACGCGAATCTGCGGGGCTGAGGTGAGTGGCCTGTATAGGATTAAATCACTCACGACCACGGGCTTCGTTACGTCACCTCCTCTATAGACTAGAGTGCAACGTTCAGAACTTGTCGTAGACTCCCTTAACGAGACTTCATTAACCCCGACGAGTTGTGTGAGCACGTGTTCACCGCCGCATTTGATAATGAACTCCGTACCTCTCGAGGGCACCTCAATAACCCCCTCAATTCCTAGCCCAAGACCCTCCTCAGGGTGTTCTAAGGAGTAGCTCTCACCCCTGGACAGGATTAAAACGCCTGAGTATTGCCTCAACGCGACTTCAGCGTCTACGGAGGGGGTCACCCCCACTAAACTGACCGAGAGGATCTCAACCACGTGAGACGACTCAGTGGAGAGCCTAATTAAGTACTTGCCAGGCTCCCTTACTATCTGAGAGACGTCAAAGACCTGCGATGCGTAAGTGATTCCCTCAAGGTTAACTATTACCTGAGGCTTAAACTCTCTAGTCACGTTAACGGAGTTTACCGATACCTTCCATGAGAGAGACCTAGGTTTCAGGTCCTCACCCTTCAACAGTATTGAGAGGAACGAATCGCTTAAGACGTCATCCACAGACAGGGTCAGCTGGAGGTGCCTAGGCCTGCCGTAACCCCCGATAACTCCAGGCATCACGTAGGTCAGCCTGAAGGGCGAGCCCCTGTAAACTCCTGAAGCACACTTTATTAGACTACCAGCTGTCAACCACCGCACCCAACGCTTTACATAATACTGTATAAAATATAAAAATTGTAATTGCCTAAAAACTTAAATATGACACGCGGGAGAGGACTCTCATCGCGCATCAAGGCTGGTAAGAACCAGTCCACAGCTCCTCAGCAACCACCCTCGTGCCCCATGGGCAAAAGCGTTTAACTACGTTAAGCCAGTAATCTAACTCACTCTCCACGAATGAAGGCGTGCCATCACATAACTCTATCGAGACCTCAACGACTTCTATTGTATCGGGATCTAGGTGCCAACTCCACGGCTTATTAAAACCTCCATCACCTCTCCTGAGCTCTCCATTAATGTGTCCGATCCTCTCACCCTTCATCAACTGCCTTAATTCGTTCGCTTTAGCGGGATCTCTAACCAAGACCTTAAATCTCTCAGTAGTGTTTTCGTGGATCTGGATCGTGAAGAGCCAGCCTTCTGGCTCTTGCACCTTACTTAGCGAAAGCATGTAAAACGTCAACGCAGATATAAACAGTGTTACAGTTACGACCGCTACGATCAAATAACTCCTTCCCACCGCAGGCATCACCGTGATAGTTTATTGCACTCTTTCATATAACTCCATGCGTTGTAACACGTTGTTCAGTCAGTTGAACACCAACAGTTAACAAGTTTGTTTGGCTCCTCAGATCTCCCCCGCATCTGCTGGAGCCAGCCTCCTCAGCGCTCTGAACGCGGCTAGTCTCTCCTTACCCTCGAGTCTAGCTTCGTTGATCAGCCTGCTCAACTCGCTTATCACTGCCTGCGCTACCTCCCTCTTCACAGGGTATGGCACCCCGTCCTTACCCCCTATCGCGTATGCGTACTTAAACGGTGAGAAGCTGTGTGTCACCACATCCCTTAACGGTGGGGCTTCCCTGTATATCAGCTCTGAGATAAGCGCCAGAGCCCTAACCGCCTCGGCGCCTAGATCCTTGATAAGGAGCAACTCTTCAACGTTCCTAGGTCTTAGCTCGTAAGCCACGCGTAATTCGTTGAGCATCCTCGAGTTCACGTTAACCGGTCTGTAGTACGGTAGGTCTCTGACGATGGTTCTCGGCGGTTCTAGCCCTGTGAGAGTCTTAACCCCTTTAAGGTATGTGTTGATTACCCGGAGGTTTCTGACTATGGACTCCGGTCTCTCCTGAGCTAGATCCACGACTAACGTCCTGACCCTAACTGAGTTCCTAGTGGTGAGGTTCAGCGGCTTCCCTACGATGTCTGACGCGACTCCTGCGTGGGGCTCCATGGTGGGATCCCTCGACACGAACCAGGCCAGGTGGTACCTCCTAGCGAGCATTAGACTCGTGTTCATGCCCTGCTGAATTATTGCCCAGTCCCCTTTACCGTCAAAGACCAGGACGTGATGGTAGAGTGTGAAGCCGTCTTGAAGGAGTGTTGTATCAGTCTTAGCGCCTAGCCTGGAGACCTTGATTAACCCCTCAGTCACTGCAGTTGACAAGCCTACCTCCTCACCATACTTCGTTATCTCCTCAGGAGCCCTCCTGGAGGCCGCACCCTTACCCCCTGCGACTCTGACGTCCCCGCCTATCTCGCTCAGGGCTGTCTTGATCATGGCCGTAGTTACTGTGGTTGACCCGCTACTATCCCAATCCATACCTATTACGTTGTTGAACGCTTGAAACCATAACGGGTTAGAGAACCTCCTTAAGACCTCCTCGCTGCCTAGCTCGGTCAGCATTACCTCCAGGATGCTTCTAGATAGCTTAAGCATTAACCTAGCTAGCCATGGAGGCACATGTCCTCCGTGAAGCGGTAGGTCGGCGACCCCTGAGACCCCAGTCATCGCTCTCACTGGAGGTAGTTCGCACGGGGCTTAAGTACGGCGCGCCTACTTCCTTTTAACCCTAAGCATAGGACCCTCAATGCCAACCACAACCACCTCACTCCCTTTAGGTATCTCCTCATCCGAGGAGGCTCTCCAGTACTCACCCTCAACCACGATGAAGCCTGTTTTACCCGGCCCTAGGTCGTCGGCCGCCCTACCGACCTTACCGACCGGTAGGAACTCGTAAGGTTTTTTCCTCCTCACCCTGATCACCTTAAACATAACTATGCCGAAGAAACTGCCGAGAATTAATGAAGTGCTCACTATAAACAACCTTAAAACGTTGATGTACTCCTCCGGGGGCATGAAGCCGCTGGGGACGTAGGTGGGCAATAAAGCAAACCCGAAGGCCAACAGGATTATCCCACTTATCCCAACTATCCCGAACCCGGGGATGACGAACAGCTCTACGGCCAGTAACACAGCCCCCAGCACTGTGAGGAGTAGTGAAACCAAGTTCGGGTTCACACCGCTACCCACCAGACCTAGGAAGAGGAAGAGGAGGGTCAGCGGAAGCACAGTCAGCTTACCGCTAACCAACGCGAAGATCGTCCCCAGGATACCTATCGTTAAGAGCACGTTGAGTATCGAGGAGTTCTCAAGCAGCGAGATCATCCTCGACCTCACGCTACAGACGTAGACCTCGACGCCTGACTCAACGATCTCAACCCTTGCAACACCTCCAGAGACGTCGAACTCCATCCCGTAGACGGCCTTAAGTACCGTTGATAGGTCTTGAGCCGTTAAGTCCGCTACCCCGTAGGCGACCGCTTTCTCAGCGCTCACCGTTGAAGCCCTGACTACGAACTCCCTGACTAGGGACTCATTCCTCCCTCTAAGCCTCGCGAAGCTCACAGCCTTCTCGATGACCGGGTTAATTATCTTCGACTCGTTAACGAATTGAATCTCGCCGGTGACCGGGTTAACCATTATCGGTTGCATGGCCCCTATGATGGAGGACGGA
The DNA here is from genome assembly GCA_938017505.1 of uncultured Sulfolobales archaeon. GTDB lineage: Archaea > Thermoproteota > Thermoprotei_A > Sulfolobales > NBVN01 > Zestomicrobium. Next base: position 27,276 of record CALIKV010000031.1, on the reverse strand, counting down.
TGCAACGCCACCACGTTGGCCGGGAGCAGTATCATGGTTCCCGCACTTAAAGCTTTACCGCCACTCACGTAAGCTATAGTCACGGTCTTTGAGCTGCTCACCGCATCTCCTATAGTGTAGGCGGCGTCGAGGTAACCGCCGTAGCTGTTGACCAGGTATATGAACGCTTTACCCTCGCTCTCGGCCTTACGCAAGGCATCTACGAAGCACTCCTTAACACCGTCGTCTATGACGTCCCAAGGAGGCTCTATACTAACTACGACGGCCTTGGTGACGAGCCTCACCATCTGAGCCTCTGACGAGGCTCGGTTCTCAAGAACGCTCAGCGCCGACGCGTTCAAGGCCGTAAATAGAATCATTACGAACAGATATGCGACATAAAAAAGCCTTCGTCTAGCCGTAGGCACCCCCCTGTTTAACGTTCCTCTCGTCCCTTAAGTGCTTTATACATCGCGGCAGTCCTGCCTAGTTCTGCAGCCCCGCTCTCCGTCACGACTATTAAAGCCTTCTCCCTAGCTATCTCCATGAATGTCTGGAGCTCCCTGAGGCGGAGGGCCATCGGGCTTTTTTCGTACATTGACGCTGCCTCGGCCAGGACTGCTGAGGCCTGTCTCTCGCCCTCAGCCTCTATGACCCTGGCTCTCCTCCACCTCTCTGCCTCAGCCTGCTTGGCCATAGCCCTCATTAACTCTTCAGGAAGTTCCACGGACTTCAAGGTGACCGAAGCGACTTTAATGCCCCAGGACATGGCGGTCTCGTCTATTATTCCTTGAATCCTTTTGTTCAGTTCATCCCTTTTCTGAAGCAGGTCATCTAAATCAACCTGTCCTATCACATCCCTTAAGATCGTCTGACCCAACATCATTATTGAGTAATGATAGTTGCTCACTCTAGTTATCGCTGCCACCGGGTCCACGGCCCTGTAGTAGATGACCGCATCCACCTTCACGCTAACGTTATCCCTGGTTATGATCTCCTGCTTCGGAACGTCGACTGTGACAACCCTTAAGTCAACCCTCATCAGACTATCCAGGAAGGGTATTATTATTATTAAGCCGGGGCCCTTAGCTCCGACAAGCCTTCCAAGCCTGAAGAGAACAGCTCTCTCGTACTCCCTAACTACCTTTATACTCGCACTAAGTAGAGGGACCACTATCAGGAGCACTACCATGAGAACTATTATGGTTCCTAAATCTATCAAGCCATGCACCTCATTTTACTTAAGCGTTACGAGATATTTAAACGAGGTTGAAAGTATCTCGAGGTGGTTGAAGTAGCTGGAGGGAGGTCTAGGGGTTATAGAGCTGAAAGAGAGTTAGTCCACATGCTGTGGAGACTCGGGTTCGCTGTGATGAGGGCCCCGGCAAGCGGTTCCAGGATAAGGAAGGCCGAGTACCCCGACGTAGTGGCGATCATGAACGGTAGGGTGGCAGTCTTCGAGGTTAAATCAAGGGCTAAACCAACTGGGATCTACGTAGAGGGGGAGCAGGTAAAGAAGCTCGTTGATTTCGCCGCGAGGGCGGGCGGGACACCCTACATAGCGGTCAGAATACCCCACAAGGAGTGGAAGTTCGTTAGAGTGGATACAGAAGCGAGTAAGATCGAGAAGACCTTCAAAGTAGGCAGGGAGGACGTGGAGAGAGCACCAAACATCGCCGGGGTTCTCGCGGATCTAGGACTCCTGAGGACTCTGAAGGATTACATCTGAAAGCCCGCCTTCCAGGGAATCCGGGAAACTGAGGAAAGCAAGCACTTCATAATCAAGATAATCCCTTATTAATCTCTACGTTCGTCAAATAATTAGTGGATTTCATGAACAGAAAGGAAGTCGTGGGTAGGATCCTCCGGAACGTTGATTCATCACGAGAAGTCATTGTGAGATTCCTGCAGGACTTAATAAGCTTCCCTAGCGTGAGCGGGAATGAGAGGGACCTACAACTCTACATAGCTTCTAAGCTTCGTGAGTGGGGCATCTCATACGATATGTGGGAGGTCGATGAATCAGAGCTAAGGGGGAATCCGTTTTTCGAGACTCCAGCGATCCCGTATAGGGGGAGACCTATGTTGGTGGGCTCAGTCAAGGGGGTGGGAGGCGGTAAGTCACTAGCTTTCAACGGTCACGTAGATGTAATCCCTCCAGGTCCTAGGGAAGCGTGGAGGCATGACCCCTTCAGCGGCTTCATCGAGGATGATCGTCTTTACGGGAGAGGCGCTTCCGATATGAAGAGCGGCGTAGCAGCTTATACGATGGCGGTGAAGATCCTGCTTGATTCCGGCTTCCGACCCATGGGGAACATCTACATGCATTACGTCATAGACGAGGAGTACACGAGCAACGGCACGTTGTCAGCTCTCTTGAGGGGGTACGGTGCTGACGGGGCCGTCAACGCAGAGGCCAGCGATCTAGAGGTGCAGCCCTCAGTCTCAGGAAGCATGTGGTTCACCGTTGAGGTCCCCGGAAGGACGGCTTCGATGTCGAGGATCTGGGAGGGCGTTAACGCCATTGAGAAGGGGTGTAAGGTATGTGAAGCTATTAGGAGGTTGTATGAGGTGAGGGTCAGCAGCAAGAAACACCCCCTTTACCCGGATGCGAGAGGGGTGTTGGCTTTGTTCTTAGGCGTGTTCAACTCAGGGACTTTCCCAAGCGCGGTGCCCGATAAGGCAGTCTTGAAGGGGAGGATGGGTTTACTTCCGGGAGAGTCCGTGAGCACTGCGATCAATGAGTTAAGGGATTTCATTCATGAATACCTCAAAGATGATGAGTGGCTTAAAAACAACCCGCCGGTGGTCAGGCAGGAGGGGTATGCGGGTGAGGGCGTTGAGATCCCCGTTAACCACCCGCTAACACAGTCGTTAGCTAAGTCGTTTGAAGCGGCCCTCGGGATGAAACCCGTTATTAAAGGTCATGAGGGGGCTAGCGATATGAGGACGCTGGTGAGGATGGGCGTGCCGACAGTCTGCTTCGGTCCTGGAACTGTAGCGCAGATGCACGCCGTCAACGAGTGGGTTAACGTCGAGGACTTGATAAAGGCCGTTAAGGTGATGGCCGTTCACATAGTCGAGTGGTCCGGAGTAGAGTACGTGGGTAAGTAGGTCTCCCCTAGAGAGCGAGGTAGGCCTTCTTAACTATCTCGCTGTCAATCAGGTCGCTTGCTTTACCCTCCAAGACTATCCTGCCGTTCTCTATAACGTAGCCCCTGTCAGATATCTCGAGAGCAGCCTTAACGTTCTGCTCGACCAGGAGTATCGTTATTCCCTCACGCCTGAGCATCACTAGGGTGTCAAGTATTACGTCAACTAACTTAGGCATTATGCCTAGACTGGGTTCGTCCAGCATCAGCAGCTTCGGTCGCGTCATCAACGCCCTCCCAATAGCCAGCATCTGCTGCTCCCCTCCACTCAGGGTTCCGGCCTTCTGCCTCCGCCTCTCCTCAAGCACTGGGAAGATTTTATAGACGAAGTTGAGTCTTTCGTTTATCTCCGACTTATCTTTCAGTAGATACGCGCCTGCGAGGAGGTTCTCATACACCGTCATTTCGGGGAACAGCTGCCTTCCCTCAGGCACTAGGGTCACCCCTATTTTAACTATTGAGGGGGATCGCAACCCGTCTATCCTCCGTCCTTCGAAGGCTATCTCGCCTCCCATAGGTCTATGGAGCCCTGCAATCACTTTCAGAGTTGTTGTTTTGCCAGCGCCGTTGGAGCCTACCAGAGCGACTATCTCGCCGCGCTGGATTCTGAAGGAGACATCCCATAAGACCTGTATCTTACCGTAGGAGGCCCTCAAGTCCTTAACCGTCAGGAATTGATCCCCGTCGCTCACCCTCCTCACCTCAAACCCTCCTTCTCTCACCTAAATAAGCTGCTATCACCTTTGGGTCTTTCGCGATCTCCTCAGGCGTTCCTTCAGCTATCTTAGCACCTGAACTCATGACAACCACTCTATCGCTAATGCCCATGACTAAAGGCATCACGTGCTCAACGACCACCATGGACATGTCGTACTCTTTCCTGATGGCAGTGATTATCTTCCTCATGTCAACGATCTCATGCGGTCTTAGACCTGCAGCAAGCTCGTCTATTAGAAGTAGTTTAGGTCTCGTTGCGAGCGCTCTCCCAAGCTCTACGAGTTTCTCCTCGACTATAGTTAATGTGCTACACACCCGGTAGGGATCCTTAAGCCCTAGAAGCCTGACTATCTCCGTCGCCTTCTCGTAGGCCTCCTTCTTACCCCTTGATTTAGACAGTGCTCCAACCGCTATGGCGTCCAACACCCTGAGGTTGGCGAAGGGCTTTATCAATTGGAAGGTTCTCGCCATGCCCCTGGAGTTTATTTTATGGGGCGGTAGCCCTGTGACGTCCTCGCCTAGGAAGACCACTCGGCCTTTATCAGGGGTTAGGAACCCCGTAACCACGTTTATCAAGGTGGTTTTACCAGCTCCGTTAGGGCCTATCAACCCCACGATCTCCCCGTTAAAGACCTCCATGCTGAAATTATCTACTGCCTTAACCCCTCCGAAGTGTTTCGAGAGATCCTGTATTTCAAGGACTTTCTCCCTGCTCACATCCCAACACCCAATAAAACCCTCTTCTTGACCCACCCGAATATACCTTGCCTGAAGAACCTTATAGTCACGATTATCAACGCAGCCAGTATTAAGTACCTGTAGATCCCGAACCCCCTCAAGTACTCTGCCAGGAGCTCGATCAGTAACGCACCTATGATAGGTCCTGGGATAGTGCCTAGACCTCCCACGACGCTCATAGCTATCACTAACGCCAATTGCTCGAACCCGCAGATCTCAGGCGATACGAGCCCTATTAGATGCCCGTAGAACGCGCCCGCCAGTGAGGCTATTGCCGAGGAGTAGAGGAACGTGAAGACCTTTATCCTGGCAGAGTTTATACCGAGCGCCTCCGCCGCCTCCTCACTATCGCCAACGGCCTTCACCCTTAACCCTAACCCTGAGTTAAGCATTAAGTGCGTCAGTATAGTCACAGCCCCCAGGAACGCGAGCGCTACGTAATAGTAGGGGACGTACGTCAGAATGTTACCCAGGAGCTTCGGGGCTTCAAGGCCTAGACTACCTCTAGTGTACTGGTACTCTACGGTGACGACTATTCTGAATATCTCCGCGAACGCCAGCGTGGATAACGTGAAATAGACCCCCCTCAACCTAAGGCTCAAGTACCCTATGAAGAGGCTGGATAAAGCCCCCACAACCATCCCTAAGAACATGCCTAAGACGAGCGGGATCTTGAAGTTTATGATGGTCAGGGTTGACGTGTAAGCCCCTATAGCTGCAAGCGCCATATGCGCGAAGGAAACCCTGCGTAGGTATCCCGCCATGATGTTCCAAGTCAACGCTAGTATGGCGTAGTAGTACCCTATGGTGAATACGTAAATCCAGTACTCATGCCTCAGGATTAACGGGAGCAATAACAGCAACACAGCGCCCGCGATGATCGCTATGTTGATCCTCCTGCTCAATAAAGCCCGTACGTCGATGTCCAACCCCTACACCTCTCTCACTTTAACGCCGAATATTCCTTGAGGTCTCAGCAACAACACCGTTATCAATACGAGGAAGCTGTAGGCATCTCTGTAAGCCGCGGACAGCAACACAGTACCTAAGCTCTCGACGACGCCTAAGACAATGCTGCCGATTATGGCACCGGGAAGCGAACCCATGCCTCCAAGCGCGATTACAACGTAACTCTTAGTGGCCGGTATGCTCCCGGCTTCAGGGAATAAGAGCATTATAGGCGATAATAGAGCGCCAGCGGCCCCGGCAAGCATGGCAGCAAGGCCTGTGGCAGTCATGTTAGTCTTAAAGACTTCTATACCACATAGCATGGCTCCATCCCTGTTCTGAGCCGTGGCCCTCATCGCGAGGCCTATCCTGGTTTTATATATTATTAAACACGTGGCCAGTAATATGCCCGCTGCGATGAGCGAGACAAGCACTCTATCCCCACTCACGTACAGGGTACCTAATGAGATTCTGAAGATCGGAACGAAGGAGGGGGGTGTTTTGTACTCCGGGCCGAAGAAAGCTATGGCGAAGTTCACTATGAATAACGAGATCCCGAAAGTCGTTATTATAGCGTACTCACCACCTAAGGCCTCGACTAAGAGCGGTCTCAAGAGAAGCCTCTCCACGGTAAGGCCTATGGCGAACATCCCCGCCATCACCAACGGCAATGCAAGGAAGTTGTTCAGACCGAAGAGGGTTGTGAGGTAGTAGAGGATGTACCCTCCCAACGCGTAGAACTCCCCGTGAGCGAAGTTAACTATCCTCATCACGCTGAACATCAGCGAGAGCCCTACAGCCATTAAAGCGTAAAAAGAACCCATTAATAGACCCACGATCAAATTCTCCGCTAGAGCTGTTAACTCTATCACCATCTTCACCGCCTACCAACTTAATCCATTTTAAGGGAAAACAGATGAATCTTTAGGTTTATAAGCGTTACGGCTTAACGAGAGTTCCCGTAGCAAATTCCGGCGGGTATATGATGTCTGATTCCGTCGGCGCCTGGTTGACTTCCTTGTACTGGCACGTGAGGACCGGGACCTCTAGCCATTGATGATAGTAGTACGCGGGGCTTGTGGCGTTGGAGAACTTTATAACCCCTCTAGTCCCCATGATATCCAACGTCTCTAGGGCTTTAATTAAGGCGCTGGGAGTAGTGCTCCCGGCCTTCTTAATCGCGTGTAACGCTGCCCAAGCAGCGTCAAAACCGTTGAACACTATGTATGTCGGCTCAGCTCCATATCTGCTCTTGTAGATTTCTCTAACTTTATCCCCTAGTGAAGTTAACGTTATTCTAGGGCTGTAAGGCGTGAAGTACACTAGGTATTTGCCTCCATCACCCACTGCCGGCCACAGCTCAGTATACCTGTCGCCCGCGCCAGTTACCTCATACGCTAAAGCTATCTCTGGCACTAGACCTATCTCGTAGGCCTGCTTAATGATCAGGAAGCCTGCTGGCGGTGTGGCCGGCAAGACTATTATATCCGGCGGCGTCGGCAAGTTCTTGTACTTGAGCAATGTGGGCGTGAAGTCCTTGGCAGTTCGCGAGACAATCTCAGTAACTACGCTACCGTTGAAGCCCAAACGCCTCAACGCTGATGTCAAGTCGCGCGCCATATCTATGCCGTAGTCCGTGTCCTCAGCCAGTATGAGGACGTTCTTAAAGCCTGAAGCCACGATGAACTTCGCTTCATGCTCGGCGTTCAACGCAGTGCATGGAGCCGTGGCGAACACTTCCCTATACTGTTTAGTGCGGATTGTCGAACTCCATGCCGAGGCATCGATTATCGGTATCCCGTACTTACGGGCAACCTCCATCTCGGCCAGGAACACTGAGCTGTGGTACTCGCCCACAACGATCGGGACCTTGTCCTGCATTATGAGCTTCTCCATAGCAGTCGTTCCCTTCTCAGGCGTCCCCTGCGTGTCCTCGAACACTAGCTCAACCTTCTTGCCTAGAAGCCCGCCCTCCTGGTTAATCAGCTCAACAGCTATCTCAATGCCCTTCTTTAGCTCAACCCCTTGAATGGACGCTCCAGGCGCTGATAGGGGCCCCACACCACCTATCTTAATGACCTGAACCTCCTGACCCGCTGGTGGCAAGCTCAGATAATACGCGACCCCGACAGCGATCACGAGAACCGCTACTAAACCTACAATGATGTAGAGAGTTTTTGCTCCAATACCTCCTTTGGAAGACATTATATATTACACCACACTACATTAGCTTCTGGGTTTTTAAATCTTTGCATTTAAGATAACATTCAACACTGTTCTTTTCTTAATCAGGATATTCTAGTAATTTTCTCCTTATAATTATTAACTCGCCTATGGCATTGTAATTATTAACTTGTCTATGGCATTGACAAGATCAGCGGTGAATGTTAATGAGCATATTTATTTTAGACTCCATTTATTTTTGTGGAGGGTTTCCTGCTGCTAGGAGAAATAATTTTTAGTATTAACCAACGTTCTACTGTTAAAAAGAAATGCTTAAATATCCCAGGCTATATTAAGTCTTTGGTGTAAATCTAATGAGCAGCCGCTCATCTAGGGAGAGATTAACATTTCTAGTGGCCGTTATACCCCCGGTGGTCATGATATTCGGCGCTCCTCTGGTCATGCCTATAGTGGAGCCTTTCGTGTTTGGACTGCCTTTCAACCTGTTCTGGCATGTGATGTGGTTGATCATAGGGCCGGTGATACTGACGTTAGCGTACTTAGTCCGTACGAGGGGTGAATGAGGATGGAGATAATAGCGCTTATAATAATATTCGGCTGGTTGATAGTCTCGACGATAGTAGCTATAATGGCAGGCGTTCTGAAGAAGTTCAGCCTTGAGGAATGGACTGTAGCCTCAAGAAACCTAAGCTTCGTCGTAGTGTTCTTCACTTTAGCCGCGGAGATATATAGTGCCTTCACGTTCCTCGGCCTGGCCGGGTGGGCGTTCAATTACGGAGCTCCAATATACTACGCGTTAGCGTACTTCGTCACTGCTTACTCAACAGGCTTCCTACTGGCTCCCTACTACAACAGACTCTCAAGGAAGTTCGGGTACATAACTCAGCCAGATCTATTCATGCACAGGTACGAGAGCACTGCTCTAGGCATCTTGGTAGCTTTCTCCGGCATTGCCTTCCTACTACCCTACATACAGCTCCAGATTCAAGGCACCGGCATAATTGTCGAGATAGCTAGCTACGGAGCCATAGATAGAACCACGTCGATACTGATAGCTTACATCTGTGTGACGATATTCCTCTTCATAGGGGGTTACAGGGGTCTCGCGTGGACTAACGTCCTGCAAGGCATACTCATGTTCGTCGCCGCCTTCATGCTATTCACAATACCCATATTAGCCTTCGGTAATATAGGAGAGCTGTTCAACAGGGTGTTGAGCACGAGTCCAGCACACCTAACGCTGCCGGGCGCCAAGGGCATTCACGGGATTCCGTGGTATATGTCGACCCTAACGCTCACAACGCTTGGGTTCTGGATGTTCCCACATCTAGTCTCAAGGATGTACGCGGCTAAGTCGGAACGGGTTGCAATGCGCAGTTGTGCTTGGATGTCATGGTACTCTGTCCTAGCCGTCCCTATAGTCCTAGTAGGCTTCAGCTCCTTACTCCTCTTCCCCAAGCTTCCGAACCCGGACACCGCGGTGATGGTGAGCGCGAGGGAGTTCTTCCCGCCAGTCCTGGTAGGCATAATAGGCGCCGGAGGTCTGGCGGCCGCCGTGTCAAGTGGCGGCAGCTTAATACAAGCAACAGCGGTCCTAATATCAAGGAACTTAATCCAGAGAGGTTTCCTGAGGGGCTTAAGCGACATATCTACCGCGTGGGTGGCCAGGATCTTAACGATCATCGTCAGCGTGGTGACGTTAATCCTATCGCTTTACTACCCGTCCCTACTGGTTAACCTCCTCTTGATAGCGTATTCAGGCGTTGTTCAATTCCTACCGGGCACAATGTTTGCAATGCTCTGGCGGAGAGCGACGAAGCATGGGATCTTCGCCGGGATAGTTGTCGGGACGATAGTAGTGCTACTCACCACGTTCTACTGGTCTAACCCACTCCAGATAAACTCAGGCATTTGGGGGCTTGCCGCTAACTTCCCAGTAGCTATCTTAGTCTCCCTCCTCACTAAACCTCCCTCCGAAGAGACGTTAAACAAATTCTTCACGTGAGGAATTATTTCATTAATTTTTTTAATATAAAAATGCCCCCCTTACTCCTCATAGCCGAGGAACTCTAACATGGCCAGAGCATACACCTTAGTCCCAGTTACCAGGTCTTCCACCGACACGTGTTCATCCGCTACGTGGGCTTGAGACATGCTTCCAGGCCCGTAGAGTATCGTCGGCATCACCTGGTTGAAGAACCTCATGTCAGTGAATCCCGTGAGGCCTGAGATGATAGCCTCCCTACCCGTTACCTTCTTAATGGCGTCCCTAACAGCCTTAACTATCTCTTCATCCTCGCGCGTGTACGCGGGAGACGCTTTCTCGAGGACCCTGAGGTTAACGCGGAGTTCCGGATCCTCGCTCTTCAGCTTCTCGATGAAGTCCTGTATCTCGTTCTTCACTTGCTCCACGTCCTCCTCAGGTATTAAGCGCCTGTCTATAGTCACGGTACACCTGTCCGGGACCACGTTTATCTTCACTCCACCCTGTATGAGACCCCCTATCATCATGGTTGGCGTCCTGGATTCCTCAGGCATGGGGGCTTTAGTCTCTCGTCTAACTAAATCGGCTTTAAGCTTCTCGAGTGCGACTATCACCTTAGCCATCTTCTCAACGGCGTTGATCCCTCTGTGAGGGAGGCTCCCGTGAGCCGCCTTACCTTGAGTCGTTAACTCAAGCCATAGAGCACCCTTATGAGCGACCGCGATCTTGTCGACTTCCGTGGGCTCGCCAACCACGCACGCGTCGCCCTTGACTAAGCCCTCTTTAACGACGTACTCAGCGCCAGCGTGACCCCCTGTCTCCTCATCAGGCGTCGCAACGTAAACTACGTCGCCCTTCAGCTTGAAGCCCGCCTCCTTCAACGCCTTAACAGCTACGATCATGGCTGCGTTAGCCCCCTTCATGTCTGCAGCGCCTCTGCCGTAGATCTTCCCGTCCCTTACAACGCCGCTGAAGGGCTCCACACTCCACCCGCTACCGGGTGGAACCACGTCGTAGTGCCCGTTATAACACAGGGCGTGCCCGCCGCCAGAACCTCTTAGGATGCCGACCACGTTAACACGCGGTAACTCAAGCTTTAACCCCCTTAACAGCTCGTCAGGGACTCTGACGAGCTGAGCGGAGAAACCCGACTCATTAAGTCTCCTAGCAATTAACCCTGCCATCTCCTCGTAACGCTCCCCAGGCGGGTTGATTGTGGGGATCTGGATGAACTCCCTCGTTAAATCAACGAGCTCGTAACGCATATCGTCGATGACCTTGAATAAGTCCCTTACAGACATTTACATCACACATGATTATATCAACAAAGAGTTAATAAGTCTGGCGTCTTCCCTCATGAGTCATGTAAGCTGGGTAGGTGGGGAGGAGGCTGATGAGGGCCCTGATGAACTCGTGAGGGCTTTAGGCTGATGAATCTCAAGAGTTACGTAAGTCTATCAAAGACTACGTAGCTCAGAACCCAAACACCACTCTGAAGAACGGGGAGAAGGCTTGTAAAGCCTGAAGTCTAGGGCCTGGGACCTTACCGAACGCTTATTAACTTAGTTGTCTATAACTACGGTGTGTGTTGGGAGTATGGCGGTTTGAGTGCTCGACGAACCCGCTCGGTCAGGCGGGTTCGTGGTGAGGGATGCAGAGCCTAACGATGTGGGGAGGGTTTTCGAGATCTACTCTCACGCTCTAGGCGCTCTGGACGAGGCTGATTACGAGTGGTTCAGGGCGTTGGTTAGGACTAGGTCTAGGAGGAAAAGAGTTGCCGTGGTTGAGTCCAGCGGGGTTGTGGTCGGCTTCGCTGTAGTCTATAAGCAGGGGAGGATCGCGTTCCTCGACAGCATAGCGGTAGATGAGGGCGTGAGGGGCCGTGGTGTTGGGGGGTTCCTGCTAAGCACTCTGGAGAACTCGCTCAGGCGTGAGGGTGTTGAGGTAGTCACCTTAAGCGTCAAGAGCTGGAATCTGAGGGCTTTAGACTTCTACTTGAGGAGGGGGTACGTGGTCAGGGGCATGGTGATGATACTCTCAGCAGACCCGCACAGACTAGACCCCCCTCATCCGGAAAACCACTACACAGTCGAGGAGATCCCTGCCGGGAGGCTGAGACGCTTGAGGTTGAGGCCAACGACCTGGTGGAGTAACTTGATCGAGGACGTCCACAGGATCATCTACAAGCGGTACCTGAAAGGTGAGAGAGCTATCGTCGTTAAGTCCGGGAGGAGGGTCAGGGGGGTGGCTGAGTTCTCGCACAACGGCAGGATGTTCGTCAACTACGTAGCCCTCTCCTCATACAACGCCACGAATGTGCTTACGGAGATCGTTCACAAGCTCAAGGCAACTGCTATCAAGGAAAAACTCAATGAGATAGTAATACCTGTAGACGCGTCGAAGAAAGTTCTAGTATTAGAGTTAATCGCGATGAGCTTCCGCACGCGGGAGACTGAGTACCTGCTGACCAAAGACCTCAGTAACTGCGATACCTAATAGTCGTGTGAGGAACGTGACGGCAAGAGCTGGGCCGAGCTTTACCATCGCTCAGCGTGTTAACTGGCGTGCGTTGAGGAACGCGTCGCTACAGACTCGAGGTCTCTACAATTCTATAGGGACGTCGCTCAAAAGAGTCCCCCGAGATGAATATAGTTTACGAGAGATGCGATCGCTCACTATTCTACCGGCTATCGCCACGACGATGTCCGGTTGCACGTTGGACTAACCCGTATTAAGCGAAACCCTGTCCTAGGGCTAGGAGAGACGCTAGGACGACGTTCACGAGCTAATAGGCAACGTGGCTGCTCCGAGCTACTTTATCAGTTGAGCCTTTAACGCTTCTATCCCTTCATCAATGCATTCCATAAGTTCTTGCTGCGATGCTACGTAAGGCATTCTATAAGTCCTCCACATGAACGCCTTATAGGCCACCTCGCCGGCCTCGGTATCGACGTGTTCGAGCCTCACTACGGCGTCCGCCACGCTGGATTCCAGCCTGTAGGCTAGGTCGTCATCGTAGGCCCCAACACGTATGACCAGCTTATCACGCTTTCTCAGGTAATTCATCTCGTTGAACAGCTCCCGGACATGCCTCCTCAATCCCACAGTTTGCCTCGGCAGTTCTACGCCATCGAACACCACTACATCAGCGTTGACGTCGTCGACTAGAGCGAACTCCTTCGCCGTGAGTTGAGTGATACTGTAGGAGAAGGGATTAATGCTGACGAAAACCATGTGCTTGTCAACGACCTCCTCAGCGACGGCCCGCTCAACCCCTCGCCTCACGAGCTCACTGATGATTGGCACTTTCAACGATCCCCGCGGGTGTTTATAACTTACGAACAGTAGCCTTAAGTCGTTCAGCGTAGCCATGCTAAGGAATAAGATAGGTAGGTAGTTCAAGTAACTGCTCTCCGGCGGGTGCGTGATGTTAATTACCTGACCCTTATGGATGTGGTCGAACACCTTCCTTAGGAGCCCGCACGGTAGCTGTAGCCTTTTACCCTCAATCCATATCTCCTCAATCAGCGGGGGTGTCCAGATCTCAACCCCTCTACCCTCACTTATCCAGAACGGTATTTCAGCCAGCGTTATTGACACCCCTCTGGCCTTCCTCACCTCAAGGACTCTCGTAAGGAGTCCATCCTCAACCTGATGTTTGAGTATCAAGACCGCGTCGGCTATGAATTCAATGCTGCCTAGCTCAAGTCTCTCTGAACTGTGAGGCAGCTCCGCAACCAGGATCACTAACCCATTCGTTATTTTAGGCAGGCTGTAGAAGAAGTTCTGAAGCCAGGCCCTCCTGCTGGCGTCGTCCTTAACGGCCTCCAGCAACGCGTTAACGGAATCGATCACCAGAACGTCGTAGTTATCGATGGACGCGAGCTTCAGCATCTCAACGGAAGACTCGATATCAAGGGTTACGGGGATCTTGAAGAACTTGAGCAGTCCTCTAGACTCAGCCCCCTCCAGATCTAAGCCCAACCTCCCCATGAAACCGAAGAGCTTGTCCCTATCCTCCTGGAGAGACACGTAGAGGCATTTGTGGTTAGCCAGGGAGTTACTATAACAAATCGTTGATGCTAAAGTAGTCTTACCTGAACCCGGGTGCCCGGCGATAACTATAACGTACGGAGATGGAATAGAGCCACCAAACAGCTTATCTAAACCCTCAACACCAAACACGTAAGGCCTGAGGAGTTCTTGCAAACCCATCGCCCTCGACACACTACTTAATTATTTACTACTGTATTTTATATATTATTATTAATTAGTAACAATATTCAGGTAATAATAAATATTCAGAGTACCTGCTCAAAATAGACGTCGCTAGTGGATTGAGCGAAGACGAGAGCGGGCTGGAGAGGTTGGTTGCCACAGGGTTCGGCTCTTACGTTGGTTCAGTTGTTTTCATCGCTTTATTCCCCCCACATCTTGAGTGCCCTAACTACCCTCAGGGAGGGGCCCTCATCTTTAGGGTCTCAACATGCTCTCCAACCCTCATCGAGTAGCTGCCAAACGACGTGGAGAACTATGAGTCTTACGACATCGACCCACACAAACTCAAAACCTCATGAAAGCCGAAACGACGACGAAAGGCGCCGGGGGCGGGATTCGAACCCGCGCGGGGTTATCCCCCACCGGCTTAGCAGGCCGGCGCCCTACCAGGCTAGGCGACCCCGGCTCCATTATTTAATCCTTGCGAGAGTTAAAAGTGTTTATCCCCCAGCCCCGTTATCGTTTTCACTACTTCCTTGTGTTTCAGCGTGTCTAGGTCCAGCTTGATCTTTATCGCTTTCTGGGGGCATATGACCTCGCATCCCCTGCAGTAGATGCACTTGCCCTCATCGCAGGCGATTCTACTGTTCTCTACTCTGAACACTCCTGTCGGGCATAGCTCAACGCAGGATCTACATAGGTTACATGCAGCGGTGATGTTTATTACTACCTTCAACCCCCACTACCCGTATCCCTCGATAGCATCTTCTTAAGGGTCTCCACCTCCTGCACCTTACTCTGCAGCACCTTAGCCAGCTTCTGCATGTCCACCATCGATATGCCCGATTCGCTTATGACGTAGGGGATCCAGACCGGGTTCGTCGGCACACCCCTCATCTTCCTGACCATTAACTCCTTTATCGGTATGCCGTACTCCACGAGCGATGGGTTGAACCTGGTCTCTATGATCCCGTCAACCAGGTACTCCAAGTAGTTAACCACCTCCTGGAACGTCTCCGTGGTGGTGTGTATCGTGGCGAGCACTATGTTGCCGAGTCCCTTACCAACGATAGCCCTTAGAGTCTTGATGAAGTCGAGGAACCGGGAAACCTCGAACTTAAGCACTAACTCGTTGAACGAGTCTATCAGGACTAACGAGGGGCCCTGAGCGGGGGGCGCGGCGTCGTTGATCGCGTAGACCAGGGAGCTTAAATCCTTAACCTCCAGCTCCCTCACAACGCCCTTAACGGCCTTCTTGAAGGCCCCGAGCCTGAAGCTGAAGCAATCCACTATCTTAAGCCTGCCCTCACGCACGTACTCGCCCACGTCCCAGCTGAAGAACTCGTAGAGCGACAGCAACGCGTCAGGGGAATCGTCGAAGGCGACGTAAACGACTGTGCCCCCCTCGCTCCTCAGGAAGTTCCATGATAGGTTGGCTAGCATGACAGACTTTCCTACGCCGCCGGGGCCTAGAACCAGGGTTAGGGAGCCGTACGGGATCCCGACGGGGAGAGCCACGCTCAGGGGATCTATCCTCGTCAGAAACAGCCTAACCAGGCAAATCACCACTAAGATATAGCGGGGAAACTATTAAAGCCTGACCAACCTATATGCTTGGTGATGTTGGGTGATTAAGGCCGTCAAGTTGAACGAAGGCTCCATACTACCGGACGCTCTTGAGCGCGTGATCCTCGGCGAAGGCCTGAGGGGAGGCTTAATCGTCGGCATAGGAGGCTTCGAACGAGCGGAGATAGGCTACTACAACCCGAAGACCTCAACTTACTTAAGGGAAGTCCTGAAAGCCGGAGAGGAAGAGATACTAGAGGTCGTCTCGCTGCTCGGCAATTACCTGGTGAGGAGCGACGGCAGCGTCTCCATCCACGTGCACGTGGCTCTAAGTGCCAAGGACACGGGCGTTAAGGGCGGTCACTTAATCAAGGCTTCGGCGAGGCCTTACGTCGAGCTGTTCATCTTCGAAGGCGGTGGGGATCTCAGGTCGGTTTTCCCTCACAGGGATAGGGGTTGACGGGTTTTAAGACGATCTGTATAGTGGGCGGCGGTCTCTCAGGGCTCTCGACAGCCTACCACATCCTAAGGAGCGACGCCTCAGTCAAAGCGGTGATCCTGGAGGCTTCGGACAGGCCAGGCGGCCTGCTTAAGAGCGAGTCGGTGGGAGGCTACCTGTTCGACGCCGGCGGATCACACATACTCTTCAGCAAGGACCCCACGCTCCTCAACGAGCTGCTCAGCTTCCTCAACGGGAACTACGTCAAGCACCGGAGGAACTCCAAGGTCTACTACAGAGGGATCTACGTTAAGTACCCGTTCGAGAACGGGTTAGGAGATCTGCCTCCTGAGGAGAGGTTTGAGTGCGTCTGGAGCGCTCTGGAGACCTACCTGAAGAGGGTTAAGGGGGAGTTAAGGAGGCCGACCAACTTCCGCGAGTGGCTGCCCTACGTCTTCGGGGAGGGGATAGCGAGCAAGTACTTGATACCCTACAACGAGAAGATATGGAAGACGGACCTCAGCAACATAACCCTGGAGTGGGTTGAGGGCCGGGTCCCGGCACCCCCGCTTAAGGACATAGTCATGAGCGCTGTTGGAATGAGTGTGGAGGGATACACTCACCAGCTCACGTTCTACTACCCGTCTAGAGGGGGAATTGAATCGCTGATCCGGGGCATGATTGGCAAGGTCCTCAAGACCTCTCGAGCCGAGATCGCTGCTCGACAGGCTGTCGAGAGAATCCTCGCGGGCGATGATGGCGGGTTAACCGTTGAGACGAGGGAATTGAGCCTGAGGTGCGATGCCGTAGTCTACACCGCCTCGCTGAGGAGGTCGGGAGGCGTGTTGAGGGACCTCCTCGGCGAGGACGCTGAGGGGCTTGAGAGGCTTAAGTCAGTTCCGATAGCGGTCGTCGGGCTCGGGGTCAGGGGTGAGGTGAAGCCCTACCACTGGGTCTACCTGCCCGATAGGGAGTACCTGCCGCACAGGGTGGCCGTTCTAAGCAACTACTCGGGGGACAACGCACCCCGGGGAAGGGTCTCGTTAATAGCTGAGGTCTCGTTCAGCAACGAGGACGAGCTGAACTCCGTTTCGGACAACGCGCTTGTGAGCAGGGTGTACGAGGACGTGGTAGACGCCGGCTTGGTGAGCAGCCCGGAGCTTGAGGTCGGCAGGGTCTGGAGGTGGAGTGACGCCTACGTTCTCTACGACGGCGTGAGGGCTTCCGTCCTGAACCCCGTGCTAGGGAGGCTGAGGGAGCGCGGTGTGTTCCTCAACGGCAGGTTCGGCTCGTGGGAGTACCTGAACATGGACGCGGTGTATCGTAAATCGTTTGAAGTCGCTAACACAGTCCTCAAATACCTGCAGTCCTCGCGCGAAGCACTCCGTAAGTAATATTACCTTGTTAACGGTATTTTTAACGGAGCTGGTATGAGGCTTAGGTTCTACTTGATCGACGTGAGCTACGAGGTTGAAGGGAACGTACCCGTTATTATGTTGTGGGGGCTCGACGAGGACGAGGAGCCCATCCTGATTAAGGACCCCTCCTTCAGGCCTTACTTCTACGCAGTCCTCAGCGAGGACGCGGACACGGAGCGCGTGGCGAGGGGGATCAAGGCGTTAAGCAAGCCTAAGTCCCCCATAATTGACGTGAGCCTGGCTGAGAGGAAGTACTACGGCAGGCCGGTGAATGCCTTGAAGGTGGTCACGACCATCCCCGAGAGCGTTCGAGAGTATAGGGAGGAGGTCTCGAGGCTGGATGGCGTTAGGGAGGTCCTCGAGGCTGACGTGAGGTTCTCCATGCGCTACATACTGGACAGGGGGGCCACGCCGTGTAGCTGGTACGAGGCTGACGTGGAGAGCACTAGTCCAACTGGGTTCAGGGTCAGGAGCGCGTACGTGCTTAAAGGGGATCTACGGAGGCTGGAGGAGGCCAGGCCCCCTAAGCTCAGGGTCCTGGCCTTCGACATCGAGGTCTACAGCCCCCTAGGCTCGTTAAGGCCTGAGAACAACCCGGTGATCATCATCGCGGTTGCGAACGACAGGGGGGAGGTGAAGGTCCTCGTTAAGGAGGACGGAGGCAGTGACGCCTCATTAATAGACGAGTTCGTCAGGTACGTGAACGAGTACGACCCTGACGTCATCGTCGGTTACAACTCCAACATGTTTGACTGGCAGTACTTGATGCAGAGGTCCCACGTGCTTAGGACGAGGCTCGACGTCGGGAGGGTTAGGGGCGGGGTCCCCCGTCAGTCGGCCTACGGTCACGTCTCAATCCCCGGCAGGCTACACGTTGACCTGTACAACTTCGCTGAGGAGATTCCTGAGGTCAAGGTCAAGTCCCTCGACGAGGTCGCTGATTACCTGGGCGTCATGAGGAAGTCGGAGAGGGTCCTGATCCCGTGGCACGAGATACCTAAGTACTGGGACAGCAGGGAGTTGAGGGAGACCCTCATCAAGTACGCCAGGGACGACGCCGTCTCGACCTTACTGCTTGCGAAGGAGTTCCTCCCCTTCGCTATCCAGCTATCCAGCCTGACGGGGCTGCCGCTGGATCAGGTCGGCGTCGCTTCAGTTGGGTACAGGCTTGAGTGGTACTTAATGCGTGAGGCCGTTAAGTACGGCGAGCTAATACCTAACAGGGTTGAGAGGCCTTACGAGCCGTATAAGGGGGCGATAGTTCTGGAGCCGATTAAGGGCGTGCACGAGGACGTGGTAGTGCTTGACTTCACGTCCATGTACCCGAACCTCATGATCAAATATAACGTGAGTCCTGACACGCTGGTCAGGGGGGACTGCGATGAGTCCAGGTGCTACTTCGTCGAGGACCTCAACTACAGGTTCTTGAGAGACCCTCCGGGATTCTACAAGAACGTCCTCACCACACTGCTTAGGCTGAGGGGAGAGATCCGGGCCCTCATGAGGAGGCTGGACCCCGAGAGCCCTGAGTATAGGGTGCTGGACGAGAGGCAGAGGGCTCTCAAGATCCTGGCCAACGCGTCCTACGGGTACATGGGCTGGGTTGGTGCTAGGTGGTACTTCAAGGAGGGCGCTGAGAGCATAACGGCGTTGGGCAGGAGAACAATCTCCAGGGCCATCGAGCTAGCGAGGGTCCTGGGCCTCAGGGTGATCTACGGGGACACTGACTCGCTCTTCGTCAGCTACTCAAGGGACTCAATAGAGAAGTTCATCAACCTGGTTAACGAGGAGCTGGGCCTGGAGATCAAGGTCGACAAGGTTTACAGGAGGGTTTTCTTCACTGAGGCCAAGAAGAGGTACGTGGGCCTCACGGGGGACGGGAGGATAGACATAGTGGGCTTCGAGGCGGTCAGAGGTGACTGGACCGACATAGCTAAGGAGGTTCAGGAGGGAGTGGCTAAGATAATCCTCACGACGAAGAACGTCGGCGAGGCCGTTAACTACGTGAGGAGGGTTGTCGAGGACTTAAAGTCTAACGCCGTGGACGTGGAGAAGCTGGTCATATGGAAGACCCTGACCAAGAGGATAGACGAGTACGAGGTGGACGCGCCTCACGTGATGGCCGCTAGAAGGCTCGAGAAGCTCGGCGTCAAGCTGGACGTCGGGAGCAAGGTAGGGTACGTAGTCACTAAGGGGTCCGGGAGCATTTCCTCTAGAGCACACCCCTACATGACGGTCAAGCCGCACGAAATCGACACAGACTACTACGTGAATCACCAGGTGATACCCGCAGCCCTCAGGATACTTTCGTACTTCGGGGTAACTGAGAAGCAGCTTGAATCACCGAGAGGTAAGTCGCTGGCCGACTATCTAGGTAAGAAGTAGGGATGGAGACCGACGGTACTTAGTACGACGTACCGCGACCGCGGTGTGGTCTGAGTGAACTCAGAGCATGCTCGGGACTGACTAGCCACTTGCAGTCACCACCCCCTATTTACAGGGCTTTGCGTGCTCCCTCAACGGAGGGAAGTATTAAAAGAGCTTGTTCACGTAATTATTACTAGATGATGGGTTGTTGGTGGTTGGTTTTGATCAGGAGTGAGGCTGAGAGGAAGGCACTCTTCGCAAGGAAGGATCTCGTGGACAGGCTTAGCGAGGTGGCTGAAAGGAGGGGTTGCAGTCTCTACAGCCTCGTCAACGAGATCTTCGAGGTAGTTCTCAAGGCTGAGGACTCTGGCGTGAACTTGAGGAGGGTTGTTGAGGAGGAGTCACTCCTGGAGGCGGCTAGGAGGACTGGCTACGTGTTAGTTTTGGAGGGCTTATTATATGAGATGATAGAGCTAGCGTATCGAGGTGCCGGGGATCAGGCTGTTAGGAGCTGGTTTGAGGCTGGGGCTTGGCTTGCGAAGCGCTACGCCACTGGCGATCTTAGAGATCCTGTCGAGGCGTTCTTAAACAGCTTCAAGTCATTCACGTGGGAAGCCCCAGAGCTGACTGTGAGGAGGAGTGGTGAGGGCCTACACGTGAGGGTGGCGAACCCCAAGGCTCCTGAGCCCTACAGCGTCCTCCTAGCGGCGTTCCTGGAGGGGGCCCTCAACGTCCTGAGCTATAGGGTGGTCAGTAGGGAGGTATCCAGGGGTTCCCTCGGGCTGGAGGCTGTTAAGAGGGAAGCTGGTGCGTATGGGTAAGGAGAAGAAGCTCGTCTACGTGTCCGAGGACATAGTGGAGGAGATCCTCAGGGTCTCGAGGAAGAAGGGGACGTTCATAAGCAGGTTCGTGGAGGAGTCACTGAAGCAGGCCGTCAGATTAGAGGACCTCGGCTACAGCGTTGAGGAGGCTGCCGAGACTCTTGAGGCCGTGGCGTCGCTGAGAGTGCTCGGAGGGGTTTTCACGCCTCAGGAAGTCCTCGAGTGCTTGACAGAGGGTTCCTGTAGGTCTCAGGAGGAGCTACTTAAGAAGTGGTTCGAGAGCGGCGTCCTCTACGGGAAGTACCTGAGGGAGAGGTTCGACAACCCACTTAACAAGCTGAAGAGCTTCCTGGAGACCGTTAGGTGGGATTTAAACGAGGTGGAGCTTAAGCGGGAGGGAAACACTACTAAACTCAGGTGCGTCTCATCAACGCACGCGGCGAAGTCGACAGAGCCCCTAGCCAAGTTCGTAGAGGGGGTGGTGATAGGTCTAGGACATCACGTCCGGAGAGCAGAGCACGTGAAAGGTCTAATACTTCTCGAGTTCGTGACGTGAGTAACCCTGTATACAGAACCTAGAAACACTTAACTTCTGTAGGCATCAGGCTTAAATACTCTATCGAGGGAGATATCTATCGTGGTGACTTCAAAGCATGAACACAAACAAGGCGTATAAAGTAAGCGCTCTACTCATCATAGCGGTGCTGGCACTAGGACTCCTGACGTCAATTCCCATTCAGGCCTCAACAGGCCACCCAGTACTTGGTGTAGTAGACAGTAGGGATTCTCCAACCACCATCGATCTCGCGGACTTCAACGTATCGATTAAGGCGGGCTCCGACGAGGTCATTGAGATGGATGGCCTTCCGGCGACCGGCTACCTAGCCATAGTCTTCGCAATTGGATCCACCAACTTAGTCACGTTCTCGGGGTCCCAGTTTGACCTATACATAAGTAAAGACGGTTATTCAGCGATAAGCCCTGACGACAAATGCTACGCTAGAGGCTTCTTGGTGAGCGACTTAAACGCACCGTTGAAGAAGGTCAGCAAGACCAACCCGCTTCTGAAGGGAGGTAAGGCCGACTTCTACATAGGAACTATCACCATTGGTTCTACCTCATATAAAGTGCTTATAGGGCCGATACCCTTCGACATAACCCCTGAGTACCAGTACATAAAGATATTCGACGGTGCAGCCACCGCCGTGGCCGTCAGCGCTCAGATAGTTGACATCCTGCCTGCCTTAGAAATAACCCCGACGGAGGGTCCCGGAGGGGCATTAGTGACTCTGAAGGGTGTTGCTCTCCAGCCTAACAAGCTGCTGAACCTGACTTACGGGGGCAGTAGCGCGAACGACGAGGTGTTCGGACAGGCCTGGACAGACAACGTAGGAAAGCTCACTTACTCGTGGCGCATTAAAGACTTGAAGGCAGAGTGGATTGGATTTGGTTCCGTGCCGAGCGATACGGTCACGGTGTACGTGTGGTATAACGAAACAGGCGACTTAATCGATTACGTTGAGTACGAGGAGTATTATAGGGCTTTCGTCCAGCTGAAGTCTGTGAAATACGGTGATGAACCACTTCCCTTCACAGACCTATACACGGGTGCAGGCAACAACACATTAGGACTTGATGTCTACGTCTTCGACACCGTGGTGGTCGCTGGCGCTTGGTGGAACCCAACAGGCCCCGTCAGCTTCAGCGTTGACGGCAAGTTCTTAGGAAGCGTCACGCCTAACGCGTCAGGGTTCTTCAACACGACGTTCAAGGTGCCTGAGCTCACGGTAGGATGGCACACCGTTAAAGTCAGTAACGCAGGCGTCCTGTACGTCTTCTACATCTACGTCCACCCGACGCTGGTCTTGATACCCGAGAAAGGCTACGTAGGTGATTTGGTAGAGGCTAGGGTCTACGGATTCCCGGCAGACGTGCTTGTAGGCATATGGTGGTATGGATATAACCCAGAAGTTGGTTATAGTGATTGGATTAACATCGTTAACGGCACGACAGGACCTGACGGGAAGTTCAACGTCACAGTGAGGTTCGTAGTTCCCCACGACTACGGCGGCGAGCACGATGTAACGGCGTGCTATCCGTGGTATGTATGCACCACGTGGGCTGAAGCGACTTTCACCATACTACCTAAATTCGTGGTAGTGCCGTCGGTCATCAGCAACGACGGGTCGGAAGTCCGCGTCATAGGCCTGGGCTTCGAGCCTGGAAAAGGCTATGCCATCAACATAGACAACAACTTCTTAGGAGCTAACGGCGTCTGGTACTGGCCATCCCTAATATGGGCTAACGAGACCGGCGACATCGAGGTGGTCTTCATAGCAGCGGGCTTCAGGCCAGGGCTACACGTAGTGTCAATATATCCAGAAGCGTCTGAGCCGCCGTACAAGCCGACCTACGCGCTCTTCACAGTGACCGAGGAAGGCGACCCAATACTCACGGCAATCCAGGCCGACTTAGCCACGGTGATATCCATGCTTGACTCGCTGGACGCTACCATAACGAGTGTTCAGGGCGACGTAGCTGTTATAAAGACGGATGTAGGAACCATTAAAGCAGACGTAGCGGCGATAAAGCCCGTGGTGACCAGTATAGACGGTAACGTAGCTACCGTTAAGACAGACGTAGGGACTCTCAAAGGCACGATAACGAGCGTTCAGGGCGACGTAGCTACCGTTAAGACTGACGTGGGTACCATTAAGGCAGACGTGTCGGCGATAAAGTCGGCTACTGAGGGCATCTCCATGATCTCCACCGCCGTCTGGCTAGCCGTGGTCTTCTCACTCATATCCGTCTTGATAGCGGCCTACTTAGTTATGGTAGTGCGTAGAAAGATAGCAGGCTAAGCTGAAACGGGGCGTAAAAATCGAGAAAGCCTTTTTCTCTATAACCATTCGTCCCTCGACGTCCATTAAAAACTTAGCCCCGCGTTCTCCTATCGCGTTTAGAACTCCTAACAGTCTCATGAACGTTTATTAGACGGTGGGGCTTAAGTATTACGGGTGTTCACGTGATATCGCCCGTCCTCAATTACAGCGGTGTTGTTGAGGAGATCTCCGGCGAGACCGCCTTCCAGTACATCGCCCGTGCTAAGGAGCTGACCTCAAGAGGCTTCAACGTGATATCGTTCGGGGTTGGCCAGCCTGACATACCCACTCCACCTCACATAATTGAGGAGGGTAAGAAGGCGCTTGACCTGAGGTTCACCGGCTACACAGAGACTGAGGGCATTAGGGAGTTGAGGGAGTCAGTCGCTGAGTACTTGAACGCCAAGTACGGCAGCGACGTCAGGCCTGACGAGGTGTTGATTACTATGGGAACGAAGGGGGCTGCTTACTTAGCTATGGCGGCCTACGTGAGGCCCAAAGACGAGGTCATAGTCACTGACCCGACGTACCCAGTGTACTCTGAGCTGCCTAAGTTCCTCGGTGCGAGACCCGTCTACGTGCCTTTAAAGTGGTTAGGCAGCGAGGAAGGCTTCGCGCTCGATCTCAACGCTATCCACGAGTCAATAACGAAGAAGACTAGGGGGATCGCCATAGTCAACCCACACAACCCTACCGGAGCGGTCTTCAGCAGCAAGGAGGTCGAGGAGTTGATGGATCTCGCCAGGGACTACAAGCTCCTCATATTCGCCGACGAGATATACGATAACTTCCTCTACGAGAATGCCGATTTCAAGTCCTTCATGAGCTTCCCTGACTGGAGGGATCACGTCCTTTACTGCAACGGGTTCTCGAAGACGTTCTCGATGACTGGTTGGAGGCTCGGTTACTTAGTGGTGAGGAGGGAGGTTGCCAAGCTGCTTGTCAAGCTGGCCGTGAACACGTGGTCCTGCCCGCCCTCAGTGGCTCAGAAGGCAGGCGTGACAGCTCTTAAAGGCGACTGGACTCCTGTCAGGGAGATGGTGAAGCTCTTTGACAGGAGGAGGCTGACCCTCTACAACGAGTTGAGGAAGGTGAAAGGCTTCGAGGTTTGGAGGGGTAGGGGAGCCTTCTACCTATTCCCTAGGGTGGCTAAGCTGCTTGGCTCCGTAGGCCTTGACGTGGAGGCGTTCGTCAACAAGCTGATAGATGAGAAGTACGTCGTGACCCTACCGGGGACGGCCTTCCCGAAGGACTTCGGGAGGGACTACATCAGGTTCAGTTACGCAGTAGACGAGGAGAAGATAGTTGAGGGCGTTAAGAGAATACGGGAACTCGTTGAGGAAATAACGGCGAAAACTTAAATTCCCGCGTAACTAAGCAACTTGGATGAGGACAGCTAGGTGCTACTGAACTTAATGAGGAGAGAACCCCCGCCTGAGACTCGTTAACTCACTTTAAACGCTATTGTCGATGTCGGATCAAGCACGATACACGGGAGTCTCGCCAACGCTAGTACGCCCCGCCAACAGTTCCAGAGTAGAAGGGGTTTGACAGCTATCATTGTGAAAGAGCTCAAAGAGATCGAAAGCGGGGAATCCTTGAAGACCTGAGAAAAATCAAAGGGAGTTCTCAATGGCTCAAAAGATATGAATAGGAAGTTTTCGAAGTGGAACGCTTGAACTTTCCAGTTCATGCTCGAGTACAAGCCGGTAGCCTATGGGAGCAGGTTGATGAAATGTGGGGGTGCGGCTTAGCAATGTACAGAGACGTTGTAGCGGTCCTGAACCTCCAGATGCGGGGAGCTGGGTTCACCCCGAAAACCCTTAATGAGGTGTTGAGAGGAAGAGCTATGTAAGTCTATCAAAAGACTACGTAGCTCAGAACCCTCCTAAGGTGGGCCTACGCCGCGTAATTAACGCAAATACAACGTTATTAACCTTGTTCAGCTATAATTCTCGGTGGACGTCTTGGGTTCAGTCGGCCGGGGAGTTGTTGATGAGTTATACAGGCTCGTCTGGCCTAAACCCCTAAAGCTCTTCACGGCAGGGCCTGTTGCCTGTTTCCCCGAGGTTCTCGAGGTCATGAGGTTCCAGATGTTCAGCCATAGGTCGAAGGAGTACAGAGCGCTGCATAAGGACACTGTTGAGAGGCTCTCCAGGTTCGCCGGGGCTGTTGACGGCGTGGCCCTCCTCTTCCCCAGCAGTGGGACCGGGATTATGGAGGCTAGCGTGAGGAACTTCGTGACTGCTGGCGGCAGCGTGTTAACCACGATCATAGGGGAGTTCGGCTCCAGGTATAGGGAGGCTGTCGAGAGTAACGGCAGGAAGGCTGTCGTGTTGGAGAAGGAGGCAGGTGAGCCCGTCCTTCCTGAGGAGCTCGACGAGTCTCTTAGGAAGCACCCGGAGGTTGAGGCAGTTACAATAACCTATAACGAGACCAGCACCGGCGTCTTAAATCCGTTGAGAGAGCTGGCAAGAGTGTCTAAGGATCACGGGAAGCTGGTCTTCGTGGACGCCGTTTCAGCCATGGGCGCTGCTGACATTAAGTTCGACGAGTGGGGTCTCGACGTAGTCTTCACGAGCAGTCAGAAGGCCTTCGGCGTGCCACCCGGTCTAGCCGTCGGCATCTTCAGCAGGGAGGCCTTGAAGAAGGCCGAGAACATCCCTGACAGGGGCTGGTATTTCGACGTGCTGAAGTACCTGCAGTACCAGGAGAAGGAGTGGTCAACTCCTTCAACCCCTCCAATACCCCAGATAATGGGGCTTAACGTGATGCTTCGGATCGTTGACTTGATGGGCGGCAAGGACTCCTGGCTCTCGATGTACTCGGAGAGAGCCAGTATGGTCAGGGAGGGCGTGCGTGACCTCGGGCTAGAGCTTTTCGCCAGGAAGGGCTACGAGTCGCCGACGATAACCTCCATCAAGGCCCCTCAAGGGATCGACGGGTACGAGGTCTACAGCAGGGTTCGTGAGAAAGGCTACGAGATAGCCGCGGGCTACGGCAAATTCAAGAAGACCTCCTTCAGGGTGGGGCACATGGGTTACATGCCTAAAGAGTACATTGAAGAAGTGCTTAACTCTATCAAGGAGGTGCTTGACGAGCTCGGGTGGGTGGGCAGGAGATGAAGGCCCTCTTAACGGCTCCGATACATAGGGAAGCGGTCAGGATGCTGGAGGAAGCCGGCTTCCAGATAATCTACAGAGAGTATCCATCGGATAGAGAGCTGGTCGAGTTAGTTAGGGACGTCGACGTCCTCTTTGTGAGGAGTAAACCCCTAGTCACTGCCGACGTGATCAACAACGCTGAGAACCTCAAGGTGATAGCCAGGGCTGGTGTCGGACTTGACAACATAGACGTTAAGGCCGCTGAGGTGAGAGGCATTAAAGTTTTGAACACTCCTGAAGCCCCTACCAGGAGCGTGGCGGAGCTGGTCATAGGGCTTATGCTCGCGCTGGCGAGGAAGATAGCTTACTCGGACAGGAAGATGAGGGATGGTAAGTGGGTTAAGAAAGAGGCCGAGGGCTTCGAGCTTAAGGGGAAGATCCTCGGTATAGTCGGTCTCGGAAGGATAGGCAGGGAGGTCGCCTCAATAGCTGTCAACGGACTAGGCATGAGGGTCATATACTACGACGTGTACAGGGCGAGCCCTCAAGTCGAGCAGGGGTTGGGAGTCACTTACGTGGATCTGGAGACGCTCCTGAAGGAGGCTGACGTGGTCAGCATCCACGTCCCCCTCACTCCTGAGACCAGGCACTTGATTGACGAGGATCGTTTGAGGCTTATGAAGAGGAGCGCGACGTTGATCAACACATCCAGAGGAGGAGTCGTCGACACTCAAGCTTTGATCAAGGCACTGAGTGAGG
>CALIKV010000030.1 GCA_938017505.1 uncultured Sulfolobales archaeon | reverse complement strand
AGTTTTTCCATGTCTGATCTCTTCACCCTCCTCACCGCTAGTATTCCTTTCTTCGCTAGGAAGTGCTGTGCTACGTCGTCAATCCCCTTCTGGCACACAACGACTGTGGCGCCGGAAGAAGCAATCCTCTCAACCATGTCCTTGAGGACCTTAGTCTCCTCGTCAAGGAACGTCTTTATCTGGTCAGGCGACGTTATATTTATCTTAGCGGTTATGTCCGGCTTCTCTATCTCTAGGGGCGCGTCTATCAAGGCTATCTTAGCTTTCTCAACCCTCTTAGGCATCCCCGGATGCACTACCTCCTTGTCGAGTACGATGCCGTACACCAGCTTGGTCTCAGCCAAGGACGCGCCCTTCTTCTTCTCTATCTTGACGTTATCCAGCCTCACGTTGTAGGTCCCGTCAGACCTCTTCTCAGCAACCTTCAAGGCGGCCTCAATGCTCAGATCTATCATGTGATCGATTATGTCCGGTGTAGCCACGTATTTAGACGCTAGGACCGAGTAGACCACGTTGCGTAACTCACGCTTAGATGCCTCGAGACCTTCAGGAGTCTCCAGGTCCTGTACGTTGATCTTATGCCCTAACTCGTCAAGCAGGTTCAGGGCGATGGCCAACGCCTTCTTATAGCCCTCAATGATTATCGTGGGGTGGATGTTCTGATCCAGCAACGTCTCAGCTTTGCCGAGTAACTCCCCAGCAAGGACAACCGCTGACGTCGTGCCGTCCCCGACTTCGGCGTCAGTCGCCTTAGCAACCTCCACCAGGAGCTTGGCAGCCGGGTGCTGGATCTCCATCTCCTTAACTATAGCGGCACCGTCGTTAGTCACAGTCACGTCGCCGAAGGAATCCACGAGCATCTTGTCCATGCCCTTAGGACCTAGACTCGTCTTGAGTATCTCCGCCAGAGCTCTAGACGCTATGATGTTGTTCCTTAGGGCCTCACGCCCGTACGTCCTCTGAGTCCCTTCCTTGAGGATTACCACAGGTATGCCGTAGAGAGCCGACATAGTTCAACCCCCGTTAACTCAACATTGAAAGGTTCTATTTAAACTTTTCGGTCACATAAGTCGTTAAAGCTTATTAACCTGACTTGTTAACTCAAGTGAAAACTTAAATTAAACGATGAAATAAAAAGCAAGACCAGTGTCTCACTGATCAGCTGGAATTCCCTGAACAGGACCATCCAACATATTTATTTTGGCTCTGTCGATCTGATATTAGGCTGAGGTGATGGCAGTGACTCAAATCGGGGATAAGCAGGCCATGAATGAGACTAGGATAAAGCAAGCCATGTTAATGCTTGAGAAAATCGTTAACGATTCAAGCATTCCCAGGAATATAAGGAGGGCGGCTATAAGCTCCCTAAACATATTGAGGGATTCCCCACTAACGCCGGGGGTTAAAGCGGCTAACGCGGTAAGTATTTTAGATGAAGTAACGCAAGACCCTAACATGCCCATGCACGCGAGGACGGCGATCTGGAACGTGATAGCGGTGTTATCCACTGTAAAGGATTGATAGCCAGTTCAATAAAGAAGCCAGGCAAGCGTGGGCTCGATGAGTTTAAGGGCTAGGGTTAGAGGGATTTACTCGACAGCTGTCTCTAGGATACTTCACGAAAGCGGTGTGGAGTTAGTCGACGTGACACCGTCAATAGCTTCTAGACTCAACGTAAGTGAGAACAGGGGGGTCCCTGCAGACGTCACGATTAAGACGGAGAATGACAACCCCTCTCAAGTCATAGTAATCGGTTTCCCGGACGCCGTCAGCAGAGTGGCTGAGATACTTGAGGTCAACATCCCGGACATGCTCGTTTTCAAACCTCTGGCAGGCCTCTATGCGACCTTCAAAACCCGGATCCTAGGTTACGAGGGCAGAGAGTGCATGGTGTTGAGCCCGTGGGGTAAGGCAGTGCTCGTCGACTACAAGGAATGCACACACGGTAAGGAGGTGCCTGTAACGACTATAAAGCTGGTTACTAACGGGTCTGAGAGACTCGTCGTCTCCGAGAACATCAGGGTTGTCGGGAGGTACGCTATAATCGGCAGAGGCTCAAGCGTGACGTTCAGCCACTTCCTAAGAAATAGAGAGAGGATAACCCAGCTAATCGAGATCTCGTCTAGGTACGTACGCGAGGGCTACAGCGTGAGGTGGAGGAGTAACTCCGATGAAGCGGACTTGGTGGACGTGATGAACGAGTTGACGGAGCTCGTCGGGAGATACAAAGAGCTTGTGGAGGCCGTTCAGAAATCGCCGTTGATGAGGGTAGTGTACGAGGGGGAGTCAGCGAGGTTCTACGAGTTAACCCACAGTTCTAAGCTATACTTAGATGAGGTCAGGAAGGGCGTCTGCCCTACGGTACACATGCATCACATATTCAGGAGTTCTGAAGTGAGGGAGGAGAACCTAGTGAGCCTCCTAGACGCTCTCTCAGCCAGAATACCTAGGGAGGAGGAAGTGAGGATAGTCACTGATTGGTTCCTGAGCGAGTTAAGCGAGGTGGGTGAGGTAATCATAGAGCACAAGAAGGTATGGGGTAAGACCATATTCATGAAGGGGAACGTCAGCAGGGTGTTTAACGACCAGGGACCCATGGTGATCCTTAAGCGCTTGATCAGGTCCCCAGGGGTTTACGATGGGTTGAACACGAGCAAGGAGGTGGGCGATGCTGCCATGACCTTCGTGAGGGCGGGCGCCTGGCACATAACCCACAAGTACTTCAACAAGGAGGGGAAGCTCAAAGGAGTCTACGTGAACTTCAACACCCCGGTGGAGATACATCACTCGGGCAGAATGCACTACATAGATCTGAACGTGGACCTGGTCAGGGCTGGAGGAGGTGACTGTAGGCTGATAGACTCTGAAGGCTTCCGCAAGTTACTGCCCGAGGGAGTCATCACTCAGGGGGTTCTTGAGAAGGTCATTAAGGAATTCGACGCGGCATTTCAGAAGGTATGTGCTCGAGACACGTCCCATGACCTACTTACGGCTGACAAAGAATATTAAGTCTCTTGCAGACGATCCTCGAACACTCGCTCACAACCTCCTCTAGAGGCCTTGACGCATCGACCTCTATCAACGAGCCTCCCATCACTAACCCCCTGTATATTAACCTGACCTTACGTAGGAAGTCAACGTCCTCCTCCATATATCTTATCTTGGTTGAGGAGGTCTTCTTCCTGGCCAGACCTAGCTCAGGCTCCACGTCCAGGTAGATAGCTACGTCCGGCTCCGGTGCGAAGGAGTTCAGCGTCTTAACCCAGCTTACGTCTACGTCCTTAGCCCCCTGGTAGGCTATGGAGGAGTAGTAGTACCTATCACTGACGACGACCATCCCCGCCCTTAACGCAGGTTCGATGACCGTGATCACGTGGTTGAATCTATCAGCTGCCATAAGGAAAGCCTCCATGACCCCTCCTAACCTCCTCCCATACGTGTTCATTAACTCGATGAAGTCCCTGTTGAAGGGCTCGTAAGTGTACAATGCCTTAACGTCCTGCGTGTTTAAGAGGTTCACCAGCGTCCTGGAGACTGAGGTCTTCCCCGAGCCGTCTAGGCCTTCAAGAACTATGAAATAACCCAATAGAGTCACCTACGCACTATCAACATGCCTTCACTGACGCACGCTTCAGCCCCGCTCAGCAACCTTAACACGTCAAGATCCGAATCCCCCCCTAGTAGCCTGTACAACGAAACGTTGGCAACCACGCATCCAGCCACGAGAGTTGGGTCAATGGATTTAGTGATTAAGGCTCTGGGAGCGGTTCCTCTCCTGCTTAACGCGTAGAGGATGTAAGGACCTACGGTGCTGCCCACAATCGCTGGCGTGACCAAAATTGAGTCGGCAACCCTGCCAACCCCCCTAATCTCAGCCGAGTCCACGGCAACGTCGCCTAGGAAGGAGAAAGGCTTGACAGTCACCATCAACACACCACACACATGATCAGCCCCGAAGACCTTAGAGACTTGAAACGCTTGCACCATGATCACCTACGCAGGAACTCCTTAAGGATCTCGGGACGATCCTTGATCAGGACCTTGACGCCAGCTAACTTAGGCATGTAGTGGAGTGCCTTCCCCGAGTCCGTGATGACGTACCTGACGCCAAGCAGGTCCAGCCTTGTCGTGACCGGACACATGCCTCTAATGAGCCTGACACCGAGTTCCGCAAGAGAATCCGCCAGTCCCTTGTCGAGCTGTAGCTCCTCGCTAACGCCGAGCCAGAGCTCCCTGCCTTCTAACCTACCACCGCCCCTACCCCTAACATAGTTGATCACAGATGCAACCTCGTCCAGCGATAGGTGGGGACACCCGATGAAATAAACAACGCCCTCGCTGCTTGCGTCCTCCCTAATCTCAGAGTAGATGCTCTTCAGCGAGTTCGCATCCACTGAGAACCTCTCCTTGAAGTCTGAGTCAGCCAGGAGTTCCTTACCGCCTGGAGTTAACTTGTTGAACACCACCATAGGCGAGTTAGACGTTGAACCGAAGGCGGCTAGGAAGGCTTTGGCCCCGTTCTCCGTGAGCCCCTCAAGACCCTCCACGAACGGTATTGAGTCAGGGCATAACTCACCAACCCTCAGACCTAGTAACGAGAGGTCGGATAGCTTAACGCCCTGGTCGACCTTAACCGACACAGCACACGTAGGTCTGCGGCCCTCATCCAGGTGAACACCGGCGGCGTAGGTCCTCCCAACCAAGCCTTCGAGAAGGGCCAGAGGCCCTCCCTCCCTGTTACTCCTAGCCCCGACAAGCGAGTTAGCGTACAACACGGCATTAGACTCAGCCCAAGCCAGGTGCTCACCGTAAGACGGTCTCCTCACGTAGTATGGAGCACACGTGAATGTAGCGGCTCCCATAACCCTTAGAGAATTTATAACCCTCATCTGTTTACTGATTAAATCCCCTGGTAACTCACCGTATGACGTGCCCTTAACGACCATGTAGGGGTTAGCGGTCGTGAATACTTGGAATTTAGCATTGCCTGCAGCGAGAGACTCTATGAACTCAACACCGGCGTCACCTATGTTGAAGTACGAGATGCCTGAGACGTGGGCGTGCACGACCGATATTAGTCTCTCGGCCTTAAGAGCATCCCCCACTACGGTGAGCACCTTCATAGCTAGTGCGTATGAGTCGCCTAACTCCCCGTTAAGTAAGGCCTCCTCATCCCTCGTTAAGTACATGACCGACCCTCAGGCACTTTAGGTTTCTCGAATCTAGACCTGCTTGAGAGCGGATATGTAGCGACTATAGCCACCTTATCCGTCAGACCCTCCTCAGCGCTTGGATCTAGGGTGGAGCCTCTGGACTCGCTGATGACGATCAACCCCCTAGAGGCCTGGAACCTAGTTGCGATAGCCCACTCAACTTCGCTTAAGTCATCCGGGTCTATGTCATCATCAACCACGATAACGTGCTTCAGGCTCTGATGCCCGGCGAAGGCCGCTAAGGCAGCGTTCTTGCCGTCGCCCTCATGATTCCTTTCAATGGAGACTATCGCGTTCATCCACCGGCCACTGCTCTCTGTTAGCCTGACTTTAACAACCCTGGGAACCGCTCTCCTGACGGAGTCCCATATCAGCGCCTCACGAGGGAAGCCCATGAGAACTTTATGCTCGCCACCTCCCGGCAGTATAACATGGAAGTAGGGATCATCCTTAAAGACGTATATGGAGTCAATCACTATTAGGGGCTGCTTCCTGACGACGTCGTAGAGGCCGAGGAGATCGACGAAGGGGCCCTC
The DNA here is from genome assembly GCA_938017505.1 of uncultured Sulfolobales archaeon. Classification (GTDB taxonomy): domain Archaea; phylum Thermoproteota; class Thermoprotei_A; order Sulfolobales; family NBVN01; genus Zestomicrobium. The sequence goes on along the minus strand of CALIKV010000030.1, from coordinate 7,220 downwards.
GTCAACGAGCTTCTTGGTCATCCTCCCCTCAATTACGACAGAGGTCCCAGCTACTACCGGGAGTCCGTACTTGGGCGTCCGGACTAGAGGCACTCTCAACCCCGTTAGTCTTGAGGCAAGCGAGAACTCGAACACACCGTAAGGCGGTGAGAGCGATGATGCCAGGAGGATCAATGGGTTAACTCCAACAGCTATTGCCACCGGGGTCTCGACATCCTTAAGCTTGTTCTGCTCGTGAATCCTGAAGAGGTGTCTGGGTACCACCCTGACGGCGAAGCCTTCGTCAATCACCATTAATCTGTGGATGGAGGCGTTGTACGAGTCCAGCTCCGGGGTCTTGGCGACTATGATGGACGAATCCACGTAAGGCCCCCCATCTCTCTCGTAGAACTTGACGGCAGGTAGCCTGCGGTGGCCGCCTTCGTAAGGTCTGTAGAGCTCCGTGAACGAATACTCGCTGAACCAATCGCTAGCCTCCTCCTCGCTACTCATAGCACTTATCAATTTCTTATACGCGTCAACGTCGTTCTCAACTCTTAAGTAGGCGTAGAGCCTTTGCCTGGACCCCACTAGATTGCCGATGCATGTAGGATGCTTGCCAACCACTTCAAACAACACAGTCCTACCGGCTCTCTCAGCCTCAATGAGGATCTTAGTTGGCTCGTAGGACTCGCTTAAAGGCCTCTTGACCTCGGTTAACTCCCCCCGAACCCTTAACTCATGAACGATCTCGCTTAAACCCCACAAACCACTCACCCCTTCTAATCTCCCTATACTCCTCATCTAACCTAATATTACTGCCCACTAAGGCTATTATAGGTCCGCCGTACGGGGTTCTCAACTTAATCAAGACATCGCCCGCCTCGCCAAGCTTGAAGTCCTCCACCATACCAACACCTACGTCCCTGAAACCCTCGCCTATAATACCCATTAAACATCCCGTGAGGTCTTCCCTTCTAAGTATCACTAGTTTGACTGAGTGCTTAGCGTAAACCTCGTTTCTGAGGGCCTCCAGCAGGCCGGCGTTCAGAGATCCCTCGGTCAGCAGCACCAACTCCTTCTCGTTGTAGCACGCCCTCAGGACGGAGGAGGCCACCGAGATTAGTTCGGGGTGTGTGCTCAGTAACTCGTTCATGGAGGCTTGCTCGCAGTTGAACGGTTGCACCCTTATTAAACCGACTTCACTAGCCCGAACAGTTCTGACCGAGGAGTTGATGAAGTACCTCCTGTACGCCTCAGATCTGAGCCTCTGCCTCTCCTCCCTGCTCCTAGTCCTTACAGTGACTGGCGACTTGGCGTTGAGAACCTTGACAAGGCCTCGGAAAGCGAGGGTCATTAGACTACTTAGCTTAGGATTGAGGCTGACTATATGTGTTGGTCTGACCCACTTAATCAGCTCTATCTTATAGTTCACGCCATCCCCGCTAACCCATCCGTCAGTGTTTACGACCACCGCCCTACAACCCCTACTTAAGGCTGAGCTAGTTAGGTCCATTAAGGCGGAGATTACGCCTAACTCACAGTTACGCGGGCTAATACATCCTACAAACCTGAACTCCTGGAAGCTTAACTCCCTCTGCCATATGAACGGCCTCTCAACAATCGTCATGGCGACTGTAGCGGGCATAGCCAGGTCCTCCTGCCCCACGTCGCCCTCGACCAAGCAGCTCTTCACACCCCTGTCCCTCAGGTAATTAACTATGAAAGCGGACAGGGTTGTCTTCCCTGACTCAGGAGGTCCCATGATCACGACTCTAAGCCGTTCACCGCCTTCGACGTCCTTCATAATGATCTCCGCTACGTTAATCCAGTCATCGATTACCTCCTCCGACAGGCTAGCCTTCTCGAACACTCCTCCAGCGCCTAAGAACACTCGAAGCCTGGTCCTCTCCAGGGCCTTGAGCGAGTAGCTTCTCAACTCATGAACGACTAAAGCACTACCTCGGCTGAACTCGCTACCGACCAATAGGATCCTCCCTTCGTCAACCTCAATCCTCGCAGGGCCGGTCACCCTGGCGACCTCACCGACCTCCAGAATCTGGGTCCCGCTCAACATAAACCTACTCAAGAACTATACCGGAGCACCGTTATTTAGATGTTTAGGGTTTCTCTAGTGGTTGAGGATGAATGGGCTTCAGTGATGAGGATCTGTGCGCGTGGCTTAAGGAGGAGACGCTTGATCTTGTGAGGCGGATTCCTCTTGCAAGGAGGTACAGTCAGCACTTGATGGTCGACTGCCGTTTAGGGAACTTATTCGCCGAAGTCCTTTCAAGACTGGGCGTGGAAACTGCTGTGGAGCTGGGCGCGGGTCCCGGGCTCCTGACGAGATTTATATCTAGGGTGACTAGACACTTAGTTGCGGTAGAGCTGGACTTCAGGTTCCTTCAGCTCGGCAGTAGAGTGGCTGGCAAGGAGTTCAACGTCGAGTACTTGCTCGGCGACGGGCTTAAGCTACTTGAGAGAGGGACTCTGAGGGTTGACGCGGTGGTTTCCAACACGCCGTACTCGATAACAGGGCCTTTCATAGCCTCCATAATCAAGTCCAACATCCCTTACGCCTTAATAACCCTTCAGAGGGAGGTCGGTGAGAGGTTAGTAGCTGCTCCAGGGGGTAGGAGGTATGGAAGCGTCACCGTGCTGACTAAGAGGTACATGAAGCCTGAAATAGTGGGTTACATCAGCCCGGAGTCCTTCTACCCACCACCTAGAGTTTGGTCGGCGGTGGTCTTGCTCAAGAGGCATAGAGAATGGGTTGAGGGTGACGAGCTGTTTGAGGAACTCCTCAGGTGTGTGTTCAATCAGAGGAGGAAGAAAGCGCTTAAAGTGGTTAACGCGTGCCTCAGTAAGATCTCAGCCGCCGTGCCGAGGTATGAGGCGTTAAGGGCTCTACTAGGTGAGAAGAGGGTTCATCAGATGAGCGTGGAGGATTTCAACAACCTCATGGAGGTGCTCACCAAGTAGCGAGTCTGAGACCTTCTCTAAGCGCTATGTTGACACACGCCTTAATGTCGTCGTTCTTGAAAGTCTTCCTCCCCACGTAGGACGTGGGACACCTACCGCTCGTTCCATGCTCGTCTATAAGCATGATGTCGAAACTGCTTCCCCTAAGCGAGTTGAGGAGCTCGGTCAGAAACGTCTCGTGGAGCCCGGCCGGAGATACGCCTACCTTAACAACGACGCTTCTCGGGTTGATGGAGCTCCTAACCTCCATTAAGGTCTTCACCAGTTCAGACACCTCCCTAACAGACCCGTATTTAAGGAGAACGTTATCGGCGAATATCACGTAGTTGACCGAGAGACCTAGGTCAACGCCAGCGACAACTACCCCTACCTCCCTGAGGCCAATTAACTCGAGGGTCTTAACCAAGATGTTGTCGCTTGCGAGTTTAACTATCTCAAGGCCTGGGGGCAGGGAGTGTCCCTCCAGCAAGCGATAACACTCATCATCAACCACAAGAACCCCCTCCTCAGGAAGGCTCTCAAGAGACTCAGGAACCGCAAAGGTCAGCTCCATTGAATCACTTAAAGACCTGAAAGTCTTCATTAACCTAGGGTCGCAGATAGCCACCACCTTACTCTTACCCGTCAACGCCACACTAACCCAGCCACCTAGGAATCAAGCTTCAAGTCTAATAAGGATTAACCACTAGATATAGAATGGTTGGGGTGTGTGCTTTGATCGAATATGCTGTGAGGGTTATGATGCTTTCTCTGCCAGCCATGGTCGCTAACGCGATGCCCTTAATCACGTGCAGGTCCATCCTCCGAAACCCACACCCAATCGACCTGAACAAGAGGTTCTTAGACGGCAAGAGAGTTTTCGGGGATAATAAGAGCGTCGAGGGCTTTATCTCGGGGGTAGTTGCAGGTTTCCTGGTGGGACTGACGTACAGCTACTACTTCAACATGACTGCCTGGATCCTATACGGCTTGACGTCGGGGCTGGGTGCTATGTGCGGTGATCTACTCAACTCCTTTATCAAGAGGAGGTTGGGTCTGCGTCCAGGACAGCCGTTCATCCCTCTAGACCAGCTCTCCTTCATTATTATGGCCTTCGCTCTCGTTAAGGCCTTCAAGGCAGATGTCATGGTAGGTCAGGACCTAGGAACAGTGGATTTCGTGGCGGGCCTTGCGCTTGCGGGGGTCCTGCACCCTCTGACTAACTACGTGGCGTATCTGTTGGGGGTGAAAGAGACTCCTCTCTAGCGAGCACTCTATAACGCACGTACTTGTCCTGCGGTGAGAACCTCGAGGGATGTGGGTTGAAGGTTCGTGTATTACACGTGGGGCATATATCCTTAAGGGTGTATCTCCCGCAGTTAGGGCACTTCCTTAAAAGGAACCTCACTTCACCTTCTCCCTTTCGAAGAGTAACTCGATGCCAAGTCTGCTGGCAGCCCTTCTAACGTTATTCAGCGCGTCGGCCAAAGCTTTCTCAGCGATCTTGTAATCCTCGGCTGAGAGCTCCACGGCGTATCTCGGCGCCCCTATCGTGTAAATCCTTACGGAGAGACCTTCCTTACTCTTAATAAGCGATGCGAACGCGTTGAGAACCTCCCTCACTCTCTCAACGCCGTCAGGCGCTGAACTAGCGAGCGTCACTATGCCGCGTATCCTAACGCTCTTAGGCTTCACCCTCTTCTTAACCTCGTCAACTATGACGGGGATCCACTCATCCGGGACGTTCAACTCTCTTAAGGCCTCCTCACCCCTACTGGCAACCTCCTCGAACCCAAGCATTATGTCGCCGTAGTAGTCCTCAAGCGCCCACCCGACCTCCCTGTACGCGTCGTCGAGGGACCTCCCCAGCTTCTGGGAGATCGCCTCAAGCATCTTCTCAGCTCTCTGAGCCCTCTTAAACTCGATTAGTTTATTCCTCTGCTCGCTGTCAGTTACTCTCTTCAGGGATACGTCTATCTGATTCTTCCTGCTGTCGACCCTTATGACCTTGACGACTACCTTCTGATTCTCCTTAACGATCTCGTGAATGTCCTTAACGTACTTGGAGCTTACCTCTGACCAAGGGAGATACGCGTTCACGTTGCTGTATTCGTCGAGTCTTAAGTACGCGCCGTACTCAAAAACCTTGTCTACGGTCCCTATAACTAACTCGCCGACCGACGGTATTGGACGCCTCCTCCTAACCAATTCAAAACACCTTCACGTAGCAGGTCAACTCAGTACCTTGACTACCTCGCCTGCTAGTCTAGCTTTAGCGCCGGTGGGGTAGGTCAACTGGGTCCCGCAGATAAGACACCTGACGGGGAACGTGGCGCGGTCGAAAATGACTTGTTCATTACCACATGAGGGGCACTTCACCTTGAGGAACTTGGTCCTGGGCATCGGTATCAAGACCTTCCTCCTGTTCATGTCTTACTAACCACCTCCGCCATCTCAGCTTTCTTCAGCCTGATGCCTTTCCTGTGGCTTATGAAGCCGCACTCACTGCACTTAAGCTTAAGAACCACCTTCTTCGTTGTTTTAGCGAGTCTCTTCTGCTCCGGCTTCCTCTTACTCCCGTAACCCTCACCCTTCCTCTCATACCTCCTCTGTCCCTCTGCAAGCGACCTCCTCTTGCCTGCCTTGTACATAGTTACTGAATGCTTGGTGTGTCTCTTGCACCGCGGGCAGTACGCGTTCAGGGACTTAGGTATTTTCATTCACCACACCTCCACTCACTACTAGTGATGTGTTTAGATGAAGCAATATAAGTTTTCAGTAAAGCTGAGGCGATTTCTTCCTCTCCTCCTCCGCCCTCACCTTCACAATCCCTAAGAAGACGGCGCAACTCACGCAGTAGCACTTAGTCACTGGGTACCTGGATATTATAGCCCCCTTCTTCTCCAGCTCGTCGGCCAGCTGAGGATCAACGGGTGAATACCATCTCGTGACGCATACAGCCTTATCCTTAGGCACTAGCCTACCGCATTGATCGCAGTGTATTATCTCTACAGATCCCTTACTGCCCTTACGTCTTCCCCTGCTCTCGCGCTTCTTCGGCAAACCGGACACCTATAGCTATTGCTTCCTTCAAAGAACTCCTACGCGGCGTACCCCCACCTAAGTGAATTACTTCACCAAATAACTCAATCCTGCCCACAACCTTATTATGTTTCCCGCTAAGCACGTTAACCACAACACCACCCCCAATACTCACCCTCAAGGGTGATTGACTCACGTCTCACACCACTAAATAAAACCAACCCAAAGTATTTTAAGTTTATGCTTAGTAGTCAGAAAGACTTTACTCACACTGCTTGAATGACTCAACGACATAATAAGAAGTTTATATGTTCGTAGTTCACCACTTAACTAGTAACGCGGTGGGGCTGGTGAGTAAGTCAAGTATCGGTGTTTTAGGTGCTGGTAGGATAGGGTCAGCAATCATTAAGGCGCTCAAGACGTGCATGCCTGAAGTCGAGATATACGCTAGCGGGAGGAGAGACGAGACAATCCAGAAAGCTTCAGAATTGGGTGCGTTAGTCAGTAAGGATAACGCGTACGTAGTAAGTAATTCCGAGCTAGTAATAATAAGTGTTAAGCCTCACCACTTCCCGGAGCTCTATAATCAAGTCCCGAGGGAGTTGTGGTCAGGCAAGACCGTAGTCTCGATAATGGCTGGCGTTAAGCTTAGTACCTTAAGTAAAGTTCTTGAAGGTGCTGAGATCTTCAGAACTATGCCGAACATAAACGCTTTAGTTGGTAGGTCAGCTACAGCTATAGCTACTAACAACGACATCACCTCCGGGAAGATTTTCGTTGAGGAAGTTTTTCAGTGTTTAGGTAGTGTTTACTGGGTTCCTGAGGAATACCTAGATGCTTGGACAAGCCTCGTAGGTAGTGGCCCGGCATTCATGACTGAAATAATAGACGGACTTGTTTTAGGTGCTGTTGCTTCAGGAATGTCTAGAGATATCGCCTACAGAGTTGTGCTAGACATGATTGAAGGAACTGTTAAACTACTTAAGGAATTAAGGATACATCCAGTCGAGATCAGAGACGAAGTAACAACACCTGCAGGAACTACGATAAGAGGGTTAAAGATTCTATGAGAATAAAGGAATTAAAGCAGGCTTGATGGATGTTGTCGAGACCTCGTACATAAGGTCGGTAGAGATAGGTAACGAAATAGATAAAAGCATTAAAACCAAGATACGGTGGAAGTGATTTAATCACTTTAATGAATTTCCGAGGACCTAAACAACGCTTTTAAGGGGGAG
>CALIKV010000029.1 GCA_938017505.1 uncultured Sulfolobales archaeon | reverse complement strand
GTGGGTGGTAGCACAGCTAGTAAAATAATTACGGCTAGCTTTCTCCTAAGGAGAGAAAACAACAAGACCGTGAGTCCGTGACTCAGCTTCATGTCATCATCCTTACACGATACCTTTGTATTTCCTGCAGGTTACTTCCTGACTCACAGCAACGAACCACGGATATGGTTAGGACCGTGAACAGAATTAACGTAGAGGCTATGAGAGGCAACGGACTCTTCAGGAAGGGCTTCATACAATCCTCTCCTACTAGATAGAGTTTAAAGAAGGTTAAAGGTTTAACGTAGGTTCGTCCTTTAATTCTATGCAGAGAGCTGTAGACCTCCCGATGAAATCAGACCTCACAGCAGAACCTTAAGCCATTTAATCTCTCTTAGGTGCTCCTCCGGAGGCTTACCTGGAGCTCCTGTCATGGGATCCATCATCTCCTTGTTCTTCGGGAACGCTATGACCTCCCTTATCGAGTCATGGCCTAGAGCCACGGCGACCAGCCTGTCAACGCCTATTGCTATGCCCCCGTGGGGAGGCGCCCCGTAATCCAGGGCTTCCAGTAGAAAGCCGTACCTGTCGTACATCTCCTCAATCGTTAACCCGAGCATCGTGAAGATCTTCTCCTGCAGCCCCCTGTTGTTTATTCTTATGCTCCCGCCGCCGATCTCGTAGCCGTTCAGCACTAGGTCGTAAGACTGGGCTATCACGTCGAGAGGGGTTACGTCTAATTTAGACACGTCCTCAGGCCTCGGGGACGTGAACGGATGATGCCTAGGCGTTAGCACGCCACTCTCGTTGAGCTCGAATAGCGGGAATTCGGTGATCCACAGCATCGCAAACACGTCCTTCCTGACTAAATCAAGGTACCTGCCTAAGGCGTTCCTAAGACCTCCTAAGAACTCTGAAGTCCTAACGTAATCGCCTACAGCCACGACGACGGCCTCCCCAACGCCGACGTCGAGAAGCTTAGCTAACTCACTGCCTACGGACTCATCGTTGCTTAACAAGGCTCCTGAACCCTTGATGACGTAGTAGCGTCTGATCGCGTCCTCATGGGTTAGGAACCCTTCGATGAACTCCCTAACGGCCCCTGCAGCCCTCCCACCGATCCCGAATCTGAGCGCCCTGACGGATTCTCCCGAGCCAGCGTTAAGCAGGACCCTGAGGTCCTCACCACCGTCCTCCAGGAGGTTCTCAAACCTGATGTCAGGCTTGTCTATGCCGTATTTCTTCAACGCCTCCGAGTACGTGAGTCTGGGAAGAGGGTCAGGCAATTCAGCGTTGAGCGTCTTAGCGAAGGTCTCGCGCATGAGCTCCTCAACCAAGCTTATGACATCCTCCTTAGTCACGAACGACATCTCTATGTCCAGTTGCGTGAACTCAGGCTGCCTATCAGCCCTTGGGTCCTCGTCTCTGAAGCATCTGGCGAACTGATAGTATCTCTCAAACCCAGCTATCATCAAGAGTTGCTTGAAGAGCTGTGGCGACTGAGTCAGGGCGTAGAACCTCCCTGGGTAGAGCCTGCTAGGAACTAGGAAGTCCCTAGCCCCCTCAGGGGTGCTCCTAGCTAGGTACGGGGTTTCAACCTCTACGAAGCCTCTTGAGTCCAGCGAGTTTCTAAGGGTTCTAAGGAATCTCGCCCTGCTAACTAGGTTGAAGAACATCTCAGGCCTCCTTAAATCAAGGTACCTGTACTTAAGCCTCACGGACTCGGATGTGGTCTTCATCAACTCAGGGTCGAAGATCGGTATCGGGAGCGGTTTAGCCTTGCTTAATACAATCAACTCACTTAACTCAACCTCAACCTCACCAGTAGGTAGCTCCGGGTTCACCTGGCTTGGGGGACGTGCCCTTACAACACCCCTTACGGCGACCACGTCCTCCGGGGCGAGACCCTCGACGACCCTGTAGTACGGGTTCCTCGACCCAACGACTACTTGGATAACGCCTGTTCTGTCCCTGACTAGGACGAAGGAGATCCTGCCGACCTTACGTACCGCGTGTACCCATCCATTAATCACGACCTCACATCCAACGTCCTCCCGCCTTAACTCACCGCACCAATGAGTCCTCTTGAGGAACGTGCTCATCGCATCACACCCACTACATCGTTTAAAACGGTTAAATATAGGTGGCGGTAACGCAACAGCTCTGTAGAGAGAGCGGGTTTATGGTGGAGGGATTGTCCGAAGACCCTCACGGGAGCCCTAGCTCCCTGTAAAGCTTGAGGGTCTCCTCAATCTCATCCTCCCTTATCTTCGAGATCGCTATTCCAGCATGCACTATCACGTAATCCCCCTCACTCAACTCTTCGTCAGTCGCCACTATGATCTCCTGCACGATCCCTCCTAGTTCAACCTCGGCGTAAGTTAACTCGCCCTCAACCCACATCCTCGAGATCCTGGCGGGGATCCCTAGACACATCTCACCTCACCTCAACATATCCTCGGTAAGTTAATGGACTTAGGTTCTATTAAAACCTTGCCGCCCACTTCAGTCACGCCTACAACCCTGCCTGTGAGGAACTTGCTAGGCGGGTTGATGACCTCGCCGATCACCTCGGCGCCCCCCTCCCCCACCTCCTTAAGCCTGTTAAGCACCTCCTCCGCAACGCTGCCTTCGACAGCTAGGATTGCAACCCCTTCAGAGGCCATTGAAAGGTAATCGACACCCATGGCCTCCAGGAAGGACCGGACCTCCTCTCTGACCGGGATCTTACTCCTAAAGACCTTTATCGTGAGGCCGTTCACGGCAGCCCACTCATTGAGGACTGCTGCGATCCCTCCCCTAGTCGGGTCCCTAGCGGCGTGCACGTGATCTCCGAACTCCTCTATCACCTTAAGAACGGTTCTAGTTAAGGGTCTCGTATCGCTCCTGAGGCTTGAGGCTTTATCCAGCAGCCCCAGCTGAGCGGCAAGTATAGTTGCTCCGTGCTCCGCTACGTTGCCGGACACTACGATCTTATCACCGACCCTCAACTCGTTATCCGGGATCGGCTTCTTAGTTAGTCCTAAACCAACCCCCGTTATCAGGATCTTGTCCAGAGAGCCTTTAGGCATGACCTTGAAGTCGCCTCCTATCAAGGCAACGCCCTCACTCGTCAACGACTTGATCATCGAATCAACGATCTCACTTAACTCTTCCTGAGGGAAGCCCTCCTCGACAACTACGGTGTCCATGAAGGCCACCGGCCTAGCGCCAGAAACCACTAAGTCGTTTAGAACCCCGTAAGTCGTTAGAGACCCTATGTCACCGCCCGGAAACCTGTACGGATTGACTGTATATGAATCGATCGTGACGACTAAGTATAGATCCTCGCTTATTTTAAGGACCGCTGCATCGTCCAGAACATCTAGTCCGTAACCATCCATAGCCCTTCTGAACCTCTCCGGAACCCTCCCCACGATTAACTCCCTCACTAGCCTCCAGGTCTCCGAGGCACCGGCCCCGTGAGCTAACGTGATCACTTGCGAAGCCGTATCGCACACCCATATAGGAGTGTTTTTAACAACTTATAATCATTGCCCGTAATTGAGTTCCCTTACCTGTCTCGAAGAGTGGGGCTCTCTTCAAACGAGTGAGTGGCAGTGATACGTTACGTCGTCCTTTAAGGCATGATCCTCCCGTCAACCCTTAACTCACACGTTCCATGCTTCTTCAGCGCTTCACTGATTTCCTTCAGCAACGTGTCAATCCTGCTCTTAAGGTCCTCATATCTCATGGACTCGCCGTAGATCCTGATCTTCGGCTCTGTTCCAGACTTCCTCACCAGGATCCATGACTTGTCCTCATAGTCCATCCTCAAGCCATCGAGGGTCAGCACCTCTGATTTAGGTGTTCTCCACTCCAGGAGCTTAGCACATACGGCATCGTAAACCTCGTCTCTAAGGCTCTTTGGTACTTCGACCGACACCCTCGCCTGCGGGTAGTTCGGTATTCCGCTTAACAACTCATCGACGTTCTTGCCTTCGTCGATCATAATTCTCACGAGCATCACAGCCTGATATATGCCGTCAACCCAAGGTCCCCACCCAGGATCTATGAACTTCCACGGCTCAGCAGTCATCACAACGTCCGGGTAGTTAAGTACGCCCGTATGCGTCGCGCCTAGCTTAGCAATAACTAGCCTACCGCCGACCGATTCTACAACGTCCCTCACAGAGTTGCCCACATCTACGGAGACGACGACCGTCCCTCTCCTCTCGCTAAGCACGTGCTTAGCGAGAAGAGCGATGATCCTGTCCTGCTTTACGAATCCTGAGGTCGGACTTAAGACAGCCAGCCTATCGCCGTCTCCGTCGTGAGCTAGGAAGACGTCCACGTTAAGAGACCTAGCTACTGGTATAAAGGGCTCCAACACGTCAGGTCTCGGCTCAGGATGTCTTCCTGGGAACCTCCCATCAATATCGGAGTTTAAGGTGATTACTTGAGCACCTACGCTGACTAAGATTTTAGGGGTGACTACGGATGCGGCCCCGTTCGCGGTATCTATGAGAACCTTAGGCTTGAAAGTTCCTCGAGCCTCTCCCAACCTACTCAGAAGCTCGTGTATGTAGTCGCTCACCACATGGCTCGCACTCGTGAGCACCCCTACCTCATTCCAATCAACTAGCCTCCACCTCCTGCTGAGGAACACTTCCTCAACGCCTAGCTCGTCACCCTCCAGCAGTTCCATCCCGTTGCCGTAGAACACCTTAAGCCCGTTGTCATGAGGTGGATTGTGCGATGCCGTCACATAAGCCCCTAGGTCCCCGGAGAGGCGTCTCGTGCTCCACGCAAGAACGGGTAGAGGGACTAAACCAACGTCTATCACATCGCATCCAGCGGCTAGGAGGCCCACGATGAGTGAGCTCTTCAACACAGGAGTAGTTAGTCTACCATCACCGCCTACGATGCTCTTGTGTGCCTTAAGATACGTAGCTAGGGAGGCCCCCAGATTGGAGAACATATCAGGACTAACTTCACTTAAGTACCTGCCTCTCACACCAGCTGTGCCGAAGATCCTCCTGCCCCCGCTCAATGGGACTCTCACCTGACGTCAGGGAGGTCCCTCAGATTGACTAGCTCAGCAGGTTTAAGCAACGCCACAGCGGCAGCTCTCCTACTCCTCGAAATCCTAACAACCTTAATCAAGATCACCCAGTCAGGGCTCTCCAGATCAACAGGCCTATCAACGTACTTGGCTATCTCTCTAATCGAGTCTATGGTATGCATTAACCTCCTCCTACCCCTGAGATCCTCGCCTATTAAGTGTCCCTGCAACGTTATCCTGAAGCTACTCCCCTCAGGCATCCTAACGGCTAAGTCCTTAACCACGTTAACCACGCTGTCCAGGTAAGGCTCAACAACGTGGTCGACCGGGATCACCCTTATTACAGGAGTAGCGCCCTTAAGAGATTCCCTTAACCTATCAGCCACTTGATGAGGATCGCCATCGACTGAGTACAGCATGACTGACTGGTAAGACGCAAACAACCTCCCCTCGCTGCCTAATACCTGCCTCAGCTGGTTCCTGGCCCACCTCCAGTTATCAGGCCCTGGCTCGTGAATGATGACTAAGTTAAACGTTTCTAATACACCCCATAACAATTAGAGGTGGATGTTATTAAACAGGAGCCTCTTACCGTTTTTCTCTATGTTAGAAAGCGCTAACTTTAAGGACGGGTTGTGAGGGTTCAGAGCTAAACCTTGAGGGAGTTCCATCATTCAAAGCTGGAGGGAGTCAGCTTAATGAAATCGACCTCAGCGCAAGTCCTCACTCTGTTCTCCTGAGTCACGTGCCTGTAGACGCCTCCAGCATCTCCTCTGAAAGGGTAGAAGACCGAGTTGTCTATCCATACGTCAAGCCTTCGCCTCTGCTCACCTGCTTTGCTGTGCTTCATAGTTGCGACTTCGACACCGTCGATGAAGAACCTAGCTCCTTTAGAGTGCCATGAGACCTTGTATTCGTGCCATTCCCTCAGGTCGAGGTCTTGCATGGAGGGTCTCGAGGAAGCTATCTTTACAGGTGCCAAGAACGGCAGTAATGTCAAGCCGAGCTTGTATAGCGTTACAGGCTGAAACAACTTTATAGGATAAAACATGTTGCCTAGCTGTGCGAAGAATCCTTGAAGCGGGTACTTACCATGCGCCATAAGGTATATGAACCATATCGGAAAGCTCTGTTTAACTCTCATGGAGTGGTTCCAAAGTCCCCACCCAGCACTACCAAAATGAGATCCAGTCATTCTCACTTTGAACTCGACGGACGCACAGCACGTCCACGGTAAATCGTCGAAAAACCCGTCACTGAGCTCCGCGTTCGAGTAGTACAGCGCTTCACTAGGACCGCTACACAGCCTGGCAACGCTGTTGAGGACTTCGTAGCTGGCGTAATTATCCTTTCTCCAAATCCACCTGCCTGACGGGCTTTCAAAGTCTTCAAATAAACAGGCCTCCAATAACAATCCCGAATATATTTTAGCAACCTTCAATATAAGGATGATCCTGATGAAATTGCGGTGAACTTGTCAACGTAAACCGCGAGGATCCACCAACTCTCATAAGAACCTCAATGAGAAAGGAGTCTAGACCCGTATATTTGCTAACGAGTTGGTGCGGGGGGATTTCAGCATTAATTTACTGGTAAAAATATCATTTTATTGCTTTAGGGTTCTTCAAAGGTTATTCTGAGCGTCTTATTGATTTGAGATCTATTCTTTATTTCTGGATGCATAGACATTGTTATAATGTTATGTTTTGTTCGATTTTGCTTTTTGGTGTGTGCACGATGCCGTCAGGCTCCTTTGGTCATATATTTTTCAAATTCTTTATAGTATTTTTCGAGGCCTTCAAGCATTGTAAAAGCCATCTCATAAGTGGGTGAGACTCTCTTCCTGGCTTTTGCGTAGAGCTCTGTGATGGTTTGCTGGGATGCTATGTTTGTAAGTTTTTTGCGAAATTAACCCAATCCACATTGCCTATTCCTTCCGCACCGAGGACACCTGGTAATGTGATGCCCAACATGGAGAAGCTGAATGTTTTGCCTCTTGTGTGGCATATGAGCAAATCTTTGCCATGTAAAGTGTTAGGCATAGAAACCTTTTCAAGGGCTGCGGAGAATGCGAATACAAATACATATGCGGAGGGTGCAGAGCAAGAGCCTACGCCTACTTCAACGACTTGCAAGGTCCAGACCCAGGCTGCAGCATCAACCAAAAATACTGGGAAGAGCGATGGGACGCGGAGGAACGGGAAAAACAAGTTTCGTTGCCTTGATGGCTAAATACTTCATCGAAAATGGAGAAACCCCGCTTCTTTTGTGGATTCCGATCCTGACCAAAATCTTGGGGAAATGGTCGGAGTAGACCTGCATGAACATGGGAAAAAGACAATTTCAGAACTACTCGTCGAAACCTTCTTAGAACAGGGCGGAACCCTAGTCGGAGTCCCGCCAAGCGAACGCATAGAAAGTCGCATATGGGCTCATGGAATGTACGAGGGCGAACACTTCGATTTTATTGCTGTTGGAACAAAATGGATTGAGGGATGCTATTGTCTCCCAGACGTAGCTTTAAAAGGCGCCCTAGAATCATTAACAAAAAATTACAGATATGTCCTAGTCGACTCACCAGCTGGTTTGGAGCATCTTAACCGACGAATAACGTCAAAAGTCGACGACATCTACGACGTAATAGACCCATCAAAAAGTCCTTCGATCACATTGAACGCGCTTATCGCGTGGCCAAAGAGGTTAAAATAGACTTTAGAAACCTCTATGTTATTGGAGGCTTCAGGTTTCCAGAAAGCCTAGAAAGCCAGGCTGAAAAGGTTTTACCATTCAAATTTTTGGGAAGGATCGCCTATGACGAAAACGTCGAAGAATACGTCCTAACTGGAAAATCGCTTTTAACCTTGCCATCAAATACTCCAGCGTACCTTTCTGTCAAGAGAATATTGGAAAAAGCGGGATATGCGAAGGCAGTTAATTTATAATGCATCTATTTAATAGAGAAAACGGAGGTGAGATGATGAACATACCAAAAATAGGGCTTGTTGCATGCAACAGTGGCGCTTCAAATACTGGATATTTAACAGGGTTAGCCGCACTGGAAGTGGTTAAAAAATTTGGAAGCGATAAAGTCGGAATATGCTCATTACCTGCATTAGCTAACAACATTCCAAGACAAACCGCGCTCGTTAAGAAAATTGAACATCTCATCGTTATTGACGGTTGTCGTAATGAATGTGCAAGAAAAATACTGAACACTTTAGGAATCAAATATGAAAAGTACTTAAATCTGGAATATGATCTCCAAATCACCAAACTGGGACCATTCACCACTTTGAACTATTCCGGAGAGGACGTCGAAAAAGTTTCATCAGCTATAATAAAAAGGATACAAGAAATGTAGTGCATGCTTTCTCAAATGAGTCAGTATCGCCCACAGAGTTACGGAATCTATAAGAGTAACACCAAAACAATTTAGTGAGGGTGATAGTTTGCCAAATGAACTATCCATTGAAATAAGGAAGCTTGAGGTTAGGCTTAAAGAGTCTGTTGAGGCGAAGAATAGGGCTTTTAAATCATTAATGACCTTTATAGCCAGACTAAAGAAATTAAACGATTCTATAGACGCGTTGCCCGCTGAGCTGGATTTAAAGGCGTTTGAAAACGCTGTGGAGCTTCGCTTAGAAGCTGTTAAAGCTTTTCAAGATGCTTTAAGTTTTATGAGCAAGGCTGAGCATGAGAAAAGTCACCTGTTGGAATCTTATGGAGCCTTAATGTTGTCTCTGGACAAGGCTTTCTTAGTGAGAACCGTCAACTCTCCGAAATCTCCTTTAACATTAATTTCATGAATATTATTCTGAATGGTAGGATCAACTATTATGCGAACTTTTGATGGAACAGGTCCGAAAGCTATGTTCTCTTCATCAAGAAACTTCATGGTTTTTAATACCTTTTCATCTTTTTAGCTCTTCAACTTCTTTTTTGCCTTCTTCCAACTCCTTTTCTTGTTCTTTATCTTTTATCAACAGCAAAGCTTGAAACTCGCCTACATGCGTTTTTCTTCTTTCGCTATGTCCAAGAGAATTCTTTTGATCTCTGTATCTTCAGTCATGGCTGCCATCTGTTCATAGAGATTTATGGCATCGAGTTCAGCAATAATTCCGGCTCTCAGTATTTCTTTGTCCAAGTTTTCCTTGCTTATTCTTTCAAGGTTTATCGGAATTTTCGACAACAATCTTATAACCCCTTTTGTCAGTCAATAAGTTTCATGTAAAAGACTTCCCAATATTAATACGGAAAGCTTTTCCCAAATACCCTCGATTTCTTTAGCAACATCGCTTCTCGGAGAATATTCCATGATCGGCTTTCCGTTTACCATGGCTTCCGTAACTATTGTGTTGAAGGGAATCTTGCCAATAACCTCTATGCCGTTTTCTTTACAAAAACGCTCAATTTTCTTAGCATTGTCCATGTTTATGTCATACATGTTCACACAAACAAAGGGCAGAACACCAAAATGCGCCAACAGCCTCAATGCCCTCTTAAGATCGTGAAAGCCGGACATTGTAGGCTCAGTAACAACTAAACCAACATTCACGCTTGTGACTGAAGCTATAACTGGGCAACCGATTCCAGGCGGACCATCTATTATTATGAGGTTGGTTTTCTCTTTTTCAGCTAACACTTTGGCATTCTGTCTAACCAAAGTTACAAGTTTTCCCGAGTTTGCTTCGCCTGGGCTAAGCATGGCATGTGCCATAAACCTTTTTTTATCTTTGAAATGTAAGCATTCCCAGAAAGCCGATCTGTCAATGTTACGGCATCAACTGGACAAACAACAGTGCAGACGCCGCACCCTTCGCAAGAAAAAGGATCCACAGTGAAGTTTTGCGTTACGGCGTCAAATCTACATTTTTCTCGGCATAGACCACATTTTATGCGTTTCGCCTCATCAATAACTGCTAGTTTGGAGCCCTTAAATTCTTGTGTTTCAAGGATTTCTGGATGCAAAAGCATGTGCAGGTCTGGAGCATCAACATCACAATCAGCCACAACAGCTTTTTTGCCAAAACCGCAAATGAGGCAGTTATGGTCGTTTTGCCTGTTCCACCCTTGCCACTTAAAACTGTGATTTGCCTCATTCGCCAACAAGCCTTCTTGCTTCATTAAACAACGTTCGGAACTTTTCTTTCCATTCTGGCATTTCTCGGCTGAAGGGAATCCCTTCCGAATAAAGTTCTGCAATTCTCCTTTGATAAGGAATTTCAAGTAGATTGGTATATTCTCCTTTTTGCAATATT
This sequence comes from uncultured Sulfolobales archaeon, assembly GCA_938017505.1. Lineage (GTDB taxonomy): Archaea > Thermoproteota > Thermoprotei_A > Sulfolobales > NBVN01 > Zestomicrobium. The sequence goes on along the minus strand of CALIKV010000029.1, from coordinate 631 downwards.
CATAAACTTTCTTGTCGCCTATGCCAGCCCTATTAACAACAACGCCCAATGGGATTTTCATATCTTTTAAAACTTGAACTGTTATTTTCAAATCGTGTAGACCGAAAGGTGTGGGTTCAGTTACGAGAATACAAAAGTCGCTGTCCTTTACAGTTTCAATAACTGGGCATGATGTCCCAGGTGGCGCATCGAGAATAACATTTCTGCTCTTGTCAATGTCTTGTAGCGCTTCAGATACCTCTTCCTAAACGGCAGTATAATGTTGCTGGCAACGTAACCTTCAAATGCCAAATAATCGTAGAAGGCTGAAAGCGCAGAGAAGTAGTTCTCAACCGTCTTATGCTTAGCCCCACACTCATAAACGATATGCTGTAGGAAATCCCTAAGCACCCCAACATCTACATCATTTATGCTAAGGCCTCTATTTTCAAGGAATTTTGCAAATATCCGCAGGCTTGAAAGGTACCTCCTTATGCTTTCGTCTGTCATTCCTCTAAGCCTGCAGTCCCGGCTGAAATCCTCGATGAGGGCTGAGGGCTTCTGGATTGTTTTCAGGCTTAGCCTATCCACTTCCAACCCCTCCCCTCGTACTCAACTAGGCCGTAAGCTTCTAAGGCTTCAAGCTGCCTGC
>CALIKV010000028.1 GCA_938017505.1 uncultured Sulfolobales archaeon | reverse complement strand
TCTTCTACTCAAAATTTAATTTTACATAGTTGACTCCCATTATCTTTTTTCACCAATTTTTTGAGAATACAAAGAAAATTCTTTACTATTATACCACAATCCATAAACCTATTCAAACAATTGCAGGAACGCCAATAACTTAGGGGGGAAAACAAAAAAACCCTCTGAGAAGACTCAGAGGGTTTTTGGTATCTAACAAATCCTGGGCACTACCTACTCTCGCAAGGGGTGACCCCCTTACTACCATCGGCCCGCGGTGGCTTAACGGCCAGGTTCGGAATGGTACTGGGTGTTTCCCACCGCAGTATCGGCACCCAGGAATATAGCCACTCAAAAGTGCATAGGTTTCAAGGTGAAGGATTCGGTCTATTAGTACCGGTTAGCTCCACACATCTCTGTGCTTCCACTACCGGCCTATCAAGGTCCTCTTCTCGGACCGACCTTGGAGGCCTCATCTTGGAGCGCGCTTCCCGCTTAGATGCTTTCAGCGGTTATCGCTCAGGAGCGTAGCTACCCAGCGTATGCCCTTGGCAGGACAGCTGGTACACCAGAGGCTCCCTCACCCTGGTCCTCTCGTACAAAGGGCGACCCTCCTCAAGCCTCCTACGCCCGCAGCAGATAGGGTCCGACCTGTCTCACGACGGTCTGAACCCAGCTCACGTACCCCTTTAATAGGCGAACAGCCTAACCCTTGGGACCTGCTTCAGCCCCAGGATGGGATGAGCCGACATCGAGGTGCCGAGCCTAGCCGTCGATGTGAACTCTCGGGCTAGACTAGCCTGTTATCCCCGGGGTAACTTTTGTCCGTTGATCGACGACCCTTCCACTCGGAGTCGCCGGGTCACTAGGACCGGGTTTCCCCTCTGCTCGACCCGTCAGTCTCGCAGTCAGCCCGGCTTTTGCCCTTGCACTCTTCGGTGGATTTCCAACCCACCTGAGCCGAGCTTTGCGCGCCTCCGTTACCTTTTAGGAGGCGACCGCCCCAGTCAAACTGCCCACCTGGCACTGTCCCAGGTATGCTCTTCACATACCTTGGTTAGAACTCCGCTGCAACGAGGGTGGTATCCCACCGACGGCTCCAGGAGCCCTGGCGAGCTCCCTTCTTTGCCTCCCACCTATCCTGTACACGCTACAACAGAGCACAATACCAGGTTACAGTAAAGCTCCACGGGGTCTTTCCGTCTAGCTGCGGGTACTGGGCATCTTCACCCAGACTGAAATTTCACCGGGTCCCCTGCCGAGACAGTGCCCCAGTCGTTACGCCATTCATGCAGGTCGGAACTTACCCGACAAGGAATTTCGCTACCTTAGGACCGTTATAGTTACGGCCGCCGTTTACCGGGGCTTCGGTTTGGAGCTTGCACCCCTCCCCTTAACCTTCCGGCACCGGGCAGGCGTCAGTCCCTATACTTCCTCTCATCGAGTTTGCAGAGACCTGTGTTTTTGGTAAACAGTCGCCAGGGCCTTCTCACTGCGACCACCTCGGCCTCCCTTAGTTTCCACCTTGCGGTTTCCCCTAAGTTCAACCTAGCGTGGCACCCCTTCTCCCGAAGTTACGGGGCTAATTTGCCGAGTTCCTTGGCAAGGGTTATCCCGCTCCCCTTAGCTTTCTCAGCCCGCCTACCTGTGTCGGTTTGCGGAACGGGCACCCCAAGTTCACTACACGCGGCTTTTCTTGGCAGTGTGGCGTCAGCCTCGTTGATCCCTTTCGGAATCTCCCCTTCACGGCTCAGCTCAGGCTGCGGACTTACCTACAGCCCTCTTCACCTAACCGCTTGGAGGGATTTGCCACTTATCCCAGAAGCTTAGCCTCCTGCGTCCCCGCTTGCAGTATTGAACTTAAGGTGGTACCGGAATATTAACCGGTTTCCCATCGGCTACCCCTTTCGGGTTTACCTTAGGTCCCGACTCACCCTGGGCGGACGACCCTTCCCCAGGTACCCTTAGGCTTTCGGGGGGATGGATTCTCACCATCCTCTCGTATACTCATGCCTGGATTCTCACTTCCGCCTCGTCCAGTAGCTCTCGCGAGTCTACCTTCTCCCTAGCGCGGAACGCTCCCCTACCAATCTTTGCAGATTCCGTGGCTTCGGGGGATGGCTTCAGCCCCGCACATTTTCGGCGCAGTGCGGCTCGACCGGTGAGCTGTTACGCACTCTTTAAATGATGGCTGCTTCTAAGCCAACATCCCGGTTGTCAAAGCCACACCACATCCTTCCTCTTCACACTTAGCCATCTCTCCGGGCCCTTAGCCGACGGTCTGGGTTGTTCCCCTCTCGTCCGACGAGCTTATCCCCGCCGGGCTCACTCCCAGGCTCTCGTGTACAGGCATTCGGAGTTTGACAGGGTTCGCAGGTCGCCCCACTAGCCCTACCAGCGCTCTACCTCCTGTACAGAACACCTGAGGCTGCACCTCAATGCATTTCGGGGAGAACCAGCTATCACCGAGTTCGGTTAGCTTTTCACTCCTACCCACAGGTCATCCGAGGATTTTTCACGATCCACCGGTTCGGACCTCCAGTGGGTTTTACCCCACTTTCATCCTGCCCATGGGTAGCTCACCCGGCTTCGGGTCTATCGCTACTGACTCTCGCCCTATTCGGACTCGCTTTCGCTTCGGCTTCACCTCTATCGGCTTAACCTTGCCAGTAGCGATAACTCCCAGGCTCATTAATCAAAAGGCACATCGTCACTCTTTCGAGCTCCGACTTCTTGTAGGCATGGAGTTTCAGGTCTCTTTCACTCCCCTTCCGGGGGGCTTTTCACCTTTCCCTCACGGTACTGGTTACGCTATCGGTCGGCAGGTAGTATTTAGCCTTGGAGGGTGGTCCCCCCTGATTCACGCGGGATTCCTCGAGTCCCGCGCTACTCGGGATCACAGTCACACCTACTTACTACGTTTCGCCTACGGGACTTTCACCCTCTTCGGTCAGCCTTCCCAGACTGTTCGGCTACGTAGCATCTCGGTGCGGCTCTGCCTAACTGTGTCCCACTACCCCAACCTTTCGGTTGGTTTAGGCTCTTCCCCTTTCGATCGCCTCTACTTAGGGAATCTCGTTTGATTTCTTTTCCTCCGGGTACTGAGATGTTTCACTTCCCCGGGTTTCGCGCTTTCGCGTGTAGCCTTTCAGCTACACAGGTTTCCCCATTCGGGCATCCTGGGATCAACGCTCGCTTGCAGCTCCCCCAGGCTTTTCGCAGCTTGCCACGCCCTTCTTCGCCTCCTGCCGCCTAGGCATCCACTCCATGCCCTTTCTTCCTTCACCTTTACCTATGCACTTTTCAATGACCTCTCCCATTGGTGGAGACAAGGGGATTCGAACCCCTGGCCCCCTGCTTGCAAAGCAGGTGCTCTCCCAGCTGAGCTATGTCCCCACCCATGGTGGGCTCGGGAGGAATCGAACCTCCGACCTCACGCTTATCAGGCGTGCGCTCTGACCATCTGAGCTACGAGCCCAATCACTCAAATACGAATAGCAGCCACCTCTTTCTCCTTAGAAAGGAGGTGATCCAGGCGCACCTTCCGGTACACCTACCTTGTTACGACTTAGCCCCCCTCACCACGTTCACCCTCAACGGCGCCCCTAAGAGTCACCGTCTTCGGGTGCCCGCGACTCGGGTGGCTTGACGGGCGGTGTGTACAAGGCCCGGGAACGTATTCACCGCGGCGTGGCTGATCCGCGATTACTAGCAATTCCGGCTTCATGTGGGCTGGTTTCAGCCCACAATCTGAACTGGGGGATGGTTTAAGGGGTTTGCTCACCATCGCTGGCTCGCTTCCCGCTGTCCATCCCATTGTAGCGCGTGTGTCGCCCAGGACATAAGGGGCACGAGTATCTGACGTCATCCCCTCCTTCCTCCGGCTCGTCGCCGGCAGTCCCCTTAGAGTGCCCACCTCTCGTGCTGGCAACTAAGGGCAGGGGTTGCGCTCGTTGCGGGACTTAACCCAACACCTCACGGCACGAGCTGACGACGACCGTGCACCACCTGTGCTGGCTCCTTACCTTACGGTAAGGTCCCTCACCTCTCGGCTCAGTACCACCAGCATGTCAAACCCTGGTAAGGTTCTTGGCTTAGCTTCCAATTAAACCACACGCTCCACTGCTTGTGCGGGCCCCCGTCAATTCCTTTGAGTTTCACCCTTGCGGGCATACTCCCCAGGCGGCTCACTTAACGCGTTAGCTTCAGCACAGAGGCTTTCGCCCCCACACCAAGTGAGCATCGTTTACGGCTAGGACTACCCGGGTATCTAATCCGGTTCGCTCCCCTAGCTTTCGTGCCTCAGCGTCGGTCGTGGCCCAGCAGACCGACTTCTCCACCGGCGTTCCTGCTGATATCTACGGATTTCACCCCTACACCAGCAGTTCCGTCTGCCTCTGCCACACCCAAGCCTAACAGTTTCCAGCGCCTCCCCACAGTTGAGCCGTGGTATTTAACGCCAGACTTGCTAGGCCGCCTACGCACCCTTTACGCCCAGTAATTCCGGGTAACGCTCGCCCCCTACGTATTACCGCGGCTGCTGGCACGTAGTTAGCCGGGGCTTATTCGTCAGGTACCATCATCTTTTTTCCCTGACAAAAGGAGTTTAAACCCCGAAGGGCTTCATCCTCCACGCGGCGTCGCTGGATCAGGCTTTCGCCCATTGTCCAAAATCCCCCACTGCTGCCTCCCGTAGGAGTAGGGCCCGTGTCTCAGTGCCCGTGTGGCCGGCCATCCTCTCAGACCGGCTACCCGTCGTCGGCTTGGTAGGCTTTTACCCTACCAACTACCTGATGGGTCGCAGGCCGCTCCCTTGGCGCTTTTCAGCCTTTACTCTCCCGAGTCTATGGCGGTTTACCCGCAGTTTCCCACGGCTATCCGCCTCCAAGGGGCACGTTCCTACGTGTTACGCACCCGTCCGCCGCTATGTAGCCTTCTGCCGAAGCTTCCAGCTACACCGCTCGACTTGCATGTGTTAGGCACGCCGCCAGCGTTCACCCTGAGCCAGGATCAAACCCTCCAAGCTAATCTCGTTAGGTTTAACCCTGTTTTATTTTGGGTGGCTGCTATTCTTATTTCAATGACCGGGCTTCTTTGCGCGTTTCTTAATTTATCATATCTTTTTTTCTTTGTCAAGCGTTTTTGTTTTTCTTTTTTATTTTTTTCGTCTTACTTTCTTTCGCTGTTTTTTCCGCAGCGTTTTTTAATCTATCATATCTTCTTTTTCTTGTCAAGTATCTTTTTATTTTTTTCTTTTTTTCTTTCTTTCTTCTCTTTG
>CALIKV010000027.1 GCA_938017505.1 uncultured Sulfolobales archaeon | reverse complement strand
GTCTTCGATGAACGTACGTAGCCCTTGGCCCACATCGCTCTTGCATAAAGTGGAGCTCATCGGGCACAACCCTTTCAGAGGGAACACGTTACTCCCTACATCCGAGGGCCGACATAACTGCCACGTCCCTCACCCCTATCTTTACATCAAACCACACTTTACACTTCATCGGCCCGCCCATGGGAAGCTGGCTTCCTGAGCAGAGGGGCTTCCTCAACAACCGTGGGCTATGGGGTTTCTAGTAGCGATGCTTTAGCAGGGCTTCAAGGACTTTGGTGTTTATGGTTGGGTTAGGGTGCGTAGTGGTTTAGATGGTTTGTCATGTGTGGCGTGCCCGAGATGAGGCGAGTCTCATGAAGTGTTTAAAGCCGGGGTGGGACGGCAGACACAAAACACTAACCACCCGGCAACGGTACATAGAAGTTCTTGATGAAAGATATGTAGTACCCGGCAACTATAGCAGTCCCTATAACCCCAGCTACGTTAGGCGCTAACGCGTGGAAGAGCACGTACGTCGTGGGGTCCACGGACTGAGCCTCCCGTTGAGCTACTCTCGCCGATATCGGCACTGCTGAAACTCCTGCGCACCCGATGACTGGGTTGACTTTACCTTTAGTTGCGATATTGAGGGCCCAGGCGAAGGCAATACCACCTACGGTTGAAACTGAGAACGCGACTAATCCCAATCCCAATATAAGGAAAGCCTTACCTATGAAGGTGAGGTAGGCTTCATGCGTTCCTACCGTGACGTACTGGCTAAGGAAGTCATATGATAGCGTTGAACCGACGCCGATCATGGTGAGTATGGTTGCCGTGTCCAAGAGAGGATCAGCTACGGTCTTCCCGTACCTGGCGACGACCTCACTTATACCTGATTCTCTAATAATATTACCGAGGGCGAGGGCAATCACTAAAGGCAACGCAGCTGACACTAAAAAAGAAATCACGAAAGCAACGATAATCCAGAAGATTATTATCTCTTTAGAAGATACCTCCCTCGGCTTAGGCATCTTCATCCCTCTAACACTACGGGGGACTAAAACCCTAACTATCGGTGGCTGAATGATCGGCACTAGAGCTATGTAACTGTAGACGGCTATGGTTAGAGGCCCTATCAAGTTAGGCGCTATGTTGGTCGCAGTGTATATAGTCGTCGGGCCGTCGGCACCACCAACCACCCCTATAGCCATAGACTCCGGGAGGCTGAAGAATCCTGACGAGAACGCTATTAACGTGACGGCTGTAATGCCTAGTTGAGCCGCCGAACCTATCAAAGCTCCCACAGGATATGAGAGAAGTGGTCTGAAATCCGATATGGCTCCTATGCCAACGAATATTAGTATAGGACCTATCTCAGTCCTCACTACTAGATGATATACCCATGAGAGGAGAGCCGTTGGTTCCGGAGTGCAGACCTTAACTACGTCGCCTAAAGTGATGATGTTAGCCAGCCCTGACAAACCACCTAAATCACTAGCGCTAAACTCCGTTGCTAAGAACGCCTCACATGCGTATCTAGCCAAGTGCAGTGCCGGCGCGTTGGCTAGAATCATCCCTACTCCTAGAGGTAGCATTAAAAGAGGCTCAATCTTTCTAAGGCCTAAGTAAAGCAGTGCGAAACCCCACACCATAAAAACCAGCCTAATACCTAGCTCGACGGGGTCTCCCAACACTAGTCCGGGCAGGATTAGAGAGAGATCCAACATGACACTACACTAATTACATTATCCGGCCGGAGTTTAAAAGAAATTCGATTCAATAGGCTGAAGAGGGCAGTCCTTAAAAGGAGATCCCTTTGGTAGTCTTGTAGAGGGATCCCAGGTAGTGTGGCTGCTGTTTTCTGCCGTATACGTTGCGTTGCTCGGGCTCATGGACTTATTGGTCGACTTAATAGCTATTAACTATTACGGCGTTGATGCCGTGACGTTGGGCATGCTCTCTAGCTTGTGGGTATTTGTCTATGTGGTAGTATCTAGGGTGGCTTCAAGGGTTGCTGAGAATAGGGGGTCTAGATATCTCGTGCTAGCCTCCCTGGGGACTACAGAGGTTTTCATTTACACACTCTTAGTCCTTAAAGGGCTTCACTATCTCTTCATCTCTCAAGCGATGCACTCTTCAAGCGTTGCCCTTGTAAGGAGCGCCGTCTCCAACTCCATCCTGGACAACGTGGAGAGCGAGGAGTGGAATGCTGCTAACAAGAGATACTTCCAGGCATCCCTCCTCCTTGAGGGGGTGATCATGTACTTGACGTCCTGGATAACCATGTATCGATTGGTCACCGATTTAGTGCCCTGGCTCTTCGTAGTCCCTGGCGTCATAGCGATCCCCCTATTCCTCTTAACACCTAGGAGTAGGTTCGCTTTCTCTCGATCCCTCTACAAAACGGAGAGGAGCATTAACACGTCGCTCGAGTCCGTGAGCGTATTGAATTCCTTCGGCTACGAACCTCTCTACATACCAGCTAAGGCAAGGCTGTTCTCCAGGATATGGAGGTCTAGAGCATCTTTAACGTTGAGCGACGTGCTGGTCTCAACATCTGCTTTCAGGCTAGGTAACTCCTACATCTTCACGCCACTAACCTTTGTGTTTCTCAGGGTGCTGGGCATTAACAATGAATCCATCTTAATTGTTTACGGCTTCTCTAAACTCCTGGCTGCTCTAACCTTAATCGCTCTGCCTGGTGAATTCGGGAGGAAGTTGACCTTGGTGGCATTGCTCCTTAGATTACTGGCGGCATCGCTCATAATGTCAGCACTTCTCACTCATAATTACGAGTTAATCCTAGCCCTAACCCTAATCTACCTGGCCAATATCGTGATAGATACGAGACTATATTCTATGTATATAGATGCGTCACTGGCAAGTAATCCTGCAACGTACTCGATAGTTTCTGAGGCGTCTAACTTTGCAGGCGCGTTAACTTCAGGCTACATACTAATGTTGGGGGGTAAATCAGTTCTACTGGCCGTGATGACGGCGTTAACGCTAGTGGCGTTACGAGCGCCTCTCAAATCAAGGAGTCCTGAGCGTTTCTGATGCAGGTCTGGAATCAGACGTTTATAGGCTGTTAACTGCAAATATTAATGGGGGAATCACCGGTTTAATGATGAGATGAACTCCGCTGATCGATGATTGGGGACTCGAGCACTGAGGTGCCTTAGTCTTCACAGCTAAATCGCGTTACCCCACGCCTTATTTAAAACCGCAAACACTCATTATGTCGGTGGCCGTGTGGTTAAGGTCGTTGTGACGTTCATCGGGGCTTTAGCGGACTCTGTCGGTACTCATATGGAGGTGGTGGAGCTGCAATCGGACTGCATCACAGTTAAAGACCTGATCGAGTACCTGGCTTTTCTAAAACCCTCTCTAAACACGTTTTTAAACACGACCCCGCTCATCCAGGCCTTCGTTAATAACGTCGAAGCCCCTTATAATAGGTCTCTAAGAGACGGTGATAGAGTTACCTTAATGTCGCCACTGTATGAGGGTGGCTGACGCCCGCTAAGGCTCGAGATTTGAAGACGTCTAGGGTTTAAGATCTCTCCAGAGAATACCCGACCAGCACGAAGGCGTGACTGCTCAAGAGCATGCGTGTAGGGAACTCTAGCTCTCGCCGCCATTACATAGCCCTTGAGGACTTCTATTAAAGCGCTTCTTTCAATCCTCTTAGACTCTCAAGCGTTGTAAGTTTATTAATAGAGGTCCGCTTGAATTAATGAAATCGATGAGGTGGTGTTATTGGGCTTAATCCAAGTGGCTGACGGCGTTTACGTGCTTACTGGACGTACCAACGTAGGTGTGTTGGTAGTTAATGAGGGTGAGTGTATTATAGTCGATACAGGGGTGGATCAGGATTCTGGGAGGAGGGTTTTAAACACTGTTAAGAGGCTCAACTTAGGCGTGAGAGCCGTTATTAACACACACTCACACGCCGATCACATCGGGGGCAATAAGATTATTTTCGAGAGGAGCGGTGCAGGGGTGTATGCATCAGCTCTTGAGAAGCCATTCATAGAATTACCTACTCTTGAGATACTATATCTTTACGGTGCATACCCTCCTGAAGTCCTTAGAAGTCATTTAGTTGAGGCGGCTGGCGTTCCCGTCAAGGATATCGGGGATCTAGCAAGGGATGTAAGGTTCCTTGAAGTGAAGAACCTCCCTGGGCACAGCCTAGGTATGGTAGGGATCAGCGTTGACGGGGTGTTCTTCTCCGCTGACGCATTCTTCTCTGCCGAAGTCTTAATGAAGCATAAAGTCCCTTATCACTTAAACGCTCAGGAGGCTTATAAAACTCTTGAGAAACTTGCTGAGGAAGTCCGGGGTTATAAAGCTGTCATCCCCTCGCACGGTGAGGTACTAACAGGCGGCGATTCTGCTAAGTTAATCAGCAAGAACATTGAGGCGATAACAAGCGTGAGGGAAGCGGTTATAAGGAACGTGAGGACTGGCAGCACTGTTGACGGCTTGATTAAAAACGTGTTGCGAGATCTCTCAGTGAATGTACAGAATCCTGTGAGTTATTTCCTGATGAGGTCAGCTCTGATGTCCTACGTAACGTGGTTGCTTAACGAGGGTTTCATCGAGTTAAGCATTTCGAATAATGAACTCGTGATCTCTGAGAAAACTAATTCAGTTTAAATAAAACTAGTGAATTCCTTAAGTAGCTCGCTCGCAACCTTCTTAAAGTACTCGCCCTCCTCGCTGAGAGGGGGTCTGAGCACCGGCTCTACCGGGGCGCCGATTAAGGATAGAGCTGCCTTGACGGCCGCTATAGTGGAGGAACCGATTTCTATCAGCTCAGTAAGGGTCAGGAGTCTTGCGTAGAGGCTGTAGGCCTTAACCAGATCGCCTGAAAGCCAGGCATCATAGATACTCCTGTGTAGTTTCGGTGTTAGGTTAGACAACGCGACAACACCGCCATCGCCTCCAAGCATGAGGTTAACTAACAGGTACTGGTCAAGGCCGGAGAAAATCGAAAAGTCCTTCCTAACTCCCTTCACCTCGCCTATAAGGCGTTTAAGATACGTAAGGTTATCGTACGTGACTTTTAAACCCACTATATTACTATGCTCGAGAGCCAACTCATTCACCGTTTTAATTGGTAGCGTCACACCCGTTAACGCCGGGAAGTGATAAATAATTATAGGAATCTCTAAAGACTCTGCTATCCTGCCATAATGAGCTTTAAGCTCCTCGGGAGTGGGTTTATAGAAGTAGGGTGTTATAATGATCCCTCCATCGGCTCCTAAATCCTTGACGAATCTGCCTAACTCAAGAACCTCAAGAGTTGAGTTACCTCCGATCCCTGGAAGAACCCTCGTTCTCCCGCTGACCAACTCTATTACCCTGCGAATCAGCTCCCTCTTCTCGCTGGCCGTGAGGTTAGGTGCCTCACCGGTGGTGGAATTAGGGAAAACGCCATGAACACCCCCCCTAACCAGATGTGTGGTGAGCCATTCAAGAGCTTCAAAGTCTATTTCATAGCTCCTCTTAAACGGGGTTATCATGGGAGTGACTATGCCCTTGAACAACACAAACACCTCACTAAAAATACTCCACCCTAATTAAAAACTTATGGTGCGTAAAGCACGTAACTATTTAAACAATCCCTGCCTAAGACGAAGGTCCTACAACCGCCTCAATCATGCTCTAGGTGAAGGCGTGAGAAAGTGGGTAGGGAAAGCGAACAAATGAGGAGAAGGTTGTGGGTTAGACGGTATTAGTCCTATCATTGCATTTACGTAGTGATGGGTGTTTCTACATGGGGCGTGCCCGATGTGTGGCGGGTTAGGCGGGCTGAACGGGCCTCCTTAAAACCCTGACGCGCCGTTCTTCACCGCGTCCTCGAAACCCCTCGCGAGGGGGATGGGTGGTTAGAAAGTCAACCAACCGAAAACGGTTTGCAGGGCTGAGAACCTTCTTTTTAAATATTACTCAGCCCTGCATGCCTCAGGGCTCTCGGCTCGCTTTAGATAACAATCCTTCCTTTAACTCGTGTAACGCCTTAACACCGCTCGCGTCAACGTTAAGGTCTATTTTAAGCGGTGTTATGGTTACGCAACCGCTCTCAAAACTGCTCACATCCGTTCCCGGCTCAGTTACGCTCCTTACGCCTGCCAGCCAGTAGTACTCCCTGCCTCTAGGGTCAACGCTCTTCCTGTAGGATGCCTCCCACCTGATCTTAGTGGCCTTGGCGATTTCCACGCAATTCCCAAACCTGGTTGGTATGTTGACTGAGAGTATGTCTACTCCTGCGGGCAGTCCTTTATTGATTACATAATCGGTAACGCTTCTTGCGACCTCGCTGCTTAGGTCCCTGAAGTCCTTATAGTCGAAATCCTCGAATCCCTCCACGTCGGCTGAGAAAGCTACTGCAGGTATCCCCATTAGAGCGGACTCGATAGCTATGGCTACGGTCCCGCTGTAAAATATGTGCTGTAGCGAAAGGTTGTCGCCGACGTTGATCCCTGAGAGGACTAAGCCAGGTTTAAACCCGAGGACCTCGATCACCAGGTGCAGGGAATCTATGGGTGTTCCGTCCGTGATGTAAACGAACCAATCAAGCCACTTCTTCTTCGCTAGGCGCAGGGGCCTGTTGAACGTTATCTCCCTGCCGGTGGCTGATCGAGGAACCTCGGTTGAGGCTATGACAACGTCTCCCAAACCCTTAACCGATTCAGCGAGTAAATAGAGTCCTGGACTTAAGTACCCGTCATCGTTTGAGACTAGAATCCTCAAACACATCCCCCAATCATTTAACGAGGAACGGAATCTAATAAAACAGATAGGTCTCGGGAGTGCGTCAGGGCTAGTATTGCAATGCCGATGCAACGGTTTCACGCGCATGTTTCACAGTGTTGTTTATATTTAATACGGTCGAGACTTTGTTCGGGTGTAAAAAACGACCTGGATTACAAGTAAGTCGAGTAAGTTGATCGGGGTTGCAATGTTAATGGCGATAACGATGGCTGTCGCCTCCTCCCTAGGCGTAATCGCCCTTGCTAACGCCGACCAGCAATCTGAGGGCGGGGCCGGCGTCGCTAGAGGGCCTGAACACGCTGTCGAGGTTCTGACGTCTAGGGTCGAGCTACTTATAGAGAGGATTAGAGAGTTCAGCGAGAAGTACAATATAACCCTGAACGAAGACATGAATTCGCTGCTTAGCGAGGCCGAAGCTGTCCTCAATGAAGCGAATCAGTTAAAGGAAACCAACGTTACTGGAGCACTACATAAAGTGCTTTACGCCGCGAGGCTTGTGATGCCTGTGTACGTGTATGTCATACAGAACCTACCTCCAACAGTTAAGGATGAGTTCGCTGTTAGGAGGACTGAAGCGGAGTTCCAGGTTAGGGAGAGAACGCTGTTACATCTCAACGCGACTGTGACTTGGTTGAGTGAGAGGAGCCTCGACATCCCTGAATGGGTGTTTAGCAATATAACGAGAGCCATAAATCTAATTGACGAGGGAAGGCAGGCATTACGAGAGGGCAACGTGACTGGAGCTAAGACGTTATTGAGAGAGGTCGACGATATGATCAGGAGGGTTATGTCATTCCTTAAAGAGGATTTACGTGTGAAGTGGGTTAAGACGGTATGTGGTGAGAAGGTCCTGATGGCTCTCATAGCTCAGGTTAACGCACTGGTTCACATAGTTAACGAAACAGTAGAATCCATTGAGGTCTCGGACCTTGAATCGGCTGTAGAGCACCTCAACGCAGCGTCTAGGAAGATCGACGTAGTGTTATCTTTAGTTGAGACTCTAAAGCCCTACGTCACTGTTAACGGGGTCGCTACCGATGTACTAAGCTTAAGTGAGGAGATAGCAACGAAACTGAAGGACGCTGTTGAAGCAGCTAAGACAGCCCTCAATAATGAAGACCCTGACTCAGCACTTCTCGCACTCTCAGGAGCTCTAGATGAAGTGCAACCATTACTAAATGAATTAAAGAGCCTCGTGAAGTGGAAGGTCAATGAGCTTAAGTGGATTGAGGGCTTAATGGTGAGGGTTAGGGATAGGATTAGAGAGAAAGTGGGGATGAGGATCGCTATCTACGTGGGGGCGCTGGCCAGGCTCAACGGTAAAGTATCACAGCTGGAGGGTTCACTAAAGGCTCTGAAGAACTTATACGTGAATAAAAGAATATCGTGTGAAACCTATCTAACATTATTGAATGCTATAAAACAATTCATTGAAAAGCTGCTAGGCGAGTTACCGCCAGGCATGCATGAAATGCCTAGAACTCGATTGAACAACCTGCTCACCCAGGTGAGTACAGAGCTAAACAACACAACCTGTTAAATAGTTTTTATTAAAACATCCTACTCTGAATACTCAAGAAGTCTCGGTTTAACTCCTTAATTAAAGTCAACCTTAAAGTATATTTTATGGAGCTGAGACTCGTTGAGGGCGGCGTTTCAGCAGTTAAGTCTGAAGAATATCATCGGATTACTAAGGAGTACTTCAAGAGAATTAAACGTGTTGTCGCTGAAGCGTTTTGAAGAGGTGGTTTTGGAGTTGGTGCCGTAGAGGTTATGGAGGATGTCGAGTGAATACGTGAGAGGGAGGCTGACAGATCTACAGTGCGTTTATGAGGGTTTAGGAGGCGCGTGGCCGTGGATTGGAGAGGACATCTAGGTTTCAACTTGCTCATCACGTCGAGCATATCTTATATGTTAGGTTTTTCAGGGGTTGACGTTAATAGAGTGATACTTTTGTCTTCAGTGTTGTCCTCACTGCCGGACATCGATTTGAGGTTAGAGCTGCCGCATAGGAAAGTAACACATAACGTTTTCTTCGGCATTGGGTTCTCCCTGGCCGCAGGTTATGTAGCAAGTTATCTCGGATATGGTTTCGAGTTAACCTTCACATCGTTCCTAGCCGCCTTCATCACGCACTTAGTGAGCGACTTAATGACTAAAATGCCTTTTAAGCCTCTCTACCCCCTGTCCAGGACTCCTGTGTCCTTAAGGCTATTCAGGTCCGATAACGGGTTCGTCAACACCGCCTTCCTTGTTTTAGGCGTCGTAGCGTATTACGTGTACGTCAAGAGGTTCGGATTCCATATATAGAGATAAAACTTATTTGATTTCACTAGTAAGATTATGTGGTGAGGACTGTTGCTGAGGGATATAGCGTTCCACACCCTACACATTGCGGAGTCCTCTGGAGCTTCATACGCTGAAGTTAGAACTCAGCTCACTACTTATGAGTTAGTTACGGCGGATAACGGTGTTCTGAAAGAGTTCTCAAAGGTCTTCAGGGCTGGGCTAGGTGTTAGGGTCCTCTACGAAGGTAGGTTCGGATTCTCTTCAACCAATGACCTAAGTGAGGTTAGCGTTGATAAGGTTGTAGAGCGGGCGATGGCGGCTGCCAGGGCTTCTAACAGGATAGGTGGTCTGGGGGACAGGGAGGTCTACAGGGGTAGATTCACGTCTTACTGGAAGATTAGGCCTGAGGACGTGCCTGATGAAATAAAGACGGGCCTCGTCCTGAGGGTTAACAAAGCTAGTTTAGAGGTTAACGGGATTAAATCAGCCGTAACTAGGCTAGGCATTCAACGTGACTGGAGGTATGTCCTTAGTTCTGACGGGGTGGAGCTAGAATGTGAGACTTCCTTACTTGGCTTAGCTCATTTAAGTGTGGCTTCTGAAGCAGGCTCTATGGAGAGAGTAGGGGATCAGGAATCGTCAGTGGCGGGTTGGGAATTCATTGAGGGTAAGAATTGGGAGGAATTCGCAGTTAACGTGAGTAAGCTCGCTGGGGAAGCCGTTAAGGCCCCCCTACCTCCTTCAGGCAGGATGAAAGCAGTTGCCGACCCTGAAATGATTGGTTTAATACTCCACGAGGCCTTCGGACATGCGAGCGAAGGCGACTTAGTAGCTTCAGGCATGTCCGTGCTTAAAGGTAAGTTAGGGGAGGAGATAGCCTCGCCTTTAGTGACTATAATTGATGACGGGCTTGTTGATGGCGGTTACTTTACACCATTCGATGATGAGGGTAGTCTGAAGAAGAAGGCCGTGGTAGTCGAGAGCGGCGTGCTTAACTCGTTCCTTACCAACAGGGAAACTGCAGTAAGCCTTAATCTGCCTGTATCTGGTAATGGAAGAGCCCAGGACTTCACACACATACCTAAAGTCAGGCAGACGAACTTCTACATGGCACCGGGGGACTGGAGTCCTGATGAAATGGTTAGGGAGGCTAAAGAAGGGATTTATCTGGTTGGTAAGGGTACTATTGGCGGTCAGGTCGACACTGGTGCAGGCACGTTCACGTTTTCCGCAGGCCCCTCCAGGCTAATTAAGAACGGAGAGCTTGAAGGGCTTGTAAGAGGCATGGTCGTCTCCGGCTCTATACTAGAGACTTTAAGGGGCGTGGACGCTGTTGGGAAAGACCTAAGGATAACCACATCAGTCTTCGGCGGTTGCGGTAAGGACGGGCAGTCAGTCAGGGTCGGTGACGGTGGCCCACACGTCCTAATTAAGGAGCTAATTGTTGGTGGTGGTTAGTATTGGATGTTGAGAGGATAATCAGGAAGGCGGTTACGTTAGGGGCCTCAGAAGCAGAGGTGTATTTCACCAGGTCTTCAGAGAGCATCCTCGAGTTATCTAAGGTTGTTGAGGCTTCCAAGTCAGTCACCCTCTCCTCACTAGGTGTCAGAGTCGTTGTCGGTAAGTCTACAGCAGCTGTAGGGACCCAGGACCTTAGCGATGAAGGCGTTGAGAAGGCCTTGGAATCAGCTCTTTCTATAGCTAGGGTAACCCCGCCTGATACTAAGTGGGTCAGTGTTAATAGGAGGGTGTCCTCAAGCCACGTGGACGGGTTATTCGACAGGGATACTGCCGAGGCAACCTCAGAAGACCTCTTGCCGGTGGCGACAGAGCTACTCGAGTCCGTAAAGGAGGGCTATAAGTATGCAGAACCAGTTAGAGGCGCCGTAGCTACTAGGTTCATTGAAATCACCTACATGAACACCTACGGCGGTCCTATAACCAGGTTTGAGACGTTGTCTAGCCTCTACATTTACGTTAAAGTTGATGAGGGCGGGAGGACCGGCACGTATAACGAGTATGACGTACGCAGGAGCCTCAGGGAATTGAAGGCGAGGGAGGTCGGTATTGAGGCAGGCGCTAAAGCGAGGGAGTTCGTCAACGCGGGACAAATCCTAAACGGAGACTATGAACTGATCCTGCTTAACAGAGTGGCTGCCTCTATATTGTTTATCATGTTGGCACCTGCAATCTCAGCACTGAACGTTCAACAGGGTAGATCCCCCCTAGCAGGTAGGTTAGATGAAGCCCTGATGTCTGAAGACCTCACGGTAGTTGATCTAGGCGCTTCAGACAATGTGTTAGGCTCGAAGCAATTCGACGACGAGGGACACCAGACCAATAATTTAGTAGTCTTTGAGAAAGGAGTTCTCAAGACATACCTCTACGACACATACACGGCCCTTAGAGAAGGGAGGGAATCAACAGGTAACGCCGCAAGGACGTACACGTCAGGGCCATTCCCTCAACCCCACCACCTACATCTCAAGTCAGGTAAGACGTCCCTAGACAATATAATTCGTGAGACGAAGGATGGTGTGCTAGTCATGATTACCATAGGTGAGTGGCTCTCTAACCCTGTAAGCGGGCATTTAAACGCGACTATAACACACGCATATACAATACGCAACGGCGAGTTGTTTAAGCCTGTGAAGGACGCTGTTATCTCCTCAAACATCTACGAACTACTTAAGAGCAAGCTTGAGGTAGTTGGTAATGATGTCAGACACAATTACGGGGTTTCGACTCCGTCACTGAAGTTTAGCAACGTACGTGTCGCTGGTAAATGAGGTTAATGCAAGTCAATCCCTCACTCCTTCAGACATTCGCCAACTGTTTTTCTAAGAGTCAAAGCATTTAGTTCCGGGGTTGAGTCGTACGTGAAATTACCCCCGCCTAACTCCATTCCCGCAGCATGCTTCAACTTATCTTCATCCATGCCCATGCCGTAGATCTCTACGTGCAGGTGGTAGTAAGGCAATGCCTCGTTAAGCGGGGATTGATGCAACACGAATACGTAGGGCATGGGCTTCTTCTTAAACACGTTCTTTAAACCGCATAAAACAGTCTTAAGAGCCTTAGAAAGGCCTGCTAAATCACTTCGGTTAAGCTCCGTCAACAGCGATACATGTCTTAACGGGTATATGTGGACTTCGAAAGGCCAACGAGCATAAAAGGGTGTGAAGGCAACCCAACCCTCATCTTTATAGATAACCCTAACCCACTCCATCAGCTCCTGTGATATTATCTCGCAATGAATACACTTACCCACCCTCTCGTAGTACCTCCTGGAATTGTCTATTTCCCTTTCTATCTTAACAGGTATAAATGGAGTTACGTATATTTGGCTATGTGGGTGGGTTAGTGAGACACCGATCTCCACTCCTTTATTCCTGAACCACAGGAAGTACTTGGCATAGCTCCGTGTACTTGCTTCAATGGCTTTGTCCTTAATCAGCTCAAGCACGTACGTGATGTGGTTAATCGGCAGGTCACTTAAGTCATCTAATGAATGCTCTGGAGTCTCCACAACCACGAAGCAGGCGCCCTCGGCTAAGTCCGTCTTATAAAAGACGTGTCTGCTTGGTGACGGCGGTTCTTCAGATAGCATTGGGAATTTGTTTTTCAGGATCAACGCCTTCCATCCTTGACCTGTTTCAGGACTTCCTGGGCAGAACGGACAAGCTGTTGAAGGGAGCCAGGGCCTAAAGGTCCTCAAGTTAGAGACCAACACCCACTCACCAAGAAGAGGGTCCCATCTTAACTCCGAGATATTCTTCACAACGACATCACCCGCAATCCTTTATCGACCGAGACAACCCAGCCTCTAAAGCTAGGCCATCTCCTCAGCGTCTCGCGCAGGATCTGACTGCCTTGCTCTCTATCCTTGATCAAAGCCATCACAGACCCTCCCAGACCAGCTCCCGACAATTTAGCTCCGTAGGCACCTAGTCGAAGGAGGAACTCAACAAGCTCGTCTAGCATAGGAAGGCTCACTTCATAGTAGTTACTTAGCAGTTTATGTTGGTAGTGCATCACTCTCCCGAGCAAGACATCCCTCCAGTCATCACTACTCATCATCCTCTCCACATCGCTTAACGGTGTCTCAAGCGCTTCAACCACTTCATCCAATCCAAGATCCTCACCTCTAATAGTTCTTAGAGCCATTAAAGTGGATTTATGTGCCTTAACTGTGTAAAGCAGTCTCCTGACAAGCCTCTCGGGGAGAATGCGCCTACATTCCCTAATCAACTCCTCGCTTATCACCTCCCAACTCACAGAAGACAGATCGTCGGGAGTCTTCATCAGCTCTAAGGACGGCTTACACGCAGATAATAATCTAATGCCGCTAAGCAACTCCGATTGGCGGATTGAATGAACTTCTAAGGTGCTGTGCTTTACCCGCGAGTCAATAACTAGGAAGTATTTAGGGATCTCCGAGAGTAGCTCAACCCTGACAGGATCTCTCGTGTGGATCAGTATCACGTTGCCGAAGACCGAGCTGTATTGATCCAGCCTGCCGCATGGAATCCTCATCAAGTCCTTCTCAGCTGTATAGGCGATCTCCGCGATTTCATGCTCCTTAAGGCCTAAGGAGTAAAGCTCGTTAAGAGCTCCTATGAACGACGTAGTTAAAGTCGCTGAGCTGCCTAAACCCGCGGCTATAGGAACGTAGCTCCTAACCCAGGCGTCAACTCCTCCTAGGTCAAACCCACGTCTTCTAAGCGATAGTGTGCAAGCCCTGAAGTAGTTGCCGAACCACTTACCGTCGACTAACTGCGGGGAGACAACATTAAAGGAGTCCATGTAACTGAACCCCTCGTCCTTGAGGTTACCGGACTGAACTCTAACAACGTCCTCGCCGTTCGACCTTAGAGCTACGTAAGTCCTTAATTTAATGCCCACACCTACGACTGGCAGCCCCTTATAGTCTTGGTGCGTGTTTAGGTAATCAAGTCTGCCACACGTTGATGCAATTACTTCAGGCTGCCTGCCCGTGAAGGCGTGGAACTCTGATATGATCAAATCCTTCGCTTCACTGGACACTTGCCTTTCACCATGGAAAGATTCACTCCCTTAAACACCTGAATTCAGGAACCTAAAGCTTAAGGTTCATAGACGTGCCCAGTGCCTGACCTTATCAGGTAGCTCCCTCACGGTGATGATTGTTCACGTGAGAGTGTTAGTATTCTCCTTCTTCTCGTTCCATCTTCTGGCGTATATATCTAGTGAGTCACGTATCCTCTGGGGATCTAGGTATAGCTCGCTGGCGTTTAGTCTCTTCAATATCTCAAATGCATTATTAACAACCAGGTTATCACCCTCCTGCCTTGCCAGCTCAAACAGGGTTTCACTAAAGGACCAGGGATAGTAGATCCAGACCCACTTCTCAACCTTCTCGACGTAGTAGTCCGGCTTAAATGAGCTTGTGGTCTTATAATGCAGAACCGCGGTCTTGATCTTCAATGCGCCTAAACTGCCTACCAGCCTAACAATCCTTGACATGGTTGTCCCAGTGTCAATGACCTCATCAACTATCAGGACCTCCTTCCCCCTCAGGTTAAGGCCCTCGTAATGACTGATATCCGGTTCGCTTGACACCCTACCACCAACGCCCCAGAACTTTGATCTCACAACATAGAAATCGTCGATACCTATTACATCGCTGACTATTCGAGCCGGGACTAAGCCACCTCTCGAGATAGTTACGACCGTCGAGAACTCCTCGCTCGAATCCATAACTATCTCAGCCAGCCTATAACACATGTTTAACGCCTTACTCCAAGGCACGTAAAGAATCTCCATTACAACCCCCTCAGCAAGGTTCTACAGTGTTAAGGGTCCTAGAGGCTATGGCGTGCATGAGCGTCGCGACCCTGCTTAAGTTCGATGCCATCCTCCTCGCCATCACGTCAAAGGCCTCGTAAGGAATCCTAACCCAGACAGAAGTCGTGCCGTCGCTGACAGTCACTACGCACCCGTAATCTCCGATACCCCCCTTAACCCAAACCCACGTATTATCGCTGACTACCGTGAAGGTTCGCCATACCTCATCACATAGTCCACACACCCTAAGAATGCCCTCGACTATACATTCTTCACGCCCGGTAAGACCGTCAAGAAGTCTCGGAAACACGTCTTCACTGACGTAAGCGTTATAATACAGTAAACTTACATCGTTCAAGTTACGGTGGGTGCATTGCTCGCTGAAATCATTCATTAACACTCTTCCAGGGAATTCCTCCCCCACTCAAGACCACCTATAGGTATTATTTTAACAAGCAAAATAAGTTATATACGTTAAACCCGTTCGCTCGGCAATAGTTCTTTGCATGAATAATCTAATAAATAACGAGCTTCTCAAGTGATCGCTTCTAGAGCTTATATTAAACGTTTTATCAAAATAGTCACTCATGAATAGCGCTAGTGTTGGAGCTAAATGCCTTGAAGGATTGATCTCCCTGCGATCACCCCGGTGGCGGCGGCCACGTTTAACCCTCTTGATAGGCCAGCGCCGTCTCCCGCTACGTAAATGCCTTCAACGTTTGTCTGCAGGTCCTTCTTAGTCTTCACTCTAATGCTGTAATACTTGACTTCAGGCGCGTAAAGTATTGTTTGAGATGCATAGAGCCCTGGGTAAATCACGTTTAGCCTCCTAACAGCTTCAAGGATGTTGACCGTGACTCTATATGGAAGCACCACACCTACGTCTCCCGGTGTTACGTTCTTTAACGTAGGCGTTACAACGCTTCTCTCAATTCTCTCCCAAGTACTCCTTCTGCCTCTCTCTAGATCTCCTAGCCTCTGGATTATTGGCTTGCCGACGCCGACTCGAGTAGCTATCCTCGCTATCGACTTACCGAGTTCCGTAGCGTCCGAGTATGGATCGGTTAACTTAAGTGTGACGAGTAAGGCGAAATTAGTGTTCCTAGACTTCACGTAACTATAACTAACCCCGTTGACCCCAACAGTCCCATCGTCATACCTCTCCTGAACAACGAACCCGTTAGGGTTGGTGCAGAAAGTCCTGACCCTGTCGTCATAGAATTTTGTGTAGAGGATTATCTTAGGATCTGGGTTAATCTTGGTGACGTCTTCGGTGATGTATGAGGGGACCTCAACCCTGACACCGACGTCTAAAGGCCCTGGCTCGTGCTCGATACCCAAGCTGTTAATTACCTTCTGGAACCACGTAACACCGCTCCTCCCCGGCGCCAACAGAACCCTGTGAACAGTGAACTCGCCCTTATCTGTCACCAGCTTAAAGAGATTTCCATCCCTACGTATATCGTGGACTGAGGTCTCGGAGAATATCTTGACGCCATTCCTTTCCAAGTACGCGGTTATATTGCTGACCACCTTAATCATGATGTCAGTCCCTATAATTCTCTGGGGAGTCGGGACGTACTTAGCACCAGCCTTAGCCGCCAGTCTCTCAAGCATCGCTATCTTCTCCCTACTCGGTACATGTAGAGTGTCTTGAGGAACTCCAAACGACGTGAAGACCTCATCGACGTGTCTTATGATCTTGTCAGCGGCGTCCCAATCGCCCAGCAGCTTATCTAGATCACCCCCGATGTCTGGCCTCAGGTTAATCGTCCCGCTACTCAAAGCTCCCGCACCTCCTAAACCGTGGATGACGTTACATACAGCACACCCTAGGCACTCAGCGTTGTTTGAAAAGTACGAGTCCTCGTTGAAGTTTGTTTTAATTGCTAGTGGACAAACCCTCTTATCGGCTCGCCTCCCCTTATCGAAGAGAGCTACCTTAATATTGCTCTTCGAGAGGCTTGCGATCTCAAAGGAGGCCATGAGACCTGCAGGCCCGCCGCCGACGATTACCACGTCAAATTCCCTCATCTACCAACCCCCACATCTTTCCTTCTGTCAACTACATGATGGGTCTCATCCCCAGTCCCTATGATGGTGACTGGAACCTTGACCTCATCCTCCAGTCTCTCCACCCACCTTCTAGCCTCCAACGGCAACTTACCCCACTCTTTGACCCCGGCGGCTGCTGGGAAGAGCCTATCTAAGCAAGTGACAGCGACCTGAGTTGCTGAGTTAATCATCACCGCCCTCCTAGCTAAGTCGTAGTTGAAAGGCGCGACCCTCCTAAGTCTGCCTGTCACGGAAGCCCTTTCAACCCAGCCTAACCTAACTATCTCATCCGCAGGTAGTTCGTTAGGCAGAGGCCCGCCACCGACCCGAGTTACGTAAGACTTAAACACTACGAGAACCTCGTCCACGAGCTTAGGTCCTAGACCGGCCTCTGACAAAACCCCTGCCGCCGTGGTGTCTCTGCTGGTTACGTAAGGGTACGTGCCGTGGTACAGAGACAGATACGTTCCTTGAGTGCCTTCGAGAAGGACGTTACCCCCTGCATCAAGTACCTTGTGAACCTCGTCAACCACGTCTGCTAAGTAACTACTCAACTCTGGGAAATCACGTGCAAGTCTCAATCTCCGCATAACCCTGTCAACCATGGCCGCTCCCACCCCCTGAAGCGTCGACCCTATGGAATTCCTCAGATACTCATCTCTTAACTCCGTCTCAACGTGTCTCTCCTCAATGACCCCTGCATTTCTATCAACAAAAACCCTACCAGCAACACCTAGGGTGTTGACCTCCCTATAGAACACGTCAAGCCTTAGTAGGGAACCAGTCGCTATGAATAACTTGGAACCCCCGTTAACGAAGGCGGAGGGAATTATTCTCAGCTTGAATTCCTTGCCACCCCAGAGTACTGTGTGCCCGGCGTTAACGGAGCCCACACGCACAGCGGCGTCGATACTATCGTTAATAGCTAGGTAAGCCACTACCTTACCCTTACCCTCATCGCCGAAGAGACCTCCAACAACCACGCTTAACAAGCTGTTCCCTAAACTAACTTGTACTAAATAAAATAAATATGTGCTCTATATGTAGGATATGAAATTGAGACATTTTTAATATAGGCTATGTAAAAACGTGAGGAACCTAAGCCTGAAGTATCTTGAAACAAGTTAAAGGTCCTTCGCAAAGCTTAAGTAAGTGTTTGACTAAAGAATTAAAAACCTGTCTTAAGCTATGTTTAGGATAGCAAAGTATGAGTGTAGAGTGGATAGCCAGGAAGTACTATAGGCGTCTCAATATACTGCCTAGAAGGAGATTCCTGTTGATAATATACGTGAGTCTGATAGTCTTGATTGGTGTCATCAACTCAGTTAATCTCTCATGGAGTGAGGTTCTCAGCTCGGTAGCCGCCTATTTCGTATTGGGCTCGGTGCTAACTATCGTTTACTTGCCACTAGCTCTGGGCAGGCTATTCAACATAAAGAGGGTCCTAGGATTATCTCTCGTTACTTTCGCTGTGTCCCTCGTAGCCGAGTTACTTTTCTTCAGGTTCACCGGGTTAAGGGGTTTAGGCCTCGTGGTTACGTCCGGGTTTATTTTGATCATCCTATCGGCATTCATGACTATACCTCGAGCGCTAACATTATCAACGATAATACCTGCCTTTACTTTCGTTTCCGTCAATGCTTTAGTGCTTAGACAGCAGATTAACTACGTCGGCGTCGTTAACGCGATATTAATAGAACTCGTATCCGTGTCCCTTGGATCCATCTTCATAGCATACGTGGAGAGTAGGGGTAGAAGGTTAAGCGGCGTCTCACCTCTCAGGGCCTTAAGGGCGTTTCTCAACACGTGGTTTACTGGGGAATCAGGAAGTCTTGAGTCTCTCTTCAATAACATAGGTACTTCAGAGGTTGTGGAAGTTAAAAGCGTTGTTTTCGTGAGGGATAAGGAACCCAATATAGCTTTGCTCTTCCCAAGGATTCATTTCGGGCCTTTCGACGATATAGGATCCTCCAGCTTCATACACTATGTGGACAGGGAGCTCGAGCCGGGGTTTAAGGCGTTCACATTCCACACGACAGGCTCCCATGAACATAATCTAGCCAGCAACAGGGATGCCGTAAGCGTTGCTAGTAGGACCGCTGAAGCTGTGAGGAACTTAACTAGCTTAAGGCGTGGAGGAACTTTATGCAAGCCTTACAGGGTGAGGTCGGATGATGGGTGGGAAGCCTTCGTCCTCAACGGCAAGGATTTCCTAGCAGCCTTCATATCTAACAGGGTTTATGGTAACGACGATATACACTACAATGTGTGGGATATCCTAAGCGTCGACAATAGATCGCCTCCTAACACCATAGTTGTAGACGCTCACTCATGCAAGGGTGATAAAGTAACTGACCCCAGTTTATTAAGGCCTCTGGTAAATAGAGTGCTTGAGTCCTATAAGTGCGTTGAGGGTAGCGCGTTTCTTGTAGGTTACGGGGAGAGTAGAGTGTCAAGCATGTGCGTGGAACTATGCGACACTAGAGTTAAGGCCCTTACCATTAATGTGGAGGGGGAAAGGTACGGCATAATCTACCTATACGGCAATAACGTTGACGCAGATTTCAGGGCGAAACTAGATAGGGTCTTGAGAAGTAGGACCGACTTAAAGGACTTTGAGATAGTAACTCCAGACGATCACTCATGCGCCGCCTCCTTAAGTGAATCACCCTATGAAGTAGTTAAGGAGTGTTACGGTCTCGTCGAGACTATAGTGAGTTCAGTCAAGTCGGCAATGAATAACGAGGCTCCTGCAACACTCGAGGTACTCACCTCCAAGTTCGAGGGGGTCAAGATCGTGGGGGATAGAGTGTTCGTGATCATCGAGAGCCTAAGTTCACTCGCTAAAACTACTGAGAAAGGGTTAATGATTCTTTTCCTCATCACCAATATGCTGTTACCGCTACTATACATCATTCTCAGCACATGATCCCTGAATAACGAAACTAGGGCAGAGAACGACTTATTAGTTATTCATGTTTACACAGTCAGCTTTAAAACATAACCTAGAAATATTTAAGGTGAACCACTCTTGATTGAGTTGGAAATGATTGTAAAGGAGGGGGTTATCGAAGTAGCTAAGTTGATGGCGCTCTCCGCCGCGACGGCGCCTAAGGCTAGAGGCATTAACAACGTGGAGGTCAAGATCCTTAACGAGGAGAGAGAGCTTGAGGCTCTGGCCGCTAAAATGGAGGAGTTATCAAAGGATCTTGGAGAGTTCTTTACTAGGGACGCTCAGAACGTGAGGAGTAGTAGTGCGGTGATCTTGGTCGGTGGTAGAATGATTGACCTAGGTCTTAAGAATCCGAGGAAGTGGGGATTGGACGCAAGCGCTGTCTGCTCTTTAATCAACCTAGGAATCGCGATAGGTTCCGCGGTCAAGACGGCCTCACTACACAACGTGGACAATCGTGTGATGTTTACAATAGGTGTAGCTGCTCAGGAGCTAGGCCTCATCGATGCAGACTACGTATTCGGCATACCTCTCTCAGCAACCCCGAAGAACATCTACTTCGATAGGAGGTGGCCTCCGCCGAAGTGATCGAAACTAGGTCGAAAGACGCCTTAGGGATCCTCTTCACGTCATTTTTATTATTATAAGACCACAGCTAGTCTAAACTTGCCTACGTTAGCAGTTTCAGGGTGGAAAGACCCGGTGCTCCGGATGCGGGATAATGAAGATGCACTGAAAGATGCCTTCACGGGCCTTCAGGTGGAGGACTTCCTTCATGCCCTAGGTTCTTCGAAGGGTTGATGAATCCCAAGAGCTACGTAGGATTATCAATGACTAAGCAGCCCAAACCCGAATTCGGCATTCTGGGCCCTCTGCTAGCTGTGGAGGATACGTAAGAGCTTGGATGGGAAATAATGTGGATTCTTAGGAGTCCCCCTGGCAACGAGCCTATAGGCAGTTACGTCGGCTTTATGATTTTATTTCTTTAATAGATCTTTAAACAGAGGAGTGGTGATGGACAATCAAGCTAGTGAATTTGGACAAAAGCGTTTCATTCGGGCCAGCCCCCATGGAGGGAGACTTAGAGAGCCTGAGCAGGGAGTACTCTCACGTAGTGGTTTTAACATATCCTCACGAAATGAAGTATGACGTGAGTGCATGGAGCGCACTTGGGGTTGAGTTTCTCCACGTGCCAGTTACCGACTTCAGGTCCCCGCAACTCCTCGACTTAGTCGACATCGTCGAGTGGGTTTTAAGCAAGATAAGCGAGGGAGGGAGGGTATTCATTCACTGTGCTAAGGGTTTCGGGAGATCCGCTGTCGTTGCGGTTGCC
Organism: uncultured Sulfolobales archaeon; assembly: GCA_938017505.1. GTDB lineage: Archaea > Thermoproteota > Thermoprotei_A > Sulfolobales > NBVN01 > Zestomicrobium. The sequence continues at coordinate 63,448 of CALIKV010000027.1, read as the reverse complement.
TACCTCATGAGGAGGTATGGGAAAAGCTGGTTTGACGCCGTTAGCCATGTCAGGAATATTAGAGAAGGCTCCTTAGAGTCTGTTGAACAGCTTTCAGTTCTAAAGGCGTACGAGGCTCTACTGAGATACGTGAATCCAAGCGACTTAACTAGGACGCTTAAATGCTTCGATACGCAGTCGAGAAACCACGTCTCCAAGATCCTTCAGATAGGTATGAAGGCGTCTGAGGAGTTCTCATTAGCAACAAATATACAGCAGGAGATATTAATTGATGAGCTGTTAAGCAGGTTGTCAACCTACGTATCGGCAAAACCAACCGTGAAGTGTACGTTAAGAGACGAGCTATCAGTATCTGAAAAGTCAAGACGCTTGGTTAACGTCAGCGGTGACAAGTCAGAGATGCTCAAGCTGTTCAGCGACTTGTCCATCGCCTCAGACATACTAATGAATCAATGTATTGAGGATCTAGAAATGAAGATTAAAGGAGACGCTTTAGAAGTCACTCTGTACTGTGGTATGGGGTACTGGAATTCCTGTGTAACTGTGAAGAATTATGTGGAGGATCTTATAGTTAAGTTGTGTAAGTTGATATCACACAACCCTAAGGTAAGGATCGTTGGTTTGCTGGATATCCGCATGAAGTTCTCGCACCTACCTCAAGATAGTTCTTAAGGGCGTCCACGCCCTCAGCGAATGAATACGCCTTGAACCCTCTGGCACGTAGCTTGCTCGCCTCTACGTAGCTTTTACTGCCTCTCCAACAATAGAGAACTATCGTCCTGCCCTTCATTGATTCTACATCCACGTCCTCGTAATGTAGAGCCCCTGGATAGTGCCACTCAAGGTATTCCTCCTTATCACGCAGGTCAATTACCACAGCGTCCTCGGGCATGAAATCTATGATTACTAGATTATCTGGTAGTACTTCATTGGGGCTTGATGCGAGGACGTCTAAGATCTTAAGGGAGTCGATGGTCCTGACCATTATCTCTCTGGGGATCTTATCGACCTCCATGCGTAATTCCTCCCTAGATGCTTTAGTCCTGACACGTGAAGGAGCTATGGCACACGGCTCGCCAACTCTACACGAGACCTCGTAAGTACCTATAGTCCTAGCGAGGTTAACTACCTCTTCTTTATCGAACCCGATCAGAGGTCTCAGAATCGGTATTTGCACGTTCGCAACGGCTTGTGCGGTGCTTAAGTTAGCTAGAGTCTGGCTTGATGTCTGACCGATGGACTCCCCGGTTATTAATGCGTTGTACGAGTTCCTTGAAGCCACTTCCGCGCCTATCAAGTACATGAGGGTCCTCAGAACTATCTGCCTGAACTCCCACACAACCTTCTCCCTGACCTGATTGAGAATCCCTGTTAAGTCTACAACATATAGCTTAGGCCTATGTCCGTAGAACCACATTGAGGTAAGGGTCCTAGCTGCTGTGTAAGCCAGCCTAGTTGATTTAGGCGAGCCCATGAAGAAATGTAGGTAGTCGACTTTAACCCCTCTCTTGGCAGTAAGCCAAGCAGCCACAGGTGAATCTATGCCGCCAGAGAACAAAGACAGTGCACAACCCTCCGTACCTATCGGAAGCCCGCCAAAACCTTTAACACTCCTTCTGTGTAGGTAAGCCCTAGAACCCCTCACCTCAAGAACGACCTCAACGTCAGGGTTCTCTAGATCAACTCCGACTGAATACGGCTTTAGATAGGCACCTAATTCCTTTGCAACGTCAATGGATGTGAAGTTGTGAACGCCGCTACGTTTAACTCTCACGGCAAACTTCTTATTCGTTACAAGCTTGGCAGTGAGTTCACCCACCTTACCTATCAACTCCTTTAAATCGCTAAAATCTATTACCTCGACCTCAGCAACCCTAGCCACACCAAATACCCTGCTCAGATCCTCTAAGGCATCTACTTCGGATTCTAAAACTATCTTAGCACCTATAATCCTAATGGAGTGCTTAGGTTTGGAAAGACCCCCCCTCTCAAGAGCTTTACTCAAGTTGCTTATCAGAGTCCTGTAGAACCTAGGTCTACTACGCCAAGACTTAATAGGCATCTCGCTCGACACGGTTATCAGGTATTTGAACGTATCACCCACCTAGATTTATTGATTTCAGAAGGCTATTATTCTAATACAGGGGGAACGTGCCTGTAGTAGGGCTGTTTTCTTTTTGACGTTTTCTAGGAAGATAGGTTTTGATTTGTTTTGGTTTTGGGTGGTGGGGGCAACACCCCGAGCCGCTCGGAGAACGACCCCTCTACTCTAGATGGGGGACCCCGTTCCGTTGGGCTCTACGGCCACCCATGAACCCGCGGAGGTTTCGTTATTCCTGCGGGCGGGTGGGAGTCCCTGGAAACAAAAGGACATCAACGAATATCTGGACAAACAGTTATAGTTAAAACAAACTAGGTTTAGATCCCTAAGACCTCCTTAAGTAACGCGGCTCTCACGTACATGCCGTTCCTTGCTTGCTCGAAGTACTTAGCCTGAGGCAGGTCGTCAACGTCTGTGGTTATCTCCCATACTCTGGGTAGTGGGTGCATTATTACAGGGATCTTTCCATGTCTCTCTAGAAGGCCTCTCGAGATTACGTAGGTACCCTTAAGTCTCTCATACTCCTGAGGATCCTCGAACCTCTCTTTCTGCAGTCTAGTCACGTAGAGGACGTCTAATTTCTCGATGACATCTTCAACGTTCTCGATCATGTGATACTCAATCCTTCCCTCAACTTTCTTAAGTATTTCCTCCCTAACTTGGAGTTGCTTGGGTGCTATATAGTACACAGTAACGTCGTTAAACCTGGTTAACATGTATGAAAGGGAGGGTATCGTCCTACCGTACTTTAGATCGCCCATCACGCCCACGGTAAGCCCGTCAACCCTTCCAAACTCCCTCCACATGGTGTAGACGTCTAGTAACGCCTGCGTGGGGTGTTCATTAGTACCGTCACCACCGCTTAATATAGGTGCCTTAACAAAGTCCTTAACACTGTGAGGGAAGAATGGCCTGCTGTGTCTGATCACAATCACGTCAGGACCGTAGCCGTCAAGGATGCGCATGGTGTCTTCCTCGGTCTCGCCTTTCTTAAGGCTTGAAACCTCCTCAATGAAATCGACGACAACCCCGCCTAACCTAACCATTGCAAATTGAAAGCTTATCTTAGTCCTGGTGCTCGGCTCGAAGAATGCCGTGATCATCACCTTACCTCTACCATAATCCAGAGTCCCCCTAGCCTCTATCTCCCCTCTAAGTCCGTCAGCTAGCTTAAAGAGCCTGAGTAGATCAGCCCTCTCGAAATCGAATGCTGAGACTATGTCCTTACCGACTAGAGGCGTCATGACTATCTCACACTAGATTAACGCGTCAAAGGGAAATAAGCTTTACAACTGAAGACTTTGCCCCTTAATGTAGGGGTTAGGGTGCGTAGTGGTTTAGATGGTTTGTCATGTGTGGCGTGCCCGAGATGAGGCGAGTCTCATGAAGTGTTTAAAGCCGGGGTGGGATGGCAGACACAAAACACTAACCACCCGGCAACGGTTTTATTACCTAGTGCTTCAGAACAGTTATAGATCCTAGGATCTCATCATCTCTAAACGGGTTACACCTCAGTCACTAAGTTCTCAGGCCCCATAGCTATTACGGGCACTCCAGCGTTCTTTACCTTCTCTATATTGCTTAGCTCGTTCCTCAGCGCCTCGAAGGTCTTTAACCTGTAGAGTGCTCTACCCCATTCAGGAAGTCCTTTAACCTCGTAAGCTTGGGTGAGAGGCGTCAGTATGTAGGGGACGTGCCCTCTACTTGAAATGAAGCTTAGGGCGTCTAGAAGCTGTGGTGTATGTATTGCTATAAAGTGAGGAGGTAGACAGTAATAGGAGTATCGACCTATCCCTAGGCAAGTACTGATACGCTTTGTTGATGATCTCCCTCGGCGTATAGTGAGTCACAGAGCTGAGGAGTTCAGGGTTAAAAGGTATTTCAGCGAGAGCTCTTGTGATTAGTTGATATGCTTTATAGCCCCCTTACAGGATATACGTACGTGTGATTACTTCCTGAGAACACGTGGAGGCTCATTAGGTCATTCCTCCTTGCCGAGTACTTAGCTAACATGACGTACTGGAATCTCTGTAGAGCAGCGCTTAACAGACTTGATAGGTATAGCGGCAAACCAAACCTTATCAGGTCTGACGACCTCCAATGCCCTCACGAGATTTCCTAAACCTAATGTAGTTAAGTATTACTAGGAGCCCGGCAGCACAGGACACCACATAACTCACTATGTGCCCGAGCAGAGCACCAAGCACTCCTAAACCCACAAAAACCAGCAAAGGACTTAACAAGAGCTTCACTAAGGACTGCATAACCATGATGGAGGACCTCAACTTCATACGTCCTAAAGCAGTAATTACTGAGAGGGAAGAGTTCATTAGAGCCGTAGAAAAGGTGAGGACGGCTGTCAAGCTAACGTAGTAGCTGAGTTCAGGTCTCTCAGCCAGGATCGTGGAGAGCTCAAGCGCGAATAAGTAATTCATAACTGAAATAACGGAGACGATGAAGAGCTTAAGCGTAAGACTCTTAACAACTACTTCCTTCACTATTTCCCCTTTCTTCAAGACATTAAATTTAGAAACATACTTCGCGAGCGCTGAGTCAATCCCGAAATCTATGAAGAGTAGTAAGACGCTGGAAGCTACTAGAGATGCTGAGTAAATCCCGTAGTTTTCCGGCTGTAGTAACTAGCAACTATTACGGCGGAAACAGCCAGTAAAAGAGTAGATAAGAAATTACCTACAAAGACAACCAAAGCATCTCGAGAAGTCCTAACGAGCATTCCCTCAAATTCTTCACTCAATTCACCCAACCTTGAATAACTTCGTGAAACACCTGCCGCGGCAGCTCTTAAATACATTGAGGGATTAGTTGGGCTTACTTCACGACGCCTCACCACTTCCGTGAAAGCCTTATAGGACGCTATGAAAACAGAAATTATGAAGACTCTCCAGAAAGCACAAACTAGTGCGGTAGCGCCTGAAAGAATTACCAGAACTGATGCGGACGATATACTTAACCATGCAATCACCATTAAGGTGAGGTCGGTGAAACGCAAACCTCCGGCTCTCCTCATGACGTTAGCTAAGACCTTAATGGCTAAAAACGTGGCCAAGCTCCTTGGGCTGGAATTCAAGAGAGTTCATGACTCCTGATCTGTTGCCGACGGACATTATAGGCGGTTACGTGTACGACGCTAGGCAGGCTTCCTTCGTACTTAAAAAGGGCCTGTATTCACGAACGTCCTGCTCGTTGATAAGATTAATCGAGGGTCTCCAAGGACTCAGTCGGCGTTACTTGAGGCCATGCAGGAGAGGCAGGTTAGCATTGAGGGACAGAGCTTCCCTTGGAGAAGCCTTTCATAGTCCTAGCGACTCAGAACCCTATTGAATTTGAGGGGTCTTCCCGTTGCCCGAGGCTCAACTTGATAGATTCCTAGCTATGCCGGGAACTCTCTCAGCCAAGAATAGAAGCAAGGATCAACCTCACCTCATCCTTTTTCTCGACGAGGATCCCTGAGGCTTTCTGAATAACGTCAATCCAGTCCATTAATTATCGGCCTAAGGATAATAAGAATCAGAGAGATAAGCTGATGGCTTCAGACAGCCGCCACAACATCACTCATCAGGGATTTAAAACTCATCACCGGTTGGAATACGCCACAGAGCTATTTAAGCCGGCGACCCTCTCTGACGATGAATCTGTCAAGCGTCTGCCTACCCTCAACCCCTGCCTTACCATAACTCACTAGAGACTCTTCAAGCTTGCCGAGAAGCCCATCCCAAGAGATCCTCTCACTTACAGCCCACTCAGCAATTAGATCTGAGTTCCTGCTGATTATACTGAGGAACTCCCTCCATGTAATGCCCTGCTTCTTAAGATCATCACCCCAAACACTCCAAATGTATTGAGGCAATTTATTGTAGACTAAAGCGCCTCTAGACCCGCTCCTACCCTCCCCAAGAACCTTACTGAGTTCCTTAATCATATGCTTAAGTTCCCTCGGTTCATCAATCCTCTTCAAATTCAAGCCTACTCCCTAATTATTCTCGACGTGTAGTTATTAATCTCGTAACGCCTTAGGGTTGTAGTTGATATATTGCTGGAATTCCTTACAGAATGATTATAACGATCCTCTAATACTGTAAGCAAGACCTTAAGCCACGATAAGGCTCTCATCCTTCATAGCTAGGAGATCGAGGGCGCTGTTATCAACCGACATGAAACCTAAAACAACTACATGAGGTAATTATATTAAAAATTAAGATGGAAAATATTAGGATCTAAGCTTAAGACCCATGAGCTTTGTCACCAGTACCGTACAGGCGTTGTCACCGGATAGATTAATGGCCGTTCTTATGGCGTCCGCTATGGGATCTATAACCAGCATTATACCAACCCCTTCAAGCGGCAGTCCCATGACAGCTAGTACGTAGGCAAGCATTATCGTGCCGCCGCCGGGGATCGCGGCTGTGGCCACGGAGCCTATTAGAGCGGCAAACACTAATAACGCATAGTGATAGGGCATTAGAGGGATGTTGAATAGTTGAGCGACGAAGATCGCGCTCATGACCTGATAGAGCGCTGTCCCGTCCATGTTAACGGTAGCTCCTATAGGTAAAGTCACGCCATAGACCTCCTCCGGTATGCCCATCCTCCTAGCAGCTTCCATGTTAGCCGGTAGCGAGACCGCTGAAGACCTAGTTGTGAACGCTAACACAAACGGATAGAACTGTGCTTTAAAGTACTTTACTGGGCTAAGGCCTCCTGCACTCACTATTATGGAGTATATGACGAAGAAGTGGAAGAGCGTTAAGGCGTACTGTGTCCCCAGGAACTTAGCATACGCTCCAAGCATCTGAGGTCCGTACACTATCATTAACCAGGCAGCGTACATGAAGACAGCTATTGGTGCGTAGTACATTATAATCCTTACGAACCCTATCATGGTTCTAGATCCGAGTGAGAGTATATTAGCCACCTTCCTGCCCTCCTCACCGAGGAACGCCACCGCCAGACCCAGGATGATGGCAAAGATGATCATGGTCATCGCACCGCCTACCACCAGCAACGAACTGAAGTCAGTCTGGAAGAACGAGAGCAGTATGTCAATGCCTGAAGGAGGTGTTGGCGGTGGCTGTTGCGTGGTGAGGTTCAAACCGGCGCCGGGCATCACCACTGAGGCGCCTATAACGCCCCACACAGCAGAGGCAATAGTCGTTACGATGTATAGTACGAGCATGTACGCCAAGATCCTACCGAGCTTCCTAGCGTCAGCTATCGACGCCGTGGCGGCCGCTATGGTGAAGAATATCAGCGGCGGTATTGCTATCCTGATTAACCTAACAAATATATCGCCGAACGCCTTGAACCACATGCTTAAGGTCTTCTGTAAGTCCGCGGGTGCGGTAGCACTCACAACCCAACCGATGAGTATGCCGAGTATGAAGCCTAGCGCTATGGCTAACAGAAACTTGTATTGGACACTACTCTTAGCCAATGTAGTGCCACCAATATATTAACTAAGACTTCCTTATAAATTAATAACTTTTTTCCTTATTTTAGATCGCAAAAGATCGTTTAAGAACCTTCGAAAGAGCCTATAAGATATAGCGCAACAGTCATTTTAGGCTGGAACAGGCGTCTGGTGGTAAGCAGTTATCATAAGCGAAGCGATCTGTGTGTTTTTATTTAGTTTTAGACCCAGAATCTACTTGATGTAAAGTGATTGAGCCTCTGGGGAAGGGCAGAAAGGTTCATAGGGACGTGGGCAAGGCCTATGCCCTAAAAATACTTAACATAATGAGGCATTACTACAGTTTAAGAGATATAGAGAAGATTCTTGACTTACCAGCCCAGACCATATGGAAGTACGTGAATTTGGTTGCTGTGCCTGAAGAGAAGACCGTGGCCAAGATAATCAGCAAAGTAAGTGAGTTAAGAATTATCGATAAATTAGTGGATGAGTCAATTAGGGAGTTCAGAGAAAACCCGGTGAACGTGTTGAGTAGACCAGGCTTCCTCAAACTGTTCTCCTACGTAGCTGAAATCTTCGTTGGGGATGCCAAGATAGACTTGGTAATGCCTATATCCTCTGGGGCGATGATCCTGAGTAGCTACCTGGCCACTGAGTTGTTGAGCGCTATATGTCCCTTTATAGAAAGGCCGATTCAGGATAGGAAAGGCTATGCTGTAACCTACTATACAGACGATAACGGGATTAAGTTCATTGCACTACCTAAAAGCTGTCTGAAGGATAGGTCAACAGTACTGTTAGTTGACATAGCTCTGGAGGAACTAAGTAAGTTAAGAGGCGTTTCAGAGATTCTAAGTAGAGCCCGGATGAGGATTTACGGCCTCGTGGCGATTGATGCTTCTGAAGCCGTTTTAGAGAACGCGAGAAACGTGGGACTTAAAGTGATGACCCTGAAGCGCAGGTGTCACTGAGACTGCTCTTCAACTCTCTGTGATCTATCTGCGTATGCTAGCTTATACCTCCTCGGCTTCATGTACTCTATTATAAGTTCGATTCCTTTAAGAGGGTCGCTTTGATTGCCGCATGTGTAGACATCAACTGTGGCGTACTCGTACTCAACCCAAGTGTGGATGGCTATATGTGATTCCTCGACAAGTGCGATTACTGATACCCCTCCCTTCCTTCCACCGAACCTCCATGACTTAACCTCAACTAACTTCATGTTAGACGCCTTAGCGGCTTCAACGACGACTTTCCTAAGTCCTTCCTCATTGGCGGCAGCGCTTAAGTCTACGTCATATAGGTTAGCGTAGTAGTGCTTACCAACTACGAAGTCGTTGCCTTCTCTCATTTACCTCACCCCACTAAGCTCTTTAAATATCCATGAAGAGTCGTACTTACACGTTCTTTTAACACCACCGTCAATCAGTGCATGAGCAACTATAGGTAAGGCGATGGTTGCGTCCACGTAGACTACTTTCTTCATAGCTTTCGGGGCTACTTTACCCCAGCTAACGGCCTCCTCTAGAGTTGCCCCGCTCAGGCCACCCCACTGTGGCGCGTCCGTCGTGAATTGAACTACGTATTCAAGTGATTTATAATGGTCATGAAGTCCCTCCTCCTCGCCTATTAAAGTCTGGGCCACAGTTACCAGGTTGACGTAATCCTTAGGAACTCCCCCACCAACGTACACAGCTGCGAGCTTGCTTGAAAGCCTCCCGATCTCAACTATCTGATGGAAATCCTTGACCATGTCAATGACTATCCTGTGACCTCTACGGTAAGACAGTAGCGTGGCCATCCCATAACCGCTGTCCACGAGTGCTGGTGAAAAGACTGGAACGCCGACTCTGTACGCAGCTGCAACTACGGAGTCCACACCCCTCTCGTTCAGGAACTTCCCAAACAGATGCAGGAACTCAGCTGTCGAGTAGGCGGACCCATTGGGCAGGCTCTCAACGAATTCCCTTATAAGACCCTCCATCTTCCTGTAGTCTAGTTCACTCGCCAGTGTATCGTAAAACCTGTCGAACTTATACTTAAGTAGCTCGCGATCGTCAACGCAGGGGTGAGTTTTAAGGTATTTAAAGCCCATAGCCTCGAATATGTCCTCGCTTATCACGGCCCCTGTTGACACAACAACGTCAACGTATCTCTCCTCAACCAACCATTTAATGATTCTCCACATCCCCGCGGTACTCATGGAGCCTGCTAGCCCAAGGAATATCGTGGCCTCTTCATCGCTAAGCATAGATATGAGCGCCTGATAAGCCTCGCCTAAAGCCCTACCCTGAAACGCTGTATTGCTCATCTCAAGTAGGAGTTCATGAAGCCCTCTACGCCTTACGTCAAGACTTCCCAGCTCACCCAGCACGAAGGAGTACTCCTCCATCCTATCTCTAACCGACGCTAAAGAGAACTACTTCTATTAAGCTTTAGTAAATCTACATAGTATTACATTAATTTTAGGCTCCTTCTTGCCTGTGTTTACTTATGAGGTTACACTGAGGCAGATGTGCGCGACTTCAGGAAGGGGCCTGAACCTAGCTCAGGTCCACATTCATGTATTCACGACGATCCATTCAATATTGATCGCTCAATACGGTTGCAAGGGTGCGTTTAGTAGGATTTAGTCCTTTAGATGAAGTAGATGAAGAAACGTTCAAGGTCTTCTGTTCCTTCAGCTTCACGAGGTGGACACTTGACTGTAATCGCCTAGATACGCTGACGGGAGCGTGATGTCTTTCATGGTTAGGAGTCCAGGCGGTGCTCGCGTTAATCGCGAAATGACGTTAACGACCATTGCAGCCGTTGCCACGTCACCCGGCGTACCTAACTCATTCCGCCAACGCATCTCAGGATCACCTTCTATTATCACCTCATCGTAATCCTTTCTACCAACCGAGGCCAGGAGGTCGAGCCTTATGAACTCTGTCCCGTTCACGTATCCAACAGCCCGTCCATGAATGCCTGAAACCTTACCTGGCTCAATCTTAAAGTATTGTGTCTCCACATATCTCTCGGCGACTACGGGCTCTTGCTCCTCAACGATCCTCTCTATACGCACTCCTAACATGCTGCTGAGCAACATTATCGACTCAGCGTAGCCTACGTGCGCCGTTATCTCGCCTAACGCGACTTTGCTCCTGAACTCCTCGGGACTTAGCGATAAGCCGCACTTCTTCTGGAAGGAGTACCTCCTCTTAGCGGCGTCTAAGGACCTCACAGCGTAGATCTTCTCGACCCTAGCACTAACGGACGTTAGGAGAGCTGGCAACGCATCGAACATAAAACCTGGATTCACTCCAGTCCCTAAAACCCTAACGTTATTCTTTCTAGCTAACTCATCTATGAGCAGTGATAACTCGGGGTACCTATACCACGGATATGCTAGAGTCTCTGAAGTTGAGATCACGTCAGCGCCGACCGCCACAGATCTAACGATCTGTGGGTATATCTTATCTAAATACGTGCCTGTGGACACGATGACTATGTCTGGCTTAACGGATTTCAAGAACTCCCAGGACTGCGAATCGTGAACAACGCTAACTCCGAGAGTCCTGTCTAACCCTATAACAACGCCCAAGTCTTTGCCAACTTTTGAGGGGTCTACGTCGATGCCGCCAGCTAACTCTATACCGTCCTTAGAATTCAGCAACCTAGCTATAAGGGATCCTATAGGACCAACTCCATAGAGAACAACCCTCAAGGGTTTGCTCACTAGACACACCAAATAATAACCCAGATTCAAGCTTATATAGCATTCTCTTGAAGCAAACGTAACGCAAGAATTAAGGAAATCCGCACCCTCCTCATACTTTAAACCATCATAGTAATATCCTGTTGTCGGATGTTTTTCCTGTGACGCAAGGCGGGCATTACGCCCGGCTGAGCGAGAACCTGAAGCAACTATAGCAAAGACGCTGAAGTAAGGTAAATGACCTCCTGCCAGAGAACGGTTACACTGAGGGTCAAAGCACTAATGTATTAGTGAGGTATTTACAGTCTTTCGTAGTTGTCTCAGACTTTTAGAACTATTACACGCTGTATTTACAATTGCTTAATCTGTGACCGTTTATAAGTGACGTATCCAACAGTGTATTGGGCGGAGCCAGCTGGCGGCCACGGGGCGATCCCTGAGGAAGCACCGCCCTCCACGCGACGCGGGGACCCCGTAAGGGGTGTGGGGAGACCCATAGCTCCAGCACAGAAACGACACGGCCGTCCTCGGATGTCCATGAGGGGGTGAGGACGCCTCGGCAACGAGGCGTCAGTAACCCGCTGAGTATGAGGACGGATGCGTTGAAACGGCTGACTCCCCGGGAGTAAGGCCAAGCAGCGCCGATGAGGGTCGCGTGAGGCGCGGGTAGGCCGTTAAGCTCAATGCCGCCGCAGTACTGAAGGCGGGCTATAGCTGGCACCGCCCACGAGAACCCACACCAACTCACTTAAATTCTAGCTCTAGACTTAGTTGGTGGGTGTGGGTAGATGTTCCGTGCTCCTTTCTACTCCTTAAAGGGGGTCGTCGCCAGCGAGTCGACACTAGCTTCCTCTATTGGTGTTGAGGTTCTCAAGCTCGGCGGTAACGCAGTTGATGCTTCTGTGGCTACGTCGCTCGCGCTCTCCGTCACGTTACCTCACTTAGGAGGGCTTGGAGGCGATTTCTTCGCCCTCATTAAGGATCCTGAAGGTAAAGTCACGTTCGTTAACGGTTCCGGATACGCGCCTTCAAGAATGAGCATAGAGCGCCTTAAATCCCTAGGACTTAATGAAATACCTTTGGAAGGGCCTCTCTCCGTGGTTGTGCCTGGGATGGTTGACGGGCTTAGAATCATGTGGAGGAGGTTCGGCGTGATTGAGTGGAATAAGCTGGTTGGTTTAGTTATTAACATGATTAAGGACGGCTTCCCAGCATCACCAAGCCTTGCCACAGCTCTAAATAGCCTCAGAGAAACTCTGATTAGAGACGAAGGATCTAGGAAAACGTACTTCAGGACAACACGCTTTTACTCACAGGGAGGTGTCATCAGATTTGACGGGATGTTAAAGGCTCTGGAAGCGATCCGTGATGACCCTAGAAGCTTCTATGAAGGCGACGTGGCCGTCAAGATTTCCAGCTACGTGAGGGCTGCAGGAGGCGTTCTTGATTACGAAGACATGCGGGGGTTCCAAGCCGAGTTAGGCGAGCCTATTAAGTTACAGCTTGACGATCTTTTAGTTTATGAGATGCCTCCTAACACGCAGGGGGTAACGACGTTGCAGGCGCTGAAACTCCTTAAGGCCGTTAGTGTTGGGAGTCCTACGTCGCTGAAGAGGGTTAGCGTGTATCTTCGTCTCTTTGAGACTCTGTACAGGCTCAGGGACATGCATGTTGGTGACCCGCGCTTTATGAAGGTTGACGTGAGCGAGTTGCTTAAGGACGATTTCATAAGCAAGGGGGTTAGTATGGATATTAATTTAAGAGAGGACGGGGATACGACTTACTTCACAGTCATTGACGAGAGCGGCTCCATAGTCTCAGGAATCCAATCCCTCTTCTACCCATTCGGGTCTAAGATCACTGAACCCACCTACGACATAACATTGAACTGCAGGGCCTCGTCTTTTAACCTGATTCCCGATCATCCGAACTCATTAGCACCGATGAAAAGGCCGTTACACACCCTCTCAGCTATGATCATATTCTCTAAAGACAGGGAGATGGCGCTGGGTCTCTCGGGAGGACACTTCAGACCACAGCTTCATGCGGAAATCTTTGAAAACGTCTTTAAGTACATGATGAATCCGCAGGAAGCTATAGAACATCCAAGGTTTGTGTGGCATCCTGGAACTAATGTGGTTGAGCTTGAAGAGGGTTTCGAGGCGGGAGAGGTAAGCAGGTGCGCCTTAAGAAGGGTCAAATACCCATCAAGACTTGGAGTGGCTGCAGCTGCTGAAATAACTGCTAAGAAAGTTAAAGCAGCGTACGTTGACATTAGAGGGGACGGACTCGCGTTGGGATTAACGTGAGAGATCACCAAGTTTATATAAGCACACCTGGTTATTTCTCGGTGACTGGCTTGAGGGTTGGACAGTCCCTAATCGACGTAATCGGGCAGACGCCTATAATTAAGTTACGGAAGGTTGTTCCAGAGGACGTGAAGGCCGAGATCTGGGTTAAGTTAGAGTTCCTGAACCCTTCAGGCAGTGTTAAGGATAGGATGGCTCTCTACATGATCAGGAAGGCTGAGAGGGAGGGTAGGTTAAGTAAGGGTAAGACCATGGTGATCGCAACCACTGGAAACACGGGGATAGCCTTCGCGTCGCTCGGCGCTGCTTTAGGTTATAAGGTACTTATAGTCATCCCAGAGGAGATGAGTGAGGAGAGATTTAAGCTGATCAGTCTTTATGGTGCGGAAATAGTTAAGGTTCCCGGCGGGGAGTCCGACGCCTTCAAAGCCCTAAAATACGGTAAGGAGCTTGAGGAGAGAGATCCAAGCAAGTATGTTTTTCTGGATCAATGGGATGATGACGCTAACGTCGAAGCCCACTATGAAACCACGGGTAAGGAAATAGCTGAGCAGTTAGGCCCGGTGGATGCTTTCGTCGCTCATGAGGGAACGGGTGGCACTCTAATCGGTATAGCTAAGAGGCTTAAGGAAATTAATCCGAAGACCTTGATAGTGGGTGCGGAGCCTGCTGAATGCCCTGTAGCCTACCACTGGTTCTACAAAGGTGTTGAAGGACCGTGGGGGAGGCATGAGATAGAGGGCGTCGGCGATGGTTTCATACCTAATATAATCAGGAGGTATCGCCATCTCATAGATCACTTCGAGGTAGTGACGTCGAAGGAGGCCATCGACATGTCTAGGATGCTTGCCAGACTCGAGGGTCTAGCCGTAGGCATATCCTCCGGCGCCAACGTTGTAGCGGCGATTAAGACAGCTAGAAGGTTCAACCTAGGGGAAGGCAAGAAAGTAGTCACCATACTCCCTGACTACGCTGCCAGGTACTTCAGCACTAGGCTCTTCCAGGAGAAACAATAACTTACTGACTTTCTTACGGATCGGGATTAAGGTTATTGAGCCCGTCAGAATAAGAGGTCCCGATACTTTCAGCTTTTTAGAGTGGTGTTTGATCTTGGGTTTGTTGGTCCTGTCCTCGTTATCGGTCGTCTTTGATCAGCAACGGCTTGTAGAGCTTAAACTGACCAACACAAACCCCACAAACTTAGGACAGTTCTAGCAATTGTTTTAGCCGCCGCGAACTAACCTGTACACAACTATCTCGCTATAACCACATATACTCTCGTCTAGATTTAACGACCTCATACCATCACTGGCAACTATAACCTCCAGACTGACGTCCAGGCCAACACCCTTAATTACCTTATCTATCACGTCCCTTAGACTAGCGCATCCCTCTAGGTTCAGGCATTCCTCCACTCCACCTAGGCTCTCCGAAAGCTTCACACATACTCTATGCGTTTAACTCAAGCCTCCTTCGTATTTTTTCTAACGCGTCCTTCAGTTCGCTTAAACCCAACACGTCCAGGGTCTCCTCCTTCGGTATCCCTAATTCATCCCATCCCAGTTCCGAGTAGTACCTCCCTAAGCCCTCCCTAACCTCGTGCTTGCTTGGGGCCTTGCCTGCTTGAGGTCCTGTGGGAAGCGGTTCGTAGAATCTCTCAGGGTTCTCATCATGTATCCTGGGATCCCAGAACACATCAGGCCCCCCAAGCAAGAGGAGGACCCTCTGCAACGTCAGTATTCTAATGCCGGCTGCGTATAAGTCGTCCTCCGTGAGGTCCCATCCAGTGACTAAGTTCAGGTATTTAACTAACTTGTCACTCCCCACTGTGTTGAAGATGCATAAGATTGCGCTGTCCAGTAACGCGGCGTAAGCCTCTGACTCCGTTGACTTAAGAGGCAGTCCTGCTGTTGACGTGTGATCACCGCCCTGAACAGAGGCCGCGTAGGCTATCTTCTGCGGGTAGTCTAGACCGCTTCTGATCCCGTGAGCCCCCACTCCAATACCCTTGACTTGGACCGCGTACTTAAGCAGGTTAACTCCTTTAACTTCACTGAGCTTCAGCGCGGCTCTATAGGTTCCCTCAGCCAGTATATCTCCTAGACCTCTCCTATACGCTATGTCCAGCATCAACTTCTTAAAGCATTCCACAGCCCCCCATTCCAATGAACACCCTACTTCCTCCCTCGATATGTATCCCTTCTCAAAGAGCTCCGCAGCGAACCCCAACACGTTTCCTGTCTGGATACCGCATAGACCCAGCTCGTCCGCAAGCGCTGAAAGCATCACCACCGAATCCACCTCGAAGATTCCTAAGTCACTCCCCAGGTAAGCGCCCATTTCGTAGTCAGGGCCATCGCTCACGTACGTTTCATCACCTCTGACAACCCTGCTGACCTTCATACATGATATAGGACAACCCCAATCACTCCATAAGTTCCTAACCCAGCACCTCCTCTCAAGGACTGCGTGAGAAAAATCACGCACGTTATGCCATTCCTCAGTCCAGTTCCTTATAGGTTCTGAGCTAGTTGCGTAGCCCGTGGTCCAGAGAGCCTCCGTAGTTCCCCAATGTCTGAAGACCTCCATTCTATCACGTAGCTCTCTAACGACCTCCCTAAATAGGCTTGCCAGGCCCTCCCAATCGCGAACAGGAGGCATGGGTTTCATGCCCTTCACGACTACCGCTTTAACTTTCTTAGAACCCATGAGAGCGCCGTATCCACCGTACCCAGCGGCGTGAGTCAATTTACTCATGACGACGGCGCTCCTCACTAGGTTCTCCCCGGCAGGTCCTATGTAAATGTAATGCGGAAGCGTATCGAGGCCTTTCTCAACCTTCACGTCACTGGATAACAGCTTGTTTAAAGCGCTCACTAACTTAAGCCCTCCCATGCCCCATAGGATATTGGCATCCCTTAGTTGAACACCATCATCATCCACGTACACGTATACAGGGCTCTCTGAAGAACCTCTCAAGATCAACCCGTCGTAACCGACTGCCTTCAATTCGATGCCTAACTCGCTTGAGACCGTCGAGCCCACGACACCACCGCTTTGAGGCGATTTCCCTGAAATCACTAACTTACTCCCGGGGTAATAGCCTGTGAGAGGTCCCGTGAGGATCAAGAGTGGGTTGCGAGGACTCAGAGGATCTACAGACTCCCACCCACGTCCTAACTCTTTCCATAAGATCCACGAAGCGAGACCTCTACCACCAATGAACTTCCTGTAGATCTCCTCTGGCACCTCGAGTGTTCGAGTGAGTCCTGAACCTAAGTCAACATCTAGTAGCCGACCCCACACCCCGTACAACGGCGTCACCTCCTAACCACGGAGAGTTTCACGGCCAGTTCCTCGGAAACGCTGAACGGGCTGACCAGGTAACTCTTAACGACATCGCCTCCAGGTTTACGGACGACTTTCAACGCGTTGAAGCCCATCGATTCACACACCTCTACACACACTGGCGTGCCGCCGCAGAGGTCACATATAATGACCGCTTTCCTGCCCTCCACTATTCTTGGGACTTTTCCAGGACAGGCCTCAACGCAGGACCCACATAGAACACACCTGTCCTCGTCGACTAAGACAGCACCGTTCTCGGCAGCTCCTAAAGCCGCCGTAGGGCATGCAGCTATGCATGGGTAATCATCGCATTGAACGCATGTATAGGGTACTGGGAATCCGTGTACATGCTCGAATATCCTGATTCTGGAGGCTGAAGGCCATATAACGCCTTCATGTCGTAGGGAACATTCAATCTCACAGAGTCTACACCCAACACACCTAGACGGGTCTCTCAAAATCCAGACCTTCGAAATAGATCACCCAAGACTAAATATTGACAAGCATTAAAAATCAATCGTAAAAACTGCTGTGCTTGAACTACTGTGCTTGCTTTGCTTGCGACTGCTTCCTTAAGACTATCTTCTGGCCTATCAGCGCTGAACTGGGTATCAACACCGTGTTGCCGTCCTTCTTCTCAGCTACGGTGAAAAGCGTCCCTATATCGACCACTCTAACCTCCGACTCGCCTGCCGCGTCTATTACGTCCCCTATTTTGAAGGGCCTTGCGAGTAGTAGGAACATCCCGGCGATAGCCTGTCCTAAAATCTGCTGTGTGGCAAAGCCTATGACTAAACCTATGAAGCCTCCTAAGGCGACTCCTGCAGCCCCGCCTGCAACGCCGCCTGCGATGCCAGCCAGCAACGCCCCTAGACCTAAAACTCTAATTAAGCTCCTGACAGCTGCAGAGGCTGAGGATCCGTATCTGGGCTTTAGTATTACGTAGAACATCGACGCCACCGCAGACGCAATGAGCCAACCTATTATCAACGAAACCAACACGTATACGTACGGCTGATAGTCTCT
The DNA here is from genome assembly GCA_938017505.1 of uncultured Sulfolobales archaeon. Lineage (GTDB taxonomy): Archaea > Thermoproteota > Thermoprotei_A > Sulfolobales > NBVN01 > Zestomicrobium. The sequence goes on along the minus strand of CALIKV010000027.1, from coordinate 45,536 downwards.
TAAGACCAGTAACCCCTTTAACTCCTTATGAACGGCCACCACATCCGGTATCAGGTAGTTGAAGAACCAGTTTAAAACTCCCATGATTATGACCGTCACCACTATATACAATACCAGCTTCCACAGCACGGAACCTAACTTATCTTCACCTGAACTCACAGACCAATCACCATATCATATACTCACCTACTTGGTTTTAAAGAAAACACGCTTAATTGAATTATCCATATGAAGAAAAGGGCTCAGGGCTGCTGGAGGATTAGTGACCTAAAGCTCACTTCTTACTCTTTGCCTTCTCAGCGGTCTCAGTGCTCTTAGCTTTCTGCGCCTCCCTGGACTCACTTGACATGAAGATCGTTGTTCTCTGCCTACCTCCCATCCACATCACCTCTACACGTTGTAACGCTAGGACGTTTAAAAGGCTTTTATTTATCGTTTACATACGTCATCGGGTATTAATGGTGAGCGAAGGGTTTGACACGTTCTCTAACCAGTCCATCCTGATGATCCCCATATACGTAACCCTGTCCGTTGCCTACTTCTTCATAATAGCTGGGTCCATAGGTTATGTGACGTATAGGCCCGGGAGGAAGCCTCATAGGATTGACAACGTCGAGTTTGTGCTAGTTACCGTTGGTGACGAGAGGGTTAGGAACGCTTTAAGAGAGTCGTTAACTCACCTACGCTGGAAGTTTAAGAGCTACGCAACGTGGGTGGTTGTCGATGAGGGTGCCACGTTAATGCACTACCTAAGTAAACAGGCGTTATTAGATCCCCGCATTAAACTGGTTGTTGTGCCCACCAACTACATGGCATTCTGGAAAGGTAAGGCGAGGGCTATGCGTTACTTTATAGAGCGCTTCGTCGATTCAAGGAACTGGTACGTTTTCCTCGATGACGATAATTTGATCTTAAGCGATGACTTCCTTTATGAGATACCATACTATGAGGAGAGAGGGTACGTGGCTTTCAATCCGATACTCAAGCCTAGAAAGGGTTGTTCAACGGTTGCCTACATAATCGATTGGATGAGATACTTCAACGATCTGACTCTCTACAGGTTCTTCACAGGCCTCGTAGGATCGCCATTCTTAGGGTTACATGGAGAGCTGCTTGGGGTTAAGGGAGACGTCCTGAGGGAGCTTGACCTCGAGCCAGCGTCACTCACTGAGGACTTTAAGATCGCAGTAGAGCTTGTTAAGAGAGGGTACAAGACGTGGCAATCAAGCACTCTCGTAAGCATTAAATCTCCGAACAGCCTGGGCGATCTCCAAATGCAGAGGGCCAGGTGGTTTAAGGGGATTATGGGTGATTTAAGACACGCGCCAAACCTGATGAGGATATTAATAATAGCTAGGTCCTTCACCTGGGTCGTCGGGATAATCGCTGTGGTAACTGTGATCATATTCGCCAATTACAACGCGTATCTGCTGTCACTTCTCGCGTTAAACGTGCTTTACCATTGGTCCATATACGTTTACGGCGTCTATAAGTCTAGGAGACTCAAGTACTTTCTGATAACGCCGTTCGCTTGGTTGATTGAGGTAAGCTCCATCTTCAGGGTGCCGGTGATGAATGGCTTCTACGTGATTAACAAGGATTGATCAGCCGATGTCGGAGACATCACGTCTTCAGGCAAGGGGAGCTTACATCATATCAAGACTTCTGGAGGGGCTTCCATATAACTTTAGTTCCTCGGCTTAAAAACGTGGTCATCTCCTGAAACGCCTTGTTAGCAGTAGGGGCGTATAGATCAAGGCAACACCCACAAGGAAATACTTAATCACCGAAATCACCTCATTCGTTGAAGGAACTAAGAACAACGTCAGCAAGCCAATAACTAAACTACCCAGCAGACAGAATGCCTTAACGGAGGTCCTAGAGGAGTTAAGGAGCTTTATGCCTCCCCTAACTTTAGTGTAGAATACTAGCGAGAACAGAAGCCCGAGCACCTTCCACGCCATGTAGTCAGCGTAAACCAAGCCCATCACAACGCTTACAACCATACCTAGTAAGAGGGTGACGTGATATGCCTCTAGGGGTTTACGTTTTGAGGTCATGCTGTAGAGAGCTCCTGTCGTAAGCCCTATTAACACCCCCGCACCTACGTCCATAGGGGTATGAACGCCTAAGGCAATTCTCGAGTAGGCTATCGAGAACACTAGCAGTGATGCGAGTAGAGCTGAGAGCGAGTCCTTAACCCGAACCGCTACATAACTCCAGAACGTAGATGAGGTTGAAGCATGCCTGCTCGGGAATGAGTATCCTTCCTCTACAACCCTTCCTCCGGAAGGTCTTGGGATTCTAAAATAACCCTTGAGAACGCCGTTAAGAGCGATTGAGGTCAGCGTTATCAAGAGCGCATGAAGCGCTAGCTCGCCGTCGATGAACACGTAGAGGATTAAAAATAGAGCGATATAAGCGTACTCGCCTCCTAACTCTGTGATAAGCACCCACGCTTCAGTGGAGTCACTTACCAACGCGTATAAGTATAGAACTAAGACGGCTAGCGAAGCGAGGGTGAGCGTTGCGGTCTTCGCCTTCATATAACCCCTGAATAGATTTTCTCATAGCAAATTTATTTAAGCTCCCTGAATTTCCTGACGAATAACCTAGCCCTTTCAACATCGATTGGGTTCCCAGCCTTACCTTCCACCCTTATGTAGGAACCCACTATCACTCCGTCAGCATGCTTGAGTAACTTGTCCATGTTATCTGGAGTCACACCACTACCAACTATCACAGGAACAGGTGCGACCTCCTTCACCACTGCTAAGTGGTCCACCGTTGGCTCCACCCCGGTTCTAGGTCCTGTAACTATAACTGCGTCCGCTCCGCCCCTCTCAACGATGTCAAGGACGAGCTCTCTAAGGAGGTTCCCTGCCTCGTTGGTTAGACGTTGCTCCTTGTAGGTCAGGTAGCTTAAACTGCCCCCGTGCTTGCACGCAACGTCAGCGTACACCTTAATACCAGGGTAGTTAAACCTAGCACTTCTTAACCTGGAGGCCTCCGGTTCTATAATTCCTGAGTCTGTAATCAGTACCTCGCTCAGCGAGTTAACCCTAATGAACTTGGCTCCTGTAACGACCGCTACTGAGTAAGCCTCAAGGCCTGAGTTCCTAAGCACGTTAAGCCCCACATCAACGTTGACGGATCTCACAACTTCTCTGGTGATGGTGGTTATCGCTGCCAGTGTCAGCGGGTCTCCAACCCTTTTCAAATAAGGAGCATCGCCGAAGTTCTCCACGATAATGCTCCCGAACCCGAGCTCTTCAAGCAACTTAGACTCCCTAATAGAATTCTCTATCAGATCCTCAACCTCTAATCCGCCCTTGTGCTGAGTACTAGGTAACCTAGGGAGGTGTATAACGCCTATGAGCAGCTTGTCCGTCACTGTAAGCGACCTCACTATGTAAAGGTGTGCAACAGGTATTAAGTTTTATTGGATACGGGTCTGCAGGGGTTAGGACTTTCGAACCTAAAATTTATGAGGGAGTGAAGTGATATATTTGGTGCGTCTGTTAGTGAGAGTCATCGGCATAGATCCAGGCACTAAGTCCATGGATGTATGTCTGCTTGAAGACGGGCGCGTTAAAGAGGAGATGGTCTTCAACTCCGTAGACGTTGCTTCGAGACCCGAGCTCTTGGTTAGAGCTGTCGAGAGGCTCTCGCCCTACGATCTAATCGTCGGTCCTTCTGGTTACGGTGTTGAGGTAACATACATCGATGAGATCCCGGACGACGTTTTCGAGAAGTGGTACTACACGTACGTGCTCTTAACTAGCAGGGAGGAGATAGAAGAGGGGGTCTCAAGGGGTGATGTGGGTTCCTACGTGTATTACGCTATGGTTAAGGCGGTGAAGGAGTTTAAGAAACGACGCCTTCCAGTAGTCTTCATACCGGGAATTATTAACCTCCCTACAGTCCCTGAGTTCAGGAAGCTTAACCGCGTTGACTTAGGTACTGCCGACAAACTGGCTGTCACAGCCCTCGCAATACTGACTCAGTCATTGAGGTGGAAGATCCCTTACCACGAAACCTCCTTAATCCTAGCTGAGTTAGGTTTCGGGTATAACGCTGTGGTGGGGGTTAGAGAAGGCGTTATACTCGACGCGTTCGGGGGGACAACCATAGGCGGTCCAGGCTTCCTGACTATGGGTTGCGCTGATTTAGAGGTGGTCCAACTCATAAAGAGCTGGGCTAAGAGAGACGTATTTACTGGTGGAGCTTCCTATATGTCAGGGTGTGCGACTCCCGAAGAGTTAGTGGAATGTTATCACCTAAGAGTCGAATGTTTCAACGCGTTGAACTCCATGATCGAAGGGGTTTTGAAGGCCATCCACGCCTTAACATATAGTGTTGGTATTCCTAAGGAGGTCGCCTACTCAGGCAGGTTAACGAAGAATCAGGTCATCAGAGAGAGGTTGGTCAGGGACTGTAGAGCTTCAGAGGTTTTGAGGGGGATTAACGTAACGGCTGTGGGATCTCTTCCCGGTACCAGCGAGGTCAAGGAGACAGCGCAAGGCTATGCGTTAATAGGTGATGGGCTCGCTGGCGGGGTTTTCAGGGATTTAATCCAACACATGCGCATTAAGGATGCTAGGGGTTCTGCCATAGACTACATACATCACCCAAGATTCAGGAGAGAGGACCTCGTTAGGTTTAAGTGATGCCGCTTCTTAGTTTCTGGGTTGAGGCGGTAACGTGGTTTATTAATCCCTAAAGCTAGTATTGAGTGGTGTTCTATACGACTGAGAGGTTCGAGTGGTATAATGTCTTCGTTAAGAAGGATTACGTCCCTGACCTCGAGAAGGATGTCATCGTATCCTTCAGGGTCACCCCGACGGAGGGTTTTAGCCTGGAGGACGTGGCTGGGGGCATAGCCTCTGAGAGTAGTGTGGGTACCTGGACTACATTGTCTTCCCTGCCTGAAAGGGTCTGGAGTTTGATGAGTAAAGCATATGAGTTCATCGATATGAGGGATGGCTCGTGGCTTGTTAGGGTGGCTTATCCCGTGGACTTGTTTGAGGAGGGTAACATGCCAGCGTTCCTAGCTTCCGTGGCCGGGAACGTATTCGGCATGAAGAGAGTTAAGGGGCTCAGGATCGAGGACATTTACATGCCTAAGGAGTTCCTGAAGCACTTTAAAGGACCGGTTAAAGGCGTACAGGGCGTGAGGGAGATCTACAAGACCTACGACAGACCTATAGTGGGTACCGTCCCGAAGCCGAAAGTAGGATACTCTCCTGAGGAGCTTGAAGCACTGTCCTTCGAGATACTTGCAGGAGGCATGGACTTCGTGAAGGATGACGAGAACCTTGCATCACCACCTTTCTGTAGGTTCGATGCGAGGGCTAAGGCGGTTATGAAGGCTATAGACAAGGCCGAGAGAGAAACTGGTGAGAGGAAAGTATGGCTTGCTAACGTAACAGCTGAGGCGAGGGAGATGGTGAGGAGACTTAAGCTGGTTGCCGACTATGGGAATCCATTCGTCATGATAGACGTCGTGGTTGCTGGGTGGTCTTCCCTTACTTACATGAGGGATCTTGCGGAGGAGCACGGGCTAGGCATACATGCACACAGGGCGTTTCACGCAGCCTTCACTAGGAGTCAAACACACGGACTTTCCATGTTTGCACTGGCCAAGCTCCTAAGGACTGTAGGAGTTGATCAGTTGCACGTAGGTACCCCCGAGGTAGGTAAGTTAGAGGCTAAAGCCAGAGACGTCATGAGCATAAGTAGGGTCTTGAGGGATTCGATTTACATGCCTGAAGAGGGTGATATCTTAAGGTTTGAGCAGAGCTGGCACCACATAAAAACAGCCCTCCCAGTCTCCTCCGGCGGCCTCCACCCAGGCACATTACCTGAGGTAATCAAATCTCTGGGGGTTAACCTAGTCATTCAGGTAGGTGGAGGTGTTTTAGGCCATCCTGGAGGCCCTAGGGAGGGCGCTACCGCTGTAAGGCAGGCCATAGAGGCATGCCTGAAGGGAATACCCCTAGATACTTACGCAGAGACTCACGTTGAGTTGAGGAAGGCGCTTGAGAAGTGGGGTTACGTGAGACCTGCTTAAATTGATGGTGGTGATCCCTAGGTGGGTTCGAAGTTCGGGGTTTACATACCTGAGGAGTTAATGCACGACTTAAAAAGCTGTATGAAGGCTTTAGGGATAGATAACAAGTCCCTGGTTATTAGGGAGGCTCTAAGGCTCTTCATAACGGAACATAGATGGGAGTTTGGCGGCCTAATCATAGGGGCTGTAGGTATTTTATACGATCACGAGGTTAATGAGATAGACGTGCAACTCACAGACATCCAGCACGAGTATTTAAGTGAGATCATATCCGCGTTACACATACACGTAGACCGCAGAAACTGTTTGCTAATACTGACTCTGAGAGGGGATTCAAGACGGGTTAAAGATCTCTTAACCCGAATCATCAAGCTTAGGGGGATTAAGCTAGTGAGGTCTATGTTAATGACGCCGGAGGAACTACCTAGTTCTGAACCACTCGCTGACGACGGGAATTAGGAGCTTTATACCCGGTATTATGGCGAATTCCTCCGATTTAATCACGCCGCAGTCCTGCCTCCCACTTATCAACACCGCCCTAAGCCCGGCGACTAAGGCGCCGCCGAAGTCCTCACGCACGCTATCACCAACGTGCACAGCCTCATAAGCTTTCAACCCGAAGTACCTCACCACGCTCATGAAGGCCTCGAACTCGGGTTTCTGATGTCCGAGCCTGTCGGAGAAGAAATAGCGATCTATAAAATTGCCTAGGCCTGATGCGTTGAGGATGGTCTCGGTAAGGGTGGAGTCCCAGAGGAGCACGTTACCTAGAACCGCTGTCTTGAGGTTTAATCCCTTGACGAAGCTCAACACTTCTCTAGCACCGTCGACGACCAGATGTTCCAACCCACCCCTACTGGCTTCGCTGAGCAAGTCGTCGTGAATCCCTTGGAAATCTCCTAGCGTTATACCTAGTCTGTTGCAAAGCCTCTTCCTTGATTCGCTTAAGACCTCGCTAGGCGAGGCTTCGTTGCCTATTCTCAATGACTTAACCTCGTTGTGAACGGCCTTAACCACCTCTAGGAGAGTGTTTGGAGCCCTGTTCCTAACAACGCCGTGCAGCCTCAACGCGAGTAATTCATGCATCCCGTCTAAAGACAGTAGGGTGTTCCACACGTCGAATATCACTAGCTTTATCATGACTACACACCAATAATCAAGAACTAAGTCCTCTTTAAATACCTGCCTTGCGTGTAGGTGGGGGATTCCTGTAAGCCCCACAGAATGCTGAGGACGTTAAGCTTTAGATCCTCTTAAGCGCGTCCATGTCGTTCGGAGATAGAGCCCACTCAAACGTTCCAGCTATCTCCATCAAGTGCCCTAAGTCCTCGGTCTTGACTACGGCACATACGTATGGGTCGTGAAGGAGGTAATTCAACGCTACCTGAACCACAGGCTTACCCAGCTTTGAAGAGATCGCAACAAGCTTAGGGTGTTTGAGAACTCCACCCCTCTCTAACGGTGTATACGCCTGGACAGTTACTTGGTATTCCCGAGCTACGGGGAGCAAGGACTCCTCAACCCCTTTGTTCAGGACACTGTAGCGGACTTGATTGAGGACTATATCTGATTTCTTGGCGGAGTTAATTGCTTCTCTTAACTCCATCCCGCTGAAGTTGCTAACCCCTATGTACCTGGTGAGGCCCTCATCCATAAGGACCTCGAAGTTCTTAACCTGCTCGGATACGCTGAGCAGCGCGTGAGGCCAGTGAATTAAATAGAGGTCGACCTCGCTAACGCCCAACCTCTTGAGCGACGCCCTGCCGTACTTTAACACTTCATACCTGCTCCTCAAGTGCTCGGGCAGCATCTTAGTTATCAGGAAGACGGATTCCCTGCCGACGTGCTTAACCACCCTTCCAACTAACTCCTCGGCCTTCCCAGACCCGTACATCTCAGCAGTGTCTATTGCGTCCAGACCTAGTTCAATCCCTTTAACTAAGGTCGCGAACGCCCTGTCCTCATCCCTTATGCCCCAAGTGCCGAGGGCTATGGCGGATATCGCCTCCCCCGTCTTACCTAAGGTCTTCCTCCTCAAAGTCGAGGTGAAACCCATGATCACAACTACCTTGATAAATTACCTTTCTAAGTAATATTTCTTTAGAGGTGGTTTCTTGAGCGAGAGTGACGAGATATCCTTAGACGAGTGGAGGGAGAGCCTGAACAGGCTTGAGAGCCTGCTTCGCAACATAGCTGAAGAGGCTGGATTAGCTGACGTGATACCTGTCTTAAGTAAGAGAATCCGCAACGCTCAGGAGCTCTTCAGCGGTGAGAGGATCAAGTCCCTAATGATCAAGGACGAACACGGCATAGCCTTCATATCGGCCGGCGGCGAGGAACCTAGGAAGCTTATAACGGTCAAGACTAAGTCTGGAGTCGTTGAGATCCCCACCTACTTAAGGGAATTCTACATAACTCAAGTAGGGCCTTACGGAATCAAGTGCACCTGCGATGACGCGTTAATGACCTCCTCTAAAGCCGATAAGAACCTGATGAACATCGCCGGGAGCCTGGATGTAGGTCTAAGTGACTTGAGAACCCCGCCCATATCGAGCAGATACGTTATATGTAAACACACTCTTGCCCTAACCTCCTTGTTCACTAGACTAGGGGTTATGAGGCTGGATGATCCTAGGTTCCTACGTACGCTCAAGTTCGGGGTTTTAACCCTCGCTTTGAGGGAAGGTCTGATCACCTCGTACTCCAGGGAGTCTAGTGAGCTCGCCCAACTCCTTAACGAGTTAATTCGTAGCGAGCTCTAGGGTTCTGGGCTACGTAGCCCCTTTCCCGAGGACCTCGCTGAAGAGAAGCCGTAAAATAAAGACGCCTATACCTATGGGACTAAGTAACCTAGTTATTGGAAACCTGGCTCTATCCTTTGGATAGAAATCCCCGCCTTGGTTTACTTGGCGTTTAAAGGAAACATGCGAGAGTTCAAAAAGACGCAACAGCAGAAAAGGCCGTAGGAGCAAAGGTTTACCGCCAATCTTCCTGAATAACGGATGTGAAGACGTGTAAAATCTCATACTGTCAAGTTGCATGACTGAGAGACTATACGCCAAAGTTCCCGTTAAGAGCTATACGCCTATGTAGACGTTCTTCAAGGAATGGTAAACATGTAGATGAGATGGATGGAACGGACGGAGCAGTGGGACACCAACACTATAATACAGAGATCCCTTACACTAGTCATCATCCTTGAGGTCGTTGAAACCCTACCCCCATACACTGTTGGAAGCTTTAAGCCCGTGGTTCGTCTCTCAGAAACTTAGCGAATAACGGAACTTCCCCACTAAATAAAAAAGATTTCGTATCTTCAATTTTTAAAGTACAATCTTTAAAAGCTCGCTTACCACAAATAACATTGTAGTGAAACTACGAAAAGGACAGTGCTTCTCGGGTTATTGCTGTTAACGTCTCTTTTGCTGAGCGTTGTTCCGGTGAGTTTGGCTTACGCCAACGATAATCCCAGCAAAACACTAAACGTGGAGATAACGCCTAAAATCACTGTTAAGGGATCTAAAGGCAAGGGTAAGCCCGCAGTCCAGGCAGCAACCGGTGTTCTCGGCACTCCACCTCCAGACCCAGGTCACAAGTGGGCGGTGATTATAGGCATATCGGACTACGATGGTACGGAGAACGACATTCAATATGCTGACGACGACGCGCTGGACATGCTCGAGGCTTTAATTGAGGTCTACGGTTATGAACGAGACCATATTCTATTGCTCATATCAGATTACAAGGTTAACAACGCAACACGTAAAGACATACTCAACGCGATCGACTGGCTGAAGGTCAATGAGGTGGCCGGAGATGAGGTTGTCTTCTTCTATAGCGGCCACGGCGCTCGCGGCATAAAGGCAGACTCTGACAAAGAAGTGATCGACGAGGGAATAGTTCCCTGGGAATCCACGACTGAATCCGTAATCTGGGACGGGGATTTGGCATCCATGTTCGGCGACTTCGACACCACGAGGATCATCTTCATATTTGACAGCTGCTACGCGGGCGGCATGACCGATCTAAAGGCGAGCGGAAGGGTCATAGTCATGGCTTCCACGGAGTCTGGGGTATCATACGAGAGTAGCACCCTACAACACGGGATATTCACATACTACTTTGTTAATGAAGGGATGCTTCAAGGCAAGGCAGATGTATATGACCACGACAAGGATGGAACGTTAGGAGAACCCTTCGACGTCGTCGTTGAGGAGGCATTCGACTACGCCAAAGCCAATGTGCCCAATGTTGCGTCACAAACACCCACTATAAGCGACTCGTTCGAAAATGACCTACTCCTGTAATTCCAAACCTCTCTTTTTTAACCTGAAAATAGCGCTTTCTCACCAGCCTAAGGCTTTTTGCATGTTTTTATGTGTAGAGAGAGTTGGTAAGAGAATGGCTGACCTTTCACATCACCAAGACGCACGTACCCTATAAGGCGAGCCGCTAGCCCTATCTTTTGCGCAAACGTATTCGAAGCGCTCCAGCAGAGACTTACCCTTGAACAATACCTAGTTTTAACAGTTACTACACTTCTGCGTCTCTAAAAAGGAAAAACGTTTTGATCCTGTGTGCGTGCGTTGAGTGAGAAATTTCGTCAGAACGTTCAAGCTTCTAGTGTTGCAAGTTACACTAATACCTTATTCCCTGTTCGCTTTTCAGCTCCTCGACCACGTACATTTTTATCTCTATAAGGATTCTGTCGGGAAACTCGTTTGACCTATAAGAGTTCGAACAGGACTTCGAGCTATTTAACCTCTTCACTCATCTTATAACTCAAGAGGAATGTTGAAAATTGAGTCTCCGGTACTCATCGTTAATGCTTATCGCGTGGGTTAGCATTTCTTCATCCTCCGTTTTAGTCCTTCTTTCAGGGAGCACCGCCATTGTCTGTGCTTTCTGGAGGGTCTTCATCGCCACTTTAATCATAGGCGCTTATGCTACAGTTAACCACGTGTTAGGACGCGGGGGTTTCGAGGATCTGGGGTTTAAGACCCTCATCACCGCACTCACAGCAGGCGTCTTGTTAGGCATTCACTTCCTCGTGTGGATGGAGTCTCTGTTCCTGATACCGGTCGCTTTGTCAACGACCGTGGTGGTCACCTACCCCCTTATAAACGCACTAGTTGAGGGCATGTACTACAGGGTTATACGTGGAGGTGAAGTTGCTGGGCTTGTCCTAGCTTTCGTAGGGGTCTTCATAGCCACGAGACCTCAAACGGGAACCCATCTCGTAAGCGCTGGAATAACCTTAGCTGCCGTAGGCGCCTTATGTGCTGCTGGTTACTTCCACCTAGGTAGGATATCCAGATCTACAGGTGCTTCTCTAACCGCTTACACCACGACCGCTTACGCCGCTGCCTCCGCAACAATAGGACTGTACTCCCTGTTCACGAAAACCCCGCTGTTGCCTACAACCACGTCCTCCTGGATTTACATACTGCTGCTAGCTCTAATCCCTATGCTGGGTGGACACACAACCATGAATTACCTGCTAAAACGCATGAAGTCCTATGTAGTCACATCTATAGCTCTAGGAGAGCCTCCTGGAGCTACCCTGTTGGCATCCGTCCTGCTCAAGCAACCAATACACGTCGAAACCGTTCTGGGCATGATGTTTGCGTTGTCCGGCGTTGCGATAACCGTTTACAGTTCCTCCAGAGCCCCGAGGTAACCGTCTCAGACACTTACGTGAAGAGCGTTTATGGATTGGTGAGGCCTAAACCTTACACAACTGAAGGCCTCGCTTCTTCAAGAAAGGGAAAGGTTAGAGGAGCATACTGCTGTGCTTTTATTAATGTGCTGAAAAGTTAATACTTGAAGATGTGGGAAGTGAATGAGGTACAGCTTTGGATTCCCTCTAGGTAACACACACTACAGGAGAAGACCTAAGGCGACTTTGGGGATAATCCTAGTTAATGTTGCGATATACCTCCTGACGTCGTACAACAATTTCTTCATGCAGATCAGCGACTACTGGGTTAACGCTGGGGGGTTTGTCCCCGCGTTGCTTGGAGACCCGACGCAGTGGTATAGATTGCTAACTTCTATGTTCCTGCACGGCGATATATTTCACATCTTTTTCAACATGTATTTCCTTTACATCTTCGGTAGAGCGGTCGAGGACGTGCTGGGGGGGTCTAGGTATCTGGTGCTGTACTTCGTCTCAGGGGTTGTCGCAACCATATTTCACGTCACTTTCAGTTTCATAGGCGGTCTCACCTCATACGTTATTCCAGCCGTAGGGGCTTCAGGCGCCATAAGCGGGGTTTTGGGCGCTTACCTAATGCTCTACCCAGGAACCTCATTAACCGCGTGTTGGATATTCTTCATATTCCCGGCATGCTTCTCCTTAAGGGCCTCACTCTACCTGATCTTCTGGTTCGTTACTCAAGTGCTTTACGGCTATGCGAGGATCTCTGGAAGCGTCGCTGTGTTCGCGCATGCCGGAGGATTTTTGGCAGGGATAGTTATGCTTCCCCTGCTCGTGGATTGGGGAAGGCTCAAGGAGTTAAGGTTCGCTGAGTATGTGAGGTCACTGCCTTATTTGTTTCTAACGTATCCTAAGATGCGTGGTCTAAGTAAGGCCTCGAAGATCGTGCTCTCGATAGTTATAATCTCCATAATTGCTGGAAGTGTATATATATTAGCAGCTCTACCGAACTTAGGAAACATCAAGATCATGGGCATTCAGTACACGTACATGGGGACGCCGTACCGTGACTACGCTGCGGTGCAAGTACCCAACGTCCAGAGCTACATCGCTGACATACCCTTGGACGCAACAAGAATACTTCTCAGCAGGCTCAATGCTATTGACTTGATTTACGACGCAGATAAGGCTGACGGTAACGTTAGCCTAAGTAACGCCGAGTACGAGGTGCTCATTAGAGTCGGCAATAAAGTATACAGCGTGAACACAGCCGTCAAATATTTCAACGGTCTATACGATCAAGACGGTTTTCTGAAACATGGTGAGGGTGGGTTGATAACTCAAGTCCTAGTTATTCAGGGGAACTCAGTGCGTAAGATTGACGGTGTTGAGTACGTGTTTGCCATAGACTCTCAAACAGTTAGCTTAAACGACGTCTCACAGTACTCCAATATAGTTTCGTTGACGCTTGCCACAGGAGCTCTGATAGTTGTGCTAAGCAAGGACAGGGATTTAGCTCTGGTGGGTGAGTAAAATACGGTGTTCCACAGGGGTTTAGGCTTCGTATAGCTTGATACAGACCTCTCTCAACTTTACCCGTTATATATCCTAAGCGGAGCCTCACAGGTCCGAGCACATCTTTCCATAGCTGGTTGCTCACGTTTTCTACAGCTTCAGTTTTACGCGCTTACGAAAAAGAGTTTCTCTATATCTGTCCTTAGGAGGAGTTCTGCAGGGGCTTCTCTAATTATCCTGCCGCTTACCAGCACATAGCCTTTGTCGGCAATCTCTAGGGCTCTCTTCACATTCTGTTCCACGACAAGTATAGTGAGGCCTCTATCTCTTACCTCTTTAATCTTGTTCATCAACGTAGCTCCTGCCTTAGGCGAGAGTCCGGCCGTTGGCTCATCTAGGAGGAGTAGCTTGGGTTTAACCATCAACGCCCTAGCCACAGCCAGCATCTGCCTCTCACCACCGCTCAGGGTTTTAGCCTTCTGATTCTTCCTTCTCTCTATCTCAGGGAACAGGTTGAAGATCTCCTCCACGTCTTTTTTAACAGTGGGGTCGTTTCCCCTTATGAAGGAGCCCATTTGAAGGTTCTCAGCGACTGTTAGATTCGGAAACACATTGTCCAGCTGTGGTGCGTAGCTGATCCCTATCTTAACCATCTCGTGGGGTTTCATATTGTTAATTGGCTTGCCTTCGAAGAGGATCTCACCCTCATGTATGGTTGCAATCCCGAATATCGAGTTCAGGAGGGTTGTTTTACCTGCCCCGTTAGGCCCTAGGACAGCAACTATCTCCCCCTCCCTAACAGATATGTTGACGCCGTGCAGGACTACCATTTTCCCGTAGCCGGATCTTAAGCTGTTCACCTTAAGCATTTCAGACACCTATGTACGCTTCTATAACCTTGGGATCGGAGATAACCTCCTGCGGTCTGCCCTCTGAGAGGAGCTTGCCGTTGTGTAACACGTACACATAGTCGACGAACTCCATCAGTATCTCCAACCTATGCTCGATTATCAGGAAAGTCAGTTCTTGCTCCTCCCTCAACCTCCTGACATAGGTGAAGAGCTCTCTAGCCACTGGGTAATCAACGCCTGCAGCTGGCTCATCAAGCAAGTAAAGCTTGGCAGGCGTCATGAGACCTCTCATTGTCTCAAGCATTTTTATATGGGCCGCAGAAAGCTCATATATCTTGGAGTCCACGTAACGCGACATCCCGAACAGCCTCAACAGGTTAATGGCTCTCCTGGCAAATTCTCTTTCCTCATCACTCCACGACTTAATAAAGAGCGCTTTAGTTATGCTCTCCCCCTTCTGACCTGGTGGCGTAACCAGTAAGTTCTCCAACACCGTCAGGGAGTTAAATAGTCTTGGTATTTGGAACGTCCTGACGATCCCTCTCCTGAACACTTCATTGGGGTTCAGGCCGTCTATCCTGACCATATCTTCAGATTCTTTAAACCAGACACTCCCTTTATCAGGTACGTAGAATCCCGTTATCACGTTAAATAGGGTTGTCTTCCCCGAGCCGTTAGGCCCTATTAAGCCTATTAAGCCTTTCTCGGGAACTGATAGAGACACGCCATCAAGAGCTCTCACGCCGCCGAAGTACTTGGCTACGTCCCTTACCTCAAGAACGTTGCTCACTTGCCTCACCCTGAAGTTCTTTCCACACCTCCTTAGTCGCGGGCGTCTTAATAGGCCTCTCAGGAAGTAACCCCTTGGGGTTAACTAAGAGGACCACGACTATCAGGAGACCCACTATCACCCACCTTAGATAGTCCGGTGATATCACTGTCACGCCTAAGTAGGGTGTGACAAAGGTCAGTACCCTATCCACGAAGGTTATCACTGCAGCGCCTAATAAGGACCCCCTCAAGTTCCCAAAACCCCCTAGGATGATCATTGCCCACGCGTTGAACGTAACGGCAGGTACGAACATGTTCGGGTTCACTGAGGTTAAGTAGTACGCTAGAAGGACTCCAGCGACCCCGGTGAACCCGGATCCTGTGAACAATATAGTTGCTTTAATTCTCGGCACGTGTTTCCCAAGACATAGTGCAGCTATCTCGTCGTCCCTGACAGCCTTGAGGGTCCTTCCTAGGGGCGAGTTGACCAATTTATTTGTGATCACATACGTTAACGCAAGGAAACCTAGGACAAGCCCCAGGTACGCTATGTCACGTGCTCTACTGTCCGGCATCCACCCAAACGGAGTAGGTATCGCCATCAAGCCCTTGCTAGCTCCCACAGGCTCGTAGTGAAGTAGGAAGATCCTCAGGAGCTCGCCAGAACTTAACAACGTAAAACCGACGAACGCTGGACCTACCCTAAGTATAGGGTACGTCAGCAGGTACCCAACGAGTCCAGCTATCACGAACGCTAGGATGAGCGATAAAACGAGCAGTCCCAAATTGAGTAATGGATCCTTGTTACCTAACTGACCAAGCAAGATGACGCCGTTCACGTTGTACGGCGGTGTCTTGTCTACATCAACTCCGTTCAGGATCAATATGAGGTATGTTGTTATAGCAGCGCTCATGTAGGCTCCAATGCCGTAGAAGACCACCTTACCGAAGTTAGTTATCCCAGCAACGCCCGATTCCACGTTCAACGAAATGGAGAGTATCGAGTAAATGCCGAAGAGAGTCAGCCAACTCACTAGGAAGCCGACTACGTCGAAACCTATCATTGCCTTGCCCCCCTCCTTAAGAATCTATACGGCAGTCCACCACCAGCACCTAGTGGAGGGAATAATATGAGCGTAGTTATCAAGGTGGCGAACGTCAGGAAGGGCTTGAAGCTTATAGGAACACTGAAATAGGCATTGAGAAAGGCTATCCCTATGTTCTCTATACCAGCTATGAGGACAGCGCCTACGCTTGTTCTGAAGAGGGATACGAGCCCCCCTATGAAACCAACGGTGAATATCTGCAGTATCATTGAGTCCCCTGCCTCAGGAGTTATAGCCCCAGAGAAGGAAGTCCATATAACGCCTCCCACAGCAACTATGCCCCCGCAGATGAACCAGGTTAAATTTATTATAAGCCCTCTCGGTATTCCTGAGATTCCTGCGAGGGTGGGGTTATCGGCTACAGCTCTCATGGCTCTACCGACCTTAGTCTTCTCTAGGGTTAAGTAGAGGGCAACGAGAACTAGTGCTGAGGAGATCATCCCGGCCACAAACGCCTGGCTAAAATCAAAACCAGCCATCGACATCCTAGGAACGTCGGAATAAGTGATTCTCCCATACGAAACAAAGTTCTTAGAAGTGAAGAAATGCGCTACGTCAGTTAACATGTAGAGGACGTATTTGTAGGCTATCCAAAGACCCATCGAAGATATCATTAGTATTGCCGGGGACGAACCCCTCCTTTGCAAGGGGGTGAAGACTGCTATGTTATTCAGAACAGCAATGCCACCCACTATTAGAAACGCGAGTGCGGCTGCCAACGCCATGGAGTTGCTTCCCCGTATACCGTGCAGAAACACTGCTATGTACGCACCGTACGTTACAAAGTTTGCATGTGCGAAGTTAATCACCTTAGTTGTTCTGTAACTTAGGGTCAGAGGTAAGGCGAGGATTAGATAGAAGAAGGAGTACTGAACAAAATTAATCAATGTCTGTGAAAGGCCAGGAATCAAACGCGTTCACCCCATCTACGCCAGATAGTCACTCACCCCCAACGTAAATAATATAACTATTTTTTAGAAAATATAACTAATCTACTTGTACGTCTCTTCAGTGAATATGATCGTGTTCCTCTCGTAGAGGCCCACGTCTTTGAATTGATAACCCTTAGGCCCTCCCGGCACGATTGCCCAAATTCCGTAGTCCTGTTGCGCTTTATCGCCAGCCCCGTCGAACGCGGTCCATCCGCTAGGTCCGTAGTAGGTCTTGGCCACTACGACCAACGCGCTTCTTATAGCTTCGCCGTCGTAGGTCCCTGCCCTTAATATAGCCCAGCCAGCGAGCTTGATGGCGTCATACAAGTTCTCACTGAATACTCCTGGTTCGAGACCGAACCTGCTGACCAACCTTTCTTTGAAGTCTGCGTAAAGCGGGTTGGCTATGAAGAGAGGTCTAGTTCCGTAGAGCTTTACTTTAGATGCGAACTGTCCGACTGTGGGTGACAGTAATTCCTCTGCCCCGTGAGGTCCTTCCGAGATGAACCACCTAATTCTAGACAGCACGTCTGACTCAGCTGCATGTGATAATATGTTAGCTCCATCCGTATCGAACGCTATTAAGATAACTCCATCGGCGCCCTCTGTTTGAACCCTACTCGCCAACGTAGCTACCTCTGACGCGTAGTCTGAGAGCCCTGTCTGATACGCCAATCTTGAGGAGCTACCGCCCATGTCCTCAAAGTAATCCTTAAAGAAGTCTGCGAAAGCGTTGCCATACTCATCGTTTCTATGGAAGATCACAACCTTCCTAGCACCCTCGTAATACGCTAGAGTTGCTAAGGCCCTTGCCTGACCTGCGTCAGATCCTACGGTTCTGAAGACGAAATCGTTAGGTATCGCTAGGGTGGGTGCTGTAGATGAGGGGGATATGATGAGTATTTTATTGCTGTCAGCGTACGACTTAACCACCTTCACCTGAGCACTCGCCGCTGGTCCTATAACAACTTTAATTCCCTGCTGAGCGAAACTCTGAACGTTTTGCAATGCCTTCTCCTCAACAGTGCCGTCATCTAGGATGACTGAGCGGAACTCAACCTTGAATCCGTAAGCACTAGCCTCATTGTTTAGGTCCTCTATCGCTAGCTGGACCACCTTCTCCCATATCTTACCGATCGACGAGAGTTCTCCTGAGAGAGGTAGTGTGAGTCCTATTGAGTAAACTTTCTTCTCAGGAGTGACTGTCACAGTGACCGCTCCACCCACACCGCCTATTGAGGCCGCTAGTCCGTAACCTGCTGCAAGACCTATTACCAGAGCCACCACGACCAACGCCACTAATTTTACATCTAGTGCCAAGGCTTGGAACACCTCATAAAACATTTAAACTAACCTTTTTAAACTTTTCCCCTGTGAGCTGAGTAAAATATAACTGCTTAAGGATACCGTTCATAGATATAACGCTCTGTCATATTTAACGCAAAATATATAGCTTCATTATAATTTAATTTCATAATATCATGATATTATGAAAATGCCTACGGACAGTTCTCCCTTAGCCAGGATTTCCTCGGCCTAAACGTGTTCGTGGCTTGATGGTGTCTAGGCATTATTGTGTGAGAACTCTATGCTCTTACCTGACATATATCACGTCACCACTATAGACTATGTGCTTCCTACCTGTGGAGTTCATGATTACTAGCGCACCGTCGTTTAGGACGTCATATGCGATGCCCTCTATAACCTCGCTTTTCGTAAGTACTTTCACCCTCTTCCCTAGAGTCTCTGTGAACTGACGCCATTGATTCAATACTTCGTTAACCTCACCATTGAGTATTTTCGAATACGTGTCCTCTATATTCCTAAGAACTGTTACAAGGAGCGGTATCCTCGGCACTGTACGTCCTACAAGCTCCTTGACGTTGATGGCGATCTCTCTAAGGTCTTCGGATATTTCGTTGTTTACGTTGATACCGACACCTACGAGGATATATGCCTTTAGGTGCTTTTTCCCTTCGATTAATATCCCTGAAATCTTCCTGTCATCAGCCATGACGTCGTTGGGCCACTTGAGTTGCGGGTTAAACCCGTAGAGATCTCTCAGGGATCTGGCCACTGAGGAAGCTACTCCAAGGCTGAGTAGTTGCATGCCAGTCAGCCTTGGGGGCTCAAGAACTAATGTGAACCACAGTCCTCCTTCATTAGCGACCCATCTCCTCCCGTGTCTGCCTCTTCCAAGCGTCATCGACTCAGCAATCACTAGCAGTCCTTCCCCACGGCCCTGTTTAACTAGGGATTCGGCAAGATCCTGTGTCGATACGCATCTCTTTACATACACGACCTCGTATCTCAGCATAGTGTTCGATCTCTCCAGGTACTCGGTTGCTTTGCTCAGGTCATCGAGACTCACCGTTCTTCCCATTAATTTTTGAGGAGGATAACCTGAAATATTTGTAAATGTAAGGTCCTTCCTCACAGCAACTCACGCTCTCAAGCAAACGCCTTCGTTTAGTTAATTCATGAGAAACGTTCTTGTAAGTCTAACCAGCTGTAAGAGGATTCGCCACGATCTTTAAAATATATAATGAGTCTCTGATTAAACCATGTCTTAAACTGCTCACTATCACAGGTTGATCTCTGCAGCGGTCTCTGGTCATTGGGAGTTGAGATAGGTCAGTCGGAGAACTGGTTCTTCTGCTTCATAATCTTCTTAACCGCTATCCTGGCTGCTACCTTACATACACCACCACACTTATGAGCTGCACCGCTGTTGAGGAATTCCCTGTACTCTTCAGGACTCTTCACGTCGTAGTACCTGCCGAATAACTTCACTTGAATATCCTTACACCTAACGCTGCCATAGTGATCCTTAAACTCCTCAAAGATTTTCGCACCGACCTTCATTGCTTTGCTATAGTTAGTGGATTCGGTTGTAATCTCAAGTCTATCACGCCCGTAAACCTGACCGACAGCCATTAAAGCGCCGAGCAACGCCCCACACACCTCACCATTCCCAGCCACGCCTCCCGCAAGAGCTGAAGCGGCCTTAAACACTTCATCATTCTCGAGACCTAAAACTTCCTGAATGGCTCTTAACGTCATCTGCGAGCAACCATAGTACTTACGGTAGAGCTCCTCAGCCAACGACTCTGCTCTCTCAGATAGATCCTCATAACCTAATACTACTGACACCTCGTAATAAACTACTATAGATTAAAAAATATAGGAAAGTTCTTTTACAGAAGGATGATGGGAGGTAATTAACTTCGAGAAACATGGAGGCTTGAAATTTAAAGAGCCTCGCTGATTACTTAGTGCTTGAGGACCAAGTTCAAGCCTACCTTGAAGGGCAAGAGGAGGTCGGCCTACAACGTGCTACACGCCAGAAATGGTTCGGAGGAGGCAAACTAAATTGTTCATAATGAGCTTGCAAAACTTTTAAAGCTAAACATTTTTATTTTCAAGGTGATGGCTTGGAAGAAGCCCCGTCAGGTCTGAAGAGACACCAGGTTTTCGTTGGGGTGATTATCTTCGCGCTCTGGACAATCTTGCTGCCCCTCATTAATAGACATGACGTAAAGATTCTCGGGATTCCTTTGCTCTGGTTCTACTACATAGTAATATCTATAATCACTGCACTCGTGCTGTCGGTCATGTACGTGTTGGAGAGGTGAAGCTCTTGGAGACAGACGCGCTCGTAGCTTCCTCGATAGTCTTCCTGGTTATCTCGATCTCGGTGATAATAGGGTTATTGGTGTCAAGGCTTAAGCTAAGGACTCTGAGGGCTGATACCTATATAGTCGCAGGGAGGACGTTAGGCACTGTAGTCTTCTTTCTGAATTCAGCGGCTGTCATATACAGCGGCTACACGTTCCTTGGCACCGCGGGTTATTCTTACTCCTACGGAGCGGCCACGATGTTTGTCTGGGGCACTTCATTGCTTGGGTACGTGGCCGGATACATACTTGCGCCCTACGTATGGAGCCTAGCTAAGAAACACAACCTACTGACGCTCTCCGACTTCATTATGTGGAGGTACGATAGTAAGTTGTTGATGATCATAGCTGCGATAATATCCATAGTCTTCCAGATCCCCTACGTACAGTTACAGATTCAAGCGGTCTCCATAATAGTTGACACAGTGTCGTACGGTGCATTGCCCGCGCTCCACGTGTCTGTAATAGTCTTCGGGCTGGTTATTCTATACGTCTTCCTAGGTGGCATGGTATCCATTGCCTTAACCAACGTGTTCTTAGGCGCTTTAATGCTTGCGACGATGTTTGGTGGGAGCTGGGCAATAATACTGAAGTACTTCGGTGGTCTGCCAGGTCTCTACGAGGCGGTTGCTTCAGTGTCGCCAGCACATCTGACGCTTCCAGGCCCTCAAGGATTGAGACCTGAGATATGGTTCGTGTCCTCGGTTATAGGCACTGGGCTGGGGTTCTGGTGCTGGTCTCAGAGGGTTCAGACGTTATTCACTGCTAAGGACGTTAAGGTAATTAAAAAAGGAATGGTTCTCAATTCCTGGTACCTGATCCTCGGGTCATTATGGGTTACTCATATGGGGTTAGTCGCTCTCGCACTGGGCGTTAGCCTAAGGTCCTCAGACTACGCCTTCATCAGCCTAGTCGGCATGTCGTTCGGTCCTGTGGTGCTAGGATTGGTAGCGGCGGGCGGTGCAGCTGCTTCGCTCTCCACTGCCGCTGGTTTGTTGCTGGACCAGGCAAGCACGGTGTCGAGGAACCTAATACAACAGGTCTTCAGGACTGGAATAAGCGATAGAGGGTTAATCACCATTACGAGAGTAGTAATCGTCTGTCTAGGCATCGTATCAACCATCCTAGCATATCTATCGCCAACATTGTTAGTGGATTTGCTGTTGATTGGTTATGCCGGGGTAACTCAGTTGCTCCCAGCTCTCTTCGTAGGTATCTTCTGGAAGAGCCTCAAGAAACACGAGGTGCTAAGCGGTTTAATAGCTGGCGAATCAACGGTACTTATAATATTCGCTTTAATGAGGTATTACAGGTGGAAGCTAGAACCGCTTGGGGTGCACAGCGTTATATGGGGCCTCGCAGTCAACCTTCTAGCGTTGACGCTGGTATATTGTGTTAGGAGGGTATTCAGTTCTGATCAGGTTCGCTGAAGAACGATATCACCACGACACACAGGGACTGATGGAATAACTCTCATTCACCTCTATACGTACCTCACCTTAGAAGGAGTCCGTGAACAGGGTTTTGAACTTTAGATTATTAGGTACGCTTTACGTAATCTCTCATCCTTTAACACTTCAGAGCTCTCTCCCTCAAGGACTATTCTCCCTGACTCCATTACATAAGCCCTGTGAGAGATCTCTAGGGAGTTCTTCACGTGTTGCTCTACTAGCAGTAGCGTAGTCTTCCATTCCTCGTTTAATTTCTTGAAAATCTCAAAAAGCTCGGAGACTATCTTCGGCGCTAAGCCGAGGCTCGGCTCGTCGAGCAGGAGTATTCTAGGCCTTGACATGAGAGCCCTCCCAATAGCGAGCATCTGCGACTCACCCCCTGATAGGGTGCCAGCTATTTGGTTCTTCCTTTCCTTTAACTTAGGAAATATGGAGAACACCATTTCCAGTGACTCGCTAAGCCTCCGTCTCGCCTCTTCATTATAGGCACCAACGTATAAGTTCTCTAGGACTGTGAGCGGCGCGAAGATCCCTCTGCCCTCAGGAACTAATACGATGCCCTGTTTAACTCTCTCATACGGCGGGACATTGTTTATTTTTGACCCGTTGAACTTGATGTCACCCTTAAAGAGGCTTGTCAACCCCATCACCGTCTTCAGAGCTGTCGTTTTACCGGCCCCGTTAGGACCTACTAGAGCCACTACTTCACCTTCGCAGACCTTAAAACTCACGTTATGTAGGACTCTGAAAACCCCATAGCCCGCCTCGATGTTCACTAATTCGAGAAGAGCGTTGCTCATGGGTCCTCACCTAGATCGGCTTGGTTCCCAGGTAAGCTTCTATGACTGATGGGTTGTATGCGATCTCGCTTGGGGATCCCTCAGCCAATAACATTCCTTCGTGAAGAACTATTACCCTATCGCTGACACTCATTACGAATCTCATCACATGTTCTACAACACCTAACGTGATTTTCATCTCTTTATTCACTTTCTTAACCACTTCAGTAATGACGTCGATCTCGCTGGGCCTTAGACCGGCCACTACCTCGTCTAGTAAAAGCAGTTTAGGCTTGGTGGCCAGTGCCCTAGCTAGATCCACCAACTTATGCTCGATCAGCGTTATGTTTTTCCCAAGGGTCTCGAACTTACTTCTGGGGAAGCCGATGAATTCCAGGATCTCCATCGCCTCCCTCCTAGCCTTAGCAGGCTCGTTAGTTTTCAGTAAGGCGCCTGTCGTCACAGCGTCAATCACACTCATGTTGAGGAACGGTCTCACCTTCTGCCAAGTCCTTGCTATGCCTCTTAAGGCTATCTCATGCGGTGCCTTGCCGGTTATGTCCTCGCCCAGGAACACTACCTTCCCGGCCTCCGGTTTGTAGATGCCCGTAATACAGTTGATGAGAGTGGTCTTGCCAGCCCCGTTAGGACCCACTATGCCGACCAACTCTCCCTCTCTGATCTCCACGTCAACGCTGTTCAGAGCCACTATGCCGCCGAAACGCTTACTGAGCTTCCTGACCTCCAGTAATGTATCGCTCTTCATACCTTACCACCCATTAGTCTCGTTTTAGTCCTCTTCAAGAGGGGTTCTATGAATGTTGAAAGCCCGCCGGGTCTCAACACGCCTACTACTATCAGCAATATGCCGAAGAGAAGCAGGTGGAGTCCCGGTAAAACGCCGCCAAGGAATCCTCTTAAATACTCCTCAACTATCTTGAGGAATATCGCCGCGGTCATCACGCCGCTGACCGACCCTAAACCGCCCACAATTCCTATTATAGCAATGTATACCGATTGAGGTCCGCTGAAGGTTTTATAGGAGAAAGTTCTCTGAGACACTATGTATATATACCCTATGAAGCCTAGGATTGCCGCGTATATGACTAGCGCCAGTAGCTTATATTTCCTGACATCTATTCCTACCGCCTCAGCGGCTACCTCATCTTCCCTAATCGATCTCAAGTAATAACCTAGCCTACTCCTACCTATGTACAGGTTTAAGAAGATCACGCCTGCCAGGATGAACAGACTAAAGTAGTACAGGTTATCCCAAGTCCTGAACCTGAGGTAATACCACCCTTCAACGAACGGTATGTAATAGTCGTAGGGCCCAAGCACCATTATCACTGATTCGTGAAGTATTACGACCAGAGCTGCAGTGGACAAAGCATACCACACACCTCTGATTCCGAATCTGAAGAGCGGGTATCCTATAATGAACGCTAGAGCCGCAGAGATCCCGGAGCCTAGTAACATGCCTAGCCACGGGGTTATGTTGTAGTTGATCATCAGCTCAGTGGCCAGTATACCACCCAACCCTATATATGCAAAGGAAGCCAAGTCCAGCTGGCCCGCATACCCCCCTATGATGTTCCAAGCTAGAGCCACGGAAGCTATAATGACTGATTGCAAAGCCAACAGTATGTAATATTGATTGAAGTTCAGTAGGTAAGGTATCGGTAATCCGGCCAACATTGGAAGCAGGATCGTGAGCAGTGAAACCAGGAGCTTTCTTATGTTCATCATCACTCTCTCCTCCCGAAGAGTCCTTGAGGTCTGAACCAGAGCACTACAAGGAACACTAGATACGGTACGGTTAGGCTTATCGTCGGCGACGCCAAGGTCATCGTTAACGACTGCATTACACCAACTATAAGACTGGATGCCAGAAGGCCTGAGACCCCTCCCAGTCCACCCAGCGCTATTATAACCCATGTAAGCAACCCGAAGGAAGTTCCTATGTAGGGGTTCGCCTGACCAAAAGTCATCCAGAGGGAGGCCGCTAAAGCTGTAAGCGCTATGCCCAAACCAAATACGAGAAGATAAACCTTGTTCACGTTTATGCCCATCAGAGTGGCTACTTCTCTATCGTAAGCAGTGGCTCTGATGGTCAGACCAACCCAAGTCTTGGTAAGAAGGTAATGTACGCCAATCACTATCACCGAGCTTAGGAGAGCTGTCACTAGCTTAGCTGCGTGGATGTTCACAGGGCCAAGGCCTATGTAGAGGTTGAGAGCAGTGCTCTGCACGGCCCTCGGCTCTGCTCTAAAGAACATTAGGGCAGTGTTCTGCAGTACGTAGCCCACGCCGACGGTGACGGCTATCTGAATTAAAGGCTCCTTACCAAAGACAGGCCTTATAATGATAGTGTATATAGCAGCTCCCACGACGAAGAATAGCGGGACCGTAACTATTGAGACAAGAGAAGGGTCCGTCCTAACGCTGTTGGCTATCAACCAAACCAAATATGATCCAAGCATGATGAAATCCCCGTGAGCGAAGTTTATGATACCCATAACGCCGAAGACTAGTGAAAGACCTAAAGCCATTAACGAGTAAAGGAAGCCCAGGAAGATGCCATCCAGCAGGCTTTGAGCCATCAACCCAGGACTAGGAAACATAATATCAGACCTCATTTCACTTATAGTAAATAAAAGTGTGGGATAAAAATATTTGTATGTTTAGGGTCTCGGGAATATCGGGCTTACCCCTTCCTCAGGCTCCGGCCAGACCACCTTAGGCTCGCCGCCAATAACCTGTAATACTGCCGTCCCGCCATACAGGTTCTCACCGTTAGGCGCTAACTTAATTCTCCCAGATGGATAGAGCTGCGCAGCGATGCTGTTAGAGTCGTTTAGATCTAGGGATAGGAAAGCCGTCCGTAGGTTGTCAGGGTTAAGCGGGTCGTTCGGGAACATCTTCCCTGCCTTCTCAAGCCCTTCGTAGACGAGCATTAACGAGTAGAATATTATCCCAGCCGCTTCGGTAGGTAACTTGCCGTACCTCTGTTGGAATGCGTTAACGACGCGTATATTCCACTCAGTTTTTCTAGCTGGGTTGTAGCTATACGTGTTTGTGAAGTACTCGACAGCAGTCCCGGCCTCCCTGATTGAGTCGGGATCCGTGTACCCGCATCCACCTGCCCCAGCAACAAACTTTACTGGAAGTCCCGACGCCTGTAGTGCCTTAGCGAAGAGTATCCCGTCGCTGAAGTAGGGGACGCTGAATATGATATCCGGATTCAGTTCTCTGATCTTAGAGATTATAGGGCCGAAGTCCGTTATCGTGTACGGGTACGTGATTGTCTCATTAGGTATTATATGCTTAGATATTAACTGGGTTCTCATTCCGTTAGCTACGGTAGTGCCGAAGACGGAGTCTTCGTGTAATATCAACACCGTCCTGATATCTAATCCTTTCTTCTGAGCCATCTCTAGGACGAAGTTCACGGCTGACACGCCGTGGAAGCTTGCTCTAGGAGCTGCTCTGAACACATACAACCATCCCCTCTCAGTTAGCCAATCAACCAACGCGTCCATTACCAGAGGTATCTTCTCCCTCTCGGTTACCTCGGCGACTGCGGCCGTTAGCCTGCTTATGTAAGCACCCAATATAATATGCGGCCTGCTTGTTGAAACCAGCCTCTCAGCAGCTAACGCTGCTGAGTCAGGACTCTCTCCAGAGTCCTGCACGTAGAGCTCGAGTTTCGCACCACCTAAAGACTTAATACCTCCTAGCTCATTGTTGATTATGTCCACAATGAGTCTAGCAGCATCAACAGCCTCACTCCCGAACACGGCATAATGACCTGTGAGAGGTTCTATGATACCTATTCTAACTTTCTCAATAGTGGGTGTAGGCGTGGGTGTAGGAGTTATAGGTGTAGGTGTTATAGGCGTGGGCGTGGGCGCGGGCGCTTGAGTACTTAAGTAGTAAGCTACACCGGCTGTTGCCGCCACTACTATTATAACCCCTATTAAGATGCTCATAGTTTTAGAGAAGGCTGTCCTCAGATTGTTTCTATTGAACATTATAGGTACACCATACTACTTTGATACACTAAACTTTATAAAGTTTTAATTATATAAGTTTATCTGTTTTATGCTAAATTCCTTACTTCAAGTCATGATGTAGTCCCTAAAATTTAACAAAATTATGAAAAACCAATGCAAAACCTATAAAGCCGAAATAGCGGAAGGGATTTGATAACTTTATAAAACTGCAAGGCAATATAGTTACCTAGGGTGGGATGTTGCCTATAGTTCACAAGTTTAGCGTGATCCTCCCCCTGAGTAGTAGCGAGGTTTGCTTGATGCTCTCAGATATTCAACTCCACTTAAGTCTGTTACCAATCTTCACGTCTTTAGCTGGGGTGTTAAGTGATAATGAGGTTATAGCTGACCTGAAGATAGGAGAGGTTTCGAGCAGAGCACGCATGACAGTAAACACCAGTGTGGAGGGCAACATCACAGTCATAGTTTTAGAGGGGCGTGACGACTTAAGTTTAGTGCTTAAGCTCAATGTCGAGAGGCTCGAGGTCGGGGAGAGAGCTGCTCAATGGAAACTCGGAGTCGGGGGGGAAACCGCCCAGTTGAAGCCGCTGACGCTAATTAGAGGGGAGGTAACTGTAAGGTCAGCAAATGAGAAGGTCTTGAGACCTCACATAAAGACTTTCATCGATACTTATCAAAGCAGGTTGAACGAGACATTGCCGGCGGTAGTGGAAATGTGGAGGAAGGGCTTAATTAAGAAGGTAGAGCCGGTGGCTAAGGTCGTGGCACCAGCGCAGGAGGTGAAACCTCCTGAAGCACCACCTATAGCGGAAGGAGGTCCCGCCAAGTTGGAGAAGTTGACGATACCTATGACTGAAGACCCTAGACTCCTTGAGGATGAAATCAAGTTAAGTGAGATTATCATTAGATCGCAGGTTATGGGCACTTCTAAAGCTGAGCTCAGCGGAGCTGAGCTCTTAGAGAAGCTCATGGAGTTCCACAAAGAGAGCGCTGCTAAGCTGACCTACCTACTTGCAACGGATGCAGAGGGTAATAAAGCTCGGTTCTTAATTAAGGACAAGGAAGTGGTTGGAGTGAGGATTGAGCTACAGAAAGGACTGGTCCTTAATGGGTCAGGTGCCATAGAGAAGCTTAAGCAGATCGGTAGGAAAGTTTGGAGAGTTTCTATCCATTCAATTCCTGAAGACCTTCTGACTTAAGTTTGGTCCCGCACAACCTGTTTAACTAGTTAAGCTAAAAATCGATGAGCTACCAACCCTTAATCCTTGCTACCGCTTCGCTCCCCACCCTACCTTCCTCAACGTCCTTGATAGCGTCCTCCAAGATGTTTAAGCCCTCCTCAAGAGTCTCCTCTTCTATTGTTAAGGGCGGTTGCACCCTTACGACGTTGCCTGCGAAAAACATCAGAAACAACCCCAACTCATAGGCTCTCCATGCGACCTTCTTAACTTCCTCAAGACCTTTCTCCTTGCTTTCCTTATCTCTAACTATTTCAACCCCGATCATTAATCCCTTACCCCTCACGTCGCCTATTATCTCATGTTCCTCACGCATCCTATTCAACCTCGCAAGCGCTTTAGAACCTAACTTCTCGGCCCTTCTCACTAGATCCCTCTCCCTGATAATCTGTATGGATTTCAAGGCTACTCGAGAGATCAGGGGATTGCCCGAGAGCGTGAAGGAGTAGGAGAAATCTGGCAACGAGTTCATTA
The DNA here is from genome assembly GCA_938017505.1 of uncultured Sulfolobales archaeon. Lineage (GTDB taxonomy): Archaea > Thermoproteota > Thermoprotei_A > Sulfolobales > NBVN01 > Zestomicrobium. The sequence continues at coordinate 16,994 of CALIKV010000027.1, read as the reverse complement.
TATCCTCCCTACCTACCACTGCGGATATCGGCAGGCCTGCTCCCAGCGACTTCCCTAGAGTTATTAGGTCTGGCTGAACCCCGAAGTGTTGATATCCGAACCACCTACCCGTCCTACCCATGCCAGTCTGAACCTCGTCAAATATTAACGGTATACCGTGGCTTCTCAGAGTCGGCTCTAGTGAGGTGAAGTAGCTCTCAGGCGGGACTATGATGCCTCCATCACCCTGGATGGGCTCTGCTATTAATGCTATGACATTCTCAGCGCCCACCTCGTCTATGATGGCTTTAACGTGCTCAGCACAGGCCAGCCGGCAGGAACTAGGGCTCAACCCTAAGGGGCACCTATAGCAGTTCGGGTAGGGAGCCCTCAGAACATCCAACCACGGCTTAATTATTCTAGTGGTCATTTTAGAGAGTTCAACTCCGGAGACCGAGGTCGTCCCCACGCTCGAGCCGTGGAAGCTGCCCTCATAACTCATCATGAACTTAGAATCCTTCCTAAACCCCTTAGCAAGCATTAAAGCGCCTTCATTCGCGTCGCTACCGCTTAACCCTAAAGCAACCCTACCGTCTCTGAACCCAGTTATCTCAAGAAGTTCCTCAGCCAGCTGGAGAGCCGGTATGTTGTATCCGTATATGAAGGTGAAGTGAATCAACTCCTCGGCCTGCTCTTTAATGGTCTTAACAACCTCAGGGTCGTTATAACCCAGGTTAACAACTGTAGCGCTTGACGCGAGGTCTATAAACGTTCTCCCCTCAATGTCAATAATTCTTGAGTTCCTGCCTCTAACAGCGATTACTGGGGCGTAAGGAGCTCTTTGAATCCTAGAGAAAACCCTCTCATACCTAGAGAGAACCTCATCAACACCTATAGAACCCACCATTACTGGACACCTATATGTATTCAGACGCTCTGTTATTTAATATGTGACGACAGTCTAGGCTCTACTGTTGCCGGACAGTTAACGTTTGCTGTTGAAGCACTGCCTATGTCCCTTCAGCGCTAATCCCCACCACATCAAGAAGACGTCCAAAGTCAACTATCTGAGAACGGCTTCGGACCCTTCAAAGGGGTGTCAGGCCTCAGGAACTACGCTTCTCCTGCTGATCATCTTGAAGAAAGTTAAGCTGGCGATGATCAACAGAAGAACCGCAAGTATTGAAGCCAGTAGTAGGGGTATAAGCGTCTCCGAGGTCCCGACGCTAAAACACACCGGGATGAAGAAGATTATCACGCAACCTGCGAAACCTCCTTGGGGCTCGCCCGGTAAGGTCTGATGTTGCGTGAGGATGTATATCATGGTCGATGTGAAAACCAGTGCGAAACCAAGCAATGTGAAAGCAATGCCTACTTTTAACAGGTTCACGTCGTCTCACCACAGCTTCGTCACAATATACGTTACTAAGACAACCAAGGTCAACACGACCGCGAGAACTAGTAGGGCAGTTGCGATTCTCTGGCTAGAGCCAATGACTATTGGTACAGGCCCTACTATTATAACGCCACCGCCCTCAACCTTACCGCCACTGCCAGCCCGCAGTGAAGCTAAAGCGAATAACACAATGCCGCACGCTATCAGCATGACTCCTAGAAAGAGCAAGGCCTGTATTAACGTCATGCAGGTCCCCCCGGGAAGATGTCGTAAGAAGCTTTATATGGGTTAAGTATAGGTTACAGGTTTGCGTTGTGTGTCGCCGTGACGCTGAATTGTGAGGAACTCGTTAAGCAGTTTTCTTAATTCCGCCTCGTCTAAGGACTCCTCAGGCGTTAGACTAGGCTTGACCCTCAGCGTTAGGTCTGGTTTGAAGAGCATCACGATTATTGACGACTCGGCTTTAAGGCGGTTTATAGTGCCCAGATACGTTGACGTTTTCCTAATGCCGTAGACCAGAGCCCTAGTGGGCGTGACGACCACTATATGCGTTGCTATCTTGCTCACCCCAAACACCGGGAGCAGGGAATTGCTGAACGACTCGCAGAGCACCGCATCATGCCTTAGTGCGAGTCTTCTGAGGGACTCAGTGACTAGGGAGTCTACCTCGTTGCTTGTCAGTTTGCTGTAGAGCCACCTTCTATCCGCCTCAGCGCTCACGCCGAGCTTCATGGCTAGATTCATCACCTCCCTGGCCACACGCTCTTCAAGCTTGCTTAGGTTTTCGCCTATAACGTAATGATTCCTCACTTCATCTACGGATATCCTTACTAGAACTGCCTGCTCGATAACGGAAGTAAGTGCGGTATAGTATGAATCGAGGGATGGGTGTTTCATCACATCGTGCGGTGCGGTCAGTATGTCAATGGGATTTTGGATATCTACATCGTTGACCAAGTTAGCCCTCATGTACTTAATCACGTCCTCACCTACTAAAACGCCCAGTTTCAGGGACTCCAGGAAGTACTCGTACTGGTCCCAGAGGGAGTGTGCTGAAACAGGCTTCGCTACGGTCACTGAGTACCCTAAGTCCCTCAAGTAGCTGGCTAGAGCCATAGTGAAGAAGGTCTTCCCAGAGTTAAAGGGGAGCAACCCCGAGACCAGCACCAGAGCACCCATCACTAACCCCCATTATAATACAGGTTTAGAAATAATGTGGTCATGTAAAGTGTTTAATTATTACATCGGGATCCTTTAACGCGTGACCGGTTCCCACCAATATAACGTCGCCCTCACTTATGAGGCCCTCCTCAATTGCCTTGATATAGGCTGCCAGGGTAACTGCTCCAGCCGGCTCCACGCCTACCCCCTCAACCCTAGCTAAGGTCTTCATGGTCCCTAATAACTCGTCATCGCTCACCGAGATCAGCGTGCCACCGGATTCTCTAACGGCTTTAAGCGCTTTCGACCAGTTGATAGGCCTGCCTATCCTTATCGCTGTTGCGATCGTCTGCGGGCTCTCAACAACTTGCAGGCTTTCACATCGTTTAACCCATGTCATCACTAACGGGGCGGCACCCTCCGACTGAACCCCTATCATCCTAGGGGTTCGATCTATTAGCCCGTAACTCCGTAGTTCCTTGAAGCCCTTCCATATGGCCGATATGTTGCCGGCGTTGCCTACTGGAACTATGAGGAAGTCGGGAACCCGACCAAGCTCCTCAACGACCTCGAACGCTATGGTTTTCTGGCCTTCCAGACGCCACGGGTTATAGGAGTTCAGAGGGTACAGCGTCCTCCTACCACTCAACACGACGTCGGTGAAGACCCTGTCTAAGGCGTCGTCGAACATGCCGTCAACCTCAACCACCTCGGCACCGTGAAGTAACGCCTGAGATATCTTACCCTTAGCCACACCACCTTTAGGTAGCAACACAACGCACTTTAAGCCAGCCCTCGCTGAGTAGGCGGCGGCTGACGCAGCGGTGTTACCTGTACTGGCTACTACCACTCCACTAACTCCCGTGTGCCTAGCTATGGTGACGCCCACAGTCATGCCTCTATCCTTGAAACTCCCGGTAGGGTTCGCACCCTCGAGCTTCATGTAGGCGTTACTACGCGTCTTAAGGGCTTGTGTGATTCTGTTTAGCGGCACTAAAGGCGTGCCGCCCTCGCCGAGCGAGACCGGTTCTACGTCGTTAGATAACGGCAGTAGCTCTCGATAACTCCACACGTAACGTCTCCCACATCCACCCAAAGGCCAACGGAGGCTAGTCTCTTCAGGCATCACAACCTCCAATAGACCCCCGCAACGAGGACATGTGAAGAGCCATGGATCCGCGTCGTACGTTGACCTACATTTAACACACCTCAACGCAACGTCGGCCTTAAAGAGCTTCACGCTCCCACCAGCCTTACATTCATCCTAACCCACACCACACGTATGAAGCCGTAGCGAGCTAAAAACGTTATTAACGCGCGACTTCTGTGATTGTTCAAATTAAGTTCCTCTCCTTCAAGACCTCAGCTATCAGGACCCCTGTCCCGGCCGCACCCCTCACCGTATTATGCCCTAAAACCTCGTACTTCACGCCTCGCAATGCAGCATCGCCTCTCACCCTACCTACGACGACGCTCATCCCGCCTCCTTCAAGTCTATCTAGCCTTGGTTGCGGTCTGTCTGGCTCGTTCCTAATTACTATGGGTCTCTCAGGAGCTGTGGGGAGTTTCAAGTCCTTGATCTTGTTGGTTCTGAACTCGCTCATAGCCCTTAACACTTCCTCCAGCGAGGCGTCTCTCCTTAGCCCCGTGAAGACCGCTATCGTATGCCCTTCTAGCACCATGACTCTATGGCAGCTGGTCGAGATACTTATGTGGTCATTAAGCTCTATCGAGCGATGGCCTAGCGAACCCAGGATCTTCCTTGACTCGCTTTCGATCTTTTCCTCCTCACCCTCTATGTACGGTATGAGGTTGTCGATTATGAGCATTGACGGAAGTCCTGAGAGCCCGGCACCGGAGACCGCCTGCATGCTTGACGCTATAACAACGTTAACCCCGAACTCGTCGATGAGGGGTTTCAAAGACAGAGTTAGTATCGCTGTCGTGCAGTTAGGTATTTTGATAAGCGCTCCGTCCCAACCCCTAATCCTGCGTTGCTGCTCTATCACTCCTAAGTGGTCAGCGTTCACCTCAGGATTCACCAGTGGAATGTCAGGCTCAAGCCTCATGGAACTGGCGTTTGATACGACCACAACGCCCTTCTTAGCCAGCTCAACCTCAACCCCCCTAGCGACTTCAGTAGGCAACGCTGAGAACGCAATCTCCACACCATCTTTAACTAACGCATCGGCGTTTAACGCGGCTAAGGTTACGTCACGCAGCTCTTCAAGGATTGGCTTCTCCACAAACCACCTAACTACATCCACGTAACGCTTACCCACACTGCCCTCAGAGGCTGTCAGAGCGATGAGTTCAAACCACGGGTGATTTGCCAGCAACGCCACGAACCTCTGCCCCACTAATCCAGTAGCGCCTAATACCGCAACCCGCTTCCTCACCCTAACTCACCCTCGATGAACCCCCGATGGATCGCTAATAAGGCGTCTGGCCAGTCCTCCCTACGTACATGGATTTTAAAGGATGGTCTTCCACACCGTGATTCAAGCCCCGTAATATCTAACGAGTTGCCGTTAAGCACTTCCATGACTTTCCTCACGAACTCCCCTCTCGTAACACCCTCCCCGATCACTACTACGTAGGGATCACTATTGGGGGTGCCTCCAACCACTTTAGGACCCTCCACATAACGTCGCGCGCGGCTCTCGATCTCCGTTCCAAACACCCTCCATGAACCGACTAAAACCCTTGAGCCATAGACCTCCTGCAAAGGTCTAAAGGCTTTAGGGTTGATGTTCTTGACCCCGTGTAGCGACGCCTCAGACGCCTCATCGTAGTTCATGAACCTAACTAACCGTGACGTAGGCACAAGTTCGGGATCCGAACTTAAAATACCGTCAACATTTGTGACTAGGAATACCGTCTCAGCCCTAAGTAGAGCAGCTATGGTTGTGGCCGTGTAGTCAGAGCCTCCCCTACCTAAAGTGCTCACCTCACCACTCGTAGTTAAGCCCACGAATCCCTCGATGATCGGTATCGCGTTACAATCCCTCGTTCGCTTACGTACTCTCTCCAAGTTAACTAATGTCAATCCATAGTCTATGGTCGCGTTGCTATGTATCTCGTCAGTCACAATCACGTTTCTGGCGTCAAGCTCTAAAGCCCTTACGCCGACTAACTCAAGCGCGCTCGACATGATCACTTTACTTAACCTCTCGCCAAAGGACCAGATTAAGTCCATTACAGCCGGGTCAGCATGCCTCGTGAACGAAGCAATCTTCTTCAGACTCTCTAGCTCATACGCCACCCTCATGAAGAGCCTCGAGCTCCCTAATTCCTCAGCTATCCCCAGATGCCTTTCAATCACGTCATCTAGAGCCCCCCTAGACCCTCTCGCGATCTGAGTAAGTGCGTCAGTAACTCCCTTCACAGCTGAGACTACTATGAATGGGGGTGTAGCCCTCTCAACGAATAGGTCCTTAATCCTAACAGCAGCTTCCACGTATGATGCGGCATCCCTAAGCAGGGATCCACCGACCTTAACCACAAAGACGTCGCTATCCCCTTCTTCACCTTGCAGAAACGTCACCTCTCAAAGCTATTGAGAGCAGGTCATCAAGTACTGAGTGTGCCGTCTCAAAGCCTCCACCACCCTTACCAATCAGCATTAGCTCCCCCACATCAGTCCTCACCCTAACCCCGTTCAGAGTCCCCCCTACCCTCGCTAAGGGATCGGTCTTAGGCAACGCGTCCACCCTGACTGAGGCCTGACCATCACGTAGGTCCAGTCGAGCGATGTGTTTGATAACGTTACCGTGGTTCAGAGCCTTAACGACCTCACTAATAGGCATATCTAAGATGCTTTCTCTGTAGACCTTGTCTAGGGTCACCGGTCTCCCGACAACATTAGATAGGATAACTAACTTGGCAGCAGCGTCAACTCCCTCAACGTCCAGGGATGGATCGACCTCGGCTACGCCTAGGGCCTGCGCCCTCCCGAGTGCCTCCCGAAAGTCCGTGAGCTCCTCATGCATTTTAGTCAGCACGAAGTTAGTGGTCGCGTTTAAAATGCCTTCAACCCTCACGATCTCATAGCTTCTCATACTTGTTAGGGTGTCAATGAGTGGCGTGCCGCCCATGACAGTGGCTCTGAACTTAACTGCAACACCCTTAACTAGAGCCAAGGACATCACGTCGCTGAACCTTAGTGCTAGGGGGGCTTTATTAGCTAGGACGACGTGTATTCCCTGCCTCACAGCGTTCAGCACGTTACTTGAACCGGGCTCTCCAGACGCGTAATTAGAGGGCGTTAACTCCGCGTGGACGTCGGGCTGCGTCTCGTCGTAGACGTGATTCATGTCAACGTAATCGAGTGCGTAGGGCTCGAACATCCTGACACCTGACCTGGGCAGTTCACACAGCTTCATTAACTCGTAATCACTGAAACCCTCCGTCTTAAGAGCAGTGCCCTTTGAATCAACTACGGCGACGACGTCCACTCTTAAGCGGTACTTCATAGCCAGGAGGTCTCTTTTAGAGACTATCACTTTAACTAGAGACCTCCCGACAGAACCAAAACCTGTTAGAACTACCCTCAACCTCCTCGTCAACCAACACCACCCGAGAGCTCAACACCCTTCTCAGACACCTGAGTCACGATCAAGTGAGATTCGATCTCGTGCTTGCTTAGGAATCCCTGGAGATCACGCCCGACCGACATCGCATCGTCGCGTGATTTATAGATGGAGAAGACTGAAGGACCGGCACCACATATGTTGAAACCTAGAGCACCCTCATCTAACGCAAGCTTCTTGAGCTCCCTGTAGTACGGTATCATCTTAAGTCTATAGGGCTCTGCTATGAAATCCGTGGATATAGCCTCGCCTAAAAGCTCTAGATCGTTAGTGAAGAGCGCGTAGAGCAGCTTGGCGAGAGATGATGTCTGCATGACGTGCGTTGTGAGACCTACTTTCTTAGGTAAGAGGAGCCGAGCGTACTCGGTCTTCTTGATACCGGTTAACTTAGGGAGTCTCGGAACTATTATGGTGATGTAGAACTTATTGCTAGGTACGTACCTGTGTACCTGTAGCTTCACCACGTCGATCACCACAACACCTCCGAAGAGGCTTGCAGCGATGTTATCGTAATGCGCGGTGCCGGCCACGTGTTTCTCACCGCAGCTGGCCAACCTCAGCAGATCTGCAGGTCCTAACTCGAGTTCGAGGAGTTTCGAGATCGCGTAGGCCGTTCCAGCCGAAGTCGCGCCAGAACTACCGAGACCCATAGCTGGAGGAATTCCCTTAGTGACATAGACGAGTATGCCGTGCTTGGAGAATCCGAACTCCTCCATGAAGCATCTTACTACCGCGGAAGCTGCGTTAGCCTCACCCGAGGGGACGTTGAAACCTCTTGACACGACAACCGCTCTATTCTTGTCAGGGAGGAATGAAACCTTAATGTAGTCGTGGATGCCTGCTAAAGCTAATGCCAGAACGTCAAACCCTGGACCTAGATTTGCTATTGATGCAGGTGCTTTGACCGTTACGCTATGTTTGGTTTCAGCTAGTATGTTTCCATTTACATCACCTTACGAGCATTACGACAAAGTAAGTAGTGGTTGGGTTTAAAAGCTTATCTCTAGCTGTCTGTTCAGACTAAAAATCAAAAAGCCCTTAAATTGAAGTTAGAAAGTATATGAAGAGCATCCCTATGCCTATAAATACTTTGTGTGCTATGAAAATGAACTCAACTAACTCCCTCTGTTCTCTCTCAGGTCTGTGCTCAATCCTCTTGAGAAGTTTATCAGTTAGACCCTCTAGTAACTCAAGAGGGGCTAATATCCCGCTGGCGATCCGTGTAAGACGAGCAGTCATCCTCCTAGATACTGAAAGCATGTTCGCCAGTTTAATAGACGCCCAGTCACCTAAGTAGTACTTATACATCTCACCACCAGTTATAATATTATGTAAAAAGCTTATAAGCATTTAAGCATTTAATTTTGATTATAAGTAAAAATATAAAAATTTATATGTTATAGCTTTATTTAAAACATAGTATGAGGTATCGAACGCTCTGAAAGAAAATATAGCTAATCTAGGCAGGTGTTTACAAAATTATGTAGCCTCAAGCACGTGATGCAAGTGCTCCCCTCTGCTCATAACAAGGTGTTGCTTTCTGAGAACTTAAATTAAGCTGTAGCGTATTCTTACTTGAGGTTATGGTGATGAATGTAGCCGCAGTGTCGTGGGTTAAGTTAAAGAGATTAGTTGTGACCGACCCTGATTTATGTGTTGGTTGCATGACCTGTATGTTCACGTGCTCACGGAGATACGTAGATGCTGGTTTGGGTTACACCGCGATCTACGTGAGAAGTGTTGGAGGTTTTGAGAGGGGTTTCTCTGTCATAGTCTGTAGAGCGTGTAAAGACCCGTCATGCGCTAAGGTGTGTCCCACTAAAGCGCTCGTGTTGAGGAGGGGTGGTGGGGTTATACTCAACCCTAACTTGTGCATAGGTTGTGGCAACTGCAAAGCGGCATGCCCCTTCGGCGCCGTTCAGTGGAATGTATACGTGAATAAGCCGGTCATATGTACTCACTGCGGCTATTGCGTCGATTACTGTCCCTTCGGCGTCCTAACTCTCGAGGAGGTTGATTCATAATGGGGAAACCTGCCTTAATTGACGAGGCCCTAGGGAGGGTACTTTACGTAGATCTAACGAGGAAGATCTACTGGGTTAAGGATAGGTCTGATTTATTCCTCAACTTCTTGGGCGGAACTGGTGTGGCGACACAGCTACTTAAGGAGGAGTTGAGACAAGAAGCGAATCCTCTCGGTCCCGACAACGTGGTTGTTATGGCGATAGGGCTGTTCACAGGAGTTTACCCTACTGCCTCTAAAGTAGTTGCTATGTTTAAATCTCCTCTAACCGGCAATTTAGGCGAGTCGCACGCAGGTGGGAGGGCTCCCATAGCTATAAGGATGGCCGGGTTCGGGGCTATGGTGATTAAGGGGGCTAGCGAGTCGCCTGTGTACCTTTCAGTCCATGATGGGATGGCTGAATTTAAGGACGCCAGCGCTCTTTGGGGTGTCAGGAGCTCGCTCACCGTAGGTAAGGTCCTGAGGGAGAGGGAGCCCTGGCCTGGTCTTAGGTCCATAATGAGGATCGGCAGGGCCGGGGAGGCGATGGTTAGGTACGCCTCAGTGATCCTCGAGACCTACAGACACTTCGGTAGGTTGGGCCTGGGCGCGGTGTGGGGATCTAAGAAGCTTAAGGCGGTTGTAATTGGTGGCAAGCGGACGGTCCCCGTGGCTGACGTTTCCAAATATAGAAAAGTCTACAAAGAGTTGTTCGACGAGATAACTAAGAGTTCGATCATGCAGAAATACCATGACCTGGGAACCTCCGTTAACGTGCTCCCCCTCAACAAGATAGGAGCACTACCGACTAGGAACCTCACGTCAAACCTCTTCGAGGGGGCTGAAGAGATAAGCGGGGAGGCGTTCGCTGAGTACTCGCTAGCCAGGAGGGTTGCATGTGCACACTGCCCCGTAGCCTGCATCCACATAGCAGTAATAAGGGAGAGGTACCCACACGAGAAGTACTTCTTCACCACCAGATATATAAGCTATGACTACGAGCCTATATACGCCCTCGGCTCAATGCTGGGCGTAAGAGATAGAGAGGGTCTATTAAGGCTCATCGAGGAAGTTGAGACGGTGGGTCTCGACGCCATGAGCACCGGAATAGTGCTCGCGTGGGTCACTGAAGCCTTTAAAAGAGGATTGGTGGGTGAAGAGGAAACCATTGTGAGGCCTGAGTGGGGTGACTGGAGGAGGTACATAGAGATGGTGAGGTACCTGATAACCCAGCCGAACAACTTCTACAGAACCCTAGCCCTCGGGGTTAGGGAGGTCGCCGTGAAGTACGGCGGTGCTGAATTCGCACTGACTTACGGTGGGAACGAAATGCCCGGCTACCACACAGGTCCTGGTGCTCACGTAGGCTACTTAATAGGGCTCAGACACAGCCACCTAGACAACGCTGGGTACTCTGTAGATCAGAAGTATATCGGGAAGCAGTACCCGCCACCGCAGACGCTAGTGGACGAGCTCGTCGAGGAGGAGTCGTGGAGGCAGGTTCTCTCATCCCTCGTTACCTGCTTCTTCGCGAGAGGGGTCTACAAACCCGCCACAGTCTCCAAAGCCCTCGAGCCCCTAGGCATGAAGGTCGGCGAGGAGGAGTTAAAGAGACTAGGCGTAGATATCTACAAGGAGAAATTAAAGCTTAAAATAGCGCTTGGATACAGTCTAGACAACTCTGAACTGCCTAGGAGGGTCTTTGAGACCCCCTCTCCTTTTGGGAGGGTGAGTGAGGACTACGTCAGGGATGCCCTTAAGCACTACAAAGAGAAAGTAAGTCGATTACTCAGCACATAGGGATGAACCCCGTGTTATTTTAAACTCTAGTAGTATAATAATCTTGAGGTATTAGCCGTGGATGAAAAACCCTCTGCAGCGTTTGTACTGTCCCTCATAGGAGCCATACTAGTGCTTGCCACGTCGCTGATAGTCGTAGCCCTCGGGGGAATAGCCATTAGGCTCATACCTGATAGGATGTACATTGGCAACTTATCAGCTATGATAATGTTATTCGGCGTTATAGGGCTCGTATTTGGTGTGTTAATGCTCGTCGGTGCGTTGATGATTAACTCTGGGACACCCAATAAAGTGAAGACAGGATCCATAATAGTGATCGTGTCTTCAGTGCTCAGCCTACTCGTTGGTGGAGGCCTCATCATAGGATTCGTCCTGGGGCTAGTTGGCGGTATACTCGGACTCACTTGGAAACCCCCGACAGAGCAAAGACCGCCACCGGTATGATCAATTAATTTTTCCTACTGCAGCGATTTAAAGGTTAGTCGAATTGATGAATTTAGTTGTGAGCGGGGATGGATGCACTGCTGGAGAACGTGGTCTTGAGGGCTCTCGTGTTGGGTCTGATCCCAGCGCTCCTCACATCGATTGGCGGGGTCGTGGGTCTCATAGGTGTGAGGGGGTCGGAGAAGCATCTGGACTTAGGACTGGGTTTCAGCGCCGGAATCATGACAGTCGCCTCATTCACAAGCCTCCTACTTCCGGCGACAAAGATAGGGGGGTTCCCAACGGTCCTCGCGGGCTTCGCCTCGGGGGTCATTTTAGTGGTGGTTCTCAATAAATACATACCGCACGAGCACCTCATGAAGGGGTATGAGGGCCCTGCTGAGACTAAAACGAGGGTAGAGCGTGTCTGGCTCCTGGTCCTCGCGATTCTGATACATAACATTCCTGAGGGGCTTGCCGTAGGGAGCGCGTCGGGAATCGGCCTCAGCGAGGGGCTGCTTACAGCCCTGGCCATAGGACTTCAGGACGCTCCAGAGGGATTCGCGGTATCTTTTCCAATAGCGACCGCGACTAGGAGTGTAGGAAAGGCACTACTCGTTGCAGTTCTGAGCGGTTTAAGCGAAACCCTGATGTCGGTGACGGTGGCTCTCGTAGCGGCTTCCTCCACCACCCTACTGGCTCTCACGCTCTCGCTGGCTGGGGGCTCGATGATTTACGTGGTTAGCCATGAGGTGATACCGGAGACCCATAGATACGGTCATGAGCGTCTTTCAACTGTTGGGTTCCTAACAGGCTTTCTCACAATGTTGTGGCTCGACACGATGTTCAGCTGAACGCCGCAACGCCGAAAGCGCTGCAGCAAGCGTTGAGGCGCGACCGAGCCTTCAGGAACCCCGTATATACCAGAGGTCTTCTAAGCACGAGCTGCTGTGAACTAGTAAAGAGAAAACGCCTCCGAAACATGTTCCAAGTTCTGTTCTAAGCCCTTAAAGTACAAAAAGACCTGATTATATCCTCAGGAAAGCCCTTAATGTGTACACCACGAACGACACTATCGCTGAGCCCCCGACCGCTCCGGCGCCGCCCACGTAGAATAAGTCTCTTAGCCTCTCAGCCCCCAGCGCTTTAACCAGAGCCAGTCTAGCGGCCACAGTAACCAGTACCGCTATACCAGCCGGCGGGTTGGAGATCATTAGCCCCGTGGCTAGGAGTATTCCTATCTGTCTCTGAGGTCCTCCTATGAGTTGTAGTATGAGGCCTACCGGCGCCCAGGTCAGTAGCCATCTAGCCAGCTCTGGGTCAGCCGCTGCCTTGGCAGTTGCAGCTAGTGTTTTAGACGCTGGTGGGTACAGGTTTAATCCTGCGAAATATGTGTTATAGAATATCGCCACCATGATCAACGACACTGCTATGGAGAGTATCTTAGCGTAGAATTGCCACCTACGTCCTATTCTCTCGAAGTTAGGGTCTTTACCCTCTCCTCTGAGGATCCATCCGGTCTTTAAATCGTAGCTAAGGTCTGCCATGCCAGGCCCTGTAGAAGCGACATACGCCACTCCTATGCCTGCAGCCAATGGTGGAAAGCCGAAGATCAAGCTTATAACTAGTGCTGCCAGTGCTGTGGCAAACGCCGGGAACCAGCCCGCGTACATTCCTGAGATGGCGCAGACCAAGGTTGTGAACCACGCTTGGAAACCTATGTATATGACCCACAGAAGGAACATTGCCGGGTTCATCATCCCGCTGACGCCCGTTATCAACCCAGCGACTAGTGCGCCTGCCGTGAAGAGGATAAACGCCATGAACAGCCTCCTTGCAGCATCGCTCGCGCCGATTAGGGTTGGCGGCACGCTAGCTGTGGATCCCGACCCCGATTCTTTAGAGGGCTTCTTCCTGACTTTGAGGTATAGTAAGAGGAACTGTATTAATGCAGCAATTCCCGCGCCTACCATTATACCTTGCGGCGCGTATATCTTGTAGAAGTCTATGCCGACCAACGTAGGCCCGTACGCCCTTAATATCAAGCCTACGCCGAAGGACGTTATCGCTACTATCTGAGTTATGAGCGTTATGCCGACGACGTCGCCTGGATAGCCGAGGTACGTGAGCAGACCGCCGAAGATCATGCCGTACAACAATAACAACGCTCTCTTACCTCTAGCTAGAGCCGCCTTAATAGCCTCGGCAGTAGAGACTCCTATTGGCCACGGGTTTCTAGCGGGATAGAACGGCGAGTCAAATATCCAGTAAGCGAATATAATGTCTACGAAGCCTCCTATGAGGACTCCCATTATGACCCCATAGAAATACGTTCCTCCAGTAAGCCCTAGTAAGTAGGGTATTGCTATGGTCAGCAGGAACACGTTACCTGCTTGGAAGGTTGCCCCCGATATAACTGTCTGCATTAAGTTAATTCTGTGTACATTACGCATGTTCCTAGCAAACTGCACTGGTATGTAGGAGAAAGCTATGGCGATTAGAGCGCCGATGATCGACGTGTTCGGGTTGATCCCAACCCTACATATCAACTCCATGCCAATTATAACACCGAAAATCGCTAGAGCAAGCCCTATAATCATGACCACTGGCTCATATAGTTTAGGATGGTACTCGGTGGTTTCTCCCACTGTAATACCACCACAACTATTACTTTTAGGTAGGGTATTTAAGCTTTATAATACATTTTATATTTTAATTCTATTTACATGTATGCCAAAACTTAAAAGTGCCATAGTATCATTGTAATTGTGGTCAAATATGTCCGCTTTAAAACACGTGTTGGAGGTAATAGATCTTCTTGACAACCCTAAAGTCAACGGCGGGGTCGTCAAGAAGTTCTTCGTAGACAAGGGCTTCAGCGATATCCAGGTTATCGTGGAGACTGTTCACGGGGATAAGGGCTTCACGGATTTCATAACCATAATGGTTCCCGGAGGGAGCGGTAAAAGCTCAGGAGGATCGTCCCCGACGTTGGGGGTTGTAGGCAGGCTGGGGGGGATCGGCGCTAGGCCTGCGTACCTGGGCATGGTATCTGACGCTGACGGCGCAGTCGTCGCGCTTGCCACTGCATATAAGATCGCCGAGATGAGGAATCGTGGAGATGTACTGCCGGGCGACGTCATCGTGACTACTCACATCTGTCCTAACGCACCGACACGTCCCTACAAGCCCGTCCCCATGATGGACTCCCCCGTTGATATCTTCACACTTCTTAAGAGGGAGGTCAGGGAGGAAATGGACGCGGTTCTCTCAGTCGACGCTACCAAAGCTAACTGGGTGATAAAACACACGGGCTTCGCGATAACCCCAACTGTCAAGGAGGGCTGGATATTGAGGGTAAGCCCGGATCTGACGGACATATACGTGAGGGTTACCGGTGAACCGCCTGTGGTAGTTCCGATAACGATGCAGGACATAACGCCGTACTCGACGCCAATCTACCATATAAACAGTATTGTACAACCATGGCTCTATACGAAGGCGCCGGTGGTCGGGGTTGCTATAACTGCTAGGATGGCGTTACCGGGGTCTGGGACGGGACCCACTAACTTCATGGCTCTGGAGCAATCGACTAGGTTCGTGGTGGAGGTTGCCAAGGACTTCACTATGGGTAGGGCGAGATTCTACGACCCCCAGGAGTGGGAAACCATAATTAAGGTACACGGCCCTGTTGCAGACGTATTCAGAAGGAACATACCTAAGTAGTTTAGTTAAGTGATTGGCATGAAGCACGTTGTAGGGTTAATAAGGGTTTTAACCACGAGAGATGAAGAGCTGCTGAATCTCCATGGCAAGATCATCGAGTCAGCGTTCCCGGAGTTAAGGGTTGTTAGTAGGTGCATTGAGGATCAACCTAAGGGCGTCTACGATCGTGAATCCGAGGAATTGGCCAAGCCTAAGGTTCTCAGGCTGGCAAAGGAGTTCGAGAGAGAGGGGGTTAATGCAGTTATAGTTAGCTGTGCTGCGGACCCAGCCGTTAGGGAGGCTAGGAAGGAGTTGAGAGTGCCCGTCATAGGAGCTGGCTCGGCAGTAGCGTCTCTCACCCTAGCCTACGGCGATAAGGTCGGCGTGTTGAACCTCACTGAAGACACGCCGGAAGTTATCAAGAGGGTTCTAGGACCTCACCTAGTGGCTGAGGGAAAGCCTGAAGGAGTCAGAAACACTCTGGACTTAATGACTGACTGGGGTAGAGAGGCGGCTAAGAAGGCGTTGAAGGACCTGCTCAAGCACGGTGTTGACGTGATCGCGCTCGCTTGCACTGGATACTCCACGATAGGGTTCGCCCGAACAGCTGAGGGGATGGCTGGGGTTCCTGTAGTGGATCCCGTAGTAGCCGCTGGTGCTGTGACGCTGAACATATTAAGGCAGAGGACTGTAGGAGGTGCTACGAAGTGAGGATTAAGGTTGACGACAAGATAGCCGAGGCTGCTGTTCTCGGTGGGTCGTTCTTCGGTGGCGGTGGTGGGGGTGACCTTAAGACAGGATTGTTGAGCGCGAGGCTATCCGTAGAGTTAGGCGACCTGTACATAGTTAGCGTGGACGAGATCCCGAAGGACAGTCATGTGGTTACGGCATCTATTGTGGGAGCGCCTGCGGCGAAGGAGAGGTACCTGAAGCCGAACCACATGATCAGATCCGCTGAGCTGTTGATCGATTACAGCGGGGTGTGTATAGGGGGCTTCATATCGTCTGAGAACGGTGGTGCCTCAACAGCTAACGGGTGGATACCTGCTGCAGCTCTCGAAATCCCGGTGGTTGACGCGCCCGCTGACGGCAGGGCACACCCAACCGGTGTGATGGGCTCTATGGGGCTTCATAAAATTAAAGAATACACCTCAGTGCAGGCAGCTGTGGGCGGGAGTAAGGAAGCAGGAACTTACGTTGAAGTAGTTGCGCGTGGATCTCTAGCCAGGGTTGATAAGCTGATTAGGGAGGCATCGGTTCAGGCAGGCGGCATGGTGGCCGTAACCCGCAATCCAATCAGCCTCGAGTACCTGAGGGAGAACGCAGCGGTAGGAGCGCTCAGTAAGGCCGTGGAAGTTGGTAGGATAATGCAGAAGCACCGTGGCGACGCTGAAGGCATTGCATCCGAGGTTATTAAGTACTTAGGTGGCGGGCTCGTAGTGAACAAGGGGGTTGTGAGTGGTGTTTCGCTGGAGACGCGCGGCGGATACGACATAGGGAGGGTAATGGTTAAAGGAGGCTCTAAGTCTTACGAGATAACTTTCTGGAATGAGTACATGACTCTGGAGGACGCGGATGGGGTGAGACTTGCTACGTTTCCGGATCTCATAGTCACTCTAGACCTTAAGACGTCTCTTCCACTCCCATCAGCCGAGGTCGAGACAGGTGATGAGGTGCTTATCGTAGTGATCCCGAAGGAGTTCGTGCCGCTTGGTGCGGGCGTTAAGGATCCTGAAATACTGAAGCAGGTTGAGACCGTCGTCGGTAAGAAGATTTGGTGATGAACTGTGAAGAAGGTGGGGTTAGTTACTATAGGTCAGTCTCCTAGGGTGGATGTTGTTCCTGATGTGAGGGGGGTTCTTGGTGATGTGGAGGTGGTTGAGTGCGGTGCTCTGGACAAGCTCAGCAGGGAGGAGATCAACGCACTCGCTCCTAA
>CALIKV010000026.1 GCA_938017505.1 uncultured Sulfolobales archaeon | reverse complement strand
TCCTTAATTAATCGAGCATACCTATAAGCATAAACCACAAGAATATACGTAACCAGAATAACGAATAGTGCTGATCCAGCAACACTGAGGGCGTATAGGGACTCACTCCCCGTGCTCGCTATATTTCCTGAATCGATATTCAGTGCTTTAATTAATGCTTCTCTAACAACTTCTAAGTCTGAAGCACTATCGTAGGGTCTGAATACAGAGACTCGAGCATACAAGACCTGATCACCGCCAATGGTTCTGATAGTGATTGGTAGTAGGGTGTATGATAGTGCGTACTTACTACCGCCTTTCTCCATAGTGATGTAGCTTAGTTGGAGATTGTTATGTAGTTCGCTTCACGAATTCAGTATTCTGTAACCCTGCAAGCTCACACATAGCTGGAGAGTGTGTAGTCTTGCGGGAATATCAACAACTTCCAGTAATCCTGTGTATGTAGCGTCACTCACCACGATACTTATCCTGTACGTCGCTAAGGAACCAACAACTCTAGTTAAGAAGGCGTCATAAGTTACTCTAAGCACCCTCACATCACTACTGAATAAGTACCTACTCAGATTACTCACTGCTTCGTCTAAGCTACCCACCTCTACTACCGCATTATTAACGTGCGTAGCACCGGCGCTCGCAGTCACGGCTACTAGACTCTGCATCAGCAGCGCGATAGCTATTGACTTAAGACTTTATAAGTGATTATTAATGTGAAATGAGCGCCTCACTTCAGTACTTCCTGGCGTATCTCATGCGCGTGACCGCGTTCCGCCCGCAGACCGGGCATTTCAGACCTGGGTTCAGCCTAGCTTCCTCACCGACCTTGAGAGGCGTTCCCAGCGCCTCTAAACCGTACTCACCCGCCACGCGATCGGCGCATTCCTTGAGACCGCACCACGGGATCTCAACAACCTGCTTTCCTCGTTGTAACGCTAACTCCAGCTCGCTCAAGTCATTGACGGCGGCCACCCGCTCCTTGAGCCCCTTCCAGGCTCGCTTGCTTAGATTGAGGTCTATCTCCTCCCCCAGTCTCCTCACGGTATCGGGCACTCTGTCCAACGGGATCCTCTCCTTGCTCAGGGTGTCCCTCCTGAACACCGTTGCTAGGCCCTCGCCTAACTCCCTAGGTCCTAGGTCAACCCTTAAAGGAACGCCCTTAAGCTCCCAGTGAGCGAACTTCTCGCTCGGCGTCTTATCCTCGCCCAGGTCCACGTAAGTCCTTAACCCCTCCCTCTTTAGGGCGTCGCCCAGGTCCCTTGCCCTCGCGTAGACCTCACGCCTCTCGTCCTCGCTACCGGTTGGTATTGGCACCACGACCACCTGTATGGGGGCTACCATGAAGGGCAGGACTAACCCCCTCCTATCACCGTGAGTGCTCACTAAGGCAGCTATCACCCTCTCGGAGATCCCGTAGGAGGTCTGCCATGCGTAGTCTATGGTCTCGTCCCTCCGCTGCACCCTCACCTCGAAGGCTTTAGTGAAGTTTTGCCCTAAGTTGTGCACAGTGCCTATCTGGAGAGCCCTCCCGTCAGGCATTAAAGTGTCGAAGGCTATCGTGTATATAGCGCCCGGGAACTTATCCCAGTCAGGCCTCCTGGAGATGATGTACGGCACTCCGAGGAGGTCGAAGAACCTGCTGTATATGCTCACTGCCTCAGCAACCTGCCTCTCAGAGTCTCTGAAGTCCTCGTGCACCGTGTGAGCCTCCTTGAAGGTGCTCACCTCCCTGACGCGTAACATAGCTCTCGTAGCCTTGGTCTCATACCTGAATATACTCACAACCTGGTAGTACTTCTTAGGCAACTGCTTGTAACTCTTAATCCAGAAGGACTCCATGTAGGTCAGGGAGGTCTCGCTCGTCGGCCTTAAAGCAAGCTTAACGTCGAGAGGTTCTAAACCGCCGTGAGTAACCCAGAAGACCTGATCTTCGAAGCCTCTCACGTGCTCGGACTCCTTAGCTAGGAGATCCTCAGGTATGAGGAGAGGCAACAATATCTCTTCATGACCGGTGGAGTCAAGTAACTCCCTCATCAAGTCGATGACACGTCTCCTAAGCCCGAAGCCATAAGGCATCCAGACACCGAAACCCTTAACAGGGTACCTACCGTAGTCGTATAGCTCAGCCTCCCTCAAAACCCAATCAAACCACTCACTGAAGCTCGTGCTCAAGGAACCCTTACACCCCCTTCACACGCCCACTCACCAAGGCGCTCCTTCCCGCAACCCACTTCACGTAATCTATTTATGACGTCCGCCTTATAAAGGTGGGTGATACCCTACACGAGAAAACCTCGAATAGGGGTCCCGAGAGTCGCATTGAATGATGCCCTGCTACACGCTTCTTAGAAGCCTACCAGGCTTCGCTTGCGTGTGCTTCCCATCTCTTATCACGAACTTGCCGTTGACTAGCAAGTGCTCCACACCTATCGAGTACTCGTGAGGGTTCTCGTAAGTCGCTTTATCCCTTATCATATAATAATTAAATATAGTTAAGTCAGCTTTGAACCCAGGTCTTATGAGTCCTCTGTCAAACAGGCCTATCTTCCTTGCAGGCAGCGACGTCATCTTCCTAATGGCTTCCGGTAAGCTGAGGATCTTCAATTCCCTCACGTATTTAGCGATGACTCTGGGGAAACTTCCGTAGTTTCTTGGATGAGGCGCTCCTTCACCTGGTTTACGCACACTACCGTCACTCCCTATAGCTACTAGGGGGTGTTCTACCGCCTCAGAGACGTCGTCCTCGCTCATGCTGTGAACGACAACTCCTGTTAAGCCTCTGTCATCTATCAACATCTTGGCGATCGTCTGCACGGGGTCCACACCCCACAACCTCGAGATCTCTTCAATACTTTTTCCGAGAGCTTCAGGATGTTTCTCAGTGTAGGACACCCTAACCTTATCCCAGTCCGCATGCCTCTCCTCAGGTATGCCGTACCTAGCCAGGTCCTTCTTTAGTCTTTCTAATGCTTCAACGTCACTTAACTTGCTGATCAAGCCCTCCAACCCCCCCTCCCTAATCCACGAGGGTAACAACGCCTCCAGCCCTGTTGAGCTGGCCGCGTAGGGGTAAACATCCGCGCTAACGTCGTAACCCCTCCTAACGTACTCCTCTATGATGCTTAAAGCCCTAGACACGCCGCCCCACGCCGGTGTGCCGGCAGCTTTTAAGTGTGAGATCTCAAGCCCCACGTTGCCCTTCAGGCCTACCTCCAGAGCCTCGATTAAAGCGTCCATTAGCTCGACGCCCTCGTTCCTGATGTGTGTGGCGTAAACGCCGCCGTACCTTGACAGGATCTTAGCCAGCTCTATTAGCTCCGGCGTTTCCGAGAAAACGCCTGGGACGTAGATGAGTCCTGAAGACATTCCGAAAGCCCCGTTCTCCAATGCCTCAACAACAAGGCTCTTCATCTCCTCAAGCTCCCTCTCCGTGGGCTTCAAGCTACCGGTACCTAGAACTGCGCTCCTTACAGTGCCATGCCCGACCAACGCGGCCACGTTTAAACTCTTCTCAAGCCTCCCCAGATATTCTAGGTAATCCCTGAACGAAGCCCACGGTAAGCGACCTAACTCCTTGACGAACTCGACCTCGCTGAGCTCTACAAACTCCCTGTTCTTATCGGTCAGCGGCGCTAATGAATAACCGCAGTTACCAACCACGACCGTGGTAACCCCTTGCGTGACGTAGTTATCCGCCGTAGGAAGTATGAAGATCCCGCTGTCGCTGTGATTGTGTATATCTATGAAGCCCGGCGCCACCACGAGGCCTTCAGCGTGAATGACCTCCTCGGCTGCACACCCGGATAGATCGCCTACCTTAGCGATCGTGTCACCGATCACGCCCAAATCCCTCTTAAAAGGTGGAGCCCCAGAGCCATCCACCACTACGCCGTTCCTAATTATCACGTCATACACGGGCACTCACCACTCAGTCCTTGAGGATTGAGTAATAAAAACCTTCATCACACTCACTTAATTTAAATGAACGTGGTTTTGTGTTTAATTAATAAGCTATTTTAATTAAATCATCGTAAAATGTAACGAGGGAAAATTTATTAACCCTGCAATACACACCTTATGAGGTTAACTGTATGAATAGCTGGAAGGCCGTTTCCAAGACAGTCGCGGTCGTGTTAGTTTTAGTTGTGGCAGTGGCGTTAATAGCAACGTACTTAGCGCTGTCGCCCCCCTACGTAGCCCCGACAACCCCGACGACTCCTGCAACCACCCCTACAAGCCCAACGACACCTCAGTTAAAGAGGACTTTAATCATAGCCATACCTGAGGAGCCGACGGGTCTGGACGTGCAGCAGGTGACGTGGTCTAACGAGGTACATGACATGATATTCCAGCCTCTGGTAGTTTTAGATGAGAACATGAATATAGTACCTGACCTGGCTTTAAGCTGGGAGGTAACTGAGGAGGGTACCGTGCTTGTGTTCCACATACCGAGCGACGCGAAGTTCTCTAACGGCGATCCGGTCACTGCCGAGGCCATTAAGAAATCCATAGAGAGGTACAAGAACATCTCGCCTTACGCCGAGGACTTCGCGGACGTGGTTGAGATGACCGCGATAGACAAACACACGTTGAAGATCACCCTCAAACAACCTGCCCCGTATCTCTGGTCAGTGTTAGTTACGAACTATGGCGCTCCAGTTAACGCTGAGGTAGCTGAGAGAGTAGGGCCGGACGTCTTCAACAGGGAGGCCGTTGGGAGCGGGCCTTACGCGGTCAAGGAGTGGGTGAGGGGCTCACACGTAACCCTTATCAGGAATAACAACTACAGAACTAACCTACCGTTCGTAGCAAATAAGGGTCCCAACCCGTACGTGGATGAAGTGATAATAAGGTTCATCCCGGAGGACCTCACGAGGCTAACCGAACTTGAGGCCGGGCGTGTAGACGTAGTCAGGGGAGTTCCTCTGGAGGAGGTTAAGAGGCTCAGAGACAATCCAAACATACGCCTCTACGAGACTCTAGCGCCCGGGATACACTACATAATGGTTAACGTCCAGAAAACTCCATTAAACGACGTTAGGGTTCGGAAAGCGATAATGCTGGCCCTGAACAGAGACGAAATAGCTCAGATACTCGATAATAATGTAGTTCCGTGGTATTCCTTCCTCTCACCGTCGCAGATATGCTTTAACGGGACCGTGGAGACCGTGGCCGAAACCACGTACGCTCACAACGTTGAGGCCGCTAAAGAGCTCCTCAGAGAAGCTGGTTGGGTCGACACCAACGGTGACGGGGTTGTGGATAAGGATGGCATTCCGTTAGAACTCACACTCCTCTCGCCAGTAGACGACCCGCCCCTCAAGAAAGCCGCACCATTAATACAGGCGCAACTGGCTAAGGTAGGCATTAAAGCAAGCATAAAGGAGTACACTTACGATTACATAAGAGAACTAACGCGCGAGTGGAACTTCGAGCTTGCCCTGCGGAGGTTCTCCTGGGCCGACCCAGATATACTAATATACCTGGTTCACAGTGTCTACGGTAACTACACCTACTCAAACCCGGAGGTGGACGTGTTGCTTGAGTTAGGGCGATCAGTAACGGACATGACCGAGAGGTCGGAGGTGTACTCTAGAGCACAGGAGTTACTGCTGAAGGACCTCCCGTTAATACCGCTCTTCGTGCTTAAGGACTACACGGCAGTTAACAAGAACGTTAAAGGCTTGTTGATCCTGCCACCCTATGGGACTATGTTCGTTAATGACGTGCGGATTGAGCAGTAGTAGGTAGCTGAGATGGGGTTACTTAGCTACACAACCAAAAAACTGCTGATAGGTATACCGGTGGTGTTCGGCGTAACTATAATTCTTTTTTATATAATGTATTCATTGCCCGGAGACCCCATAAAACTGATTGCCGGTGAAAGGGTCACTCCTGAAAGGGTTGAGGAGTTGAGGAGGGCGTGGGGCCTAGATCAACCCCCGTACGTGCAGTACTTCTACTGGCTCTCACACGTCGTTAGAGGGGATCTAGGCGTGTCCATAGTCACTAAACAGCCGGTCTCCTACCTGCTGATGCAGCGATTACCGTACACGCTCATGCTCATGTTGATCTCCATGCTTATCTCCTACGCCATCGGGGTTTCCATAGGGATTGTAAGCGCCTTAATGAAGGGTAAGCCCATCGACGGTTTGCTGTCTGTCACGGCTATCGTCAGTTATTCGATACCTGGCTTCTGGCTCGGGTTAATGTTAATGCTTGTCTTTGGCTACTATCTAAGGTTGCTACCGATATCCGGCTATGAAGGCCTTCACTCACTACTGATTCCCGCCCTGTCCCTCGCCTTACCATCATCAGCGGCCGTGATGAGGTTGATGAGGGCTGAGATGATTGAGGTCCTCAATGAGGATTACGTGAGGACTGCATGGGCGAAGGGACTTCCAAGGAGGAGGGTGTTGGTCGTGCACGCCCTCAGAAACGCTGTACTCCCTGTCGTTGTGATGCTCTTCCTAGACATACCATGGCTTATAGGAGGCGCGGTAGTTATTGAAACCCTGTTTGCGTTGCCAGGCATGGGCAGACTCCTTTACCTGTCGATAATTAGGCAAGACTACGCAGTCGTTCAGGGGATAGTGCTGATAATAACCATACTCACGGTAGTGTTCAACACGCTAGGTGATCTAGTCGTCGCGGCTCTGGACCCGCGAGTGCGCGTCGAGAAGGGTGAAGGCATGTGACACGATTACTCGAGGATCTCAGGAAGAAAGCCTACTCCGTCTATAGGAGTGAGGAGGTGAAGCTGCTTATCAGGCACAGGAGAGGGGTTGTCGGTCTAGCACTCCTGACGATTATAGTTTTCATGGCGTTAACAGCGGATCTAATAGCTCCGAGGAGGTTCGATGAAGTGGACACTGCCTTAAGGCTTCAACCACCATCACTAAAGCACTTGTTCGGGACGGATCACTTAGGCAGGGATGTGTTCAGCAGGATCGTCTACGGGGCGCGAATAGCCTTATGGGTCGGTATACTAGTGGTCCTAGTCGAGGCGGGCATAGGCGTTACCCTGGGGCTCATATCCGGTTACTACAGTGGCTTTCTGGATAAAGTGATCTCGGCGTTCACGGACATGCTGTGGGCCTTCCCACCCATAATACTGGCGCTAGCGATAGTGACTATCTTGGGACCTGGGTTGACGAACGTGGTGATAGCTGTGGCCGTGGTCAGCTGGGCTCCTTACGCGAGGATAGTAAGGGCTAAAACTCAATCCCTAGTCAGCAGGGAGTTCGTGATGGCTGCTCGAGCCATAGGAGAGTCAGACCTAAGCATCATGTTTAGGTACATCCTCCCGAACACGCTCGTCTCAATAATCGTTTTAGCTACCCTAACAATCCCCTCGGCAATACTGTACACGACAGCGCTCAGCTTCCTAGGTTTCGGGGCTCAGCCGCCCACGCCTGATTGGGGCGCCATGTTAAACGAGGGTAAGGACTATATATTCGGCGCTCCATGGAACTCCATATTCCCGGGAGTCTTCATAACCCTGACGGCCCTAAGCTTCAACTTACTGGGCGATGCGTTGAGGGATGTATTAGACCCTAAATTAAGGTTGAGGTGATTCAAGATGCCTGAAAAGATCTTAGAAGTTCAGAACCTGAAGGTGTGCTACGAGACCGGTAGGGGTTGCGTGAAGGCCGTTGATGACGTCAGCTTAACGATCTTCGAGGGAGAGGCCTTCTGCCTGGTTGGTGAGACTGGGTGCGGTAAGAGCACTCTAGCATTGTCGATACCTAGACTCCTGCCGCCGAACTCAAGGGTTCTGGACGGCAGGATTTTGTTTAAGGGGAAGGACCTACTGAGGGTTGACGACAGTGAGCTTCAGAGAATTAGAGGTAAGGAGATGGCCATTGTCTTCCAGAACCCAATGACGTCCTTGAACCCGGCGTATAGAGTCGGGTATCAAGTGGCTGAAGTACCGGTGACTCACTTAGGGATGTCATGGGATAAGGCTCTAACAAGCGCTGTGAACCAGCTTAGTAAAGTCGGGATTCCGGATGCAGGGATCAGGGCTAGGGACTACCCACACGTCTACAGTGGGGGTATGAAGCAGAGATCTATGATAGCGATGATGACTACCTGTAAACCCAGTCTGCTGATAGCGGATGAACCCACAACAGCTCTCGACGTCACGATACAGGCTCAGATACTCAAGTTACTGCATTCATTGAGGGTGGAGTACGGGTTGACGCTACTGCTAATAACCCACAACTTCGGCATAGTGGCCGAGGTATGTGATAGGGTTGGTGTCATGTACTCAGGGAAAATAGTTGAGGTGGGTGAGGTAACTGAGATTTTCGACAACCCGCTTCACCCCTACACTAGAGGCCTTATAGAGTGTGTAGCGTCAAGGAGAGGGTCGAAAGCCAGGCTAAACCAAATCCCCGGGAGCCTGCCGAACCCGCTTAACCTCCCGAGTGGATGCAGGTTTCATCCTAGATGCCCTTACACCACGTACCTATGTATGAAGGAGGAACCCACGATGACTGAGGCGACGTCAAATCATTCAGTAGCCTGCCATAACTACAAAGCCGTCGGGTGAGTCCAGTGGCGTTGTTAACAGTTAGGAACCTGAGGAAGTACTTCAGGTTTAAGAGAGGACTTCTATCGACGGTTCAGTACATACGCGCCGTGGACGACGTAAGTTTCTCCGTTGATAGAGGTGTGACCCTTGGAGTGGTTGGTGAGTCCGGTTCCGGGAAGACCACGCTTGGGTTGACTGTTTTAAGGTTGCTGGAGCCAACCTCCGGCGAGATAGTCTTCAACGGCGTTGACGTGGCTAAGCTCTCTAAGAAGGGTTTAAAGAGCTTCAGAAGGTCTACAGGCATAGTATTCCAGGACCCCTACTCATCACTGAACCCCAGGATGAGGGTTAAGGAAATACTGGAGAGACCCCTTAAGATCCACGGCATAGGCTCCGGCGAGGCATCGCTTGATTCAGTGTCAGGGGTCTTGGAGGATGTCGGTCTAGGCGAGGAGCATCTGATGAGGTACCCGCACGAACTTTCGGGGGGTCAGCAACAGAGAGTAGCCATCGCCCGTGCGATAATACTTAAGCCCCAGTTGGTAGTCCTAGACGAGCCTACGTCATCCCTCGACGTCTCGGTGCAGGCCCAGATCCTCAACTTATTGCTAGATCTTCAGTACAGATACGTGCTGACGTATATTTTCATCACACACGACTTGCTCACAGCCAGGCACGTGAGTGACGTGATAATGGTTATGTATTTAGGTAAGGTTGTAGAGCTCTCTAGAGCCCACGAGCTCTTCCTCAATCCTCGACACCCGTACACGGCGACGTTGCTCTCATCGATACCCCTGCCCGACCCTAAGTTGAAGACGAGGAAGCGAATGGAGGTGGTTGGCGAGCCGCCGAGCCTGCTAAACCTGCCTAAGGGATGTAGGTTCCATCAGAGATGCCCATACGCCACAGATAAGTGCAGGTTGGAGGAGCCCGGATTCACGCGTGTGGGTGATGATCACTTAGTCGCGTGTCACTATGCACACGAGTTGAGTTTCGAGGGTTTCACTTTATGGTGAGTTAGTTTGGCGCCGCGGCCGGGATTTGAACCCGGGTCACGGGCTCTCCGTAAGACCCTGCCGGAGTTCCTGCGGTTATCCTATTAGTACGGTAGGGACTTACGACAGGCCCGCATACTAGGCCGGACTATACTACCGCGGCACCAAACAAATTTAAACAACGAAGGCTTATAAGTATTGCCTCCTGCAGGCCACTTCCCAGTGTGAGGGACTGCTGGGTATCTAGATCACGGATCACCCGTTGATGTGAGTCTTAGTTATCCTTAAGATATATTAGGATTTCGGTGAATTAATTAAGGTGCTGTGGTGATGAGCACTACTTACGCGGAGTTAGGGGAGTTGCGTGAAGGGAGCTTCATAGTTGTTGACGGCGAGCCCTGCAGGATTGTCGAGATTAGCAAGGCTAAGACGGGCAAGCACGGGAGCGCTAAGGCGCACGTCGTGGCTGTCAGCGTATTCTCAGGCGTTAAGAAGACCCTGGTGGCTCCCGTTGATCAGAAGGTTGAGGTTCCTATCATCGATAAGAGGACTGCTCAGGTGATAGCTATGGTTGGTTCGAGCGTCCAGATCATGGATCTAGAGACCTACGAGACCCTGGAGATCGAGCTGCCTCTGGAGGACGAGTTGAGGAGTAAACTCGTCACAGGCGCTGAGGTTGAGTATTGGAGTATACTGGGTAGAAGGAAGATCATGAGGGTCTTAAAGGGAGCTTAATGAGTTACTTAGGCAGAGTTAGGGACCTGATCTCGGACTTCATCAGGGGTAAGGGCTCCTATGACGAGAGCGTTAACGAGTTCATCAAAGAACTTCAGAAGGAGTTGATTAAGGCTGACGTGAATTTAAAGCTAGTCATCGAGCTGACTAAAGACATCAGGGAGCAGGCCCTCAAGACCGAGCCCCCGCCAGGGGTTCTGAGACGTGAGTGGTTCGTTAAGATAGTTTACGACAGCCTTGTTAAGTTCTTCGGCGGCGAGGCTGTGGAGACCCTTCCGAGGAGGATCCCGTGGGTGGTGATGCTAGTCGGTGTTCAGGGGAGCGGCAAGACCACGTCAGCAGGCAAGCTCGCCCACTACTACAGGAGGCTGGGTTACAAGACGTGCTTAATGACAACTGACACTTACAGACCGGCCGCATACGACCAGCTGAAGCAGTTAGCTGAGAAGCTTGGGGTCCCTTTCTACGGGGAGAGGGAGGGTGGCGACCCTGCTGAGATCGGCGCGCGTGGATTGAGCAGGTTGCTTAAGGACACGTGCAGCCTCATCATAGTTGATACTGCAGGACGACACGGGTACGGTGAGGAGGAACGCCTTCTAGTGGAGATGCAGGAGATAGCCAAGGCGTTGAACCCTGACGAGATAATGCTGGTGATAGATGCTTACATGGGTCAGAAGGCTTACGACATAGCCAGGAAGTTCCACGAAAGAACCCCCGTAGGCTCTATATTTGTGACTAAGCTGGACGGCACTGCGAAGGGGGGCGGCGCTCTCTCAGCCGTGGCGGCAACGGGGGCTAGGATCAAGTTCATAGGGGATGGCGAGAAGCTGGAGGACGTGGAGCCCTTCAATCCCAGGAAGTTCGTCGCACGCCTCCTAGGTCTGGGCGACATAGAGTCCCTGCTGGAGAAGTTTAAGGCGTTGGAGGAGAGCGAGGAGGTTCAGAAGAGGCTTGAGAAGGCGGTTCTGTCCGGAAGGCTGACTTTGAGGGACGTCTACACGCAGGTCAGGTCTGTGAGGAGGCTGGGACCGTTGAGGAAGGTGCTTCAGATGATCCCGGGCCTCATGAGCACCATCCAAGTGGATGACGAGAAGCTACAGCTCTCTGAGAAGAACCTTGATAAGTGGCTCCACATAATGGACTCGATGACCTACGAGGAACTCGACCACCCGGAGATAATAGATAGGAGCAGGGTTAACAGGATAGCTAGGGGGGCTGGAGTAGCTCCAGGCGACGTTAGGGAGCTGCTCAAGTATTACGAAGCCATGCAGAAGATGATTAAGACCCTGAGAAGTAGGAAGGACGTGTTGAAGAGGCTTGGGTTGAAGGATGTCTCGCTTGGGCAGTGAGTTACTGGATAAAGCCTTTAACGCCCTCCTGAACTACCCGCTATGCGACAGGTGCTTAGGCAGGCTGTTTGCTAAACACGGGCTTGAGCTGAGCAACGCTGAGAGGGGTCGGGCGCTTAAGACCTTGATAGCGATGAGCGTGCATAAAGTCCTGAGTAGTGGTGAGGAGGTTGACTCAGGATCTCTACTCAGACTAGCTATTAATGGAGGGGGCCCCATAGCCGATGTAGTGCGGAGGTATCTGGGAGAAGTCGACGTGAGGAAGTGCTTCATATGCGGCGGCAACCTCGACTCAATAATAAGCGAGTTGGTCGTTAAGGCTCTTGAAGCCCTCGCCGGCAGGGAGTTTAAGTCGTTGCTGGTAGGCGTTGAGAAGGGCTCCTCCTATGAGGCGAGGGAAGGCGAGGTCACGGCCTCGCTGAACATAGACTCATGGGAGTCTATCAGGAGGGAAGTCAAGAGGGAGGTGGGCAAGAGACTCCAACTCTTAACGGGCTCAGTACCTAAGTTCAGAAACCCCGATGTACTGCTAGTGCTCAACCTGGATACCCTGGAGGTCAGAGCATCGTCAGCGCAACTCTTCCTCAGAGGTCGCTACGTGAAAGTAGGCAGGTTCATATCGCAGAGGTGGTGGTACTTGAGGGACGGTGTCTACAGGTACAGGGCCTCGGTAGAGGGGGTTGCTGAAAGGGTTGCACCGCTCTTCAAGTGTAGGGATGTACTGATTCACGCAGCAGGCCGTGAAGACGTCGACGCACGGATGCTCGGCGATGGAAGGCCGTTAGTGATCGAGATCGTGAATCCCTTTAGGAGGGAGGTCGATATAGAGGCGATTAACAACCTCTTAAGGGATGAGTGGGTTAGGGTGGTCGTTCACTCGACGGCATCCGTTGAAGAGCTTCACGAACTTAAAAGGTCGAGGAACCCCAAGATCTATCGAGTAGTGATTTACGTCCCAGAAGGCCTCACCGAGGAGGATTTAAAGGGCGTTGAGGCGGGACTGGAGGGCGTTGAAGTGCTTCAAAGAACCCCTAGAAGGATACTCAGGAGGAAGAAGGACGTCTTAAGGGAGCGTAGGGTGCTTCAGGCACGCGGCAAGCGACTCTCCGAACATCTGGCTGAGTTAGTGATTAAATGTGAGGGCGGTCTCTACGTAAAGGAGTTAGTGACGGGCGATGAGGGGCGGACGTACCCCTCCGTGAACTCCCTCCTAGGCAGAGAGGTCAAGGTCCTGTTCCTCGACGTCCTGGAGTTTTGTGGGCAACACCTAACTCCTGAGGAGGAGGGTTAAGTACCCTATGCCAGGTATTTTAACTACCGAGCCTCTGAGGCTCACCGCCTTGCCGAGAATTAACTCCTTAGGGATACATCCGTCAGGGGCCGGATTGCTATCGCCTTTAATCACGTAGCAGTTGTCGCGTGCCTCAATAACCCTATGTATGATGTAGCCTCTGAAGCCCGCATATATCACCACATCACCCACACGTATGTCGTCGCTCTTGTAGATCATCACTACGTCCCCAGTCCAGAGAAGCGGCTCCATGGACCTCCCCTCAACGACGGCGAAGGTGAGCGAGCCTGTGAGGGTCAGCAGGAGCATGGTGAGAAGCAGTGAGGTCATCAACGCGTCGAGGACGCGGCCCAGCCTCATCACTCTTCCTCCAGAATATCTGATAAATCCACCTCGATGACCTTGCCCTCCCTCCTCTCTGAAGGGCGCCTCCCCCTCCCCCCGTCCTTCCCCAACGACACCTCGCCCTCAGGCCCTACCTTGATCGATGATACCCTACCCTTCCACCTGTAACCGCAGGAACCACACCTGAAGGTGCCGAGGACCGTTATCGTTATCCTGCCGAGCGCGTCGGGTAGGGGGCTTATAACCTGCCACGTCCTCTCCACTTGTGCCTCAGCCCCGCACCTGGGACATCTAGTCATTGCGAGCACCTAAAGATGAGGAAGGGCCTCGCGCTTTTATACCTTCACCTTGATTAGAGGAGATGCTAGCGCCCTTACTCATACCCTCCAGGAATTCCTCGAAACACTCACTAAGCGTATTTAGGTCGACCACTATCGGGCTCCTTCCCTCACCCCACCCATACAGCTTGAGCTTGTAATCCCTCCTACCTCTGGTCAGGCGTACCACTATATCTGAAACGCTCGCGCTCCTTATGAAGAAGTCCTTGTTCATGTAGACGCTGTTCCTTAGTGTGATTACTCCCTGCTTCCTAAACCATAGGAGCTCGTTCCACATGTACATGAAGTACTTCTCAGGGTCCTTAATTCCGTGGATGCGCGTGGGTATGTCAACTCTGTTGAGTATGAGTAACTGAGGATTATGCCTCCTGACTAGGTCTATCTCGTAAGTGTAGAGTTCCCCCAGACTCATCGTTGCTGGGTTGATGTACTCGATACGTACTAGGTCGTCCAGTAACCCCTTCACGGTCTCGAAGGTCTCCTGAGACTTCTTTGAAGCTTGATCGAGGACTTGGTCAAGCAGTGAGTACGACGTCCTCACGTAACTTATTATGAGCGTTCTCAGCCTGTGTTTAAGTGCGAGTGCGAGCATGACGAGCCCGGGTGAGTAGGTCTCCGTAGAGCGTAGTTCGGCAGGCGTTACGACTATCACGCTGGAGCCTGCCCTCACAGGACCTAGGGCCTCGTTTAACACCCTGCAGGGGTAATCGTACGTCCTCTCCAGCGCTGAGGCGGGGAGCTCCTCGAGGAGTGGTGGTAGGAACGCGCGGATGCCAGCTCCTTTAACTATCTTGAACGGTATCTCGCCTAAGCTCACCGGCGCCTCCCTAGCCTTCCTAACCTCAATGAACCTGGTTATGAACCCTTTATCTATCTCGTACCTCAGCAACAGAATCACGTCGGCTATGAACTCAGGGTCCCCCAGGTTCATGGTCCTCCCGCCTAGCGGCGTCTCGGCGACGATCAGCGTTAAGGACCCCTCCAGCTTCGTTAGGTTGTAGAAGAAATTCTGTAGTAACGCCCTGGCCTCAGCCCCCCTCTCGATTACTCTCTCCAGGGGCGTGAAGCTATCTAGAACTATGACCCTGTACTTACTTGAATGCTTGCTCAGCTCATTGACTATCGTGTTGACGAGGTCAGGGTCCACTATGACCGGTACTCTGTAGTACGTGAAGAGGTCCCTCGACTCAAGATCGCTGAAATCCATGTTGAAGTCCTTCATATGCCTGAAGAACGCCTCCTTAGTCTCCTGGAACGACACGTAGAGGCACGGGAACCCTCTGACGGCGTTAGCGTGACAAACTGTGGCGGAGAGGAGGGTCTTACCGGACCCAGGATACCCAGCCACCAGGACCAAAGCACCTGAACTGATAGCATCTCCCAGGATCTTGTCCACGCTCTCAACACCCCAGACATACCCCCCCTTAGAACTAACTACAGAAGCGCCATTACGCAATAGCCAACACCAATGAATATTACCTCTAGCCACTATTAAAATTATCGCCAGCACCAGCTAGAACAACTCACGCAGGATTTGACAGCATTTCCTAAACAGTTAACTTTATAATCTTTTTATTTCGAGAATACCCGGTATTTAGTGGTTAGGGGATTAGCCCTGAACGGGCGTAGGCAATGCCTCGATAGTGAACGTTAACTACCCCTTCAACGGAGGCAAACAACCGTCGTGAGACGCTGAGAGAGTTCGCAAGACCCTCCCATAAAATGTATTTTCAGTACATACTCAAAGTACATACTCGGACTCAGTATGAAATATGCACAATCTTTATAAAATAGCTAGCTGACTACACCTTGCAGGTAATGTAAGCATGGACACACGTAAGTTAATGAGTATAAGCGCCTTAGCAATACTAGTGCTGGCTTTGGGCAGTGCTCTAGCGATGTGGTCGGAGACGTTACGAATAAACGCTACTGTGGAGACCGGTGAAGTAGACGTTAAGTGGTCGGAATGGTGGTGCAGTGATGAGGGGCCAGATCCTCAAGGCGAGGGCTACAGTAACGAGGAAGGTAAGGACGTTGCTTCATGCAACGTTGAGGTTGAAGCATATGATGATGAAGGAGATGCTATAAAATTACTCGTAACGATTGGCAACGCTTATCCCGGATACGCTGTTGACGTGCATTTAGTTGTGGATAACATAGGCACGATACCGGTTAAGCTCTATGAGTACCGGATAGACATAGAGGAGGACGTGCCATTAATCGTATATCTGGTGATACCTGAGTACACACAGATAGAGCCTGGAGATAGTGGTACTTACGTACTACACATAGAGGTGCTACAGGAAGCTGAAGAAAACGCTGAGTACGGGTTCGAAGTAACTCTAGTGTTTGCTCAGTGGAATGAAGTGATTAGACCCTAGCTAGGGTTGTGAACCATGAATAAGGTGATAATGCAGCAGTTAGCGGCCGTGTCGCTAGCGGTGATAGCCCTAGCGGCCTTCGCCATGTGGTCAGAGTCGCTGACGCTGAACGCGACTGTGGAGACCGGTGAGCTTGACTGGGAGTTCGTTCCAGGCACATTAATATATCTGGATGCGTGTGGTCTGGAACCGGGCCACGGATTCTTCAAAGGTAATGACTGGAATGCATCCTACTACCCAATGCCCGGGGCCGTCCAGCTCGACAAGGACGTTGGCTGCACTGAAGTATGGTTCCTCGACACCGATGGTGATGGGGACTTCGATAAGATGGAGGTAGTCCTACATAACGTCTACCCGTGGTACTACACGCACATAGCGTTTAAGGTGCACAACGACGGTACGATACCTCTCAAGATATGGAAGGTTGTAATCGACGGCCTTGAATACTATAAGCTGAACGAGCAGGAGCTTGAGCAAGGCGTCGAGCTGGATTTAAACAGCGACGGGTTCCCTGACGTGACCGTATGGTGGGGCGATAACTTCGGTGTACAACTACACCCATGCCGATCAGCGGACATAAGCTTCGACATAACGGTCCTACAACCAGCCCCTGAAGGCGAAGAGCTGAAGTTCACCGTTGGCTTAGTGGCTGTTCAGTGGAACGAGTACGAGATACCAACAGAGGCACCAGGATAACGAAATCCGTATGTGAGTGGAAGGCGCGAATTGGGGAAATAGTGTTTTTATTTTTCTCTTGAACAATAAATACGGGTATTAGGTGATTCGTTGCATGTTTGTCAGGTCGCGATACGTTTTCCTCCTCTCCCTGCTGTTAGTACTGACGGCTTATTTCTACCCGTTATTCGTGATGCCTAGGGGGTTAATCCCTTACGTGATCCCGCCGGTCATGTACTTGCTGGTCCTCGGGCTTCTTTTCAGGGATGTCCGTGCCGTCAGGACGTTCTTCGAGGGTGGTCTCCTAGGCTTAGTCCTGCTGTTCTTCGTCATCGGCGTAGTGAGCGATTTCCTCCTGGGATTCATCAGCGGTTTCGGCCGGAACCCCTTAACGCTCACGCCTACTCTTATTCTGATGAACTTAATGAGGGAGGTCCCGATAGTGGTAGGTACGGAGTTCTTTAGGGGTTATGTGTTGATCAACTCACGGCGGGTTAAGACCTCGCTCCTCCTCATTTCCCTATTCCTAACCCTCACGAGATTCACTTACACCAGGTATCTAGGTCTGGCGAGCTCCGGTTACCCGGAGGTCGTCGCTTCGCTCTCAGGAGCTTCACGCCCCTCTTAGCACAGAACGTTCTGATCAGCTACACGTTCCTGCTGGGGGCATCAAGCCGAGCCTCACGTACTCGCTGCTCGGCAAGCTCTACACGTACTTAATGCCTGTGCTCCCTGACGTCTCAAGCGGTGTCTCAGCAGTAGTCAGCGTTATCCAGGTCTTCGTTTTCCTAGTGATCATTGAGGCCGCTCTGGAGCAACCGACGCACGCCTACGGGAGGGCCTCAAAGACCTCTAAAATCGTCAACGCTGTGTTCTTCTTCATCATGCTCGCGGTGCTCGTGTCGATGGTAGGCGGGTACAGGGCTCTCGTAGTGCTCAGCAGCAGCATGACGCCCGCCCTAAACCTAGGGGACGTAGTGGTCGTCGGTCCCGTGCTGGATCCCACTGAGGTACGGGTCGGCGACGTAATCGCTTTCTACCTGATGGGCGACGTCATCGTACACAGGGTTGTTGAGGTTTATAACCTCACCACGGACATACAGTATCAGACTAAGGGGGATGCCAACAAGGACGTGGACCCGTTCAGAGTCACGCGAGACTCTCTCATCGGTAGGTACGTGTTCAAGGTGCCTGTAGTGGGTTTCTTGTGGATGTACCTGCCTCAAGTCTTCATGAATTACCAGAACGTCCTCATAGCCTTCGTCCTAGCCCCACTCGCCCTGACAGCGGGCCGCGTCAGCGATTTTTCAAGGTGGTTAACTCGTGATGATGAGTAGGTTAAGCCTTAAGAGTAGGTCCGTCGTGCTCACGTTAACGCTGGTGTTAGTCGCCCTCTTAGCGATCTCGCTAGCCGCGTTGATCAACTCCTACAACTACCCGGAGCAGACCTCAGAGGAAGTCGTCGTGACCTCAATAGCTCAGAGGATGGACGTGGATTACGTGGCCATCGTCAGGAACTCGCTGATATACGAGAACAGGACGACCTTGATGCCGGGGGAGCCGATCTACACCAAGCTCTTCGAAGGACTCAACGTAACGTATAAGTACTTGGTGGAAGCCGGTGGGGGTCTAGCCGCGGTGAGGGGTTCCTACCGGATCTACCTGAACATATCCTCACCGGTGTGGGGTAAGGAGTTCTTGCTGAGGAGCGGTGCTGTGGATGAACTGATGAATAACCCGGGCACCATATACTTTAACTACACGCACTTGAGGGACTACATAGCCGTAGTCGAGAAGGAGGTCGGGAGCAGCAGGACATACACATTCACGCTGATCTTTGACGTGCGCGCTGAGGTAATGCCGGAGGGCTCGAGCAGGAGCTACAACCTGCCCATGACACCCCTCTTCAGGATCTACTACGACGTAGCGAAGCCCACGATAGACGT
This sequence comes from uncultured Sulfolobales archaeon, assembly GCA_938017505.1. GTDB lineage: Archaea > Thermoproteota > Thermoprotei_A > Sulfolobales > NBVN01 > Zestomicrobium. The sequence goes on along the minus strand of CALIKV010000026.1, from coordinate 38,106 downwards.
CAGTGCTGAGAGACTGGAGAGAACCTACGTCGACAGCTATAAGTTAGTTAAAACAACTAAACTGCCCTTCCTCTGGCTCTGGTTCGACGTCATAACCTACAGGACAATGCTCGTAGCCCTCTCCATGATGCTCGCGGGCGGCATCGCTTTCCTCACAATCATGATGACTCTCGGCAGAGCCAGCAGAGTGCCTCCACTGCTCCGCGTCGAGAGTAAATACAGGGACTTAATGGTCAGCGGCGAGCTAGAGCAGGTTGAGCGTGTAGTTGCTGTGGTTCGACTCAAGAGCCTTACGGACCTAGTTAAGGTCGCCTCAACCAGGAGGAAGCCTATAGTCAGGTTCGATACTGCCGAGAGTGTGAGGTACGCGGTCGTGGACAGCGACGTGACCTACGTTTACGAAGCACCGAAAGAAAAATAAAACCACCTCATTTTTACGATAAAACGTCCGCCCTGAGGAACGAGAGTGACTTGCGTCGCTTATATTTCCACTACGTACTGAGTACCCAGGCTATTCAGCAGTCGAGCTAGCTTAACCCCTAAAACGTCTCGATCCTCATACTCATCGTAAGCATATAGTTTAACCTGACTCACGTTATTAATTATCTCGCGTATTCTGCCGTAGAGCCCCGACGGTATGAAGCCCAGTACATCGTTCCCGTTGGCTTTAGCGTGAACGTAGTTAACAAGCAGCTCGGACGCGGCCTCCTCGACGGAGACATTGGCCTCTATTAGGATTATCTTGATCCTCCTAAGGTTCAGGTCTCCTAAAGAAGTCTTAGCGCGCTCTTTAAGGTATCTATCCTTAACGAGACGTAGTAAATTCGACCCGCCTTCCCTGTCGAGGGACTTTCTAATACTCTCCAGCTTATAGAGGAAGCTCCTCCCACTACTAGTCAACACATAGAACGTCCTCCCGTTAATACTGACTTGCTCGACAAACCCATGCCTGCCTAGGAACTCCAGGTACCTCTCCAGAGATCTCGTGTTCAGGTTTGAAGCGTAGAGTATCCTGGTCTTCAAGGCCTGGTTCTTACGCTCTATAAACTTGAGAACCCTGAAAACTATGTCGTAGGACACTCCCTACTCAGATAAGGATACCTCATCATATGTTAACATATTCAACCACTAATAATACATATTTTCAGAACTTATAAATCTTACATATCTATTCGTTGTTTAAACAATAATACAAGCAAGACTTTCTGTTATATGGACTTGAATAGTGCCTAATTAAATAGCTTTTTTTATCATTAAAAATTGATTAACCCAGCCTTACTTAGCACTTTTGAATAATCGGTATTCACCCTCTCACCGCTATTAAGGGGTTGGTTCTCATTCAGGGAGTTCACTGCTTATAGTCTGGAGAATGGGTCCTGAACCGTCGTCGCAATACTTTCGCTGAACCCACTCCCTGTGTATTGGTAATGCCCGATACCTTAAGTATAAGCGATCACTGTTTTTAACAGGTGTTCACTCATGCCTCAGACAGACCTCTACATGTTGCTTAAGGCTCTTGAGAGGGATGTGGAGGTTATATGCGTGGAGCGCGAGGGAGATGAAGTGTGCAGGAGGGTTACATCGTTGCTCAGGGTGTACATGAGGAGAGTTGAGGATAAAACGGTGTCTGAGTTCCTCAAGAGCTACTTCTACTAGGGGAGGCATTTAACTAAACACTCCGCCACAGACTTCCCTTTCTCGGTTAGTCTTATTTTCTTACCCCCCTCCTCCTCCGTTATGAGCCCCAGAGTCGTCGCCTGCTTCAACGCGTAGTATATCTGAGATCCTACGAGCTTCCTAGCCTCGGTGAACGTGGTGGCTCCACCGCTCCTCCCCAGCAGGAGTATTAGCCTGCCCGTCGTCGTTAGTAACTCATGCTCCAGTTCCGGCATACGACCACCGAAAACAATACTCAACTCACGAATATAAATACTCTACAGTCTTAATACGTCTGTTGAAAACAGAAACTTATTATCTCCGTGCCCGTTGCCTAATCAGTTGTCGTATGTAAGTTAGACGCGTGCATGGACGTAAGCGCTGTAGCAGGCTCCTGTAGAGCGATTGAGTAATTCTGCGGGAAAGGGTTGAAATGCCAGTCCTGTGAAGTTAAGGCCCACTGTGATGCTCGAGCCGTTCTGTATTTCCCCCGTCAACCGATCAAAGAACAGGCACAGCTCTGCACGTATTGAGCATCATCGAGACCTTCTAACCCCTACATCGCGGACACAAAGACTGAGGAGACAGTGGAGCTCTGTACTAGGGATTAGCGGGCCTGCTCGAGGTCGTGAGGAAGGCGATGATGACAATCTGAAGTATCATGCGGTAAAGAATAGACGCGGATCGACAACGCAGGGGTCAGTAGCAGTTAGAAAGTTCACACACTCCTCGCGGAGATACCCTACCCTCTGAACGTGTAAGTGAAACGATGTAGCGGTTGAAACTTTGTGTAACAGTTTCCGATCTATAGAACGACCGCGTACTCTACTTCCGATGGGACTGACAGAACACCATTAAGACCGTAACCTAGGACCATGCACACTACCCTGACATGACTGTAGAAACGTTTCAAACCCTTATAGGTGCTCTACGAACACGAACGCTCAGGCCCGTCCCGGTCCAGCGCCCTTTTATCCATAAAAGGATTTGTAATAGCACAACTAGGACGGGCAGCTCTATGCTTGGTCCGATGGCCACCACTAAAGCGACGAGTGGATTAGCTGGGAAAGCGGAGACTGCTATAGCTACCGATGCTTCGGAATTCCTAGCTGTAGTAGTAAAAGTCAATAACGCTATGTCGCTGTACGGCAGATCGAGTACCCGCCCTAGTAAGAGACTTAAAGCGAATATCGAGAAGAAATACATGAGTGTCGGCAAAACCATAAGAGCGAGCACGAAAGGGTTCTCTAGTAAGTGGCTTCCTTGCGAAGCAAACATTGCTATGATTACAGCAATTAACGCGAGGAACTTCACGAGGGATAAGGAAGGCTTAACGAATTCACGGAAGTATTCGTCCCCCTTAACCCTCACTATTAGTTTCCTGGTTATCCAGCCTAGCGTAAACGGCAAGACTAGAAATATTCCAATACTCTTTAGGATTTGTGAGAAGTCAATGAAGATGATTCTGCCGGCTAGGAAGTACAAGTACATGGGCATTAAAGCTATCTGCAGGAGGACGTTCCAAGCTAATAAACTCACGCCAAGAGGAACATTACCCCCCGCTAAATCAGTGAAGATCAGGTACCAGCCAATGCAGGGCGTGATCAAGTACAGGATCAGCCCAACCCATACGTCGGGTTGATTCCTCAGGAAAACGTATCCTAAGAGCCATGCGTATGGGGGAACCAACATGAAGTTCACGAATAGAGCGATGAGAGCAGGCTTCAAGTTCTTGAAAGCCTTTAGTACTTCCCTCAGCTCAGTGCTAACGAATACACTGTAAATGACTACGAAGATCCCGGAGGCAACGATCCATCCCAGCGATGCAGCGGTTTGTGGAAAGTACTGAGCGATGAATAGCCCAATAGCTATTGACAGTATTAATGCCGCTGGCTGGACCTTATCTAGTAACGTCAGCCCCCTCCCTTTGTTCACACAATCACCGCGTTATCTTACTAGTTCTTCGTTATTTAAGTTTCGTGACGTTAGAAATAGTCACGCTAGTAACGAACTCTTCTTTTTCTTTACAATATAGAAGGGAAACGCCCTTTCACAACTTAAATACAACGGCTTACGTAAGTGATAACGCTAGATGACCCTCTCCTTTGGGATAGAAAGGATTTAAAAGATCCATCAAGGGATTACGTGGCCCAGAACTCATATTTGCTTGAATCCAGCGAAGAGCAGAGACATCTGCTAGGAGCTCTTCAGAACTTATACGAGTGTGACTAGGGAGTGTCTGGTAAAGCTGTTAAAGCGAACACAGCCTCTAGGATGAGGATGTAGCGATCTGCAGAGGAGAAGGTAAGGTAGGATTGCTGGGATGAACGATGGGTTGACCTCCTTGCCTTAAGGATCAAGGAAGCCTATTGAAATAATTCACCAGAAGATCTGTTCTTCAGTCTAGGATCGATGCCAGGCAGTACTCCTGGCGGGAAACACCCTCTGACGTTGGACCTGAGTCCTTTATTTCCGTACACCTCTCATATTAGTTAGGGGGTGTGAGTGGTGAAAGCATCGTTGCTCAACCTCCTTGCTAGGATCGAGGGTGAAGTTAGGTGTGATGAGTTGAGCGAGTTGGTCGGTCTTAGCAGGAGTACTGTGAGAAGGTATTTGAGAGAGTTGCTTGAGGAGGGGTTAGTGATCGAGACTTCCAGAGGTATCTACGCCTTGACTGATAAGGGTAGGAGGATTAAGGAATCTCTTCAGAGGGTCTCGACAGAGGTGAGTGAGGAAATGGCTTACGTGGTGACAGACCTTAATACCGGGGCTCCCGTACCGCTCAAGATCAAGAGTTTAAAACAGCTATACGTGATCGTTAAGCACGGTCTCGCGCCTAAGGAAGTGTTAGGGGATCACTTAAGAAGAGGATATGTTTCAGAGTGGGTTAGGAACGTCTTAGGAGATGAAGAACTAGCCAGGAAGCTGAGCACTGAGGACCTAAGCGGGATCGTTAAAGTGCTTGAGGAGCTAGTCAGCTTAACTGAGTAGGGTTCCATGTAACCTGTGAGTTAAGGACTTAGTCGAGAGCTAGAGAGAAAGACCATGAGCGGGGGAGTGATTGAATACAGCCTGATTACTGATTACGACACCCACCTCTTTAGGGAGGGCAGACACTACAGGATTTACGAGAAGTTAGGTGCCCATCCTTTAATAGTCGACGGGACTTCAGGCACTTACTTCGCTGTATGGGCTCCTAACGCCGCTGAAGTATATGTAGTCGGCGATTTTAACGGCTGGAGACCTGGCGCTCATAAGCTGATCTCTCGCAGGGATGGGTCCGGTGTCTGGGAGGGTTTCATAGAAGGGGTTGGAGTCGGTGCTAGGTATAAGTATTACCTGGTCTCCAGGGTTGCTGATTACAGGGTCTTCAAGGGCGATCCGTACGCGTACTTATGGGAGGCTCCTCCCGGGACCGCGTCTGTGGTCTGGGATTTAAGGCGTGAGTGGAGGGATGATGAGTGGTTACGCACGAGGGGGCGGAGGAATTCCTACGACGCACCTATATCTATATACGAGGTACACCTCGGTTCGTGGATGAGGGTGCCTGAGGAGGGTAACAGGTTTCTGACGTACCGCGAGCTTGCCGAGAGGTTATGCGACTACGTGAGCTACATGGGTTTCACGCACGTTGAGTTCCTGCCAGTCATGGAGCACCCGTTCTACGGTTCCTGGGGCTATCAAGTAGTTGGTTACTACGCCCCCACCAGTAGGTACGGGAAGCCGCAGGACTTCATGTATTTGGTCGAGAGGCTTCATGCGTGTGGCGTTAGCGTTATCGTTGATTGGGTTCCGTCCCACTTCGCCACGGACGAGCACGGCCTGGGTCTCTTCGACGGCACTCACTTATACGAGTACGAGGACTGGAGGAAGAGGATTCATCCTGATTGGGGTAGCTACATATTCGACTACGGTAAGGGTGAGGTTAGGTCCTTCCTAGTGAGTAACGCTTTATTCTGGATTGAGAAGTATCACGTGGACGGACTGCGGGTTGACGCAGTAGCTTCGATGCTTTACCTTGATTACTCGAGGAAGCTGGGGGAGTGGGTCCCTAACATATACGGTGGTAATGAGAACTTGGAGGCCATAGAGTTCCTCAAGGAGTTCAACGAAGCAGTCCACAGGAACTACCCCGGTGTTTTAACGATAGCTGAGGAATCGAGCGCGTGGCCCAAGGTCTCAAGGCATGTGAGGGAGGGCGGGCTAGGTTTCGACATGAAGTGGAATATGGGGTGGATGCACGACACACTCTCCTACATGTCTAAGGACCCCATACACCGCAAGCATCACCACGATATATTGACCTTCAACGTTTGGTACGTGTTTTACGAGAACTTCATCAACCCCCTATCACATGATGAGGTAGTGCACGGTAAGAAGTCGCTGATAAGCAGGATGCCGGGCGATGACTGGCAGAAATTCGCGAACCTGAGGCTCCTTTACGGGTATATGTACGTGCACCCAGGGAAGAAGACACTCTTCATGGGCAACGAGATAGCACAGTGGGATGAGTGGAGCCATGAGAGGAGCGTTGACTGGCATCTCCTCAAGTATCATGAGCACCGCGGCCTTCAAGCTTGGATGAGAGACCTTAACACGACCTATAGAATGGAGCCCGCACTACACGAACTCGACTTCAGGCCTGAGGGATTTGAGTGGATTGACTTCAGCGATAGAGACCAAAGCATCGTGTCATTCCTCAGAAAGAGCTCAGGTGGAGAGGTAATCCTAGCGATCCTTAACTTCACCCCAGTGATGAGGACCAACTACAGGGTGGGGGTTCCTTACGAAGGCTTCTGGGAAGAACTACTTAACAGCGATCTAAGCGCTTACGGGGGCATGGGGGTGAACAACGCTCCCGGCGTAACGTCTGAGGAGACCCCCTACCACGGAAGGCCTCACTCAGTAGTCTTGACCCTCCCTCCACTGGCGGTGCTCCTCCTCAAGCACAGGAGACTGGGACAATAAACTGCGTGGACAAATCCTCACCATTTTACAACTAAGTGATGAGTTGAGTCATAAGGGTTCTGAGCTGCGTGCGTCTATTAAAGACTACGTAGCTCAGAACTTGTTAGCTTACCCCGCTAGTAAATACGAACCCTCCTAACAGCTGCTCTACTGAAGGCGTGTTTCGCTGCATTATTGTCGAGGTAAGTTTTGAGGGCCTCTCTAATGACGTCGGAGCGATTCTTACCGCTTCTGAACGCATACGCGTCAAGCATCTCAATTAGTTCCTCAGGGAACTTCACCGAGATAATCCTCATACACCCTATCACCTATAAGTGCGGTGGTACATGTAATAATAATTAATTCAGTAACGCCGTTACACACCGAGAGTTAGCTGAAAGTATTAGTGTGGTGCGATGGTTGAGCTTAAAGATTTATTTACGTCAGTTCCTAGTAACTATCGGTGCGGGGGTGCCCGAGCCAGGTCAAAGGGGGCGGGCTCAAGTCCACCGGCACTAACTATGGGGAGACCCGCTGGCGTAGGCCTGCGTGGGTTCGAATCCCACCCCCCGCACCAACGGTGAGGTGTTAGGATATGTTAGTTAGGGCGTTGACTATGATGTACGATTCCGTGGTTGGTGAGAAAGACGTTTCAGACGAGCTGGAGATTAGCGTGAAGGGATTAAAGAGTATCGGGTTCCCGCCGTGGACTGTGAGGGTTACCCTGCCTAATGAGGTCTCGCCTAGCTTAATCCGGAAGTTATGTGGTAGTGAGTACCTTTTCTCAGCGTATCACGGCAGTGTTAGTGATGTGAAGTACGAAGGTTTGAGGGAGATAATGAAGTGCGGGAACTCGTTCGCAGCTCTCCTCCTTTCTGAACAGGGTGAGGTGTCTAAGGCATCTGAATTGCTTGTCAGGTTGGTTACGGATCTGGGGTTTGATGCGGCGACCAGGATTGGCTTCTCGATAGGAGGTTACGTGGAGACCCCGTACTACCCGCTCTCGACCTCATTGAGGTATGGGGCCTCGATAGCTCTGAGGTACGCCGACACGGCGCTTCAGGCATTCAGGGGGTCAGCAAACCTCGGTGAGGCATCACGTAGGCTGGGAGAGACGCTTAAGAACGTGGACAGCATCATGGGCTCGACCTTCAGGAATTTAGGGATACCGTATTTAGGGATTGACCTCTCGCTCTCTCCCTGGATGGAGGAGTCCGTGGTACCACTCATAGAACACGTGAGCGGAGTCAGCTTCCCGAGAACTGGAAGTGCTTGGGGCTTGAAGACCCTGAATAACATGCTCATTAACATAGCGAAGACCTACGATATAAAGACGCTGGGATTCAACGAAGTCATGCTCCCGGTTGGCGAGGACAACACCTTAATGAGGCTTGTAAGAGATGGTTCTCTGAGATTGCCACACTTAACATTCCTGACTGCCTACTGCTTGGTAGGCGTTGACATGGTCGCGTTGCCGGGGGGCAGGGAGGAGGTTGAGAACGTACTTAAAGACGCGCTAGCAGCGCATGAGGTCAAGAAGAAGACGCTGGGAGTCAGGGTAATCCCGTCCTTCGATGAGAAGGAGGTCGTGATCCCTCGATTCGGCTCTATACCCGTGATCTCAACTTAAGCAAGCCGCTGGAAGAGCTGCTCCACTGTAAGCCCGTGCCCAACGCGGGTACGTTGGAAAGACCTAAACGGGCAGGTATTCAGGTGTGAAGCCACCCAAGATGTGGGGATTCTTCCGTAGCAGCGAACCGAAGGAACCCGATAAAGAGGTGGCTGCGGGTCATGGTTGCCTGAACAGGTTAAGACCGATGAAGCCAAGAGCAGAGCGTTTGATATCGTTCGATACCAACCACTATAGAGTCAAAACCCCTACAAATCAGCCCTATCAAGTATCCTCAGAGCTGTGATGCTACCTTCGCACTCAATCATGTATAACCACAAACCCTCCGAATTCGCTACCCTAAGAATCTCCTTAACCAACTCTGTGAGTTCTTGGGGGGTCAGTTGCTCTGTCACCTCACGCTCCTCACATAGTTGATCCACGAACACCTCCTGAAGGAGGTACCTACATCCAAACGCTCCCTCCCTGCCTAGGAAGCACTGAGCCGGGGTGGAGTTAGGTAGTGGGGGCAGGAAGCCCCTGAAGACCTCAACATAGTCTCCACGCTCACCTGTCGGCGTCCTGCCACGGATCACGAGCCCTGTGATCGGCACACAGGTAGCATCGATTAACACCTCTTTAACTATCCTCGGGACTCCGAGCGACTTAAGCACCTCCTCTGGCATCCCCCCCAGCGACTTGCTTAAGCAGTTCTGAGGCATCACGTACCCGATATGGTGATTCTCAAAGAAACCCATGACGACCTTGACCAGACTCCCTGACTCGTTCCTACGGCTTAATCCAGGACCCATAAGTTCTCTCTCCTGAGAGAACAGACCTGAGCATATAGGGCTTGAAGGCATTTATGAAAACCACGTTGAGAGATGCCCTTTCCATGATAGAGAGGGCGACGGGGTCTATCAATTCATACCTACCAGGCGTGTAGGACTGCATCAACACCCTCTTCAAATCATCTATAGTCAACTCCTTCAAGATCCTCGCATTAGGCTCCACCCTCGGGTCCCTCTCATAGACGCCGTCAACCGTTGTGGCGTTTACGAGTAGCTCGGCGTTGAGGAGTTCCGCCAGGGACGCTGCCACAGCGTTGGAAGACTGTCCCGGTTGTAAGCCCCCTCCAACGGCGATCTTATTCATGTTCCATGCATGTATGAAGTCCTCTATCCTGGTTGGAACTGGGTAGTATGCGTGATCGCCTAGCATCGCTGAGAATAGCATGGCGTTAAGTCTTGAGGCCCCTATCCCAAGTATGTCCTGCCACCCCAGGGATATGCCGGCCTCTAAAGCCATGTTTATATACCTTCTCGCCGTCTCGCCCCCGCCAACTACCACCGCGACTTTAGCCCGCCCTCTCTTGAACTCCGTAATCACCCTGGCTAACTCCGTAAGAGTCTTAACGTTCTCGGGGCTGAACACCTTGCCAGTTAGCTTGATTACTACACGCTCCACCAGCGACCCTCTAAGAATTAACTCCGCCCTTAATAACATTTAAAAGGGGTTTCATCCCTCAATTACCTCGTAAGGGATGTTGAGGGATCTCAGCACCTCGGCTATCAAGGCCCTCGGGTTAGAGCCCACCTTCCTCGTTACAACAGCCTTAACAGCTGGCGGACTGCTCTTCAGCGCGGCAAGCCTGGAGATAGTCCTCAACTCACTGTCAGTGAGCTCCTTCACCGCGTACTTGGATATTATGTGCCCATAACACTCGTTAAGTCTTAAGGCCCTCTTAGTGAATCCCTCCGCGTAGTGAGGTCCTCCGAAACCGACTGTAGGGACGCAGTTGTCTTGAGACCTTACGCTCATCAAAGCCTCGACTACGGACTCTCCGACGACCTCATGAGCCTTCCCAGCAGACCACTCACTCTCCGACGAGCCTATCTCGACGAAGGTGAGCGGCTTCCTCAGACTGGTGGGTCCGTGATGCGTCACCTCGTAGACGACCTCGAAACCCGTTAGATCACTGGGGGCCAGTCTACTGAGAGCCTTCAGAACCCAGTAAGCCAGAGGGGGGTTAGCCATTGAGAGCTCGCCAGGTCTGCCGCCAACCTCAGCAGCTGAAGTGGGGTTACCCGTGTGGTGAACTGTTAAGGACTTAACACCTGACTCAGCTTTATGACGTGATAGTATTACGTAGAAGTCGACGTCGGGGAGGACCTCGTCGAGGAAGTCGAAGTATATGACGTCCTCTTTAAACCCGACTAACACGGCGTTAATCCCGTCGAGATCCCAGGAGGCAACTCCTCCAGGCCTCCGGGACTCCCTCCCCCCGAGCCTCTCCCTCAGGTGCCTGGCTATTCCCTCACCGGCAGGGTCATCAACACTATAAACGATGCCTGCAACGCCCTTACTAGACGCTGAGTGAACGAGCCTTCCGTGTAGTCCTACGGAGGGAAGACCCTCATTAATCATTAACACACTCACCCTTAACTGAATAGTTGCAGACTCATTTAAACACGTTGGCTGATTAAGGTGTAGTTTAATTTATTATGTACTCAGCTGGTTGAGAAGTAGTGACTGGTGTTTGAGATATGGGTTTTATCAGTAGGTTGAAGACGTTGCCCTTGCTTATAGGGCTCGTCGTCTTCTACGTCTACGGGTTCATATGGACGCTGCGGCCGCGTAAAGCGGGTTCAATGAAGGACTTGCTGGAGTTGTTTTACTACAGGTTCCTCGGCTTGAGGGAGGAGCACGTTGAGGTCGTTAAACTTGATGAGAGAGAGCTCGTGACCATATCCAGAAACCCGTGTCCGATACTCAAGCTCACACTCCTTCTAAGATTGGACACTCGGTACGCGTGTAGGTTGGTGTCCGAGACCGTCTGTAAGTTCGTTCTCAAGCGGATGGATCCGAGGCTGGTATTCGAGAGGAACTACGACTACATCAGACCATATAAGGATGGGTGTATGGAGAGAGTATATCTCCGGGAGGACCCTGAAGGTTTGAAGCGCTAGGGCTTTAATTTAAGCAGTGGGTAATGGTTTATATTCGAGGGCCCCCTAGTATTTTGGGTATTCAGGTATGGGCTCGTATGACGTTGTAGTGGTTGGTGCCGGGGTCGCTGGTGCGTCGCTCGCTTACTTCTTAAGCGGTAAGGGGTTCAAGACACTAGTCATTGACATGAGATCCTTCGAGAGGGTTGGTGATAAGCCCTGTGCCGACGCTATAGGTAAGCATCACTTCGACGAGGTCAATCTAGAGCCCCCTAGCGAGGAGCTCCTTGAAGGATATGTCAGGGGGCTCGATATTTACTCCCCGTCAGAGCTAATTAGGTATAGGGTTTTAGGGGATGGCTACGAGGTCGACAGGATTAAGTTCACTAAGCACCTTCTGAAGAGCGCTATTGATAAGGGTGCTGAGTTTGCAGGAGGCACATACGGTATTGAGCCCATTGTTAAGGAAGGCTTCGTCACCGGGGTTATTACGTGGAGTAGGGGTGGGGGTCGACGTGAGATCCGCTCTAAAGTCCTCGTTGACGCCTCCGGGGTGGCCAGGGCGATCGTCAGGAGGCTTGATGAAAGCACATGGCCCGTGCGGGATGACTCTGAGCTCATGGACTACAACATAACCTACAGGGAAGTCAGGAGGTTGAGGAGGGACGTTGACGAGCCGGACGTCCTCAGGATCTACGTGAGTAAGAGGGTTGCTCCCGGGGGTTACTGGTGGGTCTTCCCACACTCTAAGGAGGGGGACGTAGTCAACGTGGGTTTAGGGGTTCAGGGCGGAATGGGTTACCCCAACCCGAGAGACCTCCTGTACGAGCACGTGCTGACCAGGTCGGAGTACGAGGGTAGTGAAGTGGTCGAGGCCGGGGGGGCTGCCGTGCCGACCAGGAGACCGGCGCGGACTCTAGTGTGGAACGGGATTGCGGTGACAGGGGATGCCGCCTACACCGTTAACCCGGTTCACGGTGGTGGGAAGGGCTCGGCGATCTTGGCGTCTTGGTGCATCTCTCAAGCCATAACGCAGGCCCTCGACTCTGGTGAACCCTCGGCCAAGGGCCTCTGGAACGCTAACGTGTGCTTTAACAAGAGGTACGGGGCTAAGCAGGCGGCACTGGATATATTTAGGTTATTCCTTCAGAAGCTGAGCGACGACGACCTTGAGTACGGGATGAGCAAGAAGATAATAAAGGAGGAGGACTTAAATGAGGTCTCTCTTAAAGGTCATCTGGAGTTAAGCGTTGTTGAGAAGGGCTTGAGACTGCTCGCAGGACTTGCAAGACCCTCCCTCCTCTTCAAACTTAAGAGGGTCGCTCAGTACATGAGTGAGGTAAAGCAACTCTACATGAACTACCCGGAAAGCCCGGAGGGACTGAGCAGGTGGTACTCTGGTGTTAAGGAGATCTACTCCAGGTTCAAGGCGGAGGTGTAGTGACGGGACTCTCAAGAGCCTCTACTGAAGCTTGAGTCCTTGAGCCATGGATACATGTCAACCCACTTATGCAGGAACTCCTTGTAGGTCTTCACGTAGAGCGGGTGTGACGTCATCTTCTTTATGAGCTCTAGATTTCTCCTGTACTTCACAGCCTCCCCTATACTGCCAGTCCCTCTCAATTTAACCCAATCATCGAGCGTGAACATATACTTCTTCTGCACGTAGTCTCTGTAGACGTCGTTCAGGACGTTGAACGTGCAGAAGGGCACTACACGCCCGTCCGGCATTAAGTAGTGGACATTACACCTCATAACCCTCTCCACGTCGTAGTTGTAGAGATCCATGAAATGCATCATGCCGAGGAACATGAACTTGTAGTGCCACTCACCAAGTGATTCGTAGTCGTGTTTGATGAGAACCTCCGTCAACAGCTTGCGGAGGACCTTCTTGATCTCCGGAGGTACTTCATCCCACACGATGTACTTGAAGAGGGCTGATAACAGAAGCTTGGAACCAACTATGTATTTGCTCCCTCCACTCCTCAGCTCCCTTGACCTCTCGCTCAGGTAATCGAGGAAGCCGTACACGTCAATCATCCTTGTGATCGGCACGTAACTTGGCTCGCCGTCATGCATGGTCACGTAGACGTACGTGCCTACACCGCACTCCGGGTGATTAGCCATCTCGAACTTAAACTCGCCGCGAAGGCCCTCCACGAACTCCGATATAGGCACGGACGCGGGCACGGGGAACCAGTCACTTACCTTGATCTGCCCTTTAGTCTGCTCCTCTATCGTCCTAGCAACGTCGTATATGGTGACCCTCAGCTCGTCTCTCTCCGCCTTCTTAATCATCCCTGTCAAGGAGACTGGCTGTATGTTGACGGATCTTATCAAGTCCTTATTCAGGGTGGCGAACTTGATTATATCCCCTAACTCATGCGTGTTAACTCCTTTAATCACCGTAGGCACCAGAACCACGCTAGTCATCCCGGACTTCCTGAAGACCTCCATGGCGAACGGCACCTCCCAGTGGTTCTTCGGGTTTGCCTGAGGCGAGACGCCGTCGAAGCTCATGTATATAGTGTTAACGCCGGCTTCCCTGAGGTCCTTGGAGAACCTGACGGCGGCCTCCTCACCATCACTCAGGTAGAGCTTTGCGAACTTCGTTATGTTAGTGTTCAGTTGAATGTGCCTCACACCCATTTCCTTGAGGAGTCTAACTACCTCGACGATATCCTCCCTCAGCGTGGGCTCTCCTCCAGTGAGCTGGACAGCTGGGGTGACCTTCTGCTTCAGGAGTTGTTGGATCATGCCTTTAATCTGGTCGATCGTGGGCTCGTAGACGAATCCCGATTTCTCAGCGAAGAAGAAGCAGTTGCTCACAAGTATGCCGTCTCCAGCCACGAAAGCGTGTGTTTCATTGCTCACCTCTAGATCATACACCGTGATCCCCTCACCACGCATCACCTCGATTTCAGTCACTTCACTCACTAGGAAGTCCTCCCCACCTACCTCTGGCTCGAGCACGCCTGCAGAGGGCCTTGCTAGGTCAGCCCCTACACCCCCGTTTAGTCTCACTAAAGCGGCCGGCGTCGTGCGGAGTTCCAACACCTTATCGCCTACTGTTAGCTTACTTGCAGGCTTCCTAACGATCCCCCCGCTCTCGTAGATGAGGGCTAGATGATCCTCCGTCAAGGTAACTTTCCTACCAGTCCTTGTCTTAATCTTAACGAGCTCTCCCTCATACCTCCTCCTGAACGCTTTAGAGACCTTGGTCCAAACAGCTCTAAGACCCTCCATAGTCAGGACCTCCAGGTCCTCAGGCACTACGTACTCTCCCTCACCCGCCGGACGTGGGTCATACCTCTCGAACAGCTCCTCCACGAGATCCCCTATCCTCACGAGCTCGATCCTGCCGCCCATCTTAACTAGCACCACCTCATACCCCGGCAGGCAGTACCAGCAGTCCAGGTCGCACCTATTCGTTAAGACTAGGTTGGCTAGTGCTGTGTGGTTTTTATGTATGGGGCATAGCCCACAGCTGTAGGGGCACGGGGCCGTCAAGTTCGTGTAGACGTGTCTCGGCCCCCTCCCCTCAATAAACCACTTCTCCACCCTCCTAGCAAACTCAGAGCTCCCTTGGTACAGTTCCTCGATCTCCCCGTGCTCAGGGCACACCTTCCTTATGAAGAGCCTTCCCTCCCTCTCTACTATTATGGCTGGGAGTAAGGAGTAGCAGTAGGGGCATATGGATTGAGTAACTCTAAACAGCTTCTCACCTTCCTTAAGGCTGGGCATCACGTTCGAAACCCTGACCTCCCTGTCAGCTATCCTGATCACGCGCGTGCTTGGGTTGTATTGCGATGGATTCATTAAGGATCCATCTTCATTACCTGAGTTCCCGGCCAATCCTCACTACCTCAAATCTCCTTAACCTCGTAATATTTTATGTTTTACGGTCAGAACGACTCGTAGATTTAAGGTTTAAAAAAGGGAATGTAGTGGTGATCGTTGTTAAAGTGAGTTGCGACGCTAGAGGCAGGGCTAGGGTCCCCGTGACTGTAGTGTTGCTGGCGCTTCTGACGATCTTCACGACTTCAGCCGTGGGTGCAGCCTCAGACGAGGCTAAGTATGAGAGGCTTGACTTCATGTACGTCGACGTGGCTGAGATAACATACGCGTTAGGGGTCTCTGAGGGCTACTTCGAGGTACCTATCAACTACAGCGACCCTCATTACACGCAGGTTGTGAGGGTTGTGAGGATAGGCGGTGATGCCGTTGTTGAGCGGTTGGGCGATGAGACCGTGTTCAAGCTTCCCATCAGCAACGGGATGAAGGGCTATGTAGTTCTTAACGTCACCGTGACTTATGACGCGGGTAAGGAGCTCGGTGTGGTTGCTCAGGCTCTATACCTCAAGGACGTGACGCTCTACAACGGCCCCTACCCGGAGGACGTTAGGTCGAGGTACATCCTGCCACCTAACGAAAGGGTTGTTGAGGTGGTGGTGCCTTCCTTCGAGGAGTGGTTAGGCGTGAGGCTGCCTCCTAGCTACAACGTTTCAAGAGTCTCTAAGACCTACTTGGCTGTCTGGGCGGCTTATTACATATACGGTGGCTACCTCATAAAGTATAGCGCCAGCTCGATCCCCAGAGTGTTGGAGGAGGTCCTTGAGACTGGGGAGGGTGACTGCGACGACATGTCCAGGATCCTCCTCAACCTGCTCTGGCACTACGGCGTGCCCGCTAAGATCCAGTATGGATATGTGTACCTAAGGGGGTTCGATTACGAGAGCGAGGTCTACGGGTCGCTGACCAGATTCATTAACACAGGGCCTCACGCTTACGTGATGATCTACGTGTCTGACGTCGGCTGGGTCTCCGTGGACTTCCTCGCATACGCGCGTCTAGTGCACCCGACGCTGGTCACCGGCGAGTCTACGTACACGAACGTGAGTGAGGAGGACGTAAGCGCTATCGAGGAGGAGCACGCAACCTTCAGGTACTTAGAGCTTATAGAGGTTCACGAAGTCGACAAGGTGCCGAGGGAGCTTGCCAGGGCCCTAGAGGAGGGGGCCCTCATGAAGAGGTTGGAGGAGATGCTGAGCTCGATCCAACCCATCAACGAGACGGCCACACCCACGTCAACGCCTGCGACGACCCCGACTTCAAGCCCTGTAACCTCGGTGACCACGCCTACGCTCACATCAACGCATACCGTGACAACCCCTCCTGGGGGGAGCGTCACGACCGGCACCCTACTGAGCGCTGAGGAACTGGCTATGATCTCGTTACTGGTCTTGGTTGTTCTGATAATCACTCTAGCGGTGCTGTCCAGGAAGGTCTCAACGCCTAAACCTATTTAAGTCCTGCGTTAACTAAGTTCGTAAGTGGTTATCATGCAGGTTCTCTGCGAGGTGTGTGAGAGGAAGCCGGCGGTCAGTAGGTGTAGGATATGCGGTAGGGCGGTGTGCGAGGACCACATTAGCGAGGATGGCGTGTGTGCGGCCTGCATTGACCTCATGTGCCGGGTGTGCAACGCTAGACTCTCAGTTACCTCGTGCATCATCTGCGGTAAGCCTGTATGCAGAGAGTGCTCGCTGGAGCTAGAGCCTGGGATCCGCGTGTGTAATCCGTGCGGCAGTTTACACGGGGTGAGAGACCTGCAGAGCTTCAGGAAATACTTAGTGACTCACACGTCTCAAACTTAAGCAAGGTTCCCTGCTCTGAGTCTACGCTAAATCACGTCTAATACATCGTCATCCAAGGGCGTGTGGCCTAAGCTCATGGGCTCTCGGCTGTAAAGCTTTAAAAACTTCCCCACATGTTTTAGTGGTGTTGGGCATGTTCAGGGATTCCCCAGGCTTGGTTGAGGACGCTCTGAGGACGTACAGGGAGATGATCTCCAGGGAGGCTTCAGAGTTTAAAGGCGGTAGAGCGGTCGCGGCTACTTTGATAGGTGAGATGCTCGCTAAGCTCGAGTCAATCGCGACAGCCCTGTCTTCCTTGGAGGACGTGGTGAGGTCCTCCGGGGTTAAGGTAGGGAGGGCTTGTGAGGGCTTAACGTACGTCAGCAACGATGATGTAACGGCGTTAATCCACAGATCCCCTCTCACGACTATATCGTTTAGCGGGAGGGACAGCAGGATCGCGTTAAGCGGTAAGCACCTCACAGTGTCGCTGGGAGTGAGCGAGCTGGAGATCAGGTATAGAGGCCGTTCAACAGTGCTGAGACTCGGAGTGAAGGACGACATCCTTGAGAGCTCGGCAGTGCTGAAGGCCTTAACCTCAGAGATCCTTAACCTGATTAACTACGCCTCCGTGTTAGTTGAGTCCTGTAGGAAGAAGGTCGGGGGTAAGTAAAGAGCCGCCAGTAGCACCTGCTGAATCGCATTAGGAGTAATACCTGTATCTCTAATAATACCGAGTCTGTTAGATAATGAAAAAGTCCTCGGTATTATTCACTCTTCAACGTACTGCACTATCTAGTAGTTAACCCACACTACACGCAGTCCTTTATATGAAGCTGTTATGTAATATATGTGGTGATGCTAGTGTTCGTTATGGAGCTTGACATGAGGAAGACGCGCACACTCACCCTGAGGGTGCCGAGTAAAGTCAATGAGTTGCTTGAGATGGCGTATCACGACCTAGGATACCCCACTAAGAGTGACTTCGTGAGGGAGGCAGTAATAGAGTACATAAACGAGGTGATGAGGAAGTCCTCAGGAGGCTTAAGCACTACGGAGGGGAGGGTCAAGACCAACCAGAGGCTGAAACCAGCGACCAGCAGGAACGCTAGATTAGTTCTCATTCACTGAGGAACGACCCTGCAGGTCGAGGCTGTCCGGGAGCGAGGCCCGCCTACGCAACGCGCTAAACCCGCGATCGCTTGCGTATCTAAGCTAACGTGTTTTTAAAGACTAACCTGCCTTAGTAGTATCTTGGAGTGAACGCCCAGGTATTAAACATGGTCGTGAGGGCTTTATTCAGGGGATTGTGCCCTAACTGCGACGGTGATGCGACTTCTGATAGACTGGTGAGGGGCTTGCCTTGTAAAGTATGCCTACCACAGGGAGCTAGTCTAGAGGGTTTGAGGGACGGCCGCCTACGCGTTGTTTGGAGCGTTGAAAAGAGGGTTAGGGAGATAGACGAGACCTTCCTAAAGGTCATTGGCTCTAGGATGTGGGGCCTTCAGAGGTTATGGGCCCGGAGATTCTTCAATAACGAGAGCTTCGCGATGGTTGCCCCCACGGGGAGCGGTAAGACCACTATGCAGATCGTGCTAGCTCTTCACGCGGCATGTGACGGGAGGAAGTCGTTGATTCTGGTCCCCACGAGCTTGTTAGCCAGCCAAGTCAGCGAGAAGATCCTGGATCTACGTGAGAAGCTAGGTCTGCAGGACGTGAGAGTCACGGCATACCACAGCCTCCTGAGCGAGAGGTCCAGAAAGGAGGTCCTTAGCAAGGTCGACGAGGCCTCAATAATCGTGACCACTCCCCTCTCCCTGATGAAGAGGCCGGAGCTCCAGCGCCTAGTCGACATAGTGTTCGTGGATGACGTCGACAGCTTCCTCAGGAGGAGTAAAAGCGTTGAGGCCGTGTTGAGGATGCTTGGAGTCACTGAAGACGACGAGAAGCTTGTTGAGGAGATAGAGGAGCTGGAGGGCAGGGCCAGGAAGCTAGCCGCCGAGAACCCTGAGGAGGCCAGGAGGTTGGTGAACGAGGCCCTCAGGCTGAGGACTAAACTCAGGGACGTGGTTAAGGGTATGGTGGTGGTTAGTGGAGCCACGCAGACCGCCAGGAGGACGAAGAGGGTTAGGATGCTTAACACCCTCTACGGCTTCAGTGTGGGGGGTAAGGTGGAGGTCGGGAGGAACATAGTTGACACTTATGTGAGGCCTACGCAGGGCTTGATGGAGGAGGTCGTAGCTAGGGTTGTTGAGAGACTAGGGGGTGGCGGCCTGATATACGTGCCGATGGATAAGGGGGTTGAGTATGTCAGGAGGTTGGCAGAGTTCCTTAAGGGGAAGGGCCTCAACGTGGAGGCCTACTTGGGAGCGAGGAAGAGGGTCTTCGAAAGATTCGTGCTCGGGGAACTTGACGCGTTGGTTGGTATAGCTTCATACAGGAGTCCGTTGACTAGGGGCATAGACCTGCCAGGGAGGGTCAGGTACGCCGTGTTCGCAGGGGTTCCCAAGTTCAGGTTAAGGATTAGCGTCGAGGATTTCCAACCCGGCAGGTGGCTGATGCTCCTCAACGAGGTCAGGGACTCTGTCTACAGTAAGTACCCTGAGGAGTTCGATAGGGTTTTAGGAGGGTTGATGAAGATAAGGCTGACCGGCCGGGATACTCTGGAGGCCGTGCGTGAGGCCCTTAGAAACGGCAGAGAGCTCACCGGGTATCAGGAGTTCGTCAGGAGGGTGGCTAGCGAGTCTCTAGCGTTCATGAACAAGCTCCTCAGAGACCCTGACGTTGTGGAGAGGTTGTCAAAGAGCAAGACCATCACATTCGGTGGTAGGGAGGGGGAGTACTTCTTCATAATACCTGATGCAGTGGCGTACGTTCAGGCAAGCGGCAGGACTTCTAGACTCTATGTAGGCGGCCTGACCAAGGGCTTAAGCGTGTTGATAATTGACGAGGAGAAGGCGTTTAACGCGTTGTTGAGGGATCTTAAGTGGTTGCTGGAGTCCGTTGAGTTCAGGGAGTACGAGGATGGACTTGTTAAGGGGGTGTTGAGGGAGGTCGACAGGGACAGGAGGAGAGTTAGGCTTGCTCTAGAGGGTAGGTTAAAGATTAAGGAGAGGGAGCTCATGAGGACAACTCTATTCATTGTTGAGTCGCCTAATAAAGCCAGGACCATAGCTAGGCTCTTCGGCAGGCCGACGAGGAGGTCCGTAGGCAATCTCCAGACCTTCGAGGTGCTCACGGAGAACAGATTGATGATAATCAGCGCGACAGGAGGCCATATCCTCGATTTAGTTACGGACTCCGGTCTCTTCGGCGTTAAGGTCAGGGGATCGTCCTTCACACCTATCTACAAGCCTATAAGGAAGTGTATTAAGTGTGGGAGGGACGTCCCTGAGGACGACAACACATGCGCTTCATGTGGTGGCAGGGTCTTCGTAGAGAGCAGACCCGTCATAGAGGCCTTGAGGCATCTAGCCGCTCAAGTTGATGAGGTGTTCGTCGGAACAGATCCGGATGCTGAGGGAGAGAAGATAGCGTGGGACGTGACGCTCTTGCTGAAGCCCTTCAACAGTAACGTGTACCGCGTCAGGTTCCATGAAGTGACTCGCAGAGGCCTCTCCAGCGCTTTAAAAAATCCCTCAGGGCTTAACACGAACATGGTTGAGGCTCAGATAGTGAGGAGGATTGAGGATAGATGGATAGGCTTCACGTTAAGCCCGATACTGTGGCGGAGGTTTAAGCTGAACTTCCTGTCGGCGGGCAGGGTTCAGACGCCTGTGCTCGGGTGGGTCGTTGACCGCACGAGTAGGCATAGGCTAAGGGCTGATTTAATAACCTTAAGACTTAAGGACTTTGAAGCGCCTCTCATCTTCAAGGCCCCCAGAAACCTGGCCAAGAGGATTAAGGAGGTCGGTAAGGTTGTTCTAAAGGACTTCAGGAGAGAGGTCGTCGAGGTCAACCCGCCGCCACCCTACACAACGGACACAATGCTCTCAGACGCGTCAAGAGTTCTCAGAACCTCCACGGAGAGGGTGATGGAGGCCGCTCAAAGACTCTTCGAGGCTGGCTTGATAACTTACCACAGGACAGACAGTACTACGGTGAGCTCTCTAGGGATATCGATCGCTAAGGACTACATATCTAGGGTCTTCGGCGATGAGCTGTTCCAGGGCAGGAAGTGGGAAAGGCCAGGCGCGCATGAGTGTATAAGGCCTACAAGGCCTCTTGACTCAAGGCAAGTGAGGGCTTTAAGGGCTGCCGGCCTGCTCTCGTTAGCTGTACCCCTCAGGGCTGAGGATTACACGCTCTACGACTTAATCTTCAAGAGGTTTATAATGAGTCAGATGACTTCCTCCAAGATCGAGAGGGTCTCGTTCACGCTGGAGTTCGAGGGATTCAGGAAGGAGTTCACGTTCGTAACTAACGTAATTGAGGAGGGGTTCAGTAAAGTGAACAGGGTCATTAACACCGTGAGCATCGCTAAAGCTTGTGAGGGTGAGTATGAGGTATCTCTCGTGGAGTCCAGGGTCGTGCCGGAGTACCCTCTATACACGTACAGCGACTTAGTCGAGTTAATGAAGAGTAAGGGAATTGGAAGGCCCTCCACGTATGCCAAGATCCTAGACACGCTCAGAAGGAGGGGTTACGTCATTGAGGTCGGTAAGGGTAAGCTGGTGGCCACAACTAGGGGTAAGGAGGTCTACAAGTACCTCTACGAGAGGTTTAGCGACCTAGTTAACGAGGAAAGAACTAGGAAGCTTCAGGAGAAGATAGACCTCATCGAGGCAGGGCTTGAGAAATCCCACGAGGTCTTAAAAGAGTTCTACGATGAAATAAAAGCCCTTGAGAGGTCTTCTTGAAGATCGTGAAAACATTACCTGATGACATCCCTAAACTCTTTAGACTGAAGACCGTTTTCACTTTAAGAAATCCTAAGCTTCCCTGTGTTTATGTCGTTCGTAGCCTCCTCAACATCTTTGATCGTGTCTATAGACTTCCAGTAGTTGCTGGTGAACTTAACCCCATGTAGCCTGCCCTCCGTGGCGAGCCGCGGGAACGTCGTCCTCTCTATATCCCCTACCTCAGGGAGGTACTGAAATATCCCGTCCTTCATCGCATATATCCCGGCATTGATTAAGTACTCCTCTATACTTGGTTTCTCAACGAAGCTTTCAACCCTGCCGTCCCGCGTCGTCTTGACGACACCATAAGGTGATTTAAGAGGGACTAAAGCTATCGCGGCCATGGCGGTTTCATCGCCTCTCACGACCTCAACCAACTTGCTCAATGGAATGTCTGTTATGACGTCTCCGTTGACCGCTATGAAGACTTCGTTGCTTAGGTAGGGCTCCGCGTTCTTTATCGCACCACCTGTCCCGAGGGGTGTTTCCTCGACTACGTAAGTCACGCTCATCCCAAACCTCCTCCCGGAGCCCAGGAACTCGATCAGTTTCTCATACCTGTAGCCAGCTAGGATGACTGCAGAGTCCACGTCGTTAGCCCTAAGCCAGCGTAACTGCCACTCGATCACAGGCTTCCCAGCGACTTCGACCAGCGACTTCGGGATCTCCTCCGTTATGGGTCTTAACCTCTTAGCCAACCCACCGGCGATTATAGCTACCTTCAACTTGCACCTCCAAATTAATTAAGTCCTGGTAATATACATATAATAAGTCACAACACTCGTCCTTCAGGGAGGCTGTCTCACGCGGGTTTACGTCTACCGATATTAGTTCTCCAGCGCTATGGCCAGACAACCGTGCAGCGCCGTAGACATCCGCCTTAAGATGTGCGGCTTTCCTCAGGGGTCGAGCACCCTCTACACGGCGTGATAAAGAGGGTGAGGCTCCGAGAGAAGGTTGAGCTTCATGAGTCTCAACGGTCTAGTGGTTGGTATCTGTGATATCAACCACTATGGAACCTGAACCCCGAAGCTCTACAGCCCTGGCTAAGGCAGTCGGCTTGACACGCATACCATTGTGTTAAAGTGCTCAGGGTTTTATTAACGATGAGTGAGCCTTGTCAACTCCTTGACGCAGGAGTCCACGCAATCTACGAACTCCTCTCGCGTCTTAAACGGGAGCTCGGTACATCTCTCCCTACATACACGTACCACGTGCGTTCTCTCCATGTAGTCGAGGTCTTCACACACGCCGGATATGCCCATTAAGTAAATTTGATTCGTGCTTATTATAGATGTTAGTGTATTATGTTTAGGATGCTTACCGTAGGTGGTGTGTGGATGAAGTACGTGGTAAGGGCGAAGGTTGAGATAGCCGGTGTTGTCGAGAAGCCAGACATAATAGGCGCTATCTTCGGTCAGACGGAGGGGCTTTTCAGCCCTGAGTACGACTTAAGGGAGTTGCAGGATAAGGGGAGGATAGGCAGGATCTCGGTAGAGATAAGGCAAACCAACGGGAAGACGGTCGGGGAGCTCATCATACCTTCGAACCTGGATAAGGTTGAGACGGCCCTACTAGCGGCTCTGGTGGAGACTGTTGACAAAGTTGGTCCTTACGCGACTAAGGTCAAGGTGGTTGAAGTAATTGACTTGAGGCAGGAGAAGTTGAAGAAGGTGGTGGAGAGGGCTAAGGAGATACTAAGGGACTTGCTCCAGGAGAGGGCTGTGGACGTCAAGGAAGTCCTGGCCGAGGTGAGTGAGGCTGTCAAGATAGGTGAACTTATTGAGTACGGCCCTGACAGGTTGCCTGCAGGGCCGGAGGTCGAGACTTCCGAGACCCTCGTAATAGTCGAGGGGAGGGCGGACGTCATAAACCTCCTTAAGTACGGGTATAGGAACGTCGTGGCGGTTGGGGGTGCTAAAGGCGAGGTGCCTAAAACCCTCGTCGAACTCGCTCAAGGGAAGAAGAAGGTAATACTTTTCGTGGACGGTGATCGGGTAGGGTCTATGATAGCTAAGAACCTGACCAGTAACGTGAAGATAGACCTTGTCGCTAGAGCCCCGATAGGCCGTGAGGTTGAGGAGCTGACGGGGAAGGAGATCCAGAAAGCATTAAAGAACGCGGTCCCGATACAGACGTTCCTACAGTCGTTAACCGCTGAGGCACCTTCCGTCAAGGCCGAGGGTCCTGAGGTAGCTGTACAAATACCTGAAGCTGAGGCCATCCCTAAGGCGGAGGTCCTGGAGACGTACATGATCCCGAGCAAGGCCCTGGAGAACATAAGTAGTCTCAGAGGCACTCTAGAGGCTGTGATATACGACGAGAGCTGGAACGAGCTTGATCGAGTTCCTGTCAAGGACCTGGTGGACTACATCCTCACGACCGATAAACCCGTGAACGCCATAGCGATGGATGGTATAGCAACACCAAGGCTGATTGATGCTGTAGCGGTGAAGAACGTGAAGCTGGTGCTGTGTCACAGAGTAGCCGCGATAACTAAGAAACCAGCTGACCTAACGATCCTCACGTTCGACGAACTCCTTCAGTAGGCTCTTGAAGGACGTGCTTCTTGATCAATAATACAGTGGAGCCGCCGGCGGGGTTTGAACCCGCGACCCCCGGCTTACGAGGCCGGTGCTCCACCAGGCTGAGCTACGGCGGCCCCACTAATAATAGGTCTCAAAGGTATTTTAGGTTTTTGCTGGATTCCCTATTCCTCGGGTTCCTCCTCTTCGTGTTCTTTCAGCTCTCTTCTTATTGAGTCTTGTAGTTCCTTGATCTTCTTAGCTTGCTCCATTGCTTTGTTGATCCACTCATTGCTTGTCTCAACCCCTTTCCTTGCGAAGTACGCTACTGCCTCACTCCTGCTTCTAAATATCCCTGCCTCAACCAGTCGGTCGATGACTTCCAGGTCGTCCTCTCTTATTCTGACTGAAACCACCTGACTCGGCTTGCCGAAGGTCGTGGAAAGAGTCTCCTCCAGCGACTCTAGAGCCCTCTCCACACCCTCTCTAATCCCCTCCATAGAGACTTCGATGTCCTTGAAGACGTTGTGTAGTACCTTGCGAGGTGCGAAGCCCACGTAAACCTCGAATCCCTTCCTCCTATACCCTCTAAGCCTCTCATTCACTTCATCCACCCTCTCCAGGACCTCCTCAAGCTTCTCCCTGAGGTACCCGATAGAGTCCTTAACATCATCCTCACTCAGCCTAGACTCCCTAGCTAAGTCACTCAACCTCCCTAAAGACTCCCTCACACCCCTAAGCACTTTAGTGATCCCCTCAGACCATAGTCTATACGCTCTATAGTAGTCACTCCTATTACACAACTCCTCAACTCTCTCGGCAAGGACGTCCACCTGGGACTTAACCTCGTCAACAAACCCCTCCAACTCCTTCCTAAACTCCTTACTCATGTTCGTCACAAATATTACAGTGTTACAGAGTTAATAAGCTTTTAGTAATATAAAATACAAAAAGACAACAACAGCAAACCCATTCTCCACCCTAATCACACGTTGCTCGCGTATAAGGAACTGTAACCTTCCTTGGCAGAACTAGTGAGCTAGTTGAAGGTGTGAAGGTCGTCAAGCATCAAGTTAAGTGAAGGGGGCTATCCCCACCTTTAAGAGTCGTTGAAGATAGGGTGAGCAGGAGGGCGGGCTACTCCTTATATCTTGTTGGCGTGAGTAGCTTGAATCACGTCTTACGTGATGGTGTGGTGTTCCTAACTCCGGAGATGGGTGGTCGAGCCTCGACTACCCTGACCAAGCCGGCGGCCTCCATGAGCAACGCCAGGTCGCACTTAAGAGTCGTTACAGAACCTTTTGTGAAGTGATGATTGTTGAGGGTCAGGGCGTCTGAGGTTACAACCACCGGCACGTAGTCCTCGGCGTCCACTAAACCCATCAAGGCCAGCCTCTCGTACTTCCTAACCATGGTTAGGACCTTACCGAATAAACCTCCGTCAACGTTGGCGAGCTCTATGGAGGCCGGGTCCAGCTCTATAACCTTACTCAGCCTGACGATAGCCAGCTTCTCAGCTACATCGCTGACCATCCCAACCTCCTTAAGACATACGTCAATCAGCAGGTTGCTTGAGCACCAATCAATAAATGACGTGACCTCCCTCACAATCCCCTCAACAACCTCCTTACTGAGTTTAGCGAGCCTCAACTCGCTTAACTCGCTCTTGAGTAGGTCTCTTAACACCCAGTAAGCACCGTCATAGATACTGTCACGGGAGTTAAATATGAGTTAACAGAGTATCTCCGCCACGTCGTTCAACGCTAGGTAGATGGCAATCCACTTAGGGATGATCGCCCTCCTGCCCTTAATGGGTCTGACGGTCTCCCCAAACAGGCTTACAGGCTCCTGTGACGAGTGAAGGTACTTCACTTCCACGTCACCCTTGAACGGCGATAGAGCAGGTGTCAAGGTGAAGTCCATCAGGCTTGACTCACTTAACACGGGAGTCACAACAAACCCGGTCTTCCCGTTAAGCGTTTTAATTATCCTGACGAGTTTGGTGAGGTCTGGAGTCACTAACTCGTCGATCTCAACTCTAGCGCTTGCGAGCGCCTCTTCCAGACTCAGCGTTGGGTCGATGTCCATGAATTTCCTGATCCTGGAGTATAGCGCAGTGAACTTCAGGGACCTCCCTCTCACTCTCGACAAGATCCTCTCAGAGCTCTTTAACTTGATGAAGTCAACCAACTCCCTCCTCTGCTTGGAGGTCAGCTTAAGCCACTCCTCATCCCTAGCTCTAACGACTGTGTGGAATCCCCTATGCCCGGTGAAGTACATCGTTATCTCGTTACTGCTGAAGCCTAGGAAGCTGGTTAGAACGTCAAGCAACTTAAGCTGCTCCTGCTTACCAGCCTCAATACATCTCTCACTGATTGCGGACAGGGTAATCCCGGACTCAAGCGGATACTCGGAGGCACTGCAGTCGGGCAGGTGGTCGGCGTCTATGTCGAAGAGTAACTCAGAGAATATCAGGCCTTTATCCTCTATTCTTTGAGCCGCCGGGTCGCTGTAGAGGGCGGTCGAGTAGTAGGAGTTCCTGGGGGCCTCCTTAACTATGAACTCCCCGAGCTCAGCGACACTCTGGAAAGATAGATGCCTGACGAAGTTACCGCTTAACGTCTGGAAGGCGAACTCCCTCAGTATCAAGTCGTCAGGCAATGGGATCTCGGTGAGGGACGCATAGTACTCCCTAAGAAGTCTCTTAAGGCATGCGTGTCTAACCCTCTCACTCCGTTCTCGGCGCGACATAATAGTTCAACTTACTGCCTGAAGCGAACCTTAGCTCAAGGTACAGTGGCAGGTCGTTGTCGGCCCTAATAACGACCTCCTCACCGGCTTTGATCGGTTTCTTCAAGTACGTGACGTAATCGAGGCTGAAGGAGACCTCGAAGCCGGGGTTCCCGACCCTGGCGTCTTTCAAGGTGCCTTTCTCAACGCTCAGCACGACCTCAGCCTCGCCCAAATCCCCTACAGACCTAAGCGTTAAGGCAGACTCGTCACCACTGAGCCTCAGGACGTCGCCGAACCTCTCAACACTCGCCAAGGCGTCGTAGAGCACGTCCCCGCTCACCACGTACTCGTTAACGTACTGCAACTCAAGCTCTGGGATCTCCTCATGAGCTGCTTCAGCGTAGAGAGGGATCTTAAAGATCCTGGTGATTACACCGTCGCTGAAGTCCACGCTCACACTGCCCTCCGAGAACGTCAGACGGAGCTTATCGTTGCTCTCAGCGCTCCCCAGCACTCTGCTCAACTCTTCAATACTCAAGTAGACGGTCTTCACATCACTGACTACGTACTCCTCGAAAGCCTCCTTAGGTATTATGAACTCTATCATGGCAGTCCTCGAGGGGTCTATCGCCTTCACGTGCATCGCCTCCGGCTTAAGGATGAACACCCCTGACTCGGCAAACTTCCCCACAGCCTCTATGACGTAGGTCCATATCCTGGCGTCTGGAGATGTGAAACTCAATCCGAACACCAGAAATAATTGCTTTGCGGAATTATAAAATTCACTCCAGTTGAGGCACCAACCATAAAGGTGAAAGCATGGAGGGAACTGCTGAGACGCCTACCGGGTTTTCCCTACGTGTATTACGTACTTGGCAATTGCCGCTGGAGAGTGGGTGAGGTGATGGAATCAACTTGCGTAAGAGCTGAACTCGTTAGAAGAGGGTGAGTAGTTCCTCAAGCCTCCTCGCCTTCGGGTTGAGCCAGTTAGGCCTGAATAACCTGAGTCGGCCAACCCTTATCTCTTCAACCAAACCCGCATTGACTAGGTACTTCAAGTGACTACTCACTGATCTGTGGTTAAGTCTAGTCTCCCTAATTATCTGATTCAAGTTTGCCTCACCCCTCGAGAAAACAACTCTAACTATCTTAACCCTGGCTCTACTTGAAAAGATATCCTCAAGGGAGTTGCTCGTCAGGATATTCTCACCTGGTTAATCACCGTCTCAAGCTTCTGAAGGACTACGTCAAGGGGGGCCATCCCAAAGCCCACGTACGTGCTCCTCCCCCTCCTGCCCTTCAGAGAGCTCTTAGTCAACACTAACCCCCTCTTCTTCAGATCCATTACGTAAATGTAGAGTTGCGTGTGCTTCCTAGGCTCCTCACCGATTTCGTTACAGATCCTCCTATACGTTGACTCAACCACGCTCATGGGAATGTAGTCCAGGCCGGTCTCCTTAAGCGCTTGAATAATTGCTCTTAGAACTAAGATCTCGTGAAGCCCGAGGTAGTTTATCATGTCAAGGAGGTCCACAAGCGCCGGGTACTCGTGACTAACCACCTGCCTCACGTGATCTATGGTCACCCTGCTTGCTTTACCGTCAAGGAGGTCTTTATCAGCCAGCTTCCCCGCGGCGTGTAGGATGGCTAAAGCCTTCCTGGCGTTCCCGTCACCGCCTGTATCGTAGCCGCTAATCTTAGATATGTAGTCGACGACCTCGTCACCAACCACTCCCTGGTGGAAAGCCTTCTCCACCCGGTCTTTAAGTATCGTGTGGAGCTCCACAGTCTTATATGGCTCGAAAGGTATGAGATTCTTCATTAAGTAGCTCCCAGTCATAGTGTCTACTCTCGACCACACGCCGGCTGGCGAGCCTCTGGCCACGAACAGCATGTTGACCCTCCTCACATTATCCTGGAATATATCGTAGAGTCTAAGGATCGAGTATCGGTCCTCCGGCGGAGCTACGTTCAGGAAGTAATCGAACTCGTCGAGGGTCAGTATCACGTGGAGGTTCTCTCTACTCAGCAACTTCAGGAACGCTGAAAGTAACTCATTTGAAGAGAGCCCTCTGTCAGGTATGTGTAGCCTGAGGATCTCCTTAGCCTCCCTGATGATGCCGACTAAGTTCCTAGACCTAGAGCAGTTCACGTGAACGTATCTCAGGTTAATCCCCCTCCTCTCAGCAACCCCGACTATCTCACGACCGAACACGAAAGCTGTCACGGTCTTCCCAGTACCTACAGGTCCTGCTAGGAGGGCCTTAATGCAGGTTGATCCGGGCTCAAGGATGACGGGCTTAAAGATCCTGACCAACTGCTTTAGCTGTTTATCCCTATGCCTTATCGTAGGGGGTATGTACTCAGGGTATAGAGCTGATTCGTCTGTGAACACGGAGGGTCTTCTAATTTCACTTTCAATTAACTCTCGAAGCTCATTCATACTTTCACTTAACCAAGTAAATTAGGTCCAGCCAGCTATTTAAATCAACGTCAAGGAAGTCAGACCTAGGTATCGAGGCCAGTCTTAACTAAGGCGTCTAGAGCGACTCTCGCAGCCTTCTCGACATAGTGTTTAAGTTCTTCAGCTGTCGCGTACCCTAGATCCTCTAGTAGGGAGTTTCCGATAATGAGAATGCCGGCCGCCTTAACACCACGCATCAGGGATAAGTTGAAGATCCCAGCGCACTCCATTTCAACAGCTATGATCCCTCTTGACGACCACCTCCTGACGAAGTCCGGATCCTCAGCGTAGAAAGCGTCACTGCTCAACACGGGACCCAGGAAGTACTTAACGTTAACCCGGCCAGCGGCTTCAACGACGTTTTTAAGCAGGCTGAAGTCCGGTGACGAGGGACCACACACATCCTCCTTGTTGTATTGACGATAGGCACCGCCCGGGTAATATGCAGCCCCCGTAGGTATCACTAAATCACCTATCCTTAAGTCTTTAACCATGGCTCCTGCGGTGCCAAGCCTGATGAAGTACTTGCCCCCACTCATGATGAGCTCCTCCATGACTATGAGCGCTGACGGGGTTCCGAGCCCGTGTGTGGCTACGGTTACTGGAGTGCCTCTATACGTTCCCGTGTACGATAACAACCCCCTATTCTCGTTAATGATCCTCGGGTCCTCCAACATCTGGGAGACCTGCCTGACCCTGGCTGGATCCCCGGCCATTATAATCCTCTCAGCCACGTCCCCCTTACGCACCCTTAAGTGGACAGGGGTTCCCAATCACCGACACCCGCGTTACTCCTGCCTACAGCCTTAAATAGTTGCCTCTAGAGTACTTGGGATCCTTAACCCCGACCGCGGTAAGTAGCTCGCACGCCATGCAGTACTCCCTCCCGTAAGCTGTCGGCTCCCCACATTTAGCGCATCTAGGTAATTGCGGGTAATCACTATACACGTGCACGTAGGAGCTCATCAACGCGTCTATCCTATCCATCAACTTGAGCAGGACTCCAGGTCTCTCCCTCTCCAGCCTGTAGAGGAACTCCCTGACCCTAGCCCTGAGGGACGGGTAGTACCTGAGGTAGGGGCAGTCACTAGTCTGGAACTCGTAACCTATGAGGTACGCATAAACTGCAACCTCCTCCTCATATACTCTCCTCAAAGGCTTCACCTTACGAACGAATAAATCGCTGAGCATAGGCCCGTTGGGGAGCGTCTGCACGAGCCTGAATAAATCACCTCTAAGTATGTTAAGGACGGCTGTCTGTGCCTCGTCATCCAGGTTGTGGGCCGTGAGCACTCTTGTGAAGCCTAAATCCCTCGCGATCTCGTTTATGGCCTTCCTCCTTAAGACCCCGCAGAACGTGCAGGGGCTTAAGTTGACGCCGTTAACGAAACTCAGGTCAACCAACTCAGTGAGGCTGAGTCCGACGTAGTCCTTAAGGCTTAAAACGATTAAATCGACGCCAGCGGCGTGAGCCAGCGTCCTGACCTTCATCAGGTCCTCAGCCCTGTTATAGCCCTCTATGCCCTCAACGATAGACACGACGCCTACTTTAGATGGATCATGGAGCTTCAGGACTATGTCCAGGAGCACGTAACTGTCCTTACCACCTGACGCCGCTATCATTAAGCGATCGTTGCTTGAGAACATGCTGAACCTCTTGACCTCGCTCCTAACCCGGTCCATGACATCATTTAAGAAGCAGTCTCTACACAACAGCCTTCCACTATGCCTCTGCATAACTACTGCGTCACGCGTATCGCAGGAGGAACACCTCACCTACTCATACCCAAGACACCGATTAACTCACGAACTATTAAACCCCTCAAGCAACTCACTCAACCTACTCAACAACGGGATGCCGAGCTTAAGACAAACGCTTAAATTCCTATCTCTCCTGAGGCCCACGTAAAGAGCTGCTTTCAAACCAGCGTTTAAAGCGCCTAGTACGTCGTTAACGCACGAATCCCCTACGTGAAGAACCTCATCAGGCTCTAAAGCCAACCTACTTACTAAGTGAGAGTAGATCTTAGGATGTGGCTTATTAAAGCCGATGCTTGAGGACGAGACCACTGCGTCGACGTACTTCAAGAGTCCTACGTTCTCGAGCATGGCTCTCACACCCTCCTCAGAGAAGGACGTATTGCTGACGACCCCTATCTTCAGGCCTGCGACTTTAATCCTAGGCAGGACCTCGTAGACCTCCTCGTTAACCTTAGGTCTGAACTCCTTGGTTGATTCATCGTAGATCCTCCCTAACTCGACCAAGGCTTCAGAACTTAATTGAAGACCGAGGGCCAGGGCAATCATATTAGACAGTGATCGATGATCTATGAACCCTCTCACAGATTCAAAGACCTCGTAAACCTTCATCACCTCCTCTGTAGAGACAATCGAGTACCTGCTCACGAATTCACGTAGAGCCTTAACCCTCATTAAAGTGTATTGAATCGTATCCAAGGGGTCCTCGTGAATTAAGGTGAACCAGAGGTCGAACGAAACCGCTTTGATCAACTCCCTCACCCGCATCAACACCGCGCCCAACAGTTTTTCAGGGCGAAAAGACTTAAATAGATGTTGGATGTAATGCAGGCGTTGATGGAGGCGCTCCAGATGTGGATGTTCCTCAAAGAGCCTTCCCGAACTTCGGATGAATGGTGTAGAAGGTTCGTCATAACTGGGGAGAAGACCAGTGAATCCCAAGGACTACGAAGCTCAGAACCACGTCATTCCTCAATTTTTAAAAGGGATCTAGTGATTTATTAATGAATTAGTGATAGGAGTAGGGGAGTGCTGAGAGAGGTTGAGGATCCCTCTTGACGTGCTGTGTGTGAAGACAGGGGTGCTGTGTCCCAGGTGCCAATCCTTAGTTAGGAGTGGTTCTGTGAACGAGTATGAAGTCGATGTCATGAGGGAGTTACTGGAGCTTGAGGAGATGCCTGACTTCAAATTCTTAAAGGATCTTGAGTACGTGAGGTCTATTGTAGGTGAGGGTGCTCTAATAGTTATCCTTCAGGACCCTAGGGGGAACTCCCCTGACTCTAGATCGCTTAATAAGCTCGGTCGGTCGTTGGACGAGAAGCTCGGCTTGAGGACTAGGGTAATCATCAACACTAGAGACATGAAGGAGGTGGTCAAGCAGATAGTCTACCCAGCCAGGATAACCAGCGTTAATACTGTGTGGCTACCTGACGGCAGTGTTGAGTACGTTGTCAGAGTTCCTAGGTTTGAGTTAAGGAACCTACCCTTCAGGAGAAGGGAGATCATTGAGGATCTACTGACACAAATAACGGGTAATGTAGTCAAGATAAGATCCGACTGACATCAAGAAACGCTTAGAGCTATTAAGGGGTTCAGTTCTTATGTTGGTTTCATCGCCTCATCCCCTTCCCCGCATCCCGCTCGGGTTCTCATAGGGTTTAGGGATGTTCAGGAGCGCCCAAACCCCGCATCTTGTGGAGAGCCCTCATCGAGCAGCTTCGAAATAACTATAAGCCTTAAGACATCAACACGTACAAAACCTCATGGAAAACAACGCAACGAAAGGGCGTGTCTACTTAGGAACCGTGACTCTACACGTATCCAAGCCATGTCCTTGTAGCAACGCTTATTAAATCCCTCAAGATTTCTATAAGGTGACAGGATGCCGATAGCAGACCCCGAAGCCATGAAGATCGTTGAAGCCAGAGTGCTTAATAAACTCGTGTGTAGGAGATGCGGGGCTCTAAACCCGATCGGTGCTACTAAGTGCAGGAGATGCAAGAGCAGGGCTTTAAGACCTAAAAGAAGGAAAATAGGGATTAAGAAGTAAATTTCTACACGCTTCACGCCTCCGTCGTGCAGTTACGACGTAGCTTGCTATTCGTGAGCCTCAGAAGCTGCTCTGGAGCAGTGGATGTAAGCGGAAACGTAAGAATCATAACCACCCTTGAGCTCGGTCTAAACGAGGTGTAGGTAAAACAACTTAGATCAGATGCGATAGCTAGGCTCTTAAGCAGGAGGCGTGTCCTTTAAACCTCCCTGCAAAAACTCCCACCCTACGAGGGGTGAGGGTCAATACAAGGTCCCCAAGCTTCCTAGATCTTCATGTTGACGCTAGTGAGCCTTCTCGTGATTAGTTTCCGGTCATCCTCGTCGAAGAGATTAAGCCTGTTTTTAATCAACTCGAAATCTATTTTTAACTCGCCGGTTCTGATCAGGTCGCTGATGTAGCCTAGATCTTCTAGGTCCTGGTCTCTGCCAGCCCTAGCCTTGAGTAATATGTAATCCTCAACTCTAATCACTTTAACCTCAACACCCTCGACTACTAAAGCCTCAGCCCCCTCGATCATCTCGGGAGGGATGTAGAAGTCGTATATGTTTTCATGAAACTCAACAGGAACTACGCACCCGCTTCTAACAAAACACTCGAGCCTGGGGGTTCCCCACTCACTACTACCAACCTGACACCCAACCCTCTCGGCTACGTCGTAAACCATATCTTCGTCAGAAATTGGCGAGAAATTAGTGGCGAACAGATCTACATCATCCTCGAATTCTTTTAATCCGAGTCTCAGAGCATAGATTGTACTCCCTATGACCACCCCCTCAAGACCTACCTCCCTTAACCTCCCAATAACCTCAGCGAAGCAACGAATACCGTATGGCAACAAACCCACCTCTACATGCGTCACTCATTCAGCATTCCCGCATTGAGCCTGAGGGATGTGTGTGAAGCCTATTCAGGATAAATGAAATCGTAAGCCCGAGAGTAGATAGAACCCTAAACACCAAACACCCATCACCTAGAATAAAGTGCTTAAAACTTAAAAATACTTCCTCAACTAGTCAACGCACTCAACCTAACGAAGCTCGCAGGTCATTACTACCGGTAGCTAAGATTTAAAACTTTCTAACCTTAATATTAATTAGCCGGGGTGGCCGAGCGGTCAAAGGCGACGGGCTGCAGTGGTCTCTTGAGTCGATACCCGTTATCTCGCGGGTTCGAATCCCGCCCCCGGCTCCACATAAATTATTAGGTCTGAGTTACTTAATTATTAGGAGGAGGAGAGCTAATGCTGATTAGATCACCGCTTAAGTTTGAGAGCTATGGTGCCGTTAAGATTTACGACATAACCAGGGTTGTGTGTCTTTACGGGGTTGATTTTGAAAGGAAGCATGGGGTTTTCAACTTAACCTCCGAGGATTTACTCAAGACGGCTGAATCCACGTCAATAGTTATTCCTGTGAAGAACGAGGACCCTCTGGTGCTTGAAGGCGTTCTCCGTGCAATACCCCTCCACTCGCCCGTCATCATAATCTCTAACTCTTCCCAGAGTCCCCTCGACATATACTCCAGCGAGATCGACTTGGCTAAGAACATACATCAGCTCTCCGGGAGACCTGTTGTCGTGATACATCAGAAAGACCCCGTTGTAAGCGAGTTACTTAAAGACGGTGTCCCTGGGTTGGTTGATGAGTCCGAAGGCGTGGTAAGGGATGGGAAAGGTGAGGGCCTCCTCCTAGGAACTCTAGCCGCTGAAGGCCTCAATTCTAAGTATGTTGGCTATATAGACGCTGATAACTTTATTCCAGGCGCGGTCCTTGAATACGCACTCGTATACTACACGGCACTCTCTATGAGTAAATCGCCTTACAAGATGGTTAGGATCTCGTGGGGTTTTAAAGGGTGGTACGGTAGTGATTTATTCCTACGTAGGTGGGGCCGTGTCTCAGGCGTGGTTAGCAACGTGTTTAATTACGCCCTCTCCAGGGGGAGAAGGTTCGAGACTGACATCATTAAAACAAGCAACAGCGGTGAACACGCGATGAGTATCGAACTGGCTAAAATCCTTAACTTCGCCTCAAGATATGCCGTAGAGACTCACGAGCTAGTCCACATACTCGATACGTGCTATGTGAGGATGAAGGAGAACGCATGTAGGGCGTTGCCAAATAACATAGACGTTATTCAGGTTGAGTCTAGGAACCCGCACCTACACGTTGAGAAGGGGGAGGTCCACATACTTGAGATGCTTGTGGAGAGCTTAGGCTCTATATACCACTCTTCAATGGCTGATCAGGAAGTGAGGGCCTCCATACTCAAGCTATTGAGGGAACTCTCATACGAGGAGGAACCTGTTAAACCGAGGGTCTACGGGTATCCGAACATGAACGCTAAGAAGTTCCTTAATGACATCCTCTCGAGGAGTGAAGTGTCTGTTGCCTACGGACTTTAGGTTGAGCGGTAGAGCCGTAGTTCTGACTGATATAGACGATACTATGCTACCGCTTACAAGACCTCAAGCGCCTGAAGGACTGAGCCGCTTCCTTGAGAAGCTGAGATTCCTAGGCGTTGAGGTGGTTCCGGTGACTTTCAAGACCATCATGGAGCTTGAGGCGCTTATGAGTGAATTGAGATACAGCTTCATAGCGTTAATCGCCGAAGGCGGTTGCGTTATGCATGCGGTTAAGGGGCTCCTCAAGACCGGAGGACCCGCCAGGACCGTTGGGGTTTACGACGTGATCGAGTTGTGTAAGCCGATAGATCATTACAAGGCGTTACTGACTCAGATTGAGGAGGATCCCAGGTGTTTTGGGAAGGCTGTGAGGCTCAGTAACGCGGATTCGAGGGCAGTCTCACAGCTAACTGGGTTGCCGGTAGAGAGTGTCAGGGCTTCTCAGGCTAGGCATTACAGCGACGCATTCATAACTCAAGACATGTCATGTCGGGACTTAATCATTGATTCGGCTGAGGGAGCAGGGTTGAAACCAGTCCAGACTAGGAGAGCGGTTCACCTGCTGGAAGGCAGTAAGGAGGAGGCAGTTGCAACGTTCTTGAGAGATATGAACACGCCGGGACAGAGGTTAACGATCATAGGGATGGGAGATAACGAAGCGGATGAAGGAATACTACGCCACGCCGACGTGCCGGTGATAGTGTCAGGCGGGGACGCGAGATGGCTTAAGAGGGTTCAGTACGTGAGAAGTCTTGAGGAGCCGCCGGAGTCTTGGGCGTCTTCATTAAGGATAGCGTTAAGTTGGGTTGGGATGTACGTTGCGTAGCGTTCTTAGGGTGTTCTAACGGGGTGATCATGGGGGCGATCCAGTCCTAGTTTTGCTAACACCAAAGTTGTCGAGAGCACCGTGGCTGCTGTGACTGCGTACCCAAGGAAGTCCGTATCCAAGTTCGGATTAGCTAGGAGCGGCAGTATCAATAACCCGCCTATGGCGTTAGAGGTTATCGCCGCCCCGAATCCTGACGTCATGAGTTCTCCTGGAACGTGTTTAGCTATGTACGTGTTCACTGCCGTGTCTAGGAAGGGGTACAGAGATACCTGCCATAGAGCTATTGAAATCCACCCCTCAGACTTGACGAAGGACCAGTAGAGGAGCATGTAGGCGACTGTCGTGAACACGAATATCTTAAGTGGGTTATGTCTATCTGTCAGTCTGCCTGCCAGGATCCTGGCCGGTATCGATAGGACCGCTGTTATCCCCCCGTAGGCCACCCCGAACGCAGCGCAGTGTACTTAACTAGCTCAGAGGACGCGGTCATCACCTCCTCAAGTTCTGAGCTTAACTTAGAAGGAGCCACAGCGTACAATATCTCCCTGGCGAGTACTGTTAGTGAGAGCGCTACCAACACGGGTATAAGTCTCTGAAGCACATCCCTCGAGCCGCTTAACAACCCATAGTCCTTCCTAACCCTGACGTCACTCCCTCTAGGGAAGAACACCGCAAATATCAAGTACGTAGTGACGTACATGATAGCTATTACGAGGAAGACGCCCTCAGGGCCTATGAGCGTGTAGAGGGGGCCCATGAACGCTGACCCAACACTGAACCCAACACCAGTGCCTACCGTGAAGTAGCTGTAGACCCTGCCAGGGCTGACTCCTACACCGCTGAAGACTGCTGAGAGTATGGAGGGCCAGGAGATAGCCCACGTGAAACTAGAGAGGCTAAGAATCACCGCTAACGTGAACGGAGACCTAACACCCAAGGCGATCAGGAAGGGGAGGAACCCCATAGCCCCTACACACACAAGCCCTTTATCACCGACCCTGCTAGCCAGCCTGCCCGACGCTACAGCAAATAAAGTGAAGCCCCACTCAAGACCGGTGATAAAAAGAACTGCTTGAATACCCCCCTCAAGTTCAACGCTTATGTAAAGTCTCGTAAAAGAGAAATAAAGACCCCAAACAGCAGTGTTCAAAGCAGCCGCTAGGGAGTACATAGTCCTCCACAGACCCGAATGACCACTCATCCCCTCGGCTATTACACATCACCACACATCATCTTTACCACCTATACTACCCTACCGTTTATATAGGTCTGAACCAGCCGTTCAGGCTTGAGTTGCTGAAGTGTTCTCTGTTTCGGTCTTAATTCCAAATTTCTATGCGAACCTGTGTTTAAATATAAGACACATCGTGATAACTACTAGGAAGAAGCCGCTTGAACGTGGGAAGGGGCTCGCTTCACAATTCTAGGTTCACAGTGAGGGATTGTAAAGAAATTACAATTTATTAGTGTTAACTCATTACAGTTATGGTGTTAATCGTGATGAGGGTGGGGTTAGTTACTATAGGTCAGTCTCCTAGGGTGGATGTTGTTCCTGATGTGAGGGGGGTTCTTGGTGATGTGGAGGTGGTTGAGTGCGGTGCTCTGGACAAGCTCAGCAGGGAGGAGATCAACGCACTCGCTCCTAA
>CALIKV010000025.1 GCA_938017505.1 uncultured Sulfolobales archaeon | reverse complement strand
ATCTATATATAAAGATCATTATACAAAACTATTCTAAAGGCTTGCTTAGCCTTGCATATATAACTGTGTTATTAATAAGATCTTTCAGGTTTTAATTTTAATTTATTTTAAATTTCAATCTTATTTTTCCAGTGGAAACAGAGGGGTGGGGGGGTCAGTGCGGTGGTTGCGGGTTGAGGTATTTCTGTTTGAATGCGTTCTCTAGGTCGACTGAGAGGAGGTTTGCTAGCGATGCGAGCCATGCCAGGACGTCCGCTATTTCTTCTTCCTGTGCGTTCTTGTCTCCTGTCAGTATGGCCTCGGCGAGCTCGCCTATCTCCTCCACTAGCCAGGTGAAGGTTGCATGGATTCCTCTTTCTCGGTCTCTCCTCATGTAATGTTCCTTCATTAGCTCTTGGATCTCCTTCAATGTTGTCTGGTGAGTCATCTGCTTCACCGTCATTAAGGTTTATATCTTGGTTTAATAATTTGATGTTGGTGTGTGGTTTGTCCAGTAAGAAAAAGAAAAGGACCTCGATGATGTCGGGGGCTGGGTTGGTTAGGTTTTTTGAGGAGGTTGAAGCCAGGGTTAGCATCTCGCCCTACCAACTCATAGCAGTATCGATAATATTCGCGGCGATAGTTTTAGTTCTAGGGTATATAGCACCAACGCTC
Organism: uncultured Sulfolobales archaeon; assembly: GCA_938017505.1. Taxonomy (GTDB): domain Archaea; phylum Thermoproteota; class Thermoprotei_A; order Sulfolobales; family NBVN01; genus Zestomicrobium. Next base: position 32,872 of record CALIKV010000025.1, on the reverse strand, counting down.
TTCACACCCTAACCGCAAATATTGTTTGAACTGTTTTAGTTGTGGGAAAAAGTGGGATAGAGAAGAAACAAAGGGGTTCTAGACTCGGAACTGACTGAAGAGCCTTAAAACAGCCTACGGACCTAAACCAGATTGTTATTACCCTCTAGAGATAATAATTACGTGTGGGTCTGAATGGGAGAGTACAAAGAGATCAACTCGTATGAGTCCCCCGGCGTAGGTTACGGGAGATTCAAGCTCTCGAACTTGGTGCTGGGTCTAGGGGATTTTAAAATATCCTTCAGGAAGGAGGGGGTGGTTAAGTACCTGCGTGAGGGTGATGGTAGTGTGGAGAAGGTGGTAGCCCCCTCTGAAGAGAGTTACGTCTACGTGAATCCCGTTGAGCCTCTCAACCTTCCTAAGCCTGTTAGCACATTCCTCTTAATAGAGCTGAGTAAGCCGGTCTTGATAGCTCCTAACACATTGATTGAGATGTACTTGACGTTTCCTATTGAGATAGGCATCTTACTGGCGGACAGCAGAGATGTTGAGGTCCTCGACCTCCTCAGCTTGGTTAGGCCGAAGTACACCCTCTATGGAACCCCGAGGGCTGGCGTTGTGTGTAGGTACTGGTTAAGCGACGTCTTCCATCACCCCCCGATGAGAGACCCTCTAAGGGAGGGCGTGCTCAAGCTGAGAATCACTAATAAATCGAACAACTGGGTCGCTATCTCGAACGTCGTGCTGAGCGCGGAGGATATGAACATATACTACGATAGCGAGTACGTGTCGACGTCCGCTCAGATGAACGTGATCTCCTCCACGCTAGCTGAAACCAGCGTCACGGACGAACCCCTCAGGGACGGCATGAGTAAATCCCTGAACGCGCGGTCCAGCCGCAGGATCTCGATATCGAAACATAAATTCGTGATGGAGTGGGGCTTATGATGGATATCCTTAACACGGTTATCTACGGTGAAGTGACTGTAGGGAGCGTTCTGCTCTTCACAGCAGTTATGGCGGTAACGGTCATCGCGTCTAAGTTAATCACGTTGACGTTGAAGAGAGCGCTCATAGATAAGGTTAAGAAAGCGCAACTTGACATCATACTTAAGACCGTGTACTACGGGATAATTGCGATAGTCTTCCTAGGCTTAACCCCCCTAATAGGGATCAACCTCTCAGGGCTCCTCCTAGCCGGCGGCATCGCCGGGATCATAATAGGCTTCGCCGTCCAGAATATAGTCGCTAACCTGATCTCAGGCATCTTCCTAGCTATCGAGAGGCCTATGAAGATAGGTGATGCGGTAAGCGTTGCAGACGTGACGGGGATCGTTGAAGACACGAACATATTCTCAACGATTATGAGGACTTTCGACGGCTTGTTCGTGAGGATCCCTAACGCTAACGTGTTCACGTCAAACATAACGAACTACACAGCCCACATAGCGAGGAGGTTCGAGTACGTGATCGGGATAAGGTACAGCGATGACGCTGAGAGGGCGATAGACGTGATAAAGAAGATCATTGAAGAACATCCACTAGTCCTTAAGAGGCCTGAACCCCAGGTCTTCGTGGACAGCCTAGGGGACAGCTCAGTCAATATAGTCGTGCGTATGTGGGCTCCAACTCAAGAGTGGTACTCAGTCAAGATGGAGCTGCTCTGGAGAATCAAAACCGAGCTGGAGAGGAATGGGATTCAGATCCCGTTCCCGCAGAGAGTGGTCTGGTTTGCAAACGAACCACCGCTCACGAGTAGGGGTTTGAAGGGTGAGGAGGTTCCCGGATCGGGGAGGTGATGAGGATGAATCGACTGCTAGAAAGAGAATCATTGAGTTGTTGCTCGGGGATGAGAGTCCGCTGACGGCTGAGGACATAACGCTTAAGTCCTGTTTGAGGACCGCCGCCGATGAAGTATGTGAACGCTTAAAACACGTGGTTAAGACTTTGAGGAGGACTTACAGGGGTTCCCACATCCTCATCACGATCCCGCCCGTCCACGGGGTATGCGGTCACGTCTTCATGGGGTTGAGGGAACCTGGGAAGCCTAGTGGATGTCCTAAATGCAAGTCAGACCGGGTAGATCCTCCCGCATTTAAGATGGTGTGCAGGTGAGTTGCGATGGTTATTCAGGGCTTAAAGCGTTGAGCGTGACCGATCATGACGTCTGGCAAGACCTTAACGATACTTGCACACGGCGATTCAGACGGTATCTGCTCCGCCAGTATAGTCAAGGCGGCTCTGAGGGGTTTGTACGACGAGATTGAGACCTACTTCACACATCCAGTCGGTCTGGTGAACGACTTAATGGAGTTCGCTAGAGGTGATCTAGTCATTCTAGACGTGGCGATAGATGAGAGAAGCGCTCCTAAGCTGGCTGAATATCTTGAGGGGTATAAGGGGTACGTGATTTACGTGGATCACCACCCACCACCGTTAGGGCTCTCACTTGCCGGGTTAAGGTTTGACGAGAAGGTCACGGATTACGCGTCTGAGGCATCAACTTCAGAGCTGACGTTCAAGAGGTTTAGCAGCGGGCTACCTAGGGACTACGATAGGGTGGCCCTATACGGGGCGATAGCTGATTACGCCGACATCACTGAGTGGGTTAAGGAATCCCTGTCACGATGGGATAAGAGGCATATATTCTTTGAGGCTGGTATACTCTCGCAAGGGCTAGAGGGTTCCAGGAAGCTCTACGACCTCAAAAGAAGTGTCGTTGATCATCTCTCAAGGAATCTTAAGCCGTCATCGCATGAAGAGCTTGTTAGGAGAGCTCTCGCCCAAGCTAAGGAGAACGAAGACCTGTATTTATGGGTCAAGAACAACCTGAACGCCGAGGGTTACGTGGCGTACGTGATTAACCCCCCAGGTAGTTTAGGGGTAGCCGCGACATACGCGCTAGGGGTCTCAAACCTTCGCGTAGGAATCGCTGTTGAGGTTAGAGGGGATATCATGGTTATGAGCCTGCGGGTTAAGGACACGCTAGATCTCAACAAGGTCTTGAGGGAGATAACCCGATTCGTCGAGGGTAGTGGTGGGGGTCATAGGAACGCCGCTGGGGCTCGACTACGTAAGGGTGAGTTTAGGAGATTCCTGGAACTACTTAACGGCTCTTTAACTAGTTGAGGAGGTCTCGCCGATTTATGTAGTCCTCCTGAACGATGATTCAAGGCAAGCGACTGCCGCTGAACGAGTCAGAGACCGTGAAGCCTCAGTATCTCATCCTGAATGCGCAGAACCTCATCCCTCGAGCTTGCCGCCGAGTACCTCTTAAGGTACCCCTCATTGAGTTCGTAGAACGTGAACCCCCATTTAAACTTGCTCAAGATCTCAAACGCGTAATCTCTAAACCCGGTTATGTATAGACTCGCCGCTAAGGCCTCAACACTGCTCAGCTTCGTTAAAACGCCAAAGTTCACGGGGTTCCCCGCCTTAAGGACCGGTAGAACTCTCTGCTTATACTTGCGCTTCCTAGCCAGCTCCTTAAGCAGCTCTAAGCCTGTATTCCACGAAGTGTCTAGAACAGCTAAACCGCTCTTCACCATATAACTCGAATCACCGGGGTAGAGGACTGTCCTACCGTAGGGATTGAGAACCACCGCATGTGTCGGTAAGTCGCTTACCCGAGCCCTCACAGCGTATCCCAGTCTAACGAGCTTTAACGCCGTTGATAGTTTGGGGTCATCCCCCCCGAACCTGATGACGTATATCCTCGGCGGGCTACTTACCACGCTTGCTCACGTCCTCGCTCAACCTACCTCACCCTCCTCCCTACTTACGAAACGCAAGAGCTCTCTTAAGCTGGGTTCCCCTCAGCTAATTACCTCCACCTACGTGATGTTAGGCTTGAAGCGTGGGCGTCATCATGATCGTAACGACTTACAAGTCATGGACTTTAAACCACTACAGAAAGAGAGGTGCTGCGGCGATAAACAATAGATTTATATTCTCCAGGCATTATTTAATTCTTGGTGATGTTCGAGTGCCTGAGGCAATAGTCCTGATAAACACGAACATAGGTGCTGAGGAGGAAGTGATGAACGAGCTGCTTAAGATAGAAGGGATATCTGAGGCGTACATAGTCTACGGCGTCTACGACATAGTCGTAAAGATTAAAGCACCCTCAACAGAAACCCTTAAGGAGATAATCTCCAGTAAGATCAGGAAGATATCTAACGTTAGGTCGACCCTAACAATGATAGTGGTTGAGGGTAAAGGGTCACTTCAGGCTACATGAGCACTTAATCGCGTTGAATGCAGGGATATCCTACCGTGACTGGTAGGGAGGTCATTAAGAGGAGTGTGTGAGGATCTCGAGAACGTCCACATAGGGCTGGACGACATCGACACCGGCTCACAGGGGTGCACAACGCATTTAACCTTTAGGGTTTTAAGAAGCATAATCAACCAGATCCCTCAAGCCGTTTTCAGCGATTACCCTGTTTTAATACGGCTGAACCCCACGATCCCGTTCAAGACCAGGGGTAACGCCGCGCTTTCCTTCGCGGTCAAGCTACGTGAACGTGAGGCACAGTCTCTTAGGGAGATAGTTCTTAAAGAGGTCACGTCCTATATTGCTGACGTTAGAGGCGCAGGTGCTGAGCCGGGGGTGGCCCTCCTCTATGGGGAGGTCCCTGAGGCTCTAGGACGGCTCTACGTGAAGGCGTTGAGCGATTACGTGCATAGAGATTACGTGCTAGGGGTGATTAAAACCTTGGAAGGCTCTCTGGAGGTTCCTCTAGGTTATTCGAGAGGCTTAATAGGTGCGTTAGCTGCTATGGGCGCTTCTAAACACTTAAGGGAATGCACATACGAGTTACTGTCCTACAGGGCTGGCAGGGCTGGAGGGGAACACTCGGTTGAGAGGTGTGTTGATGGAGAGTCCGTTAAGGTGATGGACGAGAGTCTACGTAGCTACACGTTCCTCAACTACGACTACGAGAGCGGCGAACTCCTCATCACGCCCTCAGGACCTAACCCAGTGCTCCTGGGGTTGAGGGGTGAGGATCCTGAGGCGCTGGTGAGGGCCTTCAACATGTTAAGGGTCTGCGAGAGCTACGAGGGATGGGTTATATATAAGACGAACCAGGCAGTCAACGCGCACCATGTGGAGAGATGCTTAGAGTGTTTCAAACCCTACCAGACAGGCTGTGTGAGAGCTAGGGTGGTTGGCAAGCCCCTGGTTCTTCCAGGGGGTGACGTGCTCGTGAAGCTCGGTGACCGGGATTCGGAGGCCAGGTTGTGGGCGGTTTTCTTCAAAGAGACAGGCCTGAATAAAGTGGCGGGAAGGCTGATGACCGGCGATTTAATCACTGTATGCGGTGGAGGTAAATACTGGGAGGGACGCGGTGTCGTCGTCCACTCCGACTTCCTCGAGGTCCTCGAGCTGGCCAGCGAGACTTACGTTAACCCTAAATGCCCTGTCTGTGGTCATAGGATGAAGTCCTCAGGGAGGAGTAAGGGGTGGAAATGCCCGAAATGCGGGTTTAAATCGACGAGCCTTTCTAAGGAGGTTGTTAAGCTCGCAAGGGACCTTGAGAGACGTGCGTACAGACCTAGGGACATTGCTGTCAAGCACTTAGTCATGCCTGAGTCTAGAGTGGGCAGGGTGAGTGACTGCAGTAAGCCGTTGATAAGTAAGTGGATCTACTTCAATTCTAGTCCTCTCCCCTCACAGGCTCCACGTGAACGGTTGCCTCCCACCCAAGCTTCTCCCTGATAGTCCTCTCTACGCTGTCCGCGTTTTTGTGAGCCTCGTCGAGGCTTATCTCCCTAGGCAACCTCACGTGCAGCGAGACCTCCACGTGGTCTCCGTACCTATGTACGTGTATGTGATGTACGTCCTTGATTAACGGTGCCGCGCCCTTCACTAGATCCGTGATCACATCCACATCCTTCTTCGACAGGGATAATCCCAGCAACTCCCTAGAGGTACTTAACACTATCTCTATCGATGTGAGTATTATCAACACCGAGATCATCATCCCTAAGACGCCGTCAAGCCACCAGTAGTCACTGCCGATTAAAACCCCCACAGCAAGCAGCCCAGTGGCAATCGCGTCACTCCTGTGATGCCACGCGTCCCCCGCTATGGACTGCGAGGAATACATCCTGCCCAGCCTTAACGCCCACCTAGCTAACAACTCCTTAACCACTGATGAGAACAGTAGAACCACTATTAAAAACCAGCTGAAGGTCAGGGCCTCCCTTGACATCAGCTTCCCGTAACTACTCATGAGGAATTCAAAGCCAGCAACGCCCAGCAGGGTCCCCACCACAATAGCGCCTATCTGCTCAGCCCTCCCATGCCCAAACGGGTGCTCGTGATCAGGGGGTCTATACGCAACCCAGAAGCCGACTACAACCACAACAGAGGTCACTATGTCTGAGAGGGTGTGGACGGCGTCGGCTACGACGGCGATTGAGTTATGACTCACGCCAAGATAGTACTTTGCAAGGAATAGTAACGTGTTGATTGAGATAGAGATAAAGCCTTCCCTAAGCCCAGCGGTCCTACGTCTATCCGAGCACATCACTACCAACGAATTAAGAAACCCTACGAATTCTTTTATATTTTTTCCTTAGCTTAATCATTTATTGGCGGGCCGGTAGCTCAGCCTGGAAGAGCGCTCGGCTTGCAACCGAGAGGCCCCGGGTTCGAATCCCGGCCGGTCCACCACATCCCTTAACGCTTTCAACCCGGTTATCGACAACCATTCTTGCCAGGTGTTTAAGCGTGTTGGCGTGAGGGGTTGATAAAAACCAACGTAGGAGGTCATCGAACTTTGATGCTTAGTAGAACCTAACTAGGATATCATAGGCCTACCTGGAGACCATCCTCATTAGTTGCATCTTATTCAAACCAATTAACGATATGAACTCAAAGACTATGTTTGCTGCTAGAAGTGCGGTGATGAAGCCGGGATCGTATTGAGGGTAGACTTCCACCAAGTCAAAGCCTACAAAATTTAATCCCTTCAGACCTTCCCGCACTAACTCCAACGCTTCCCTACTGCTTGGACCTCCAACTTCTGGCGTGCCCGTTCCAGGAGCGTATGCGGGGTCCACGAAATCGATATCAAACGTCACAAAAACTTTGGCGTCTCCTACACGTCCTTGAATCCTCCGCGCTACCTCTTTGATTCCAAGCCTATATATCTCCTCAGCCGTTATAACCTCGAATCCAAGCCTCCTTGTTTTATCTATCTCATCCTTTGAATACGTGGAACCCCTTATTCCGACTTGAATTGAACGGTCGACTAGAAGAAGTCCCTCCTCCGTAGCTCTTATGAATGGAGTCCCATGGTTATACTTGTGTCCATAGTAATTCGGGTCAGTATCTGTATGGGAGTCGAACTGTACTAGTGCTACAGGGTCGTGTCTCCTCGCTATCGCCCTAAGCTCTGCTAAGGTTATCGAGTGATCGCCCCCCAAGGCTATTGGAATCACTCCCTCCCCTACAATTGTGGAAAGACCCTCTTCGATTCTCTTGTACGAATCTTCAATATATCCTGGGACCACTGGGAGATCCCCATAGTCTATCCCCGAGCAGTACTCGAAGGGACTAATGCCTAGGACAGGGTTGTGGGAACGCAGAATAAGAGACTGGCTTCTGATCGCTTCAGGCCCGTATCTCGCCCCAACTCTATATGACGCCCCCGTATCAAAGGGTATGCCGACTACTGCAAAGTCCACGCCTCTGGGTATCTCCTTTAAGTACGGCAAACGCCAAAAAGTCCTGATGCCTGCGAACCTCGGCACTTCCAGAGGGTTAGGCGGTTTATACACCGCTGTACTCACCATCTGAGAACACGCATTTTCAACACTTAAGTGCATTGCAGCGTGGCTTATCATACCTACACCGTAGCGTTATCTCCTCATTAAGGTGGTCACTCGCGAATTCCTTAATAATTTCATTAAGTTCGGTGAGCAATATAGGATTGGTGGTCTGAGTGGGGTTTAGGTCCGCGTCGAATCCTGTGGATGAGTCCGGCAGACAGTACCATATAGGGGTGAAACCAGGCGATTTGCCGAGGTACGTCATACTTCCTGGGGATCCTGGGAGAGTGCCTTTAATAGCTAAGTTCTGGGATGAGTACCGGGAGCTCAGCTCTCATAGGGAATACCTAACCTATGTAGGCAGGTATAAGGGGGTTGACATCGCTGCTGTCTCAACAGGGATAGGCGGTCCGGCGACTGCGATAGCTGTGGAGGAGTTATTCAGAGTCGGCGCTGACACGTTTGTGAGGGTCGGCACTACAGGGGTTCTGAGGAGGGACATAAGACTGGGCGACCTAGTGATCTCAACAGCCGCTGTCAGGTATGAGGGGGTCAGCAAGATGTACGTGAGGCCTGAGTACCCCGCCGTAGCGTCGTATGAAGTACTTCTAGCGTTAATTGAGGCAGCTGAAGGACTCGGTCTCAGGTATCACGTAGGCATCACCGCCAGCAGCGATTCATTCTACGTTGGGCAGGGGAGGCCGGGCTTCAGAAACTACCTCCCAAGGCAGTGGTCAGACATACACATAAGGCTTTCAGAAATAAACGTGCTTAACTTTGAGATGGAGGCCGCAACGATATTCACGTTAACAAACATATACGGGGGTAGGGGAGGCGCTGTCTGCGCTGCGATAGCCAACAGAGTGACCGACGAGTTCGCCCCGGGAGCCGGTGTCGAGGACGCTGTTAGAACTGCGAACGAGGCCGTGAGAATCCTGAGGGAGTGGGATGCCTTGAGAGAGGAGAGAGGTAAGAAGTACTTGACGGCCGGGTTGATCAACGAGTGGTTCTCGAGGTCGAGGTGACGTATCACGGTCAAGATATTAATAAATAACGTGTCAGTGTTGACGTTCTCGATAAAGGAGAAGACCTTAATAAGTAAGGGGTTTGTGTTCTTGGATAATGGTAGGGTGGTCTACGTGGATGAGGGGGAGCCGCCGGAGGAGTTTAGATATCCTGAGTTGCTAGTGACTGGTAGGGAGAGGTTGGTAATACCCGGTTTCAACTCCGCGTTCACTAACCTCTCTCTATATCCGCTGAGGTATGGGAAGGACTTACAGGATCTAAGCGCGCACCTCGACTATTTGAGAAGACTCACTAGAACAGATATGTACTTCCTAGCCACGATGGGGTTGACGGAGCTTATTTCTAGAGGGGTCACAACAGCTCTGATAATCGACATATACCTCGATGAAGTAGCTAGGGCTGTTCATGACCTAGGGCTTAGCGCGGTTCTAGCCCCTCCCCTTAACTGCGGCTTAGAGGATTTCACCCCTGAGAACGAGTTGCGTTTACTACTTAACAGATGGCACGGCAAGGTTGAGGGCATCTCTGCAGGAATCGCCGCCTGTGGGGAGTTAAGCAAGGACGTGAGAGCGCTGGCTAGGAATTACGGTCTTAAGGTATTCGTCGTAGGCGGTAACGCCGAGGACGTGGCTGATTTAGATGTCGTTCACATTAACCCCTCAAGCGGCTCCAGTAATAAAGTCGTCAGGTGGGGACCTCAACTGGGCCGCTGGCAACCCGAGGAGGGTCTAGGCATAGGTGTGAGACCTTCCTACAGTATGGTGGACGTTGTTAGGGAGGTCTCCTACAGGACCTCCAGACACCCGTTAGATGTGCTTTACGCGGCGACCGTTAGGAATCCGTCACTGATAGGGTTGAGAGACGTAGGACCGCTGGAACGTGGGCTGAAGACGAACCTAGTGATGATGAACACCTCAGAACCGCCGGGCTGGCCACCGCCCAGGAACCTGGATGAGATAGCTAGAGCCGTGACCGAAGGTAGCCTGGAGGTAGAGACAGTTATCCTGAATGATGAGATACTGGTTGATGGAGGGGAGACCCTCACGGTGGGGAGTGACATGATACTCAAGGCGAAGAAACGCTTGGAAAACATCCTCCCGACCAAGGATTAACCCTACTACTGTGAATACTAGCGGGCTCTTAAGCCCTCTTCCAAAGCGAGATTTTTAAGCTCTTGATCCTCTTAGTCTTTGGTGTAAGTGATGTCGATAGGTGTGGAGATCCCGCCTGAGTGGAGGAAGTTCAGATATAGGGGTAGGACCTTGGAGGAGCTCCTAAACATGTCTATGGATCAATTACTTCAGTTGTTACCAGCTAGGGCTAGGAGATCCCTGTTGAGGGAGTCCTCGACAGAGATAATACGCCGGAAGAGGGAGTACGGCTTGGATGAATCCCCTAGGATGAAGTTGTTGAGGGAGGTTAGGAGGGCCAGGGAGTTTATGTCTCAAGGCAAGAACGCGCGAATAAGGACTCATGTAAGGGACATGATAATATTGCCTGAGATGGTTGGATTAACGATTGAAGTCCACAACGGCAAAGAATTCGTGCCAGTTAAGGTAGTCCCGGAGATGATAGGGCACTTCCTCGGCGAGTACGCTATAACAACCAAGCACGTCAAGCACGGCGAGCCAGGACTTAAAGCAACCCGCTCGACACTGTACGTAGCTATGAAATAACTCTGAAGGCCTAGCCGCGTGATTCAGTGAGGATTCTGTTAAGTCTAACAGCGTCGTTGTCGCTTAACAGGATTCTCACTTCCATGCCACGTCCATAAGTTATCTCCACAATCGATTGGTTCCCCTCAGCTTCGATTTTGAAGCACTCCTTAAGATCCCTCCCGCCACTGACCTGATATTTCCTGACGGACTCAATACTGCGTAGGTCGATGCTCAAGCTCCAAACACCCTTAAGTCTGCTCAAGGAGCTCAGAGTCCTCAGGGATGGCTCCCCCCTCGTCTTAATAAGGACCCCCATCACCCCGGGCCCTAAGCGTATGGTTAAAGTCCTTCTCTCCAGGTCTACCGCTACCGAGCAACGGTAGCATATCCTCTCCTGGAAGCAGTACCCGCGGAACCTCCTGACGTTACTAGTCACTAACCTCATCCAGGCTAAGTAAGGTAAACCAAGCTTATAATTGAAGAACCTCTAAAAATTAAGGGGGTGTATGGATGGGGTATGAGTGGATCGACGAGATGTTCAAAGTCGATTTAAGCAAGGAAGACATAGAGGAGCTCGAGTCGACGTTGAAGGACATGAAGGAGCCTGTCGAGGTCCTCACGTTTATTGATAGTAAGTGTAGGTACTGCTCTAACACTGTGAGACTCATGGAGATATTGTCGAACGCTAGCCCCCTAGCCCGTGGGTCTAACTTGATAAGACACATGGTCATCAGGAGGGAGGCTGACGAAGCAGGCCTCTTCAGGAAGCACAACATCGCTAGAGTACCTACTGTGGTCATGATTGACGGCCTCATTAGATATACTGGAATGCCGGCGGGTGAGGAGATAAGGGGTTTAATAGAGACAGTGATACGTCTAAGCACAGGCGACTCCGGTTTAAGTGAGCGGTCAATCAAAGAGATATCAGAGCTCAAGGGACGTGTTCAGGTGGATGTGATCGTGACTCCAACATGCCCGTACTGTCCCTACGCGGCTTTACTAGCCAACATGTTCGCTTTCGAGTCCTTCAAGTCCGGCAGCAGGATGATAACGACTAACACTATAGAAGCTTACGAGAATCCCGACGTAGCGGATAACTACGGGGTTATGTCCGTCCCAACTATAGCGATTAACGGGGAGGTGGAGTTTGTAGGGGTTCCCTACGAGGACCAACTGTTAGAGAAGGTCATTGAGCACTCCAACAGAGAGTTCATAAAGAGAACTAAGAAGGAGGAGTACATGAAGCTGTTGAAGGAGTTAAGCGAGGAGTCAGGCAGGAAGTAAGCGGTAATTTCTGAGTAACCCTAACATCTAAACGCGACTCAATACCCGCAGGTATAGCAATCTCCTGCGTCTCCTTCCTGAAGGGCATACCTTGAAGTCATTCTGTATTTCGCCTGGATTTTCTTTTCATCTTCGGTTAGGGTCTCGCTCACTTTAACCTCCCTACCGGATTCATCCCCTCTTCGTGGAGCCTCAGTTGCTTCGCTCACACCCTCCATCCTCCTCTCCCTAGCTATCTTACGCGTCAGCTTGGCCCCGAAGTATATGACCTGCTGGGACTTGCTCTTATCCCTGTACACAGTTATTCCCTTACAACCAAGCCTCCAGGCCAGCATGTAGACATCCCTCACGTCATCGACGCTTGCCTCAGCCCTCATGTTGACGGTCTTACTCACCCCAGCATCAACCCATTGTTGCCATACGGCCTGGTGTAGGACATGCCAGACAGGCTCTACGTCGTGAGCAACCACGAATACTTCTCTGAGCTTCTTAGGTATGTATGGGTTCCGCCTGATTGATCCTGACTCAGCTATTAAGTTTATAACCTCTGGGTTATCGAGTTCGTACTTCCTCAGCGACTCAAGGAATAGATTATTGACTTCTGTGAACGTCCCGACGGTTACCATGCGTGTGAATGCCAAGGCGAACACGGGCTCTATAGACGAGGATGTGCCGGCTATTATGGATATAGTTCCCGTAGGCGCTATCGAGAGCAGTGTAGCGTTCCGTATACCGTGTTTCAGCATCTCCTCGTGAAGCGAGTTCCAGTCTACTGACGGTCTCTCCTTAACCAACGCCTTAACCGCCTCGGAAACCTTAACCTCTATACCTGCAGTGTTCATTAATTCGTTGAAAGTCCTTGAGGTCGTCCAGAAGGGTCTATAGAGCTTGGGATCCCAGGCAGGGAAGGGCCCCTTCTCCTTAGCCAGCTCCACGGAAGACTTATACGCGTTATACGCTATCCACTCGCTTAAGTAGTAAGCTAGGTAAAGAGCGTCGACGGAATCATAGGGAATGCCCAACCTAATGAGCATGTGCGCCCATCCCATGACGCCCAAGCCAACCTTCCTAGCGTGCTTGGTAGTCCTCTCCAGCTGTGTTAAAGGCCATTTAGCTACGTCTATGACGTTATCCAGGAACCTGACGGCTATCCTTACGTCAACCCCTAAGCCAACCCAGTCAATCGCAGGCCTGCCGTTGACGTACGTCACGTACCTCTCCAGGTTAATGCTGCCTAAGTTACATGACTCCCACTCGAGAAGAGGCTCCTCACCGCAATTGTGGTTCATTAACCCATTAGCTATATACGTGTGCTCCTCAGGCACTGTGAAGTCGTAAAAATCAGCGTACCCTACTTCCTCCACCTCATCAACAGTCAGCCCTACATAACGCCTCTTCGATTCATCAAGATCCAGCCTCTCAAGCCCCCCAACGCCCTTAAGACCTAGTATTTCTTTGAACGACTCTCCACCGCGGCCTGATATCGCTAGCTCGTAATGGTTCCCTCCAATGCGCTCCTTTACGTCGTTGCCTCTTAACTCTTTGCAAGGTCTTTCATAGATCCTCCCCACGATCCCGAGCGTTGTGAGAAGTATTTGGACGCTCTTCAACAAGGACTGGGAGGAGCTCGTTAACTTTATCGCCTCGCCGTCATCGACATATCCGTTAGCCATAAACAGACCGTTTAAGAAGGCGGCTAACCCCTTTGGCTTGAGCCTCCATGCCAGCTCGGGAAGCACCTTATCACGACCCTCACCAAGCTCACCGCCGAGGAGCCTCACCACGTTCCTGTATACGGCTGTGTCCTCACCGTACTGAACCCCGTCTTTGCCAAGTACGCGTGTATACGATGAAGAATCCCCGCCGAGCTTCTCGATGCCTTTCCTCACCCTCTCCTCGGCTGCGACAGCCTCCCCGTTAAAGAACCATGCCACATAGCGTTTATTAAGCGTGCCATTCCCGACGAGCCAACCCAGCGTAAAGGCTACATCCCCATCCAGGTCTATACCGTCGACAACGCTCTCCTCATAATATGCCAGGGGAATCCTTGGCAGTAATATTTCATCACCCTGAACCAGCTCCTTGGCAGTCTTCCAGCCCTTCGAGGTGAGGAGTCTATGCTCTTTCGTAACAGTTATTTCAAAACCCTCGCTAGTCTTTACCTTAAGAGCCTCCTTCCTACCGACGTGCCATACCCACGCGTCAGCAACGTGGGGGGTACCTGGCTCTGACCCATCCCCCTCCGTAGCCTTGAAGCCCGCCTCCCCGCCTCTTAAGGTGACTACCTTTGTTTTGTACGCAACTGGTTCCCCACCATACCCGAGGATCTCTTTATTAACCGTCACACCTACAGCAACTCCGTTCAGCCTAGCTTTCTCAAAAACCTCCTTTGCAGTGAGCCAGCCCTCAGAGGTCAGGATCCTGGTGTCCGAGGAAACACATGGGTTGGTGGCGTTTATCTTCCCCACGTACCACGTAGGGTGTCTCCTATTAATAGTGTCTACGAAGAGGATCCCCGGATCCCCGGACTCCCAGGCGTTCTTAACTATCTCCTGAAACAGGGCTTTAGGGTCCTCCCAACCAACTATCGCGTTTTCCCTCTCAGCTATCGCCAGGGCCTCATCCCAGGTTATTATGACTGACTCGTCGAGAGATACTGAGCCTCCGCGTCTCTCAAGTTCGTCGATTATCGCCTCCTGCACCCACTCCTCATCCATATAATGTCTCGCCCAGACGATGGAGTACTTCCTTGAGTCACTGCTTCCGTCAATAGAGGTCTTACGCGGGTTTATGAGGGGGACAGCCCTGCCCTCCTCCATATGTTTAAAGAACCAGTCATACATCCCGACCGATATGTTGAAATTCTGAAGGGCCTTGTCCTTAAGCTCCCCTGACTTGCTCCTGATGAACTTCATTATGTCAGGGTGCCAGACGTGGAGGACACCCATATTAGCCCCCCTTCGGCGTCCGCCTTGCTTCACCACATCCGTGTTGATATCGAAGAGCCTCATAAACGAGAGAGGTCCTGACGCCACGCTAGCTGTTGAGGATACCACATCGCCCTCAGGCCTGAGCTCGGAGAACGAGAAACCGGTGCCGCCCCCCTGCTGGAACACTATCGCTTGAGCCCTCACAGTATCGTATATGCCCTCCCCCTCAGGCGTCACCATAGAGTCCCTCACAGGTAGGACGAAGCAAGCAGAGAGGATGCCAAGCTTAGTGCCCGCGTTCATCAACGTCGGGGAGTTCGGGATGAACCTCAACTCACTCAACAACCTGTAAAACTCGCTATACCATCTCCCCTGCTCTTTACCCTCAACGCTCGACACGTGTTTGGCAACTCTATCGAAGAGGGCTCTAGGAGTCTCAACGAACCTGCCTGTAGTCGGATTCTTCGTCAAGTACCTGCTAGCCAAGACCCTTAACGAGTAGTAACTCAGCTTAGAGTCCTCAGGACCGAAGGTGGCCCAGCCACCCTTACCGAACACGTCATTATATATCCTGGCTAGGAGGTAGTACCGCGCGGCTAACTCATACCTAGGGTCCTCTACGACCTTACTTACCAGCGCCTTCTCAACTAACTCAGCTATTTTGACTGTAGTAAGTCCCTCAGGACTCTTTAGGACTTCGTTAATGACCTCATCTACAACGCCCGCCGCGTAACTCGGGTCAGTAAGTCCCGCCGAATTCATTGCTAGGTGTATCGATTTAGCTAGCTTATCCAGTTTGAAAGCCTCTTCCACGTTGTTCCTCTTAACGAGTTTCAGCGATTCCAAACCCAACACACCAGGTCTACTTATTCCCCCAAATCTCTTAAGATGGTTAGAGATAGATAAAGCTTAACCTCCATAGATGAGAGTATTACCTAGTTCAGTGAAGCCATTCGTTAATCCTGTGTGGATGTGCTTGGGGGAAGTAATACCGGGACAACAGTTAATGAGTGGAAGGGTATGACCACTAGATCGCTCTGAATTTAGAGTCCCAGGACTCGTATACCTTGATTAGCTCCTTGTTAACGCTCGGCCTCCTCTCCTTAATCGCCTCCATGAAGTCCTCCTTCTGTATAGGTCTAGGATCTCCCGACTCACTTCCCTTGGAGAAGAGATCCCTGACCGTTCTTAAATGAGCGCTCATCACTATGTCTCTGATGTCGCTTGCGGTGTAGCTCTCCAGGATGTCAGCCAGTCCATCTAGGCTCACCTCTGGCGAGAGCTTAAGTGACGAGGTATACAGGCTCAGTAGTTGCTTCCTCGATTCCTTATCGGGCAGTGGCACGTAAACCCTCTTCTGGAATCTCCTTATGAAGGCCTCGTCAAGCTTCCACGGTTTATTAGTCGCAGCTATGATGTAGACAAACCTCAACACGTTCCCCTTATCCTGCAGGCCGTCCATCTCTTTAAGGAATTGAGTTCTCACCCTAACCTCACCACCTATCTCGCTACTGAAGGTCCCGAATAGCGAGTCCACTTCATCAATGAATATTATAACTGGTTTCTGATCCCGCGACGAGATCTCCCTAGCCTTATTAAATATCGCGGCGACCTTACGTTCAGACTCACCAAGCCACTTAGACATCACAGACGCTGCATCAACGTGAATAAAGACCCCGTCTATCTCGTTAGCCGCTGCAGCAGCCACGTACGTCTTACCACATCCAGGCGGGCCGTAGAGGAGGATTGCTCTAGGCCATCCGAGAGGAAATAAATCAGGTCTTTTAGTCGGGTAAATGATGGATTCGTAGAGAGCTCTTTTAACGCTCTCCAGACCAGCAACTTCGTTGAACCCTACCTTAGGCTTCTCCTTGATTATGAGGGAGTCGATCTCTTCGTCGAGGCTTTCCCCCTTCACAGGCCCTGAAGCAGGGATGGGTGAGGCCCTGAAACTCTCTATATCTCTTATCCTCTTCTGGTATTGCCTAATCCAGTCTTTATATATGGTGTTCAGGGGGTTCTCGGGATAGAGCTGTATGATCTTCACTAAGATGTCCATGGCATTCCTGTAGTTCTTCACAGCCTCCCCGTAGTTGCCCTCCCTGTCATTCATCACAGCCTGCACTGCGTAGTGTCTCGCAATGTTCTCTAGGTAAGGCAGTGAGTTACTGCCCATCAACCAATCACCTTTAGCGTAAAAACTCAGAAGACTATCTTGTTCTGCTCACGTAGCTTATTCAGAACTTTATAGACATCCTCCTTGCTAACGCCGAACATCTCCCTGAAGTGGTTCACGTCGACGAAGCCGTTATGCGTCACTATGTACTCAAGCAATGCCTTCTCAAGCAGGCTCTGATCAACGACCCTTGACCTTTCCTGAGGCTTACTGGCTTCGGGGACCGCCTCGGCCTCCTTCCTTATCTTCTCCTCCAAGTTGCCTCTGACTTTAATGGGCAGCAATATGTCGACTGGTATCTCAGGCATCTGGGATTTTATGGTCTCGGCAGCGGCCTTCTCTATCTCCTGGAGCAGTCTCCTGGCCTCAGGCGTGTGTTCTATTATCTCCTCAGGCTTCACCTTCGTGTAGTCCGTTGTCGACGCTATCACCCTCCTCGACTCGTTGATCAGAGTGTCTATGTTATACGCCAGGTTCGGTACCAGGTCCTTCACGTAGTCCTTAGCGACGACGAGGAGGTTAGACACCTCTATCAAGGATGTCGATATGTTGCTCACGTCCTCAAGGGTCTCAAGCCTCAGCTTAACCTGCTCGAGAACCTTCTCGACAACAACCAACTTAGTCGTCATTTCCCTCACCTGCGTCGCCTCGTTAGCGTATATTAACGCCCTGTCGTTCTCCCTGCTGATGCTTGCCGAGATAGTTGCCTTGACTAGGTGGTCGTACCTCGTCTTCAACCTGGCTACGGCGTCTGAGACCTCCTGCTTAGCTGCATCGACGTGCGTTATAAGCAGCGATATGAATTTCCTAGGATCTACTTTAGTCCCTCCCCTAAACCTTGTAAGGAGTCCTGAAAACCACCCTACTACACCCACTCCATCACTGACAACGCCCAAGCCTCACCCCCTCCACCGCTATTGCGTTACGTCTATTACCTGGACCTGAATGGGCTGCTCAGCCTTCACCTGCTCCTTAGGTTGCACCTTGAGGAGGGATGTCGGTGAAGGGGTTTCAGCAACTTGCTTTATCTCACCGGCCTCGCTCTCAAGCTTCGTGATTAACTCTAGGTGTCTCTCCGCATCCCTCTTCTCATCAAGAGCCTTCGCCTTACTGTTCCTAAGCAGATCGGAGGCAGCCTTGTATGCCTGATCACCTATCTCGTTACTCATGTACAGGATTTGCATGTTAGTTAGGTCCTTCTCAAGACGTATTATCAGATCCTCTAAATCGCCCGCCCTCCTCCTGAGGAGCTCCTTAACCTTACTGACCTCGTCTTTAAGGATCTTGAACTCGCTGTCCAACCTCTTCTTCAGCTCCTCGTACGCGTGAGCTGGTATGGACCCCTTCCTAAACAACTCCTCAGTAGCTCTCAACCTCCTCTTAACCCTATCTAGCTTGTTCTCAATATCTATGGATAGGACCTTCCATTCAGACACTACCACAGGCCCGTCAGGCGTTAACTTAACCCTGCTGGCAGGCACGTTCTCATATAACGCGTCGTTAATCGCGACCTCGATCGACTCAACCTCACCGGAGACGTTACTGAACGTAGCGACTAGCTTCCCCAGAACTCTTCCATACTCGTCTTTGATCAGCTGACCGACGAACTTATCAACCTGGTCTAAGGTCACAACCACCGCGTTCAACACCTCACAGAAATACTGGTGTGTGTAGGAATACTTAAAAGGAGTTGGGTCTGAGGGAGGGTTAATTTCCCTCTCCGCCACGGCTCTTAGGGAGCTCACCGGCCTCTCTTGAAACCATTAATATGTCGAGCGCTCAGCATTGGAGTTTGCAGTCATTTCCTCCTAGCCGTCACCTCTCATCATTCAAGACTCTTACTTCTTGATCTTTATAAAGTTTCCTACGGACATCAGAGGCCTTACTCCCGTTAATAAGTTCATACACCCATTTGTTTTTGGTGGTGGGCGTGGTCAGGGTTGCTGTGGTTGATTACGAGCTCTGCAAGCCTCATAGATGTCACTCCGAGTGCGTTAGGTTCTGTCCGATCAACAGGGGTGGCGGGAAGGCCGTGGAGCTCCTTGAGAGCGTTGGTGGGAAGGCCTTCATCCATGAAGTCGCGTGCGTAGGTTGCGGGATATGCATTAAGAAATGCCCTTTCTACGCGATAACTATTGTGAACCTGCCTGATGAGCTTGAGAAGCGCGTGGTTCATAGGTACGGCCCGAACGCCTTTAAACTCTACGGACTTCCAACCCCGCAGACCGGGATGGTTACCGGGGTGCTTGGCAAGAACGGATCCGGTAAGACCACTGTCCTGAGGATCCTCTCAGGGGAGCTGATTCCTAACCTGGGCGTTCTAGACACGCCACCGTCTTGGGATCCGGTCTTAGAGAGGTTCAGGAACACCGAGCTCTACCAGTACTTAAGGATGATTGCTGACGGTGGTTTAAGGGTTGTCCATAAAGTTCAACACGTGGATCTCGTGAGGAGGTATGTCAAGGGATACGTTAAAGACGTCCTGAGTAGAGTGGACGAGAGGGGTTTACTTAACGACGTCAGGAAGGCGCTCTCCCTCGACAGCGCGTGGGACAATAAAGTCAGCAGTCTGAGCGGTGGTGAGCTCCAGAAGTTCACGGTCGCGGCGGCTTTGCTCAGGGACGCGAGGGTCTACCTACTCGACGAGCCGTCCAGCTACCTGGACGTGAGGGAGAGGCTTACGATGGCTGGTGCAGTGAGGGAAATGACTCCGAGAAACAGTTACGTTATGGTCGTCGAACACGATCTAGCGGTTCTCGACTACGTCTCAGATAACGTGGTGGTGATGTATGGGGAGCCCGGGGTCTACGGCATGTGCTCTAAGCTCTACTCGGTAGGTTCAGGCATAAACCATTTCCTGGAGGGCTTCCTTCCAGCGGAGAACATGAGGATACGTAACGATGCCATAACCTTCCAGGTTATGGTGAGGTCGTCGGAAAGCCATGAGTCCAGGAGACCCTACTTATACTGGCCCGCGATGAGGAAGAGGCTTGACGGCTTTAACCTAATCGTGGACGAAGGAACTTCCTTCACAGGTGAGGTGTTGGGGGTACTAGGACCTAACGCGATAGGCAAGACGACGTTCATCAGATTGCTTGCGGGGGAGCTAAAGCCAGACGAAGGTTACGTCACGACAGAGGGTCTTAACATATCTCATAAACCTCAGTATATCAGGGCTGAGAACTATCAGTGGGTGACTGTTGAGGAGGCTCTTAAGGAACTGAGGAGGGAGGGGTTGGCAGCGACGGAGTGGTTCGAGGCGGACGTCCTCAGGAAGTTCGGACTCCATAGGCTGGGCGATAAAGAGATAGCCAGTCTGAGCGGTGGTGAGCTCCAGAAGTTCGCGGTCGCCGTGGCTCTGGCCAGGGAGGCTGACCTCTACTTAATCGACGAGCCATCGGCGTTCATGGACGTTGAGGAGAGGCTGACGATCGCTAAAGCCCTGAGGAGGGTCGCTGAGGTGCGTAGAACCACTATATTCGTGGTTGACCACGACCTAATGGTTGTTGACTACGTGTCGGATAGGGTGATAGTGTTTGAGGGCTTTCCCGGGGTGGAGGGACGCGCGACACCGCCCACTGATCTGCGTGTAGGCATGAACAAGTTCCTTAAGGAGGTGCAGGTCACCTTCAGAAGAGATCCAAGGACCTTCAGACCAAGGATAAATAAACCTAACTCGTACCTTGACAGGCAGCAGAAGGCTTCAGGCGAGTACTACTACACGAGACCGGCTTCCATCATTCGAGACACGGAGGAGTGAGGTCGCTGATGAAGAGGCTTGACTCCCGCGACCTAGCCTCTAAAGGAGTATCTCAAGCTTAAGTTCTATGTAACGCGTGTGTCTGCCGTTAAACTCCTCAGTACCTATATCAACTCCGGCGAGCCTCACGAGCCCCCCTAACCTATGGTTAATCAGGTTGTACAGGTCAACCGCCCTAGATATGTTCTCTCCTCTACCGTGCAGGATTATCCTCTTGACACCCTGATTTATGTAGGTGCTAACCAGGTACACGTAGGTCTGCATAGGTCTATTACCAACATTCAGTTTCTTGACAGCAATTGAACTCATAGCTTAACCCTGGGAAGGATATAGCCTTAAGATCTAATAAATCTACAGCCTCTAACCTCGTCGCCAAGACCCTGATCAAGCACGGTGGGTTAGGGGTTGCGGCATGATGAATAGTTACTATTTATTTATATACCTGTGTTTAGTTTAGGTAGTGCGATCGGTGTTGAGGTATGGAGATGTCTAGGTTGGAGAGTCCTTTAAAAGTGTTGAGGACTTCCATTAACAGGGACGTTTTAGTTAAGGTTAAGGAGGGGGATACCTATGTCGGGCAGTTAGTCTTCGCCGATAACACCATGAACTTGGTGATGATAAACGCGGAGGAAGTATCTGACGATGACATGAAACCTATAGCTAAGTACGGGACGATCTTAATAAGGGGGAGTCAAGTACTCTACGTGGTTATCGATTACGAGAGACAAGGCTGAACTGAGGGGTCAGCACGCCAGACCTCGTCTATTGACTGTTGTGCTTCAATCCCTACCTCAACAACGAACGCTTAATAGTACGTGGGTCCGCAAGGTAAGGGTTAATGTCGAGGAACGAACCGAAAGTTTTTAAACCGCCGTAGTGGGTTATACTTCAAGGGTCTTGAGGTATGAAGTTTTGTCCCAAGTGTGGAACCATGTTGATGCCTGTGAAGGAGGGTGACAAGACGTACTTAGTGTGCCCTCGATGCGGTTATAAGGAAGCGCTCAAGGAAGGCGACAAGTACAAGCTAGAGAGTAGGACAAGTGATGAAAGGAGAGTGAAGACAACGTCTGTGGTGAGTTCCGAGGGGGAGAAACTGAGGAAGTCCGAGGAGCTAGAGCAGGAGAAGGAGAACTATTACGAGATATTCCTCGACTTGATGAGTGAGGAAGAAGGAGAGGGTGCTTAAGTGAGTCACGGTCTGCGAGCACTGTCCGGGTTCAGATACCTACTATTCACTTTAACGGTGAAGCGGCTCGAGCGATTGTCCGTGGGCTCTGAGACGTTGAGGTTGTGAATCACAACCTATATCACTCACGCTTTTTATAAATTCTCAAACCTCTAGCTATTCAGGTGGGGTACGTGACAATAGTCAGAAGTTTTGAGGCGCTGATCCCTTTACCACTGGACGATATAATGGTTATTCTAGGGGACTTACGCCTTCACTTAAGCCTATGGAGCTTCAGCGAGGTCTATGTTGAGACCGTTCATAAGATTCAGGACAACGAGGGTGAGATCGAGCTGAGGATAGGCGGGATGAGGAATAAGCTGGGCATTAAGCTGAAGAGCACGAAGGCCGGTGACGCCCAAGTCCTCGAGCTTGAGGGTCAAGGCGACATATACCTCTTATTTAGACTAGACATAGTCACGCGAGGGCTCTTCACCCTACTCACAGGGAGGCTGACCGTTAAGTCCTCCTTCCTTAAGGAGAGGAGGATTGAAGACTCCTTAAGCAGGTTCATAGAGAACCTACGCAGGAAGTTAATATACGAGTTACCTACCCTCGTGGAACCTCTTAGGAAAGAGAAGGTAGAAGCGCCGAAACAAGTAGCGGCGCCTCCACCCCCCGTCGCTGCAGTGACGAAGCCCTCCGTTGAACCCCCTGCGCCTCCCCCACCTCCGCAACCACCCCCTGTGCCTGAGGAACCGTTTAAAGCTTACGGCGACCCGAGGGCGCTGGAGGACGATGTTAAGCTCGGTTTAATATTGCTTAAGTCGCAATTGATCGCTAGTAAGAAGGAAGAACTGCAAGGTAGAGAGATAATAACCACTCTTAGGATGAGGTACGAAGAAGCAAAGACCGAAACCCTCTTCAATAACTTAATAAATGATGAGGGGTATAGAGTGAAGGTTTTAGTAGATAAGGGTAAGGTAGTGGGCTTCAGGGTTGAGAGACCTGACGGCGTGATCATGAACGGCTCCGACGCGCTTAAGTTTGCATATGAACTGCCGAGGAAGAGTTGGAGGATCTACATGTATTCAGTCCCGCCGGAGTTAACGGGCTAACTGCAGGACGCTGGTCTCCTTATATACCGTTTTCGGGTGGTCGAGGTTCTAACCATCCATTCCCCTCGCGAGGGGTTTCGAGGGCGCGGTGAAGAACGGCGCGTCAGGGTTTTAAGGAGTGCTCATCAGGCCCCCTAGTTGCCACGTAGTCAGCCCCTCCTGCTGTGATGTAGGCACTAGCTGAGCGGTGAGGATGCTAGCGAGATTATGCAGGGGCAGTCCGGGTGTGACACTAACCGCAAACTTTATTCCCTGCCGTACGCCTTACGTGTCTGGGGTGGTGAAGTGGGTTCAGATGATAAAAACGAGGTTGTTAAGAGGATGAGTGATTTAATGAGGTCCGGCGCTGTAATGCTCGATCAGACGTGTCCGTTGTGTAATCTACCATTGTTCAAGTTGAGGAGTGGGGAGGTGATCTGCCCAGTCCATGGACCAGTTAAAATAGTTAAAAGCGAGGACGAGGCTGTCGAGGTGTTGACCACTACGGTCCTGAGAGAGCTTGAGAAGGTCGTGGCTAGGAGGTTGCATAATTATATAAACGCAGTACTTAAGGAGGAAAACCTAGACTTAAGTGGGTTGAGGGACCTGATATACCTGCTTGACGTCCTGGAGCGGGTGAGGCGAATTAAAAAGACGTGAAGACCTCTGCTGTGAAGGGGGTGTGGTCTTCAGTTGTGGACGTTGGAGCCATCGCAGTGGATAACTCACGCGTACTCTCTCGAAAGACCTAAATACGTGCAGTTATCTAGTGTTTGGTGTGTAGGTTGAGGGTCGAGTACTTACCCCCTATCTCACATCTGATTCACGCTTTAGAGGAGGTCATGGAGGTTAAGGGCCCTCTATACGCTAACGCCTTCTTAATTCACTTCATCGCTTACGCGCTTAACATGTGGTTAAGTAATCTCGTGGACCCACGCCTCCTAACCACGTACTTCAGTAAAATGTATGAGGCGGTTGTTGAGGGATCCTTCGACTTAGATAAAGATGTCGTGGAGATAGTGGCTCTCTTAAGTGAGGGGGTGAGCGAGATCGCGTATGATGAGGTGATGAGCAAGATAGCGATCATATTGAAGGACCTGATGTGATGGTCCCTCTCAAGGCTGAAACTGTAAGGGGTTGTGTAGGTGGTGATGAGGTGATGCCGGCATCAGTTGATGAAGGCGGCAGTGCAGTGTGTAATACGTGCGGCAGGAGGACTGCCTTCTACTATAGGCATAGCTCTGGTGAGAGATTATGCGTAGCGTGTCTTGAAGAATCCCTGGCTAACCACGTGAAACACAGTTTCTCAGGGAGGATTAAGCTCGGTAGGGCTCCATGCGTCTCAGTGTATATACCGCTTGAGAGGGTTTTAGAGGGGTTCTCGTTAGCGTATCTACTGTCGAGGATTGAAGTCAAGTTTAACGGGCATGTGATAGTCATGGTATCTCACGAGGTTATGAATGCGCTGCGTGAGGAGGGGGTTGACGCGCTCCTACTAAGCAAAGGAAACACGAGTTATGAAATAATTAAGACCCATGAAGCTCCTAAGTGTCTGGCTAGCGAGTCGATTAAGACCTCCATAGAGGTCATCAGAGACGCGAGAAGCTCTGAGGCCATTCAGGAATCTCAAGCGTTCCTACTGCCCCACACGCTGACGGACCTCAATGAGGCCTTCATGGAGCACGTCATCCTCGGAACTGGGGATCTAGACCTACTTGATCTCAGGGGGATGGAGGTCGACGGCGTCCCCGTCCTGTGTCCCTTCCATAAAGTCCAGAGGGCTGACGTGATAGCGTTCTCCTACGCGATCGGGTCTGCAGGATTAATCCAGCGGATTACAGGGAGTTTAACAGGGGGATGTATGACGCACAACTTAATCAAGAGATTAGTCCTGGAGATATCTATGAAGCATCCTGAGCTAACGTACTCCATGCTTAAATCAATTAAGTTCTTCCAGCGACCGCAGGACACATCCCTTCACAGCGGGGAGGGCACCTAAAGGAGCTAATCCTTTTTAAGAAATCACGTTATTTAAAATTCTAATCGGTGATGGGGGTTGGGTGTAGAGGTACTTAACGTATTGAATGAGCTCTTCGCACCGCTTACGAACCTAGGTTCAAGCAGCTTAGCGACAGTGCTTGCCGTTTTCGGTTTAGTGCTGATAACCATTGTTGCTGTAGGGTACGTCATATACGGGTTGGTGAGGTTGGGAAAGCTCCTCTTCAGTATGCGTATAAAGGAGTTCTCTTTAATAATGCTTGGTCTTGGCGTGGCGTTTCTGGTGGTTGCTATCGTGATGCCTTAAACGATCTGAAGGCTCGGGACTCAACTACTTGAAGGGCCTTCCCCTCTGGAAGAGGGCCTCATCGCCTAGGTAATCCTCGATCCTGAGTAGCTCGTTATATTTAGCAGTTCTCTCACCCCTGGCCGGCGCGCCGGTCTTGATTATGCCTGTCTCCAGACCCACAGCTATGTGCGCTATCGTGTTATCCTCGGTCTCCCCGCTTCTATGACTGATGATAGCCTTACCCCCGCTAGTCAAGAGCCTTCTCACAGCGTTCTCAGCCTCTGAGTACGTGCCTACTTGATTCACTTTAATGATGGCGCCGTCTATGAACCCCTTCCCAAGGTACTCGCTGACTAAATCCTCTCTGGTGACCGTCAGGTCATCGCCTATCACCAAAGCCTCCCCCTTAAGGGCCTTCCTCAACTCCCCATACATAGCCGGTGAGTCCTCGTTAAACGGGTCCTCCAGGTACGCTACTGAATACCTAGGAACTAGATCCAGGTACATCTCGAGCAACTCCTCATGACTCAGGAGTCTCCCGTCCACCCTATACTTACCGCTCGACTCCTCGTAGAATTGGCTAGCCGCTGCATCCATCCCTATCAAGACGTCACTACCGACTGCGTACCCGGCTAGCCTCACAGCCTCCGTTAGGGCGTTTAGAGCCTCCTCCACCCTCCTCATAGGCGGGGCGAAGCCCCCTTCATCACCTACGTTAATAGCTCCTGGACCGTAGCTGTCCTTGAGGAACTTCTTCAGCCCCCCATAAACCTCGACTCCTATCCTTAAGGCCTCGCTGAACTTATCAGCCCCCACAGGTATTAGCATGAACTCCTGAACGCTCAACTCATTCCCGGCGTGGGCCCCTCCATTGATCACGTTCATGAGGGGCGTGGGCAGTAACCTGGCTTTAAAACCTCCTATGAAGTTAAATAACGGGATCCCCATAGTGTCGGCGGCCGCCTTTATGTTCGCCAGCGACGTAGCCACACACGCGTTACCGCCAACCCTTGATTTCTCCGGTGTTCCATCAACCTCTATAATCTTCCTGTCAACGAGTCTGTAGTTGGAGGAGTTAAGCCCTATTAACGCGGGGGCAAGGACCTTATTGACTGCCTCAACAGCCTTGAGAACCCCCATACCAAGGAACCTGGAACCACCGTCCCTAAGGTCAACAGCCTCCCTCCTGCCTCTGGAGGCTCCCGCAGGGGCCATAGCCCTCCCATAACCGCCGCCCTCAGTGACCACAACCACCTCAACCGTCGGATTACCCCTAGAGTCAAGGACCTGAAGACCCCTCAGATAATTGATATCGAACTCCATACACACACCGATAACATTGTTCACTACGCAGTAATTAAGTTAATCCCTCCCCCTACACGCCTATTCCTCCCTGATCGCTTTGGTTTTACTTGATAGCATTAAGAGCGACTAAGCAAGGCAAGCACTCGAGATTTAGGGTTCTTGGGTCGCTCTAAACCCCCAGACCTCATGAAAACTTGAGGGACGTAGGGAGATGCGCGTTCTAATATTTAAAACCCCCACACACATTAACATAGGTGCTCCCAATGTTTGAGGAAGAATGGTGGGAGGAAGAAGAGGAAGAATGGTGGGAGGAAGAAGAGTGGGAGGAAGGCGAGGAAGAGGAATGGGAGTAACCACGTACGGTTAGGGTTTTTAAACTTTAAACGAAGTTCTTAACCAGTGCTTAGACGCAGGCTCTCATCAGTTATAACTAAAACCTATTCTCAGACCTCCTTCATCATACTTAAGGACTCCTATCCGTTCACACGGAATGGAATTTGCGTAGTTGTCAGCTCAACAGCGCTGTGCACAATTTAAATACTCCTTGAGCAGTAGGTAATGAGATCGGCCTGCTGAGATAGCATGGTTAATGAAAACGACGCGTGAGGTGTGGAGACAAAACGTTTATAAAGGAAAATTAAATTCTTAATTAGTTCGACAAAACAGAGGTGATACGTGTGAGAGGAGCGAGCACGAAGGTTGCAGTTCTCATAGCCCTGGCATTACTCATGGCCATAGTGAACGCTAGCGTCTTCACTTACTATCCTTTGGGAATAAATTTAGTACCCGTTTCACCGCCGGTTATATTTAAAGAAGGTTCTAACGCCGGTCAACACGATCTATACTACGGTCACTATGGATACAAAATAGACGTCACCATAGGGGAGAATGGAGCCAGTGCTACGATCAAGTTACACCCCACATACCAGACTACGTACTACCACGACGTATTGAAAATAACTAATCAGGACGACGGCGCCTATTACGTATGGGTGTATGTTGAGGAGGCGATGGAAGAGCTTCCAGGCGGTTCCGAGGCGTACCTCATTATAGGAGACCAATATTTCGATCTGCTGTCAACAGGGTTAAGCGACGAATACGTAACTCTTAATAGCGGGGGCTCCTTGCGGGTTGATTTAAAGTTCTTCATACCCGAGGGCTCAACATTACCCGGAAGCTCTAGCGCTGCTATCAAACTAATATACTCACCGCAAAACGTAGAGAAACCTCCAACGTAAGAATCCTCCAGAGGGATGATTTAAGCATGCCTGAGGAACGTCGGGGGCGAACGCTTTTTTTCTCATCCTAGTACTCTTCGTGACGTTCTTAATGTTACTAACTGGAGTTATTCGTAGCTCGGTGTTCGTTTATTACCCTCTCACCACTATCTTGACGCCTGCCCGACCACCTCTAACCCTCTTCGACGCGGGTACCCCGGGGGTTTCTGTTGCCTTAGGCCTTAATCGGTCTAGTGCTGTGGGGAATGTCTCGATGTATGGGGCAGTTGCCCGGCCGCTCTCGAATCACCATTTCAACGACGACTTGGATTACTGGATGACGTATGATGGTTCTTACTTGGGATGGAGTTGGGATGGATCAACTAATGCGGTTCTTAAAGGCTCAATCCCAAGAAATGTTCTCGGAGATTCAGCTAGGTTATCGCAGGACTTCATCTTGGAGCACCCAGGCGACTATAGCCTCAGCATTAAGTTCTCCCTCTCAGCACGACCTCAAGGACAGTTCAAAAGCCTGCTCATCAAAGTAGCTATTGCCACGTGGAGCACTTCATGTCTTGTTAACGACGTTGGTGAAAGTTACTGCAACGCTACCGTTCCACTCTCGCCCGGTAGCTACTCAATAGACATCGCCTTCAACGTGCTCGTGAAGGGCAGAACGAATGTCGATGTCACGGTTTCTGTGGACTACGTGGACTTAAGTCATGCAATCTACGCGTTTTCAGGTCGTGTATTTGGCTTACGGAACGAGGACTTCGGGGACTACTACGTTAGGTTGGTTCTAACTTCGCTGAGCTCGGCTAAAACGTTCAACGCGCAGCTTCGACTAAGCAACGGGGATCCATCCACCCCCATAGTCATAGATGACGGCGTCGTCGTCACGAACACGACTTCCTGGATTGAAGTAAATGGTGGTGGGGAGTGCTACGTCGTTCTTGACGCGTCTTCGGAAACGAGGCCCTCGGCCGAGCTACTCATGCTACTAACATACAGCACTGGAGGGGAGGGTGTGGTGGTTTATTACCCGCTGACACTGAGTATTCGGTAGTTGGTTCGAGTGAGAGGTGTTTATAACGTGTTTAACGCGTGCCTGCTCAATCACGTGCCGGGATGCGCTCGCCAGAGTTTCCACCTCTCAACGAGTGAGGGTTCATGAGGTTGAAAGCCTCAATCAAGGATGTCTTGATTTACCTGCTCATTGCGTTCTTCCTGCTAAGCACTGTGTTCGGCAGGGTTCTGTGGTTCCCCTTCAACATCTCCGTAGTCTCCGGGTACTCAATGTACCCTGCCATAACCCCTGGGGACGTGGTTGTCGGCGTGCATAAGGACTTAACCGGTTTCAACGTTGGTGATGTGGTTGTTTGGTGCGGTACCTTGACTCACTGCATCATACATAGGGTCTTCAAGATTGGTACAGACTACGTCATTACTAAGGGCGACAACAACCCGCTTCCAGACCCCCCGTTAACCCTCGCTTTAGTTAAGTATCGTGTGATTCTGAGGGTTCCCGCGGTCTTATGGATCCCCCTACTCACGTCTTTACTGGTCACCTACCTCTACATGAAGAGGGGAACCATACTCAGGCTCCTCTACGGCCTTAGAGAGGTTGAGGTGTTCACTTACCTAGCTTTCCTATTCATTAACGTGCTCGTTATCTCCCTAGTCCCGATTAACTATCTATCCGTACCTACAGTGCTGACAACCCCCTCCATCACGCTGGAGAGAGTCACACTGAGCTCTAACGGCGCTGAAGCTGTTATTAAGTACAACCTACGTGACTTGAGTCTCATGTACGTGGAGAACTGCGTCATAGCGGTTGAGGATGCAGCGTTCTACTGTGGGGCCCAGGTCTCAAACGACTCCGTGATTGTCGAGATCCCGAGGAAGATATACGCTATAGCTATCTCGAAGCCTCTGACACACGTACACTTCTCGTTGAGGGTCTCCCTAGACAAGGGATTCCTGGACGGGGAGTATTCAGTGCCGTTGAGCTGGTCAAGGCTTGTGGTCGAGCCCAGCGGCCCCTCCCTACTTGTGTTCAACCCTAACTACGGACCTGTCAACGTCTCCTACATCAGGGTTCAGTACGTCGGGCTTGATGAAGTGTTTGGAACTCCCAAGCCTTTAGGGGTTGAGGTGTTGGAGCCCTTCACGGTTGATGGAGGGAGGTCCTACAGGCTGCTCATCGAGGGAAGAGGGACTTACGCGTATGTGACCATGAGGTATTATGTAGGTGGTGCGTTTGTGGAGGAGCAGAGGAAGGTTGAATTCGAATGAGCTGTTGAAGGTCCTCACGTTCGCGAGCACGACGCTCACCGTGACTTACAGTATATACTTGCTTATAGTCGTAACCCAGCCCCTCTACGTAGTTGTCGGGGTGATTGAGGGTTACGTCGCGCTCTCACATTACAGCCTAACCTACTACGGGAGGCAGTTGCAGGTCGACTCCCTGCATAACGTCTCAACATTGACCATCCCGCTCTATTGCCTATCCATATACCTGCTTACATCGGGCTTGCTGACGGTGTACTGTTCCGTCAGACGTAGGGACTTAACCCTCCCCGTTAAGCTGATGTTTGGTGGAGGGCTCTCGACGGCGACGCTCTCGGGGAATCTCGTGGGACTCATACACAGGGTAGTGCTGATCGAACTACCCAGGCTTGGGGTAAGCCTGAACATCGTGTCCAGTGCTGGGAGGGTCTACCTCGGCTCCTCAGCGGTTCAGGCGATACGACCCATGAACCTGTTGACATCCCCACTTACAATCGCGCTACTCACAGTCGTCTACGTTATGGTCTCAGGGCTTACCTACATATGCAGGGTTCGTTTAAAGGAGGGTCTGTGAGCTACCCCCACTACGGTTCTTGCTGGTCTACGTGGCTGTCAGCGTTGTTAATCTTAAGACACGATGTTCGGGCTCGTGCTTCGTGATCGTGGTTCCTGTGCAGGGTCGTAGAACCGTTAAGACGAACGCGCTTGACTCCTGTGAACGCTTCAAGCTCATTGAAAGGGGGTGCTCTACCTCAAACACGCTACCGAAGCTTCAGGTGGTTCATCATCGTTAGGACGTCCTTAAGGAGTTCGTCCGGCGCGTCTCCCGTGAGGCCGTAGAACTTCTTGACGAGGTTTAAATCCGGGTTGACGAGGTCCTTGAAGTCTAGGGGGCTGCAGTTCAGTTCCTTCGGCAGGGTCCTCGTAAACGCCTCATCCCCCTCCCTGCAGAACGTGAGGGCTACGTAGGGCTTGCTTAGGCACTGGCTCAGTTTGTCGAGCGTCTGTTTTATCTGCCTGCTCCCGGCTAGGTATAGGAGGTACTCTATCTCAGGCTTCGCGCTTATGTTCGTTCCTCGAGCGAATGCCTCCATGGTGAGTATGGCTGGTAGCCTCAGTTGCAGCTCCGAGATCACCAGTCTTAACGGCACGGCTTGAGTCACGCAGAATGGGTCTAGGGAGCTACCCACGTGGTTTAACACCCCCTCGTCGTCGGTCACGCAGTACTCAATCCTCACCGAGCTACTTCTGTTTGAGACCTGCTCAACGAACTCAAGAACCTGCTTAAGCTGACTATCCGCCATGGCTTATGGGCACCAACGAGATCTCGTCTCCATCCTTGAGCCTGTACTCAAGCCCTCCAAGGATTCTGTAGTCAACCCCGTTGATGAAGATGAGGTACGATGTGGTCGGGGTTCCATCCTCCTCGACAGCCTCCCTGAAGCCCGGTAATTCGCTACGTAGCTGCTTCAGGAAGTCCTTGAGCCTGGCCGGTCTCCCAGCCATGCTCACACTTACCTTCCCGCCTAATCTACCCTTCAGGACCCCCAGCGTCTCTACCTCGACGCTCATCCCTCGCCTAACGCCTCACTCTCCTGAGCTTCAGCCGGGGGTGATTTAAGCATCCTCTCCCTAACCCTGACTAGATGGGTTAAGTAGCCGGCTATTTGGTTCCTCAATCTCCTGGACCTTAGGTAGACATACTTGCTGACGAGCTTCTTATTCTCTTCGAAGCTGGCCGTCACCTCACCCGGGAATAACTCCATGAGCCTCTTAGCAGTCCTCTTAACTAGTGAGGTCCTCACCCTACCCATCACTCTACCCCTACATATTAGGGGATTGCCGCCCTTTAAAAGCGTCCTCCATTCTTCGATTTCCCAATCGAAAAGCTTAAATAGAAGTGACTAATAATGAGTTATTGGTGAGTCAGTATGGCTCAGAAGGGCGTAGCCCCAACCGCAGGTATACCTGTCTTGATCTTGAAGGAGGGCAGTCAGAGGACCACGGGCGCTGAGGCCCTGAGGTCCAACATGGTTGCCGCCACGACCATATCCGAGATCTTGAGAACCACGTACGGCCCCAGAGGCATGGATAAGATGCTCGTCGACACGTTGGGCGACGTAACGATAACTAACGACGGCGCCACGATACTTGATAAGATGGACGTACAGCACCCGGCAGCTAAGATGCTTGTCCAGATAGCTAAGGGGCAGGACGACGAGGTGGGTGACGGCACTAAGACCGCAGTCATATTCGCGGGTGAACTGCTTAAGGCCGCTGAGGACCTCATCAGCAAGGAAGTTCACCCAACCATAGTAATTAACGGCTATAAGAAAGCGCTGGAGGAGGCGCTTAAGCAGGCTGAGGGTGTGGCGAGGGAGGTGAGCGTTGATGACCTCGAGACTTTGAGGAAGATAGCTGCAACAGCGCTGACGAGCAAGGCCGTGCACGGTGTTAAGGACATCTTCGCAGACATAGCTGTGAAGGCGGTGAAGCAGGTCGCTGAAAAGAGGGACGAGAGGATCTACGTAGACATAGATAACATACAGATAATAAAGAAGCACGGGGGATCTCTAGCCGACACCAAGCTGGTGTACGGCATCGTACTCGACAAGGAGGTAGTGCATCCGGGGATGCCTAAGAGGGTTGAGAAAGCTAAGATAGCCTTGATAGACGCGCCCCTAGAGATAGAGAAGACGGAGATAGACGCTGAGATAAGGATAAGTGACCCGGAGATGATGAGGAAGTTCATAGAGCAGAAGGAGAACATACTTAGGGACATGGTTGAGAGGATTGCTTCTTCCGGCGCCACAGTCGTTGTGTGCCAGAAGGGGATTGACGACGTAGCACAGCACTTCCTAGCGAAGAAAGGAATACTAGCGGTGAGGAGGGTGAAGAGATCAGACATGGAAAAACT
>CALIKV010000024.1 GCA_938017505.1 uncultured Sulfolobales archaeon | reverse complement strand
TGGAACCACTCATAAGCCGAGGCCATGCGTAAGCAACGTCTATATTCAGCCCTCCGATTGGGGCGATGAGGAGATTTTAGTAGACACTCAGAACGGGGTTTATGCGGAGGGTCTTGTCAGGGCTGAGTGCAGGCTCGACGACGGAAGGATCGAGATTGAGCCTGAGCTAGCATACGTTTTAAAGAACAAGGAGGCAACCACCCCGGTTAAGCACTTGAAAGTAATCTGTAACCTAAGAGATATTCAGAGGATTGACGCAGTCGGTAAACGCCTCTCGCTAAGGCCTGGGTATGAGAAGGAGTTTCCAATATCTGAGGGCTCGCCCCTCATAAGGATAAACGGGGCGATATGTCGTTAGCCTTTTGGAAGATGCGTAATAGGTCGGGTTTCCGGAAGGTCTAAGGCCGGCGAGGTTAGGCTCTTGACCAGAGCTGAAGGAGTTAGAAACTTACCCATGCTCCATGGGATACCATTGCCAAAGATTTGTTGAAGGGGTGGCTCGAAACCAAGAGCTTAAGGGCCCGTGGCGGGCCCGCTGGGATTTGAACCCAGGTTAGGTCTTACATTACAGAAGGGAGACCTTAAGGTATTAGTTGAGTTACGCTTAAAAGTTCTGTTTTACAATAGCTGTGAAGATGAACCCCAAGCTAAGGAAGAGGTTCGTGGACTCGATAGAGTACCTTCGCAAGATGGATTTCTTCAGGGACTATTCCAACTTAACGTCTGAGGAAGTCCTTGAAAGGATTTTTAGAAATGAGATTAAATACTCAAGTAGCTGGTGGTTTGAGGAGCCTCGTTCTTCACCCCTTTTTGAAATTCCGGAACCCATACCACATGGACTTCATCTCTTAGATAGCATAGAAAGATATTGGGAGTACTGGATGAAGAAGAGTGATTTTGAAGTAGATCGCTCACTAATCCCTTTTGATGTTAAAAGGGTTATGTGTGAGGCTGTAGAGACATGGATGGACGATAACATGGGCCCAGCGATCATTAAAAGGCTCGCAAGAATATCAAGGGGAGTCTTTCAGCCTACGAACGTTACCAGCGAATGGATGACTCCTCCTGGAGATTACAAGTGGTCAATACAAAGGGTTGACTTCGATTTTAAGGGGAAGAGGCATAAGATTCAGATTGTTTTGCAACATGACTTTCTAGTAGATATTGGCCTCGAGGAGCTAAATGAACTGATTAAGGACATCGGATACCAATATTACCAGATTGTAGATGATTATATAAGCGTGGTCGTATTGACGAAAGAGGAGGCTGAGAAGCTAAAGAAAGAGAGAGGCTGGAAGTTCAAATACATTTGTTGATATCATGGTAATAGAGAAACGAATCCCATTTTCACTTCTTTGTTCACCAAATCAAAGAGGATGTAGACCACTATGTAGGCCTCAACGTCATTCGCCTTAAAGCTCTTTCCATTTAAGTCGATGCCATACTTTTCGATTAACCTCTTGTAATCTTTTAATTGCTTTATGCCCCTCATAAGGCAATCATTTACATAATTGGGATCTCTGGTCGATTCAACCTCTACGATTACGAGGCGGTTGTTCTCTGTCTTAAAGATCAGATCTATCCTTCCACTTTCACCCTTTACTCCTATTTGGGTTTCCTCGTCCATAAATTCCATCCCCTTTAGCCCAGAGAGCTTGCCTGCTTTTATTGCCTCCTTGGCTATTTCCCTCCCACGTTTTCCTGCCGTTGCCTCTTCGGCATTCTTTAACCACTCAACCTGCTCATCGCTTAGCGTTTCTGAATACCAAAACTTAAGTGCGGGTTCAATCACAACGTACGTGAGCACTTCGGCTTCCCCCGGCACATGGACCCTAAGCTCCCTAACGCCGCAGGAAGCATATGTCCTGTTGTCGAAGCACGCGACCAAGGTGAAGTTCCCCTCGTCGATCTTCTCCCTCAATACCTCAACGTTGTAGTATCCGAATATCTTCCTCAGTTCCTCGACCAGTCTAACCTCGCCTTTTCCTCTTACCGTGATGTTTAGGTAATACTCCTCCCCTACCTTCCACTCCCGGACTGAGATCGGGACGACCGCCTCCCCATCCTTGTACTCTATTATCAGCAGGTTCCCCTCGATCCTTAACTTGGCCTTGTATCCTCCCCTCTCATGTAGGTATTCTTCGCTGAAAGCGATGCCGAAGTCTCCGTCCTCGAAGAACACTATGTATATCTCAGCTCCATCTATGCTCCTCTGCTTAAGCTTTGCCATCATCGATGCCCCATGCCTCTCGCCCCAGCCCCGCGGCTTGACGCTTTCTAGCTCTATTTCCCTTCCCTCTACTATCAATCCATCCCTCGGGCTGAAGTAGAAGTTCGGGCCCGTGCATTTGAAGTGCAACGAGTAATCGTATTTGATGACGGTGACCACTACCTCCTTTCCAATGAGTTCCTCCTCGAATCTCTTCGGGATCTCAACGTTAAGAACATTGCTATCTTCATCCTTCTTGGTTGACCATTCGAAGACCTTCCCATCCTCCTTCCTCGCTACCCTGATCAAGTACAAACCTTTTTCGAGCTTTCTGTGACGTTTTATGTGTCCAGATTGGGGTATAGTTCCCTCGAACTCTACGACAACTATCTCCTCACCCTCCGAGCCTAGGAGCTCCTCCAGCATCCTCCTCAAAGCTTCTCCCTCTAGCTTCATGAGTTGCGATACCTTCGTGGTTGCGATCATGCAGTTCCTCATCTTGCTCTCAGGGTAATCGAGCACCTTTTCAACGACTTCCCTGAGCCTCTTCTCCGCCTCGTCCCTGCTCTGGGATACGACTAACGTCCTAAGGAAGATGTCCTTCAGGAAGCCCAGGAGCCATCCCGCGGCATCTGGCCCCATGGTCTCCAAGACGTGCTTAAGAAGGTCCTCGACCTCGTTGGCAAGCTGCCCATCGTAGAGGGAGTCGCAGAAGGCCTCTATCTCTGCTATAATGTCCTTGAAGAGCTTCTCGGCTTCCCTCCAAGCCTTCCTGAAGGCTTCCTCCGCGCTATCGCCCTTCTTAACGTGCTTCACTACCTCCTCGATTATCCGCTCGAGCATCTCCCTCCCCGTTAGCCTCTTGAGCCTCTCGAGGTTCCTGACGAGCTCGTTGGCTATATCCAATATTTGGGAATCGGTTAGGCCGCTCGATAGCAACGTTTTGATGAGCTCCTCCGCGAAGTCCCTCCCGAGCGAGCCCGCGATTATCTCCTTGATGTTAGCCAGCTGGGAGTAAAGCTCCCTCTGTTCAATTGTCCCCGTCCACAATACTTTTGTCTCAACCACGTGGATACCTACGAATGCCCCAGAGGAGTACGAGAACA
Organism: uncultured Sulfolobales archaeon; assembly: GCA_938017505.1. Taxonomy (GTDB): domain Archaea; phylum Thermoproteota; class Thermoprotei_A; order Sulfolobales; family NBVN01; genus Zestomicrobium. Next base: position 911 of record CALIKV010000024.1, on the reverse strand, counting down.
TGGGTATCTGTAAGCTTCCTCCCGTGTAGATTACCGTGGAAGTCTCCCCACTCGGATAGACTACGTTAAGCAGGCTTAAGTCGGATATGCCCCTCGCCATCAGGCTTTCCCTGGATACCACCAAGGTTTCACCGCTCGGCCTAGCCAATAGGCCTAGCTGGAGGCCCAAGGCGCTGGTCGTTACGACGGCGGGCAAATAGCTCCCAGCGTGGAACGCTTGGACGCTTCCCTCCCCGCCGACGATTACATGGGTCCCGCTTATGCTTCCCGTTAGGAGCATCCTGTTCAGCTCCCCAACCTCGAGCGGGTTCTCGTTGGCGATCAGCATGACTCCCGGGTTATCCATCTTGAGGGTCAACCCATTGCTGAACTTCACGTCCCCGCTCATGCTCAAGCTGCCCTTATCCATCGCAAGCTTCCCATCTGAGAGGCTGAATGCGTTGAATCCGAAGCTCCTCTCAACCCGTGACCCAGGTATTACCTGAAGGTCTTCCTTTAGGAGCTCGAAGACCGCTGGGATTCTCTCCTCAGCCTTGAAGGCGAAGACAAGGTATTTGGAATCTCCCAGGGCTTTTTCCTCAGCGTAGGTTAGGAGGCCCTTTAGGGCAACGTTTCCCCTCGCGAACTCGAACTCTACGACGGTGCCCTTCTGAATGCCGGGGTAGAGCTGACCAGCCAGATTCTTCTCAACCCCAACCTCTATTCCATCGTTGCTAAAGCTGAGTATCCTTACGACATCCGGGCCGAGCTTAGAGAATTGATCGAAGGCCTGCTTGAACTCAGCGAGGCGGAGCATGGATTGAAAGTCTCCGCCAACGCTCTGGGATAGCTGGAGGGCCTCCTCTGGGCTGAGATCGAGCAGAGAGTATAGCTTACCCCTCAGCAGTGGGCTTCCCAGCCACTCCATAACA
>CALIKV010000023.1 GCA_938017505.1 uncultured Sulfolobales archaeon | reverse complement strand
AACCTGAAGACCGCGAATAAGATGGCATATTACGTGACGAAGAACCTCCTAACAACCGGATCTGATGGATGCACGGACGACCCGCACAAATATCGGTCACCATTGCAAGACGAAGTTTATTACCTATACGCGAGGTTTCCGAACGCGACGATCTGGATAAACCTCTACATAGATGCGGATGAAAGCGGTATACCCGACTACTTCGAAGACCTTGAGGTTGCCTCCTTCTGGGTTAACTTCGGCAAGCACGTCTTCTTCAACGCCAGCGTGATGTATGATCCTAAGGATGCCAGGAACCGTGACGATATACCGGAGGGCCCGAACCTACGGGACATAAAAGACCCAGCTAGGATAGGCGACGAGGACGTCGTTGAGAGCACCCGCTTCAAGGGCAACTGGAGCATGCTCGTGGCCGACATACCATATGCCAACACCCTAACCCTGACGGATGAGCTGAGGGACAAGAAAGTATACGAAGGCCTCAACATCATAGTCAAGTGGAAAGGGGGATGGAGAAACGTCTACCCAGGAAGCGAGGAGCAGGTAGCAGCGATAAACGTCAAGAACCCATATGGAATAGCAATAAAGTACCCATCTGGAATACCGTACTATGAAGAAATACCGTTCACCGAAGCGCCGGCAGAAGACTGGCTATCAGGATATGCTGCAATGGTATACGGAACTGAAGTTGATCCGACGGCTATCAAAGACTATATACAGGATTACAGGGAGGAACTACTAGAATACCTTGACTATATAACTCCGGTAGAAGGTGTAACATATATCTGGGCCCATGTCTATGATGTTGACCTCTTTGTCGTTGATGCTCTCGGCAACCCGCTTCCAGCCGGAGACACGGAGGTCTGTCTAAGGCTGCCCAATGGAGCATTCCAGTGCAGGGCGCCGAGCACGATCGAGGAGCTGGACTATGGAATGATGTGGAGCTATGCCAGATTCGGCGAGGGCCATGTGGTATTCTTCCAGCTTCCAGGAAACAAGGGCCCATATGGAGTCAGGGTAACATATGCTGGAGTCGAGGTCTACTATAAGATAGATGAGATTAACATCCTAACAGAGACACTATTGAATTATATCGTCAGGACGGCGGTATACAAGGCCAAGATAGTCTTCCTGGACTGCCAGGATAAGCCGATAGACAAGCTCTGGGTCAAGATAACAGTCGGAGAGAGAACTGACTGGGTCTCGACGAGGAATGGCGAGGTAGACTACCCATTCATCCCAGCAACGACGATAACAGTCCATGGAGCATGGTTCAAGGGAGTCGAGATAAAGCTGATGAAGGCCGAGGATGGAAAGGGCAAGAAGATAGAGCTCATCGACGGGAAACTAGTATTCCGAGTAACCGAGGAGATCGATCTACCAGTCAAGGCATGGGTCCCGATCAAGGACCTAACCTTCTACACGACCGACTTCCAGGGAGAAATGAAGATACCATACCTCAATGTGACCCTGACGTGGATTGGAACACCGAAACCATGGAGCACGGAGAAGATCTACTATGTCGAGACCCTAGACCCAACACAGGACACCAATACGAAGGACTTCAACACGACCGCCGTAATCCACCCGATATGGTTCAGCTATGAGGTAGAAGCCTTCTTCCAGAAGATCGCCGAAGATAAGCCCAAGGAGGGGCTGGTAGAATACGAGGCCAAATACGTGTTCTACAAGATGCCTCCAGCTGTCTACAACATAACGGTAACAACAACGGGCAAGACGCCTGGGTCATCATTATGGCCTGGAAGAAAAGATGTCGAGGTACCGTACGAGATCAAGGTGGACTGGAAGGGGTGGAGCGAGAAATACGAGGACACGGTGCCGGAGATAAGAACAGCGCCTCCAGAAGAGGTTAACGACAGGGTGGTTCTGAGGATCTTCGGCTCGATGAATGGCGTGCCGGTTACCACCAAGGACTTCCCGGCGTGGCTGGTAGACGCGTGGAACCCAGACCTAGTCGGAATCAGGACGGAGCCGGTCTGCAAGGAGGAGATAGTCCTCAAGACGTGGGCACACGACTTCTGGACGAGAGCGATTGACGGAGACCTCCGCGTAGGAGACGCGAGCTTCAGCATAGAGAACGATAATGAAGAGACGATGAGATACTATGACATAGTCAGCGAGATGTGGATCGGAGACGTATTCACAAGCAAGTGGGCTGAAGACGTCAAAGCGGTATCAGTCCTAGACAAGGATGCACTCGATCTAAGCCCAATATTCTGGAATGGAAGCTACCTGCTAACCAGCATGTCCTTCGAGACCAACATGACATACAGCTACAGCAAGGGCAAGAACGCGAGCTTCATAATCGACAAGTTCTACAACAAGTCAGCTCCAAACAAGGTGGCAGAAATCCTCAACTTCACGCTAGTCGGAACGGAGAACCTGTGGAAGACAAGCGCTAGATTCGCCGACTGGAAAGCCAGGATAGATGGAAAGACCTGGAAAGACTGGTTCGACGCCTGGCTAGTCGTCTACGAGATACCAAGGCCGGCAGACGAGTACAAGGTGGAGGCAGGA
>CALIKV010000022.1 GCA_938017505.1 uncultured Sulfolobales archaeon | reverse complement strand
TATGATTCCAGTCGTGACCAGAACAACCGAAGAGGCACTAAAACTTGTGCCTCTAAGTCTTCGTGAAGCAGCTATTGCTCTAGGACTTCCTAAATGGAAAATCATTCCAACAATAGTTTTGAGGAGTGCTAGAAGAGCAGTGATTACGGGAATACTGCTTTCTATCGCGAGGATCGCTGGAGAGTCAGCGCCCGTGCTAGTCACTATGGGGTACTGGAGATGGTGGTTCGCAGGTCTAGATAGGCCTGCCGCAAACCTTGCTCTAAACGTATTTATTTTCGCTATGTCACCTTTTGAGAATTGGAGATCCCTCGCTTGGGGGTCTGCACTCGTGCTCATACTAATTGTTTTAGGGATAAACGTAAGTGTTAGGGTCATTACGAGGGAGAAGAATTGATAGCACCAAAGATAAAGGTAGAAAACTTGAACGCGTGGTTTGGTACTAAACAAGTACTGAAGAACATTAACATGGAGATCAAGGAAAAAGCTGTAACAGCTATCATAGGTCCTTCCGGGTGTGGGAAAACTACCTTCCTACGTTGCCTTAATAGAATGCATGAGATAACGCCTGGCGCCCGAGTTTCTGGAAAAGTTATCTTTAACGGTGTAAACATTTACTATAAAGATGTTGACCCTGTTATGATAAGGAGGAAAATCGGTATGGTTTTTCAAAAGCCGAACCCGTTTCCAATGATGTCCATATACGACAACGTAGCGGTAGGCCTAAAACTGAACGGTGTCAGGGACAAGAGAGCGCTTGACGCGGCTGTCAGGCGAAGCCTGGAACTTGCTAATCTTTGGGACGAGGTTAAAGACGACCTAAACAGGTCTGGGGCAAGCCTCTCAGGTGGGCAGCAACAAAGGCTCTGTATAGCACGGGCCTTAGCTGTTGAGTCGGAGGTTCTATTAATGGATGAGCCGTGCTCAGCCCTTGACCCAATAGCAACAGCAAAAATAGAAGCCCTCATCAGGAAACTGGCGGAGAACTACACAGTTGTAATCGTAACACACAACATACAGCAGGCGGCTCGCATATCGGATTATACTGCATTCCTTTATCTCGGCGAGTTAGTAGAATACGGCCCGACCAAGCAGATTTTCGAAAACCCCAAACATGAGTTAACGGAAAAATATTTAACGGGAGAGTTCGGCTGAGGTGAAAAGGGTGAAGAGAATTATAGATCCTGGTCTTGAAGAACTTTCAGCAACCCTACATAAGATGGGTGAACTGGCATACTATGCCGTTTCAACCGCTCTAAGAGAATGTGTTGAAGACGGAAATGCCCACAGCAAGATTCGCGAAATATCAGACGCCCTTGTGTTGATGGCTGATCACGTCGAAGATAAGGCGTTTGAGTTAATTGTAAGATTCCAGCCAGTGGCCTCAGACCTAAGGACTATCAAGTCTTACATGAAAATCGCCTACGACCTTGCCCGCTTCGGGAGATACGCCCTCGACATGTCCTATACGAATCAAAAATTTTGTGGAGTAAGAAACTGCGAGGCATGGATAATCTCGCATATCAAGGAAATGGGTGGTAAAACGCTAAGCATGATCAGATTAAGCATAGACTCCCTTAGAGACCGCAACCCACAACTTGCTGAGAAAATAGTCCAAATTGAAGAAGAGATAGACAAAATGTATTTAGATTTCCTTGACGAAATAGTTAGGAGGGCAGACACGACAACAAGGTGTGCAGTCTCCAGCATTCTAATAGTTAGATACCTTGAGAGGATAGCGGACCATTCAACCTACATCTACAAATCAATAATCTACATTACGACAGGGCAAAAGCAGCTCTAAGACGAAAAAGACCTAGATGTAATGTTAAGTTAAGTCGTCATCGATAACTACTACAACCCACATCTGGAGCGCTAAGCCCTTCTACCGCGAAACCGTTGAACAACTGCAGTATTCGTCATGTTAGGTTGTGTACAAACGTAACCCATCACTTGAGTAAGTCCTCAACCATATTTAAAGTCTTTATGGTGCCTCCCTTCATCAGGGTTATGAGCTCAGCGGCCACCGCGACCGCTATCTCCTCAGGAGAGTCTGCAGGTATGTCCGCTCCTACAGGCCCTCTGAATTTAGTCCTCACTAACTCTCTGTCAACACCTTCGTTGGTCAGCCTCTTCACGAACTCAGCAATCTTCCTCCTACTTCCTAACACCCCGACAAACCTGGCACGTGTGTTGAGAGCTGTCTTTAACGCTTTATAGTCTACCTCCACCTCTCCGTGAGTTATGAAGACTGCATCGCCTTCTTTAATCAGCTCCGGTAACCTGCTCTCTATTAGCTCCACTGGGACGTGGGCCCTCACCTCTGCGTAAGGGTAGAGGTCAGTGCTGACGAGCTCTACGTTAGGATCCGCCGCGACTACTCTGAACCCGAGGAAGTGCATGAGATCTCCTATGGGCTTGCCCACTCTACCAGTGCCGAATATCACAACCCTCTGAGAAGGCTTGAGCACGTCTATGAACACCTCTAAAACACCTCCGCATATGAGGCCTGTGTCAACAGCTCCCTCGATCGGATGACCTGTAAACGAGTATTTAACTACTCTAGGCCTTCCCTCGTTAATGGCTCTCAAGGCCTCGCTGATCACGTGTCTCTCGAAGACCCCACCGCCAAGCGTCCCGTGAACTTTCCCATCCTCGCCCACCAACATCTTCGACCCTACGTCTCTGGGGCCCGATCCCTCCTTCCTGATTATAGTTGCCACAGCAACCTTAGAACCCCTCCTCAACGTCTCCTGCGCCATAGTAAGGAACTCCTCACTAGACAGGTTCTTCGAGAAACTCATGTCCTCACCACCCCCACCAATAAACATTTTATTTTTTAAGGAATATAAGATGTAGCAGGACTGAACGAATATGCGCTCCTTCGTTTCAGCGATCATACTTGCAGCCGGCAAGTCAACCAGGTTCCCCGGGAACAAGCTGACGTATGAGATCGATGTGGAGGGTGTTAGGGCGCCGCTCGTCAGGCACACGGTCGTCAAGTTCATTGACTCCAAGGTTTTCCACGAGATCGTCGTGGTTCTGGGCTTCAGTAAGGACCTTGTTGAGGAGGCGTTAAGGGGTCTGAGGGTCGGTTTCGTCTACAACGAGGCCTACGAAGCGGGGATGAGCTCCTCAGTAGTTAAGGGGGTTGAGTCAGTTAGACGTCGCTCAGATTTAATCGCTATACATCCCGGCGACGTTCCATATGTGAGGGTGGAGACTCTAAGAAGTTTGGTGAGGTATGGTCTGGACACACTTAATGTAAGCGACTCCTTCATAGTTGTGCCCAGACTCACTAGCGTTGGGAGGGGTGGTCACCCGTTAATAGTAGGGAGGGGGTTGATACAGGAGGTCCTCAAGGTGAGCGAGGAGGAGATGGGTCTTAAGGGGTTCCTGAGGAGGAACTACGATAAAGTGCTTTACTACGACACGGATGACGTAGGTGTCCTGAAAGACGTTGACGTGCCCGAGGACTTATATCGTTGAGCATGCTTTCCGTTGCGAGCGCGATCCTTTAGGACTCCTTAGAAGTTCATGCGGCCAGCTTGAGCAGGGTTGACCAGTTCTCGTCAACTTGCCTCTCTATCTCCTTAAGCACTTCGTCCGTGACGTTCCTGAACCTACCCTGCATAGATAGGTATTCCTTGACGGGCTTCCTCTTGCTCTTGTCTAGATAGGGTCTGCTGGATGGGCTTATAGACACTTTACTGTCCTCGCTCTCGAAGAGTATCCACATTCCTGTCTCCACCGCGAGCTTAGCCACAGTTACTGTGTACATTGGATCAAACCTCCACCCAACGGGGCAGGGTGAGTGGAGGTGTATGTACTTGAACCCCCTTATGGTGCTGGCCTTCCTTAACTTCTCGATGAAGTCTATCGGATACGCCACGCTAGCCGTGGCTACGTAGGGTATTCTATGCATGAGCATTATCAGCGGGAGGTCCTTCTTCCTCTCTTTCTTACCACCTACAGTCGTCGTTGTCCAGGCCCCAAGGGGTGTCTGCGACGATCTCTGTATCCCTGTGTTCATATACGCCTCGTTATCCACACATATGTGGATTATGTTGTCGTTTCTTTCAGCCGATCCTGAAAGCGTGGCGAAGCCTATGTCAGCCGTCCCTCCATCACCAGCCCACGCTACAACCACCGCATCCTCGCCCAGTATCTTCTTGGCCGCGCTGAGTCCGGCCGCGACGGCGTCTGAGGAGGCGAAGGGGACGTTCAATATCGGGAAGTTGAGTCCCGAGCCGGGAGCCAGCCCCTGTATTATCGAGGTACAGCCGGCTGGAATGACTAAGATGACCTTACCGCCTAAAGCCATACCGACGAACCTTAGCCCCATGTTCTCAGGGCATCCCGGACACGCTGTGTCACCTGGCAGAACGTACTTCTCCTTAGGTAGGTCTTTAATACTTATAGGCATTCCTACTCACCACCGTAAAACCATGTGACGCGTTGCTTAAAGGCCCCTAACTCCTCGACCTCCTCCACGGAGGCGAGCATCACGTTGGATATGTCAGCGGGCGCCAAGTCGACCCCGGCTAGACCTGCTAGAACGTTCTTAACGGGAGATCTAACGCCGCTGGATGCTAGTGATGATACTGTCTCTATATAAAGAGGACCCTCCGCCCCAGGGGACACAGACCTGTCGAAGACCACAACACTCATCGCGTTATTCAGCCACTTAATCAAGTCCTCGCTTGGGAAGGGCCTGAAGTACCTCACTTTGATTAGTCCTACCTTAAGCCCGAACCTATCTCTCAAGTGATCGACCGCGTCTCTCATATCTCCAGTCCAGGCACCCATGCCGACTATGAAGTGCTTCGCGTCCTCGCACCTATAACAATCGGTCAACCCACCGTGCTTCCTCCCGGTCAGCTTACCCCAGAGTTCGTCAGCCTCCTCAATAACTCTCTTAGCCCTCTCCATAGCCCTGCACATGTCCTCCCTCACCATCATGTTCCACTTGAGATCCCTAGGCATGTTACCCATCACTATCGGGTCGCCTGCCTTGAACACGTAGGGTTGCTTCCTAGGCGGGAGGAAGGCATCGACCAGGCTTTGGTCCGGTATGTCGACAGGCTCTGACGTATGGCTCATTATAAACGCGTCGAGAGTGACTATCCCTGGAAGGTAGACTCTCTCATCCTCAGTTATTCTGAACAACTTCAGGGTCTCATCCAGCGTCTCTTGGCTGTTCTCGGAGAACGTTATGAGCCATCCAGCGTCCCTCTGCCCCATTATGTCTGAGTGATCCGTCCATATATTCCAGGGCGGCCCTATAGACCTCGTCACCACTGCCATTACCAGGGGCATTCTCGACCCAGCAACCCACCAAAGCATCTCATGCATGTAGAGGAGTCCGTGTGATGACGTGGCTGTGAAGGCTCTAACGCCTCCTGACGCGGCCCCGTAGACCGCCGCCATTGCTGAGTACTCTGACTCAACCCTGATCATCTCCGCGTCCAGCTCACCGGTCTCAACCATCTCCGCTAACTTCTCAACAATGGTTGTCTGCGGGGTTATCGGGTAGGTTGCGACTACCTTAACTCTAGCCAGCTTGACGGCCGTTGCTACAGCGTAGTTCCCTGTAAGGGTCTTGAGAACCAAGCCACTCACCCCTCAGGCTTCATGAGTAAGGCTTTAGTTGGGCAGACGCTGACGCATACCCCGCAACCCTTACAGTAATCGTAGTCTATCGATATGAAGTCGCCACCGGCTTCGTTCAGGTCTATCACCGAGTCAGGACAGTAGAGCCAACACAGCCTACATTTAACGCATTTACTCGCGTCGAAGACGGGTCTCTGAATCCTCCAGGCCCCCGTGCGTCCTGAGACTCCTACGACAGGTTTGGATAGTGGGAGTATGTGACCCTCACTCAACACACCTCACCCCCTCGAAAGACTCCCTAGCTGCTGCAGCGTTTAACTCGCCTAACCCCCCACCTATCAACTCTTTAATGGTCTCCTCGACAGCCTCTATCGGTAGCTCGATGATCTTGGCAAGAGCCCCAGTTATAGGGGTGTTCACGAGGACCCAACCGGAGAGTACTAGGTTATGACGCAGAGCTATCTTAACAGCATCAACGTAGCACACTCTAAAAGCACCCCTCATGTCAGGTGCCTCAGGGGAGTTGACGAGGACGGTGCCGCCAACCTTCAAACCTTCGAGAACGTCCACCAACTCACTAAGTCTTCTATCCAAAACAACAACAACTGAAGGAGTCCTCACGGCGGACCTAGTTCTTATAGGAAGCTTGGAGATTCTCGCGTAAGCTACAACCGGCGCACCCCTCCTCTCAGCACCGAAGAAGGGTATCGCCTGACCGTAGAAGCCCGCCTTAAGAGCCGCACCAACCAATATATTAGCTGCTGTAACAGCTCCCTGACCACCCCTACCGTGAAACCTTATCTCAGTAATCTCATCATAAACCACTAAATCCCCTAAAGACGAGTCTCAGGGAAAAAAATAAGCCTTACTGAGATAGAATAATTTAAAAAATAATTACAGTGAAAAAAGTAAGACAACAAAACATCTGAAATGCTCTGAAAGCAATCATACGGCCCCCTAGAGCGGAACACAGACCTAAGAGAGACGATCAACTTCTCGCGAAGAGTCTAAGACGAGGATGAATCACGTAGGAAGACATCCCCAAACCACCTAATAACGAATTAAAGCGCTCACCAAACAACCACGAGTAACGGAGGTTCTTGAAGATTAAAAGACCCCCCCCACCCCTCTGTTTCCACTGGAAAA
>CALIKV010000021.1 GCA_938017505.1 uncultured Sulfolobales archaeon | reverse complement strand
TACTTTCTTAGCTTCCTCAAACCCCCTAACCTTACTCTCCTTATCCTTCACTAATTCTAAACCTATCATTAAGCCTTTCCCCCTAACATCACCAACTATAGAACACTCATCACGTAGCTTGCTTAACCTCCTCAAAACGATATCGCCGAGCTTCTCAGCCCTTCTCACTAGATCCCTCTCCCTAATTAGCTGGATAGTTCTTAACGCAACTCTAGCTATGAGTGAGTTGCCAGCAAGAGTGAAGGAGTACGCGAAATCAGGTAGAGAATTCATCATGTCTTCCCTACCCAGTATAGCTGAGATAGGTAAACCGAAACCAAGAGGCTTCCCCAGAGTTATTACGTCAGGTCTGAAGCTAAAGTGTTGGTACCCGAACCACTTCCCCGTCCTGCCCAAGCCTGTCTGAACCTCATCAACTATTATAGTATTTCATGCCTCCTTAATACACCTTCAAGTAACGTGAAGTAGTTTTCAGGAGGCACTACTATGCCTCCATCACCCTGAATAGACTCAGTAATCAGCGCTATCACGTTCTCAGAACCAACATTATCTATTAGGGACCTTACACACTCAACACACGACATCCCGCAAGATTTAGGCTTCAGTCCTAGTGGGCACCTATAGCAGTAAGGGTAAGGAGCCTTAACACTCTCTAACCAAGAACCTATTATCTTCGAGACCTTAACAGACAAATCCATACCGGAAACAGTTGTAGTACCGACACAACACCCGTGGAAACTGCCCGAATTACTTATCAACACTCTTGAGTTTCTCCTAAACCCTTTAGCAAGCATTAAAGCACCCTCGTTAGCGTCGCTACCACTCAAGCCTAAAACAACTCTCCAGTCCTTAAAACCTGCTAGGGAAAGCAGCTCTTCAGCTAATTGGAGAGCAGGTATGTTGTAGCCGTATATGAAAGTAAAGTGTATTAGTTCTTCAGCCTGCTCCTTAATCACCTTAACTATCTCGGGATCACAGTAACCAAGATGTTAATAGAATACCTATGAAACACTATTTTTAGAGTCATGCGCAAGTCTAGACGCATTAAAGCACCATAAATAAATCCGGCGTCAAACGCGTCGCCGGCACCCGTATAGTCGTGAGCCCTGACCCTGAACGCCTCCTGTCTCAGGACCTCACCCCTAGTGAACGCCACAGACCCCCTCTCACCCAACTTAACGACCGTCACGTCTGCCCCGATGAGGCGGTGGATCCTGCCACCACTTTCAAGAACCTCGAGCCCGATCAGACTTCAACTCTTTCTCGTTCATGAACACATACTCAACCAACCCCTTAACCGCGAGAACCCTCTCCAGCCCGCTGAAGGCCGCTCTCCCCCAGGTCCACACTCCTCGGGATCCCAAGCCTCCCCGCCCTGCCAAGTACGTTGATTCCCGCCCTCCTCCCGTCAGGGTTGAGTAGCATATAGCCCGAGACATGCACGTGCTTCACGGAACCCAACACGCTGAGGTCTTGCGCGGCGATCGTCGCGTGTTTGTTAGCCCCCCTAAAGCTCGTTATGGCTCTACTTCCGGTAGGCAAAACCAATATGCTTGTGACGCCCGTCTCAACACCGCTGATCATTTTCACCCCTCCTACTTCCAGACCTTTCTCCCCCATTCTCTCGACGACATACCGACCGAAGAAATCGTCACCAACACTCCCGACGAGGTAAGGCGTTAATCCTAGTTCCAGTAGGGCAGTACTCACGTTATAGCCAACACCGCCTGGACGGATCCTAAAATTAGTTGCTTGAACATCCTCATCAGGTTCAGGCAACTTATTCACGCACATAATGATATCGACATTCAAGTCACCAAGCACGAGAACGTCATACCTAGTCATTTCTCAGTCTTCCTGAAAGGCAGCGCCTAATATTCCGGGTGGTTTAAAGCATAAATACGTGGGCACGCATATGATGAAGTGGCGTTCCCGCGCGGGTGTGATTGAGTCACGGGAAAGTAATACACAATTCCTGTTATTTCTTCCCTGCCCAAACTAGCGACTGAGGCCGCGCCGCGTCATACCTTACTCAACCTCGGCAGGTTTCATGAAATTTGTGAGGGTTTTATTTGATGTTTTGGTGTGAGAGGAAGCCTGCCTCGTATGTGGGGGGAGCGTGTGAAGCTCCTGCGGGGGAAGAAAACAGTAACAAACCCAAATGCAAGAGAGGTAAGAAACTCAATGATTCCCAAGAATCTCGTGATAGATGATATCAGATGATGCATACAGTCATGAAACCCAAACTCCTTAACTCCTTCTAACCTCTTCGTTCTTTCATGTTTCCTGCTCGTCACCGTGGTGTGTACTCGCAACATTAACAGTGTTATATTTATTTGTTGGTGTTGTGATTTTTGTTGGGTGAGTGGGGTGGGTGGTGCGTCTTTTGAGGTGGATCCTGTTTGTGGGATGAGGGTGGATCCTGTGAGGACTGTTTACAAGACGATCTACAGAGGGAGGGTATACTACTTCTGCAGCAAGCATTGCAGGAACCTATTCGAGAAGAATCCTGAGTATTATCTTGAGCACGGTCCTGTGGGTATGCCTAGTGGTCGTGGTGAGGGAGAAGATTAGGATAGTAGGTATTGATTGTCCTACCTGCGTCTACTCTATACAGAGGAGCTTAGGGAAGTTAAGAGGCTTCCACAGAATCGAGATTGACCCCTCCTCAGGAGAAGCTGTTGTGGAGTATGAGAGTGAGGAGTGCGGGCTGAAAGACATATACAGAGCAGTAAGGGAAGCCGGATACGATATCCTCAAAGAAAGGTTAATTCTCTCTGTACGCGAACTAGACGAGAGTGAGGCAAGTGTAGTAGAATCAAGAATCTTAAGAGTCCCCGGGGTCCTGGAGTGCCGCGCCTCATCAGTAACTAGGCTCGTAAGCATAACGTATAACCCCCTCTCCACCACTCCTGACGAGGTAGTCGCGAGAGTTAAGGGTCTTGGAGTGAGCGTGGTCGGTCTTGCGGAGGAAGCCTCGAGCAGGGAGCCTCGAGAGAAATTCCTGCTTCATAGAAGGCTTACGGCCTTCTCAATCGGGCTCTTCACCGTAGTCTATGCTATGTTGAGCATGTACTACGAGCTACTTCCACAACACGAGAGCGAACTCCTACTAGCGTCGCTGGCCGCAGTAGCTGTGGGTATGGGGTCCGACATGATTGTTAGGGGGGTGAAGTCTTTGATCAGGCTCTCCCCCACCATGGACTCCCTAGTAGCACTGTCTGTCCTAACAACCTTAATAGCTGGTATGGTGGGAGTCCTAGGCTTTATAGAGTGGAGTAAAGGCCTTCATAGCACTTCATTCTTTGAAGCGTCAGCCGGTGTCGCAGGCTTCGTAGGCTTCGGGAGATACCTCGAAGAGAGGCTGAGGAAGAGGTCTTTCAAATCTCTTGAGGACCTAGCTAAAACCCTCTACGGGAAAGCCAGGGTGATTGAGAACGGGACAGTGAGAGAGAAGAGCGTCCCAAGCATCGTGTCTGGGGAGGTCGTGGAGGTCAAGGCTGGAGAGATAGTGCCGGTCGACGGGGTAGTTGTCGATGGGTGGGGTTACGTAGATGAGTCGAGCTTCACTGGAGAGCCGGTTCCCAGACTTAAGAAAGCTGAAACCAGAGACCCGGTGCTGGCAGGCAGCGTCTTGACGAGCGGTTACCTGAGAATCAGGGTAACCAGAGCCTCCAGAGACACAATCCTCTACCATATCGTCGAGACTATTAGGGAGGCTCAATTCTACAAACCTGAAGTGATTAGGATCGCTGACAGAATCGTAGGGTTCCTTACCTGGACCGTCGTAGCAATAGCTGCTCTCACACTAACTTACTGGTGGTTCCTAGCTAGTGAGCCAGCTCTCGCACTAACGTTCACGGCTGCTGTGTTAGCTGTAGCATGTCCTTGCGGTCTCGGGATAGCAGTCCCGATGGTTGTTTCAATAGCTGTCTTGAGAGCTACTAGGAACGGCATACTAGTGAGGCGAGGAGATACCTTCGAGAGAGTGTCTGAGGTGGGAGCAGTTCTGTTTGACAAGACCGGGACTCTAACTGTTGGAAAACCATCGGTTAGGAAGGTCTACCTGATTGATGGATCAGTTGACGAGAACTCGATACTCAAGTATGCCTGTAGCGTTGAGTCTAGGAGTGAGCACCCTATCTCGAGAGCTCTTCTAGACTACTGCATGGAGAAGGAGGTGGGGGTGGAGGAACCATCTGAGTTCGTCCACATGCCCGGGATGGGAGTTGCTGGCTCCATTAACGAAACTACGGTTGCTGTCGGGAATCTAGAACTTATGGAGAGATCGGGAGCAAGCTACGATAGTGGGGTTATGGAACTCGTTAAAGAGATTGGAAGCGAAGGCTCTATAGCAGTTCTCGTTGCTGTCGGGAATAAGGTATCAGCAGTACTCGAGATTGGAGACTCTCTCAAGCCGGAAGTCGGGGAAGTCGTTAGAGAGCTGAAGTCACGCGGTCTGAAAGTAGGTCTTGTAAGTGGGGATACTGAGACTAGCGTGAAGTACTACTCAAAAACCCTCAACCTAGACCTCGCGTTCTCAGAACTCAAACCAGACGAGAAAGCAGAACTAGTGAAGAACATGCAGAATAGAGGAATCAAAGTAATGTTCGTCGGAGACGGAATTAACGACGCACCAGCCATATCATCGTCTTCCCTCGGAGTAGCGGTGGGCAGCGGCTCCGAAATTTCAAGGGAATCTGGAGACGTTGTACTTACCAAGAGCAGACTAACAGACCTCATCACCCTCCTAAACCTAAGCAGCGTAGTCAAGAAAAAATCTGCTGAAAACGTCGCGTGGGCCTTCATCTACAACGCCACCCTAATCCCAATCGCGGCAGGCCTACTCTACGCGAACTACGGCATAATCATCAGACCAGAAATGGCTGCTCTGGCAATGGTGCTAAGCGACATAAGCGTAATCATAAACGCAACAACTCTACTCACAAAGAAAATCTAACCCCACATCAACGAAGAACGAACTGGAAGACAAACCTAAAAACTCGAGCTCTCCAAGAGATGAGTTTACTGGGACACCATACGTTACTGGAATTCTGGACCCATTTCCCTTGAAAGAGTTTCTTGCTCTGCTGATATTGAAGTCTACTACATAAGGAGCTTTGAACTTACGCCCTTGAATGAAGAGACTTCCTCTTGACATGGGTGCCCCCCTAGCATCGAGTACTTGCTGACGCCAGCGGAGGTCCCCGAAAACCCGCTCTAAAGAACGAGGCTTTCAGTTGCGACGCCGAGGATTTCTGCGACGAAATGTAGTTCTGTCTCCAAATCTTCTAGAACTAACGCGCAGTGATTGCCTGTTGGATTTTCCAGAATTTGTGAGGTCATTTCTCTACTTACTTTGATTTTGAGTTGCGTTCTGCAGTGTCTAGGACTTGAGGGCCTTCCGTTAATTATTCTGCCCTTAGCGATTCTTAAAGCGTATGTCAGGGGATCAAGTCTGGCGATCGTGACTATTGTGTTGTTGGGGACGTGACCTGCAATTCCGACCCCCATTCCGGACTCGAAGTGCGTATCTAGCTCGTACTTCTCAGTCATCTTTAAGGCGATCGTGCAGTGGCTTACCAGGATCTCACCATCCTCAACCCACGAGATATTGCCCATGAAGACGGGCCCTCCCGAAAGCTCTTTAAGAATCACCATAGTTATCAAGGTTGAGAGGTCGCCCTCACACCCAGCTACAAACCCCTCACTATTCAGCAACGACAACGACAGACAGGCAGTTGTTCCTAAGCTCTTTACGAGGTCGAAACACCTTATCGTAAGCGCGTTTAAACCGTGCCTGTCCACGAGTTTCTTAAGAGCCGCGTAGATCTTGAGGGATTTCTGGATCTCGTGACGAGGGATCCTCACCTCAGCAGCCCTCGCGCTCACTACGCTCGCTAACTCAGTCACCTCATCATCGCTCACTTCACTGACCAACTCGATCAACTCATCTAGGCTTACCTTGACGATCCTCAGATTCGGCATCACCCTTCTCAGGCCCTCCTCAACGTCTTCGCCTGCGCTGTAGACCAACCACGGAGAGGGATCTCCTATAGCCCCGATGACGTAATTGCCCGCCTTGCTGACCGCCTTCCACGAACGAATAAACCTTGAAACCCTCTGAGAGGGCGGCCACTCAACAATCAAAGTCGCCGGTTTCTCAGCGAGCCTCAAGAGCGAGTACGCCTCCAGGGAGGCTGGCAGGCTGTTCATCTCTTCATGGGGGAGTATTAGAGCGTGCCCAGCCCTATCGGCAATCCTAATGATCAGTTCCTCAGTCCCCCCAGTTATAGGAGCCACGACTGCTAAGTCCTCTGCGGTGATTGGGATCTTGTCCAAGGATTCGCTCGTCACAACGTTAACGATCTCATCAACTGGCAGCTCGAAGCTCGTGTAACGCGATACGACCTCAGTCACTGACCTAGGGTCGTGTAGGGAGGAAGCGACCGGGATCAGATATGACTTGCCCATAATCTGGACCTCACTCGCTGACCAATCTCTCCAGCTGGGGCCTCAACTTGCCTACTTTGTACTCGAGGTAAGCGATGAAGCACTTAAGCGCTATCTTCACGAACGAGTGTCTGGGCCCCTTCATGTAGAACTCGTTCATTATTCTCCCAGCCCAGTAAGACGAGTGTTCAAACGTCTTAAGCATGACGTCGACGTGTTCCCTCCTCAAAGCGTTCCTCTTGAACCACTCCCTGTTCTTCAGGGCTCCCATAGGGACGAAAAACATAGGCACTATGAGGCTTCTGTAGGGGCGCAGCCTATCCAGGAGTTCCGCCGTCTTGACTAGGTCGTCAGCGGTCTCTTCAGGGAGCCCCAGGATTATCGTGACGGCCGGTATTATCTTGTTCTCGTGCATCACGCTTAAAGAGTCCTCAACCACTTCAGGCCACCTCTCGGCTGGATAGGGAGCTGCCTTAGCTGGCATTATCCTCTTAGCTAGGTTAGGGCTCCCCGTTTCAAGACCTACTTCAACGCCTAAGTAGTCCTGCTTCCCGTGAAGGACTTCGTTCATTATTCTAGAGATCAACTTGTAGTTGTCCTCAGCGAACTTAACTGCGGCGAAGCTCGTGTGCGCCCACGCAACGCTTCCGGGCGTCAATTCCTTAACCAGTCTGTGCAGCTTTATGAGAGGCTCCTCCCTAGGCTTCACACCATCAGCGCCGTAGAGCAACACGTCCTCGCTGTGCAGTATCGCATCAACAACTCCGTTACTCACGTTCACCTCGATCTCATGACCAATTCTCTCTAACGGAATATACCTAATGGGCCTGAGAGTTACTGAACAGAATTTACAGCCTCTAGGACAGCCCCTCATGATCTCGACCAGTCCGTTCACGCTGGCTCCTCTAATCGGGGGTATGTCGTTCACTGAAGGCACTTCGTGAGGTCCTACGAACACGTACTGGGGCAGCTCCTCACCGTCTAGAGCCTTCCTGACTAAGTCGCCTATGACGAATTCGGCCTCGCCGTCAACTACCGTGTCAACACCGAACTCACGCATTAGTTCAACCTCCCACAACCACTGCCACGCAGCCGGGCCACCAGCTATTATTTTCACACCTCTTTCCTTAGCTTTACGTACCGGCTCGCTCCTCATGAACTTTATGAATGACCTCCTGTTGAAGGGCTCCTTGCCTGTTAAGAACCACCACTCGCTGCTGGGCGGTCCGTAGGCGAAGTAGTCGTGGTGACCTATCATGAGGATCTTCATCGAGTTCAGGTGCTTGTGTACGTGATCCGGGTCAACGACGGCGGCGTCGTACCCTAGATGCTGAAGCCTGGCTTCAACCTTCCTCAGCCCGTAAGGCGCTTCAGCTGGCCTCCCAAACTCGTCAACCCTCACTTTAGGAGCCGCGATCCAAGTCCACAGGAACTCAGGAATGCCTATGGCTGGGGCCGTGGCCATGAAGCCCAAGAACTCCTTCCCATGGTGATTGCTCATCATAGACCTATCGGTAGTTATAACCACCTCGAACCCCACTACCCCTCACCTAGCACGACGTAGGGAACCCCAAGCCCCTCCAGTTCTTGTGAGAACTCACGCTGAGATCCAGAGCTCGCGTAAACCCTCACCACGGCCTTCTCAGGATCATGCATCTTTTCAAGGAGTTCCTTAACAGCCCTGAGATCATGTCCTACGTACTTGACGGACACGCTTAAGTGAATGTTGGTAAGCAAGAAATTCCTCAATTGGGTAAGGTAGAGAGGAGATCCTAAGGGGCTGACGACGTATATCAACACCTTCCTTGAGCTATGTGCCAGGGCATCCTTAACGACCTCACGCGTAAAGGATGATGGTAGGTGGTCGTTGGAGCTTAGAATTAGCACAACGTGTAGGGAAGGAGCCAGCCCCAACTCACTCACCGTATTACCCCTTTAAGACCCCCACACACTCGGAGGGGCTCGAGGGGGTTCGAGGACATCCCATCTTCACGCCCCTCTTATATATGTTTACTGGAAATAAACGCTTTTAGGAGACCTGATAACTTATACGATATAAAATAAAAACCGGACGCCAGAGCTGAAACGCGATGAGAGGGGATGAAAAACTTCTAGCATGAAGTTTAAACTTTATTACTTTAATAACTCCCGATCCTAGAGCCGTGCCCGATATGTGGGGTCTTCAACGGTTCAGCCCGAAAGCCCCCCATGAAATGGGGGGAGGACCTAGCGGGGTGGAAGTTAACGCTAGGTCAGAAAGGTTAGAGTAGATAAAGCCCTGAGTGGAGGGGGCCTAGATCGATGCCGTAGGACCTTACGTCGCTTGACACAGGCCTCTCACCCTTAGAGAGCCTACCCTCCTCTGAGCGAGGTCAGAGACCCTCACAGAACCTTCTTCATCCCCTCGCCTCTATTAGTAAAACCGGAAACGTGGAGACGTCCCTACCCTCTTTATTAACCTGGCTCGACCTAATTAATCGGTGATTTCAAGTGAGGTTTGTCCATACGGAGAAGGCCCCTAAGCCTGTGGGGCCTTACTCACAAGCAGTTGTAGTCGGGGATATGGTCTTCGTGTCGGGTCAAATACCGATAAACCCCGCCACGGGAGAGTTGATTAAAACATCCTTTAGGGAAGCTGCCAGGCAGGCGATAATTAACGTGGTGGAGATAGTACGTGCTGCGGGAGGCGACGTTGAGAGCATAGCTAAGGTGACCGTTTACTTAAAGGACATAACCAGGTTCAGCGAGTTCAACGACATCTATGACGAGATCCTCCGAGGGCATAAACCGGCTAGAGTGGTGGTTGGCGTGGCCTCAATACCGAGGGACGCTGACCTGATGATCGATGCTATAGCTTACCTCAA
This sequence comes from uncultured Sulfolobales archaeon, assembly GCA_938017505.1. Classification (GTDB taxonomy): domain Archaea; phylum Thermoproteota; class Thermoprotei_A; order Sulfolobales; family NBVN01; genus Zestomicrobium. Next base: position 39,593 of record CALIKV010000021.1, on the reverse strand, counting down.
GTGATTAACCTCATTTAACTCTACTGGATAAGTGATGGCTCAGCGTGTTGAGCAGCTCGCGGTACATCTCAACAGCCTTCCTTAACTCGAGGACATCCACGTGCTCGTTAGGTCTGTGTGCAAGTGAATCGTCGCCTGGTCCAAGACCTAAGCCAGTCGCGTTAAACTCGCCGGCAATCACTAGATCCGTTGAGAACCTCCAGTAGTATCTTGAGGCTCCACCGTACAACTTCTTCAAGGAGTTAAGTAGGTTCTTGATCATGAGTACGTCGTCGTTAATCCACCCGGGGAAGAACTCCTTGACCTTCATCTCAACCCCCCTCCAAGTTCTCACGAGCTCCTCGTTGACTGAGGCACTGCACCTGGTATTTCGATGGACCGTGACCTCAGAGCATAGGTTCTCATATATCTTAATCAGCTCGTCCTCACTCCTTCCAGGCACTACCCTGTGGTCAACTGTGACCACACACTTGTCAGGTATCTGCGGCTGGATCTTCGGCGAGCAGTCTATCAACGTGGCCACGCTTGACTCACTGCCAAGGACGCCGTGAGTTGGCAGCTTGCTGCCGAGCTCCGCGACCCTCAACACGGCTGAGGCAGCCCCCTCCAGGGCGTTAACGGCCTCAGAAGGCATTGACGCGTGTGCTGCCACACCCGATATCTCAAGCTTGACGACAGCCCTTCCCCTATGCCCCAAGGCCAACTTGAGTCCCGATGGCTCGCCTGTCACTATCACGTCTGGACGTCTTCTCACGGACTCCTTCAAGGCGTGTCTTAACGCAACTCCTTCAGCGATCTCCTCGTGCACCGTGTAGATCACGTAGAGATCGCTATCCAGGTTCTTCAATCCCTCTAACGCCCTCACCTGAGACGCTAGAGCACCCTTCATGTCAACTGCCCCCCTCCCGTAAACCCTTCCCTCGACCTCAACGCCAGCGAAAGGATCAACGATCCACTGAGCCAGGTCACCAGCATCTACGGTGTCCATGTGACCTTCTAACACGAGGACACCTAAACCACCTCCCCTAACTGGCGCGATCACGTTTCCCACGGCATCCACGAACACCTTATCAACGCCTGCAGAGCCCAAGAGATCCTTCATAAATCCTGCAAGACCTCCTTCCTCACCGGGGAGGCTCTTCACGGCTATCAACTTCTTGAGGATCTCGACAACCTCCATTAGACCCACCGAGACTAATAACTTAAGCTACAAATAATAAATTACTTCTTCCTTAAAGACCTGACCACCCACTTAGTTCCTGAGGAAGTGTCCTGCAGTTCTATACCTAGCCTCCTTAGCTCGTCTCTGATCCTGTCCGAGAGATCCCAGAGTCTTCTCTTCCTGAGCTCTGACCTCACGTCGACTACGACCCTCAGCAATTCGTCGAGGAGAGCTCCTTGAGTTGTCGAGTCTACGGTGAGGCCCAGCACGTTACTCATGTAGCTCATTATTGTCGTAGCTGTCTCGACAGTCTTAACGCTTGCGTCACTCCTCTTGTTGGTGAATTCGTTGATGGCGGAGGCGGCGTCCAGGTACGCAGCTAGCGCCTCAGCGGTGTTTAAGTCGTTGTTCATGGACTCGTCGAAATTCGCCTTAGACCTCTCGACCCTGCTTAAGAGGATCAACTCGTCGTCAGTCACCCTCTCATCGTCCCTGATCTCAAGCTGCTTCAGCCTCGCGTAAGCCACTTCAATTCTGGAGAGGGTTCTACGCGCGTTCTCAAGAGCCTCCCACGTGAAGTCTATTGGCGATCTGTAGTGAGTCTGTAGCAAGTAGAGCCTGAGCGTGTTGGCCCCGTATTTGCCCACCACATCTCTTATGCTCACTACGTTGCCCAGTGATTTGCTCATCTTCTCGCCGTTGACTGTGAGTAGCCCTACGTGAATCCAGAAGTTAACGAAGGGCTTAACCCCGCTGAAGGATTCCGCCTGAGCCACCTCAGCCTCGTGATGAGGGAATATGAGCTCAACAGCACCGCCGTGTATATCGTACTGCGGGCCGAAGTGTCTTATGCTTATCGCCGTGTCCTCTATATGCCATCCAGGCCTGCCGAACCCCCACGGCGATTCCCAGCCGAACTCGTGCCTAGGTCTAACCCTCCACAGAGCGAAATCGCCCGGATTCCTCTTGGAAGGCTCCGGCTCTATTCTGTGCACGATTAACTCCTCTGGATCCCTGCCTGACAGCCTGCCGTAGTCTCTGAACGTGGATATGTCAAAGTACACACCCGTTGGAGTCGTGTAAGCGTGACCCCTCTTCAGGAGGACCTCTATCTGCTCAAAGATCTCCCTCAGATACTCAGAGGCCCTCGCGTAGAGATTCGGGGACGTCACGTTGAGGGAGATCATGTCTTCCAGGAAGTACTTCTCATACCTCCTAGCCAGCTCTAGGGGATCTACCCCCTCCTCAACAGCTCTCCCGACTATCTTGTCGTCAACGTCCGTTATGTTCACTATATAGAATAGAGAGTACCCCAACCTTCTTAACCAACGCGCGACTACGTCGAAGAAGACGAAGACCCTTGCATGCCCTACGTGCGAGTAATCGTAGACGGTCGGGCCACAGACGAACATGAAAACCCTGTTCCCGTTGAGGGGTCTGAAGTCCTCTACAGATCTGGTCCTCGTGTTGTAGATTCTAAGCTTCGCAAACGTACCCACCTACCAACACGTACCCCTCACTAATATGAACTTACTAACCCTTAATAAACTTTAACTAGACGACGTGGATTCTAGGGTAACCCCTCTCCTTCTGAGTTCACTTACGATATATTCCAATATCGTCTCATCAACACCTAGGCGTTCAGGAGGTATCACGCCCGGTTCCAGCTTCTTCTTTGCTACAATACGTGCTATTAGAGCGGTCATGAAGCCGGTTGCGCGGGACATCGAGGTGAAGCCGCCTGCGGCCTCATCGTACATGAAGTACCTGAGCTCCTTGCCCTCTCTCCTCCCGTAAACCTCCATAATGGAGAAGTCCGGCACCTCGTACTGCATCGCAGGCAAAATTAACTTTGCCGTGTGATGCAGGAAGTCTTTCTGGAAGAACCCCAATTCCTTCAGAATCTTCATTCTCTCCAGATGTCCTGGCCACCTGAGCGTGTACTCGGCTAGGTTTCTAGCTTTTATCGTAGTTAGCATGGTTCTAAGGCCGTCGCTTAAGAAGCGTTCAAACCTAAAACCCTTGATACTAACCTCCTCAATAGATTGCAAGGGATCAGCCTCAACTAACTTCCCGTCAATCACGCATCTGGCCGGCCTCACATACTCCGCTATCAAGTCGTAGGGCGAGAAGAGTACCTGGTGATAGAGCGGCGGTCTAGGCTCCTTGGGGAGTCCTCCCACATTTATGACACCTTCGTCCAGCAAACCCAACTTGTTGTGTACGTGACCCATTAAGACGTTGCTCAATCCAGGTGCGAAGCCAGCGTCAACAACCACGCTTACCCCCAGCCTGCGAGCCTCGTCATTGAGGGGCAAGGGATCTTCAGGCATGAACGAAACGTCGACGACGTCACGTCTGGCCTTAAGAGCAGCTTTAAGGATTCTAAACCCTAGAGAGCCGGGCAACGCGTTGATGACCAAATCAAAGCTCCTAACTGCTTCAACCAAGTCCTTCGTTCTCGACGCATTGAGCTTGACTACGTGCGCAACGTCGCTGACTCTCTTAAGCCTCTCATCGCTCTTATCAGCTACCCATACCTCAAAATTGTTGCTTAGATCGCGGGCTGTTAGGGAACCTACATTACCTGCACCCAAGACTATGACCTTCATGCGGAACCCCCCATAAAGAAGATAAATGAACAAAATAAGCGTTTCTAGCGAGGACTCCTTACGTATTAGGTCCTTCCAACGACTTTGTCCTCACCCCTCTGTCACGATTTGTAACTATTTCTGATGGTTTGGTTATCGCTAGATTTGCCCTCGTCGGCAGTTTCAGGGTGGAAAGACTTAGTGTCCCCGGATGTGAAGTTAATCCCTCGAAAGGAGGGCTTGAGCAGCGCCTTCAGATAGAGGGTCTTCCGCCCACGGAGTCCTTTGATGAGCTCGTGAAGAGGTGGAAAGGGTTCAACTTGACAGAGGGAAGATCGATAAGATCGATGAAGGCTTCAGCGACCTCGAGAAGAGCTTTAGGCTGGTGAATCTTCAAGAACCACGTAGCTCAGAACTCATAAACGGCTTCGGAAGTTTGCCGACGGTTACGGAGCGATGAAAGTGTATGATGCCTCCGTACCTCTTATTGTGATTACCTTAACCACGTAGATGTTGTTCGGTACTAAATAAACGTTGGTGACATGTACTTCAACAGTGGTTACCCCTCCAGCCTCTACTTCTTTAACCGAGGATAGAGGTCCTCCACCCACGTAGTTCCCGTTCACGTCTAGGATATATATGGACCCTACGCTAACTGACGTACTACCCATATTCCTAACGTAGACCTTAATTAGGTCCTGCTGGATCTGAACGGTTTCTACCTTAATCATTTCGAAAGCTGGCTGTGTTGTCGGGGCTCCTGTAAGGTAGCCACTAACCCACATCCACATAATGAACCCGGAGGCCACTGCAATCAGTATTAACAGCATGGTTGATATCACAGGTGAAACACCTCTCCTATCCAGGGAGCTTAAGGACCTCAGTAGGGTCAGCCTATCCCCGGGCGTGTGCTCAATAGCTGTCGTGAACCACTTCACATAGCGCTTACTATTCAAATTAAGCAACGCAGGACACATCCCTAAGGTCCGTCACCTACATAAAAAAGGCTATACATTAATAAGCGCCACCTTCCAAAAGGAGGACTTGCCAAAAGCCCACGCCCTTCGGAGCGAAGGAACACTAGCCATTCGCCTTATTAACTTAGGGGCGTTATATCTACGAGGTTATTTGTATGAGGCAGTATGTGAGATGGCATGAGAAAATAATGAGTAAATTGAGTTCTGAAGAGCCTCTCTTAGGGGCATGGATAACTATCTCGCATCCTGAGGTTGTCGAGATTCTCTCAAACATGCCGTTTGACTGGTTCGTATTCGATATGGAGCATGCCCCCCTGACGCCGGGAGACGTTGAAAAGTTGCTTATGGTTCTTAAGGGAACCGACATAGTGCCGTTCGCAAGGGTCGCGTGGAACGACCCTGTCTTGGTCAAGCTAGCCTTAGACGTAGGGATTGCCGGGGTTATAATTCCATGGGTAAATACTAAGGAGGAGGCGGAGTATGCTGTGAAGGCCGTGCGTTATCCCCCCGCCGGGATTAGAGGGGTTGGACCAAGGAGGTGTGTTAACTACGGGCTTCAGGACGTGGTTGAGTATTTCCATAGGTGGAATGAGATAGCGAGACTCATAGTTCAGATAGAGACTAAGGAAGGTTACGAAAACCTTGAAGAGATACTGGCAACTGAAGGGGTCTCGGGGATATTCGTTGGACCAGCAGACCTCTCAGCGTCTCTAGGACGCTTTGGCGAGATGAATTCGCGTGAATTCATTGACATCCTTAAGGACATCGCGGAACGCGCTAGGAAACACGATAGAAAGATAATCGGTATAATGGCCGAGACGCCGGAATTCACTAGGAGAGTCATCGACATGGGTTACAACTTCATTTCACTGTCACAGGACACGAGATACCTAGTTAAGGGCGCTGAACTGTATCTGAGAGCAGTGAAGTACGAAACTTGACGAGACCCTAACCTTTTAGGACTCTAGTAGCGTGGCTTAAAAGTAGGGAGACCTAGTTTAGCGTTACATAAAAAAACAGTTCAACCCAGGGATCGTTTCCACTTTCTGTAATCTATAAATAGTTATGTAGTGGTCTCCTAGCGACTGTTCACATTATCATTCCTCAGGAGGTTTTGCACCCCAGAATAATTGTATGACCTTTTGCGACGGTGGGGGCGTTAAGTACGTCACGATGAGGAACGCTATTAGCGAGAACACCATGCCGGGGATCACCGGGTCACTGCCGTAGAATAGCATTGTCGAGAGCGGCACTAGCTTGAGCCTGTCAACGGCGTATGTGACGAGACCAACCGTCATGGCAGCTACAGCCCCGTACTTATTAGCTCTACGCCAGAAGAGCCCGACTATAGGCCAGAAAAGCGCTGACATCGAGCCTCCAATTGCCATTATAATTATGTACTCTAGAGCTGGCGGCGCGGCGATGGCTAGGAAGAATGCAACAACCCCTATCGTTACGGTGCACCATAGCGAGACTTTCTTTAATTCCTGAGGAGTTGCTTCAGGCTTCACGAAGAGGACGTAGATGTGCCGGAGAAGTGAGGAACTCATGAGGATGAGCATCGTCGCTATCGTTGACATGGCCGCAGATATAATGCCAGCGAAGACCAGGCCCCCTAGACCTGCCGGCAAGAAAGTCATCGCCAGCATCGGATTAATGCGGTCAGCAACAGGTAGGGTAGGGAAGTATATCCTCCCAACGAGAGCAACCCATATCCCGAAAGTCCAGAACGTAACTATAGGCACACCTATGTATATCGCCCGCTTCATTGCCTTAACGCTCCTGTAAGATAGGGCGGCTATTAAACCGTGCGGCAGGGCTAGTATTCCCATATTAAATATGATCCACTGTGACGCCACCCACGCTACAGGCAGCCTGAACGCGTTCATAAAGCTTTCACCAGCAGTCTTGATGAGGGCCTCGTTGATACCAGCCAGGCTACCGTAGTCGGCTAAAGCCCTGCTCCAGACACCGGCGATCAACAGGGCGTATGCTAGCGTCATGAAGAAGCCCTGAATAACCAAAGTCAACCCAACGCCACGCATACCTCCGATGACGGCGTAGAACACCGTTACGATCCCCACGAGAACTAAAGCCACCATGTAGGGCCAACCGGTCATAACCTCGAAAACCCTCGTAGACCCGACGAACTGTGAGGAGCAGTAAGCCGTGTAGAACACTAGTATCGTTATAGCGTAGAGGAGTGCAACTAACTTACTCTTCTCATACCTCTCAAAGAGCAAATCCCCGAAACTCACAGCTTTTATGCGCCTGGCAACAATGCCTATCTTCTTACCGAGCCCGTACAACACGTAGAAATTCATGAATATCTGAACCCCCATTAACGAGGCCCAGGGCAGCCCTAACGACCAGGCAAGTCCTGGACCCCCGACGAACGTCCCTACACTGCATAAGCCAGCCGCCACTATGAAAGCTACAACAGCGGCGCCCAAACCCCTCCCTGCAACGTAGAACTCCTCAACGAATCTATCAACGGGTGTCTTCTTTAAAACCCTGCGTGAGTAAAGCCCTATGGCTGTCATTAGAGCTAGGTAAATGGTAAAGACCGTTATAACGGAGATTCTTTCCTCCAGCGATATTACTTCACTCACCGCTCTTCACCTCAATCCAAGGATCTAGAGGCTCTTCCTTCATGAAGTACGTCACCACCAACACTATCACACAGAATGTCAACGAGATGAAGAGAGTACAGAACCACCACGGGAGACCGCCTATCAGCGCTCTTGGGCTAGACCCGTAAGTCAGCAGTAAAGACCAGTAAGCAATAGTGTACAGGATGAAGCCCGCTAAGAGCATGGTCATGAACTCCTTAGTAGCTCTCTTAAGTCTAGGATCTTCCTCGACGTGGGAAGCCGTAGACTTAATCACCTCAATACTTATGTTGTCCGAGGTATTTAAACTTTTTGACTCATCACAAGTCTATTCCCGTTAAGGATTAATGCTATAATAATTAGTACATAACCACATCACGAGAAACGATTGTTTTCCTTTATGAAAGATTACATGAAAAATCAAAAATTAAGTGTCCTAAAGTAAGTAATTTTATGAGAATTATGTAGTACTGGCACTAGAACAGCTATGGTAAAGTTTATATACCTTAAAGCGTCATATTCCTGGTGACTCTCTATAAGTGGCACGATCTCGATGTGGAAGAGGGTTGCCTATGCCGCCATAACCGCGGTGATACTTCAGAGTGTGTGGATTGGCGGCGGCTTCGGTACTGGCAGAGAGATTGTTGAGTTCATTGTGAAGTACGGCTCTCTCGCCTGGGTATCTATCCTCACCTCAGCTATAATTCTAGTTATAGCCCTAGTGCCTTCGTTCGAGGTAGCTAGGATTTTTAAAGCGTACGATTACATGACCTGGACTAAACAATTCCTGTGGAAGTTCTGGTGGTTATTTGATATCGCTTTCATACTCCTTGCATGGATCGTGATAGCGGTAGTCGGTGCCGCGGCCGGGTTTATGTTGTCAGATATAGCGGGGATCCCCTTCTGGTTATCAGCCGCTTTAGCTATAGCGCTTGTGGCTCTACTCCACTTCTTCGGACGAAAGGTGATTGAGGCGTACTGGGTTGTGGGTACGATAGGGCTTTATGTAATGTACTTCGTTATATGGGCTTACGTGTTAGCGCTTAAGGGTGGCGTGAGCCTGACCAATTTAGCTGCTGGGCTCTCTCAAGGAACAACATCTGAAGCTATTGTGGACGGCTTTAAGTACACGCTCTACAACCTATGTGTTGTGATGCCTGCTCTCCAATCCGTTGACAGGTATAAGGGGAGGACTGAATCCCTCATAGCTACGGTGCTGACCGTAGCGCTCGTCTATGGCGCTGCGACAGTCATATGGCTGTGCTTCATGGCCTACTATCCAGAAGTAATCGGGATGACAGCACCTTGGTATGAGATACTTAAGAGCCTAGGAGCTGGCTGGATTGTAGTTATATATGTGTTCTGGATCTTCTACACCTTAGTGGAGACGGCTCTAGGAATGGTTTACGCCATTATCAGAAGGGTTGATGCGCAGCTGAAGTTACGCGGTAAGGCTCTTAACAGGAGGAGTGAGGCGTTGCTCTCCCTGGCCATACTCGCCGTATCCATAGTCACGGCTCAAGCAGGTCTAGTATATCTCGTAGCTCAAGGCTACGGCACTATGGCCTGGGTCTTCTTCGGGGTTTACTTCATACCTGTAGTTACGATCGGTGTAGTCAGGTTGCTCAAGCCAGAATGGAATAAGGAGTTCTGGGCTAAGGCATGAGTACAACAATTTTTTAAGATCTCCACATCTTCTATACTCAGGTCTGAGGAACCCTTAACTATTTCTCTCTCACCAGGGTTAGGTTAATCCCAACCACGCCTCTAGTTATCACTTAATGATGAAGTGGTGCTTCCTGCATCTAGCCTCGTAGCTCTCCTTACCACCGACAAGTATCCTAGGACTCTCGTACGGCGCTGGCTTACCGTCTATTAACCTCTGCGTTCTGCTGGCTGGCTTGCCACACTTCCTGCCGGTCTCGGGATCGACATATGTGCACACGGCGTAGAGTGTCTGTATTTCGTCCGCGTAAGGCAGGAGCTCCTTAACGATCTCCCAGGGCTCCCCCCTGAAGTCCAGGTTCAGAGATGCCACATAGGTAGTCCTCTCATCACTTAACTCCAGGATGAAGTCGACTAACCCCCTGTTATACTCGAAGAACTGGAACTCGTCAAAGCCTATTACGTCGTGAGAGTGCAGGACCTCAGAGACCCTTACTAAATCACTTAGAGTAGGCTCGATCACGAGGGCCTCCATTCTTATTCCATCATGACTGACAACTTCTCTTGATGAGTACCTCTCATCAATGCTCGGCTTAACTAATAGGGTCCTGTACCCGGCGATCCTGTATTTATTGAGTATCCTGAGGAGCTCAGTGGTCTTGCCAGCGAACATAGGGCCTGTTATCACGTAGAGACCGGAAGCCGCCAAACACTACCCATAATTAAAGACTCATCACAGGGTAAAATACCTAAAGCAGCGGCTTGATTACCCTAACCCCTTCAGAGCGGTTCATTAGTTTAGGGTTTCTGCATCAGTTCTCACCCTTCATCGCCAGTGAGTGCTTGAAACACTCGCTTTCACTCTATCCGCTTAACGGGCGAGCCACTGGCTGGTGATCCGGTCAGTCCTTCACAGAAACTCAAGCATATGATGGCCTAAGAAGGCTCCACAGGTATTAAGTCTGTGAAATCACCCACCCTAACGACTTCGAACCTGACCCCGTAAATCCTGCTCAAGGTGTCTGTCTTGAGGAGATCTGCGACGCTTCCGAAGAACGCGACCTCACCTCCATTAACAGCTACGACGTAATCAACTTGACTTAGCAGGGGGGTCAATTGATTGGATGCGATCAGGATAACTCTACCTTCTTGACTTAGAGTCCTCAGGTGCTTCAGCAGTATGAGTTGGAACCTCACGTCCACGTGCGAGAGCGGCTCGTCCAGAGCTATTACCCTTGAGTTCCTTGATAGTCCCCTAGCGAGTAGTGCTCTGCTTAACTCACCGCTACTCACTAGGCTCAGTTTCCTGGTGAGCAAGGTATGTAACTGGAGGATCTCAACGTACTTGGGCAGTAATCCGTGGTCGACCATCGAGTCACTTAAGACCAGATCACCGACAGTCACGTCCGGCAGCGCCTCCACTATCGGTGGTATGTAGGTAACTAATCTAACTCTCTCAGCCTGATCTAGAGAGTCTAACTCCCTATCGAAGAGTTTGACGATCCCTTTAAAACCTACTAGTCCCGAAATAGCCTTTAACAGGGTCGTCTTCCCAGCGCCGTTAGGGCCTATCACTGCTGTTAAACCTGCACCTAGCCTGAGGTTGATGCCCTTAAGGATCTGGGCACCTCCGTATGACACGCTTAGATTACGAACCTCCACCGCCATACCTCTTCAACTCGACTATCGCTAGCGCTAGTGTGGGAGCTCCTATCATGGAGGCAATCACGTTAACAGGTATCTCGACAGGCGGTACTAAGGTCTTACCGATCAGGTCTGAGGCGGTTAGGATGAGAGAACCCAGGACTAACGATGTAGGAAGCACGTAAACTAACCCGCTAGTTCCGAGGACTCGTCTGGAGATGTGGGGAGCAGCCAACCCAACAAACCCTATGACCCCGAACCAAGCAACGCTCACTGAAGCAAGCAACGAAGCTAAGAAAGTTAAGCATCTCCGCAGGTTCATCGGGTTATATCCAGTCTGCCTCACGAAATCATCGCTTATCTGGAGGTTATTCAGGGGTGATCGTACGAGGTATATGTAAATCAGGGCAGCGGCTGAAACTACGATGAGCGGTACAAGGGCTTCCGGCGAGGGACTCACGAAGGACCCCATACTCCACGCGATCAGTTTATGTATGTCTTGGAACATAACGTACTGCGGCAGGAGCGACGCTGAGTAAAAGAAAGTCCCCACGGCAACGCCCGCTAGGAGCACTGAGGTGGGGGTTGTTCCGGCTTTAGAGGCTATGAACATCGTCAGTAGATAAGCTAGCATGCCTCCTGAGGACGCCGTGAGGGTTCTGAGAGCTATCGCTAACGGATGAGCAGTGGGCTGAGCGAACATGAAGGAGAGGACGACCATGAAAAGAGCGCCTGAGGAGACCCCTAAAATGTAAGGGTCTGCCAGCGGATTTTTAGTAGTCACCTGCATTAAGCACCCTGATAAAGCTAGTGTAGCGCCGACCACTACAGCCGTTAAAGCCCTGAGTAGTCTGTACCCCTCCACACCTAAATTACGTGAAATCACCTGAGCGACTCCCTCCACAAAGACTTCCAGAGGGTTCAGAAACCTATATCCAAGACTCAAATGCGCGAGGAAAACGATTAGCAGGACTGACGTGATTAGAGTGAACGCAATGAGGAATCTCTTCCTCCGTCGCTTAATAAAGAGGTCCAGCGAGCTCATAAGACCCCCGTCGCTAACCACGCGCTTGAGGAAGCCCCCATGCAGTCAAGACCTCGTCGTCGATGAAGTGAGGGACTTGAGTTAAGTTGAATGCCTCGGGGTAAAGCACCCTAGCTAGGATCTCGACACCTAGAGCTACCCTAGGACCAGGGCGTGACAGAACGTCTTCTACAATCCCTCCAACGACGTAAACCCTGCCATCCCTGACGGCAGCAATACCTCCCCACCCAGGCCTCGAGGAGATTCTGTCTATTAAGTCTTGATAGGATCCGAAGACACCGTAGCTATAGCTGATGAGAATTACCGAGGGATTCAGATCGATTACCGATTCAGGGCTTGCCGTGAACCACGTCATGGAGGTATTGACGAATACGTTCACCCCACCGGCATACTCCACGAGGTCGTTCTGGAAGGCATTGCCTCCTAAAGTCCAGTAGTCAGGAAACACCTCCCAGTAGACACTCGCTTTACTGCTCCCCGTCTCGTTGAGATAAGCATTAACAGTCATGTAGGTCTCTACCACCCTATCCGCTATCTCCTCAACTAACTTCAACGATTCCTCAACCCTATTCATCACGAGACCGAGAGCTAGTACCGCGTTATAAGCATCACTCATCTCATCGACCTTGATTACGTAGACGGTCACGCCGAGATCTGACAGGGTCTTAACGTATTTCTCAAGCTGTGCTGAGTACGTGAGGAAGACCACGTCCGGCCTCAGACTAACCACCAGTTCCACGTTGAGGGTGAAGGCATCGCCGACGAGCTTGATAGTTCCGTTGTTGATCAACTCGTTAAGTGCTGGGGGGTGATTCGAGAACCTGTCAACGCCGACCACTCTGTCGCCAACGCCGATGGCGAACAATATCTCGGTTATCGCTGGACCCACTGAAACAACCCTTACCGGCTCGTGCCTAATGAACACGGTTCTCCCAGTACTGTCCGTCAACATAAAGGGATACCTAACCCCTCCCAACCCCTCACTCAACTCACTGTATTTAAGACCCAACTCCTCTGCGAGAACCCTTAAGCTCTCCATTTCTGTGCCAAGTAGGCTGATCCTGTCCCGAAGCTCAGAGAAATCGCTTTGAAGACTGCTTAACATCCTACCCTGAGTCAAGAGACCTTCTCTGATCTCACCTATCAACACGTAACTAATCGCTACTGCCGTAATGCTAAGTAACAAAGCCGTTGCGAGGAACACCGTGTAAACACGAGAGATGCTCATTTGGATACCCTATCCAATAGTTCAAAGGGGTTTAAAAGCTTTAACCTCGATGAAGGGCTCAAGACGAGCTCTTAACGAGATCTCGTGCAGTGATGAAGGAGATGAGCCAGGCTATGAACCCCATGGGCGTTATGAAGGTTGAGAGGAGCAGTAAGACCCCAACCGCTGTGAAGCCTGACCTACCTGTAAAGGCGCCGAGCTTAACGTACGTGAGTAAGAAGCCTAAGTAGCTGATGAAGTACGTGATTAGGCTTCCCAGAGGCAGTGCTGAGAGAACGAGGTATAGGGCTGGATTAGTTGACGTGAAGTAGAGGAAGGGGGATAGCGACATAGGCACTGCTAAGAGCGCCACAGTCAGTATGAGACCGATGGAGGCAAGGGCTAGGGATGTGCGGAGACTCTCAACATAACCCTCCAGCTCCTTAAGCGAAGGTATTAATTCAGCGAAGATGGCGTAAAGGCCTACAAGGAACCCGACAACTACTCCGAGCACCGCTACCTGCAGTTGCGGGTTCAACATCAGGATAGCTATTCTACGTTGGAGCTCCTCAAACGTGTTTTGAGGAGTTAGGACATTCACTAAGCCGCTCAGCAGGCATGCAAGAGCCCATAACAAGGATAGATTCAACAATAGACTCGATAGCGTCAGGTATTTAGAGGCCCTGACCAGCCCTACAATCCACTCACGCGACGTGTCGATGCTGCTCACCCGTAATGCCCAGGTTAACTATCGCTTAGCTGAAATTTAAAGAAGCCTCACTCGATAATTCTCCTAAGGCTCTTGACAGAGGCTCCTAACGCCAGCACAGTGAAAATCGCCACAACTAGGAGTTCCTGCGTTATGTCGTACGAGCTATTCACCAGTAATTTACGTAGTGCCGAGACCGTGTAGGTAAGCGGGTTGACTAGCGAAACGTACTTAATGACATTAGGCACTACGTCTATCGGGTAGAGGGCATTGCTGGCGAAGAACAGAGGCGCCGTTATAGCGCCTATTATACCCATGAATCTCTAAGGTCTTCATCATCACCCCTCCTCAGGTGTTGTGCTTTAGTCACGTTGCCTGACCTCCTAAGCACGACTATCCCCCCAGTCCCCAAGATCCTTAATTTCTCGGCAACTATCCTTCGTGATGCAGTGCCTCTAACCTTCCTGACCCTCCTAGTTATTTCAGAAACGGCTTACCTCATCACCTGAAGACATGAGGACCTCTATTAAGGTCTTAGTTATCGAATCTGCGGTCTTTATGTAGCTCCAGAGTATCATTCGGCTATTAAGGTCTTAGTTATCGAATCGACTTCAGGGACTCTTTGAAGCATTGCCACTAAATTCCTCACCATCTTAATAGCGTTCTGCACGGGGTTGAAAAGTTAGAACTAGGTCCGGTACTATGGAATATGTTGGGACACCGGTCATGCGAACGAGCAATCCCTCAAGCCTCTCAAGCTTCTTAACCACATACTCAAGTAGCTCCTCAACCCTCCTTAGAGAGTCACTAGAGGACATCCTCAACTCCAGCCCGGCTCATTGGTGACGGGGTGATTGATTGGAAACGCTACTCCTCTCCTTTCTCCTTGAGTTTCATTTCAGCCCTTCTAGGTCACTCGGACATTAAGTTCCTTTAAGGGTTCCTAAGCTCGGCAGAGTTTTCAACCTCTCATTGAGGAACCTCTCTGTCCACTCTTTACGCTCTCCATTAACATCTTGAGCAGACCCTCTACAGGCTCCCTAACGTCCTTCAGGGGGTCGGATACCGCGCTCAGAACCTCCCGTAATTCCTCCACATCTTCAATCCTCCTCTCACCCAACTTGAGCACCCTGTAGTTGTATATGATGACCGTAGCTTCATCATGTTTTATAGTTTATCCTTCCTTGACTTCAAAAACGGAGTTAGGCTCTAGGTCATCAGGTTTTAGATTCTTTAATTCTTCGAATTTTTCCTTATCTCTTTTTTGGAGCTTCTTCATTAATATTTGAAATTCTTCTTCTAGTTGTTTTCTAGTAACGGTCGCGATTTTCTTCTGGTTCAGAGGTTCTATTTTCGAGACATTGAATGAATAGCCTCTTCTTTTTGCTTCAAGATAAACCTGAAATAAGTAAGCGTTAATTAGGTTGAGTGGTTTCTCATGCTCTTTAAATATTTTGAGTTGCGGGTGATTTCTATAACCTTTAGTTTTCCCTTCTAGAACTTTCTTTGCTAGAAGACCTTCTCTCCAAACAGCAACCAAACCCTTACAATCAAGATACTTAGGATGAATCAACCATAACCTCATCTCTAACACCAAACAGATTTTAATTGGCAAGTTTAATACTTCTACGTCTAATAATGTCTTCACGAAAATTCTATGACGAATATCAAGCTCGCTACTACATGACTGATCACATATCTAGGGACCTTTCCTCACTGAACAGTAAGTCCTCATTCTCATCTAGAACTATCGTTACTGAAGTAGGAGTTAGGTCGAGTAGTTCTTTCTCGAGAAGTTCTATAGCGTCCTCAAGAATTCTTAAATCTATCCCCTTCCTATAAGATTTTCTTAAGTCTCTAACAAACCCATCATCACATAAGAAAACCTCCATACCCTCGATAACTGTGTGGAGAGTTAGTAAAACATCTATTATGAGTGGGTATTGCTTAACTCTCGATAAACTTATTTCTTATTGCTTCGAAACATCTCTTGAAGCATCAACATCTACCAGGTCTAAGTAGATGATCGATGCTCTCAAATTCTTGACTTGCTTAATCGATGACTCAATAAGCTTAATCAAATCTCTGACGTAATACTTCCTGTAGCTATAGCCCTTATGATCAGACCTAAGTTGCTGGTTTTAGACGAACTAACCATAGGCCTTGATCCAAGAGCCCGTAGCCTGGTTTGGGATAGGATAAGTGGGTTCAGAAAAGAGAACGGGGTCACAGTGTTCTTCGCCACGCATTACATGAACGAGGCCGATAAGTACGCAGATTGCATAACGTTGCTTAATCAAGGCAGGGTGGTTGCTTAGGGAACGCCGAGCGACTTGAAGGGTTTGGTGGAGGGCGATAAGGTGAGCATCTCATTCAGAGGGCCTGTGGAGAGGCTGACGGAGATTCTCTCAGGGCTTCCTGGCATCGCAGTAGTTGACTTGAATGACAATCACGCTGAGCTAATCACGAGCAACGCCGCCACAGCATTGCCTTCAATGGTTGAAAAGCTATGCATGAACGGGTTCACCATATCAGAGGTGAGAATACGTGAAGTGACTCTTGACGAGATCTTCATAAAACTCACCGGCAGGAGGATCTCTGACGAGCCTGGAAGAATCAAGGAGGTAATGAGTATGAGAAGAATGATTAGGGGGAGTGGGTGATGAGCCAGTTAACTAAGCTCAACTCACTAGCGGCTATGGCTGAGATGGAGTTGAGGAGGCCTAAGCATGACCCCTCCGACATAATCACGCGTGCTGTCCAGCCTATACTGTGGATAGTAGTCTTCGGCTTTGTTATGGCCAAGGTGAAGGCGTTCTCAAGCATGGGTGATTACGTAACGTTTATAACTCCCGGCGTAATCTTACAGTCATCCACCTTCATCGCCCTAGCTTACGGGATCGCTTTAATATTTGAGAGGGAGTCAGGGATCCCGAAGAAGCTCCTTGCCTCACCACTACCTAAATCTCATCGCCGGACACTTAACCTTGATCATGGCCTGTAGGGCTTCACTCAAAACTCGTGAGAGATTCACGGGTATAATAGGGCTGAGCAGGATGATTGACATCGTATTAACCTACTGACTCTATGTGATCTCGGATCCTACTTCATTCGAATATACATCACTCTGTGCAAGATCTAGTTACCGGCGAGGTTCGGGCTTGAATTACTGAGGACAGATCCACCGCCTGATCTAAAATATCGGGCGTTCAAGGTATATAGCTCCTACGTTAGGGAGAACTTCAGACTAACAGGACTCCTCAAACACCTCGACGAAGTCTTCAGGACGGGACTCGGCTTCAAACGATATCAACCCCTTAAGTCTGAACCCCCTTCGAGATCCCCTTGGCCAGAACCCGTAGGGACTCGACTAATTCACGGACAGTCCCTAGCTCGGCTTTAGAAACCACCTCAACGACATTTAGCTCTCTGTACGCTGAGAGCTTATACAAAGGCCTCGCGTTAGCGTTGATTATCTTGGCAAGTAGGTCTGAGTCCCTAGGTTCCTCGTACAGTACGTCGTAAACGCCTTGTCTAGTGTCTATTGAAGACCTGCTTAACTTCGCTAAACGACTGCCTAGGTCCCTTGAGAGGGTGTTCATCAATCTGGATTCGCCTTTCCTAACTGCGTGAGCGTCCCTCAGAATAGTTCTTCCTGAGAGCTCCAACATGATAGTCACTCTGTCCTCACGACCTAAAGCCTTAGCCACTGGGTAGTAGAAGAAGGAGTACTTAGGCGCTGTTGTGAGGAGTATGTAGGCCTTCCTGCCGTCCTCCAGTTCGTATTTCGCTCTGTATCCGACGAGATATCCTAGGAGGACATACTCCTTATCTCTGGGCTTTAGTTCCCTCTCTAACTCGTCCGTGTACTCCTTCATAAATCTAATCATTTTCTTTCTCGCCCTGAAGTACCAGAGAACAGACGCCACTGAGACAACCATCAAGGCGGAGAGAACTATTACCTCGAGCAAGGAGGCCACGTCTATCCCCTAACCACAACTATGAACTCCCTTAATTTAACAATGTCCTCCAGTCTGGAAGACGGGTTATTGGCGTAAGGTATCATGACCGACCTGTATTGGATGGACTTGAACTCCTCGATCGCTCTGGCTTGCTCGTCATACGTTCCTAGCTTAGTTGCAACGTCTCTCGGGAGCACTTTGTTCATTACTAATAGTTTAGGTTTCATCATCAACTCACTATCCAGGAAGTTGAGGATCTCCCTCAGCTCGAACATTGGCAGGGGTTCTGGGTTCGTAACTATAACGTAGGAAGTCCTTGAAGCACTGCTCAGCGCGTCCTTCACTTTAGAATACACCTCCTTTAGCTCGTAGAGCTTGTTAAGCGCTGGATCACTTACCTTAACCTCCCTGCCAAGGGTCTTAGATATGACGTACCTGAGCGAGACTATCCTCTCCCTGATGTTAATCAGCTTGTCAAGCCAGATTAAGTAGAGTCTAGGGAGGACCAGGGTTCTGAGCGAGATCCCGGTAGGCGGTGTGTCTATGACGACGTAACTGTATTCCCTGTTCTCGTATATGTCAGCCAACCATCTCAGAAAAACCTCCTCCTCAACACCGGGCGCGTACTTCAGAACCTTAGTCACGTCCTCTAGATTGAGGACCGTGAGTGATGGGAACAACTCAGCTACTAAATCTGAGTATCTTGAGGTCAGTTCTCTAGCGGAAGCCTCTATGTCCAGCTGACAAGCTGAGAGATTATCGTCGATCTCCACAATCTCCATAGATCTGCGCAGGTTCAGGTATCTCAGGATGTGTTTAGCCTGATCGAAACTGACCAGGAGCGTTTTACCCTGAGTCTTTAGCTCGCTAGCTATTAAGATGGAAGTGGAGGTCTTACCGACCCCTCCCTTACCTAACACTATAATCACGTGCGGCCTTCCTTCGAGAGGGCTGAGCAATCCCGCTAAAGAACTCACCACTCACCACCTAAAGAAGACATCAAATCCCCGAGGAGGTCCTTACCCTTTAAGGCTCTGGACTCGAGGAACTTCACCTCGTCCTTGAGAGTGCTCAGCAACTCCAGACTCAGGATCGGGGAGACGGTCTTAACACCTACCAAAGGACCTAGAACAATTGTCATGAAGGCGGCCTCCAGCTCACTGTACTCTAGTTCCAAAGCGCTGACGCTGTCCTCTAGGATCGCCCGGTTAATACCCTTAACGAAGAGGACCAACTCACCAAGGAATCTCTTCACCAACTTAAACAACCCGACCACCAACCCATCCTCGTCACTACAGCTAATAAAACAATTCAGTAAAACAGGAGTTAAGTAAAATAATTCTATATTCAGCTTCCGGACATTCCTAATCCTCTTACGAAGAGGACTATCAGCAGGAGGTCTAGGACGACTGACACGAGTACTATTGATCCAGCCCCCACCTGATAGAGTGGCGGCAACCCGGGAACCACTGCGATAAGCCACCATATGAGGCCGACCGTGACAGTTATCCAGAGGAAGAGCGCCGGTAACATTAACAGTAACGAAGTACCTCCTCTGACCTTCTGTATCGCATACGCCCATAACGTGGCGGTGAGCAGTGCTAGAGCAGCGAGCAGCTGGTTAGTGCCTGCGAATGCGGGCCACACGATTGTGTACGCGTAGACTGTAGTAACTTTACCGGTTTCCGGTATGAAGACCTCTATCTTGGGGTAAGCCATCACAGCCCCTAGAACAACCGCTATAATTGAGGCGACCCACCTGTTAGTTAGCGCTCTATAAGCTGCTGCACTCTTAGGTTCGAGCCAATCAAACAGCTCTTTCCAAGCAAACCTAGCCAACCTATTGGAGGTGTCTAAAGTAGTCATCACGAATCCTGCGAGAGCCCATGCAGCAAATGTTCTGAATCCGAGGAACGCAGACTCAAACACTCCTGGACCGAAGACCCTTGACCAAGCTACGGCCTGCTCCAGCCCGTAGCCGACCAAGAACCTATCCGTTCCAGCCAGCCTCGTAATTATGGGGGTTGCCGTGGCGTTCACGCCTATCTTCAGGAGCGCGCTAGCCACTGGGAGGCCTGTTGCGGAGGCCAGTGATGCGAAGTTCCAGGCGAGCGCTATCGGCGTGATCACCGCAAGCGATGAGAGCGCGCCCTCAGTCAGCATGCCTCCATACCCTACGAGCAGGGCGTCCAGCTCGTTTGAGAGTTGCTTGGAGGTGGTTCCAGACCCAACTACTGAGTGGAAGCCTGAGAGAGCCCCACACGCGATGACCAGCGGCACCGTGGGCCAGAAGAAAGCTATCGGTGCGCTACCGGCGGCAGTGCCTGCTAGGGCGCCTATCACCGTGCCTGGAGCGGCGAAGCCCGTGTATATTGGCCCCGTGAACAGGAGGTCAGGTATTATTAGAGCCCCTATTATTGCTAGCCCCACAAATGACCACAGCAGGTACGCATTTATGTAGTCCCTAGGTTGTAGGAGGTACCACACAGGCAACGCAGCCGCTATTATAGAATATAGTGAGAGGACAATAACCCATGCCTCGTAGGTCAGGTACAGTGGGACGTTTAATGAGTAGAAGAACGCTATAATCAAGAGGACCAACACTATAACCGTGCCTGTCTTAACGCTTACGCCAGTCCTGTAGACCAGGAGCCCGAAGATCAACGCAATCGGCATGAAGAGAACAGTGATTGTTGCTGCCGTAGGTGTGCCTACGAACGTTGACGAAGCTACGCTGAAGAACGCGGCTAGGACTAGCACTAACGCAAACCAGACGTAAGCCAGGAATATGTACTTGGCTTTCTTACCCATCACATTCTCGCTTATGCTCATTATAGAAACTCCCCCGTGCCTCGCGCTCGCCATTATAGCCAGGTAATCGTGAACAGCGCCTATGAATATGTTGCCGAAGAGAACCCATGCGAGGGGCAGGCCCCACCCCCAAACCATAGCCAGCGCGGGGCCTGTTATAGGTCCTGCACCAGCTATTGAAGCGAAGTGATGCCCGTAAAGCACGTATTTATTGGCTGGCACGTAATCAATACCGTCGAACTTCTCGAAGGCCGGCGTCATCTTATCCGGGCTGGCCCTCACAACCCTCCTCTCAAGTATTCTCTTTCCGTAGAGGACGTACGCTAGACCGTATATGGCTAGAACTATGACTAGTACTAATATAACCGGTACATTATCCATTCCAATCACCCTCTATCCCAGCTTCCTACCCGTCTTAGCTTCAATCAACTTCTTGAGGTTTGTAGGCACCTCGCCGAGCCACAACGCAGGACCTAAGATGATCAGCAAGAAACCAGTGGAGAGCAGCAGGGCGTCGGTAGTGACTTGACCCTTGATGCCTATCGTCCCCGTCACCAAGCCTACATAGAATATCTCGTAAGCGAATAGCAGGAGGCTCAGGACGGTTACCATCAGACCTACTGCCTCCTTAGGCCTCATCAGAGGGACACCTCAATTAATAATTCGGCCAATACCTTTATAAAACTTTTTGCCACCTACAGCGACACGCGATGATTTCTCATATGAAGTGGGTTCCTCACACACTTAGCTAAGGACTGTTAGGGTGTTGGTGTTAAGGTGTAGTTAATTGACTATCCGACAACTGTGTCTAGTCACCCCCGGTTAGCCTGGTAATCTACACTTCACCAGCGCGCTCGCTACAGCTAAACTTCATGTGACGTTACACTCACTCAGGCTTCAGCAACCCGATGTGTGTAAGCACCCTCCTAGTCTGGACGACAATCCACTTATCAGGACCTGTAGACTTACCTAACACTACCAACTCGCTGACGATTTTCCTCTGCCTCTCGTCAAGCATCATCAACCCAATTAAGAAGGCTTTCTCTTCCGTTGTCAAGGGACTTCCCAACTCGCCGGGGAGCTTTGCAAGAGCGCTGCCTAAATCGCTTAAGGCCCACGTATCATCACCGACGCTTACCACCAGCGGATTCCATCTTAGCAGAACATCCCTCACCCACGACCCCCTAGGCCTCAACCCTGGGTATTTCTCATGTAACCTAGCTCCCACCTCCCTCCGCTTCTTAGGGCCCTCCGCTAGAATCCTAACTACATCCCTACACCTAATATCTAACACGGGCATGTATATCATTCCGCCTATTTTCTCTCCTACAGAGTTTTTAAATCAAAGCCGTACACCGACCTTCCCCGTCCTAACCCTAAAGAGACGAGGCTCTCAGTTGT
The DNA here is from genome assembly GCA_938017505.1 of uncultured Sulfolobales archaeon. GTDB lineage: Archaea > Thermoproteota > Thermoprotei_A > Sulfolobales > NBVN01 > Zestomicrobium. The sequence goes on along the minus strand of CALIKV010000021.1, from coordinate 17,807 downwards.
GAGGTGATGGATCTACTCAGTACTCCTCGCCCTCCGCAGTCATCAGTAGAGGCCTCCCCACCTCACTGAGGTATTTGGATGTGTGCCTCTCTGCCTCCTCAACACTCACCTCCATAAATCTCACTCTCTGACGCGGTCTGGCCTGCGCCAGCATATCTAGATCGGGGGGTATCACGTGAAGAGCCACTGCGTAACCGCCTGTGGTTTGAGCATCCGACATCAAGACTATGGGTTTCCCGTCCGGAGGTATCTGAACGTACCCCCTGTCAGTAGGTGTTGAGGGCAACTTACCAAGCTTTGATGATGACTCCAGAGGAGGCCCGTCTAGTCTATAACCCATTCTATCGCTCTCTAACGTAATCACGTACTCCGAGTTAAGGAGCACTTCTAAGTCCGGAAGCTGCTCAGAGTGAATACTCTTAGTGGCTCTCACAACCAGGGGTTCGCTAGTCCTCGGCACCCTATTACCAGGCTTCAGCACAGGACGTAAGTCACACACCTCAGACCATAATCTATCAACATCCACGTCTCCGTTTATCAGGACGTCACCAACCCTGATCGGTCTTCCTAAACAGCCGAAGCCGCCTCTGACGTACGTGGATCTGCTCCCCAACACTTCCTCACACACTATACCTCCAGCAACTGCCACGTAGGAAACACCTCCCCTGTCTGAAGGTCGGATGACCAACTCCATACCATGTTTTAGATATATCGGCCTCCATGGAGACTCATCATAACGATCAACGAACACCTTGGGGAGACCGCCGGTAACAGCGACGATTACGTCTTTACCAGTCCTCAGCTTCATGGAGCCAAAGAGCTCTACCAACGACGTACCAGGCCTATTTCCCACTAAGGCGTTAGCGTAGGCAGCTGACAACACGTCCAACGCCCCTGAGATAGGGACCCCGAGAGCTCTATAGCCATATCTGCCTAGATCCTGCACCGTAGCTACTCCCGCTAAATGCGTTATGTGGAGGCTAGTCATAATAGTCACCAACGAAGACCTCCTTAAGGCTCTTGAACCTCTCTAATGATATTGATTTGAAGGACACTAAGTCTCCTGGGGCTATAGGTATTGGAGGATCCCTTCTATAATCGAACATCGTGAGAGGGGTCCTACCTATCAGCCTCCAGCCACCCGGGCTCTCGAGACCATATACTCCGGTCATCCTACCTGCTATACCAACAGACCCAGCAGGGATCTTAACTCGAGGGGTCTCTAACCTAGGTACCGCTATCCTGCGCTCCACCTCACCTAGGTAAATGAAGCCTGGTGTGAAACCTAACGTGTAACACGTGTAACTAGTTGAGGTGTGGATTGCAATGACTTCATCCTCCCCTAACCCCGCCCAGGCGGCTACTGAGGACAGGTCAGGACCGAGATCACCGCCGTAAGATACAGGTATGACGAAACTCCTCGGTTTATATACATCGGTCAGCTCGGCGCTCTGGCTCCACTCCCACAACTCCTTAACTCTCTTGATTAAGACATCACCACTCACTTCCCTAGGGTCGTAGAACAGGGCCAGCGACACCACTCCAGTCACCAACTCCCTGATGCTCCCTGACAACTCCTTTTTCAGCGTGTAGTAGAGTTTATGCATTGCTTTGACGCACTCTGGAGAGACGTCACTGCAGACATCCACGTGAATCACGTAGCCACCACTGCTGAGGATCCTAAGCTTCACGTCCTTCATGGTGACCGAGAACCTCGGCCATTGATTTAATCTCTACACCGACCTCCTTAAGACTCCTCACGACCGCCTTAGCAAGCTCTACTGCGTGGGGGCTGTCGCCGTGAATGCAAAGAGTATGTGCCCTGACCTCTACGAACCTGCCGTCCACGGTCTGTATGACCCCCTTATCAACTATAGACACAACCCTTTCCACGACCTTACTCACGTCAGATATGACGGCCTCAGGAAGGCCTCTGGGAACTAACCTGCCGTCAGAGGCGTAACCCCTATCGATGAACGCCTCATAAGCAACCCTTAGACCCAGTTCCTCAGCGGCTCTGGCTGCCTGAGAACCGTAGGGCGCCACTATTATGAGGTTTCCATCGTAGGATGCGATGGCCTCGGCGACGGATCTAGCGTAGTCCTCCCTAACCCAGGCCATATTATAGAGGGCTCCGTGGGCCTTGACATGCTGAAGCCTAAACCCCTCAACCCTTAGAAAAGCCTCCAAAGCGCCGAGCTGGTAAATCACGTAGGACTTAAGCTCGTCGAAATCAACGCTCATCTCCCTCCTACCGAAACCTATCAAGTCCGGGAAGCCCGGATGAGCACCTACAGCAACTCCGAGAGACTTAGCGATCCTTACAGATCTCCAGATGTTCAGGGGATCCCCCGCGTGGAAGCCGCAAGCTATGTTGGCTGAGGTCACGTATCTGAAGAGCTCTCTCTCATCGACGATCCTCCACCTACCGAAAGATTCCCCTGCGTCCGTATTTAGGTCAATCTTCCTAACCAAGCGAGACACCATGAATGACTACTACTAATTAAAAATATGTTAAATGGAAGTTCTCGGCCAGCTACATACGGAACTTTCCTGCACGTCCTCGAAGGGCAATCGCGTAGTCGTTCCGATAGTTACGCATAACAAGGCCTGTTTATTTACGTGAGTATTCTCTTTAACCTAGTTTTAATTGATTCAGCGTGATTGTAGAGGCCTTCTGACTCAGCTATCATCACAGCATGTGGTCCTAGGGTTCTTATACCTAGCTCGCTGATTATCTGAACATCTATTACCTTCATGTAGTCAAGAACGCTCAGACTCCCACGTGTCACGGCGTTACCCCCGGTAGGTAACGTGTGATTGGCGCCGGTAATGTAATCCCCCATAGCGACAGGGGCGTTATGACCTATGAAAATCGACCCAGCGTTCCTAACCTTACTCAATACGGTGAAGGCAATGCTAACATCGGATGTTAATATCTCTAGGTGTTCAGGAGCGTATTGATTCGCGAAGTCCACGGCCTCGTCTAGGTCTTCAGCTACTAGGAGTGCCCCGTAATTGCCGAGAGACTCCCTTACTATCTCACTCCTCCTAACGTTAGGGGCGACCTCCATGAGCCTTGAGGCGACCTCCTCCGCCAACCTGACCGACGTAGTGACCAGGACCGCTGACGATAATTGGTCGTGCTCGGCCTGCGATATTAAGTCCCTCACAACGTATTCTGGGTCAGCGTCATCCAACGCCAGCACGAGGACTTCAGAGGGTCCCGCCACGAAATCTATATCTACGATTCCTCTGAGAATGTGTTTGGCTGCAGCGACCCAGACGTTTCCTGGCCCAACAACCTTATACACCTTCTTGATGCTTTGAGTTCCGAACGCTAACGCAGCTATGGCATGAGCCCCTCCAATCCTGTAAATCTCCTTAACACCAGCTATGTCTAGGGCAACAAGCGTAGCAGGACTCACAGTACCGTCAGGCCTAGGAGGGGTTGTGGCCACGATTCTGGAAACGCCAGCTACCTTAGCTGGTGTTGCGAGCATCAAAGCCGTTGAAGGATAATCAGCCTTACCTCCAGGGATGTAAGTACCAACGGACTCTATAGCTCTCCACACTTGACCAACGAGCACACCTTCAGACACTTCAGTGAACCAGATATCCCTAGGCAACTGACTCCTGTGGAAGACCTCGATGTTTCTAAGAGCGACCTTCAGCGAATCTATGAGGCTCTCATCCACCATCTCATACGCGCTTCTAACTTCATCCTCGCTCACTCTTAAATTACCTTGATGAACGACCTCTCTTCCGAAGAACTCCCTGTAGAAATCTACTATCGCTTCATCGCCTCTACTCCTAACGTCCTCAATTATCTCACTCACCCTTGGGTATTTCGGGTTAATTGGATTATCGTATTATGTAGCGTCCTGGATGAATCAGGCCCTCGGCTCACTCTCATGCCAGGATTTAGTCCAGAGATCCTTAGCTGCGAAGGATGAGCGAACTGCCAAGTACGCGTCATTCACAGCAGGACTAACCTACATGACCTTAGGCATGCTAGGTCCTTTGATGGGTATCTGGGCTCGATTAATAATACCAAGCATAGAAGATCCTGACCTAGTCATACCTACGCTGGCGTTAGATCTCTTGCCAGCACCGTTCTTCGCCTTGCTCAGTGTAGGGATATTAGCGCTCATAATGAGTAGCGCCGACAGCGCGTTGCTCATACCTCCGTCTATAATCGCTAACAACTTAGTGCCTATGATATACCCCAAGGTAAGCGAGGGAAAGAAGCTGCTTATAACGAGGATCCTAGTAGTTGTCGCTGCATTTATCTCCCTGGCGATAGCGCTTTGGGCAGCGACCATATACTTCCTCACACAGATAGCTTGGTATCTCATACTCTTCGTCCAGGCAGTGCCGTTCATATTCGGCCTCTACTGGAAAAAGGCTAACAGAACAGGTGCGATAGCCAGTGTGGTGACGAACATAGTTCTCTGGATACCGTTCATATATTACCTCTACCAACAGACGGAGGACATATGGTTAGCCATATACGCGCCAGGCCCCTTCGTGATACCGATAGGCGCTGTGGTCTTCATCGTAGCATCGCCACTAACTCAAAAGAAAGATCCTCCTAAACCGTTGCTCGATATAGATGGTCAGCCCGTAAAGCGTTAAGCGTTTTTAACTTACTGGAACCAATCCAAGCATTTAAAGATTCCTTCAGAGGAAGCTCAGCAACGCCTCCTGTCTTAAAGCCCTACTCCTTATCTCCTCCGTGAGTCCGCGTAAAAATGCGTCAATCCGGACGTTGTTAGCTTGGAGGTTCCCTCTGCCTCTGACAGCAATGGTCTTTTGCAGGGCTTCCCTCCGACCAACTATGATTAAGTAGGGTATCGCCTGTTCGTACGCCACCTTTATCCTCTTCTCCAAGGTCTCGTCGCTTAAGTCCTCAACAACCCTCACACCCGCATCCCTTAGGAGCTTAGCCACGTCCTCAGCATAGCTAGCAACGTCCCTGGTTATCGGGATTACCGCCACCTGGATAGGGCTTAACCAGGTGGGTAGCTTACCCTCCAATTCCTCTATGAGTATTGCCATAAACCTTTCTATACTCCCCAGTATTGCCCTGTGTATCATAACAGGCCTCTTCTTGCTCCCGTCACTATCAATGTATTCTAAGTTGAATCTCTCGGGAAGTGCGAAGTCCACCTGTATGGTGCTGCACTGCCACCATCTACCGAGCGAGTCCCTGAAGTGCACGTCTACCTTAGGCCCGTAGAAAGCTCCCTCACCCTCCCTAACCTCGTAAGGTATCCCTAGCTCGTCCAGGGCCTGTTTAAGCGAGTTCGTCGCCTTATCCCACGCGTCCTCGGAGCCTATATACCTCTCAGGCCTTGTCGATAGGTAGATCTTAGTGTTGTCTCTAGCGATGCCGAACAACGCGAGGAGGTTGAAGACCTCCCTCATTATGCTCTCAACCTCCTCCTTAACTTGATCCTCCCTAGCGAACACGTGACCATCATCCTGAGTGAATCCTCTAACCCTGAGGAGTCCGTAGAGCTCCCCTCTCTTCTCCCACCTATACACGGTGCCTAACTCAGCCAGCCTGATGGGTAAATCCCTGTAGCTGCGTGTTCTGCTCTTGAAGATCAGTATGTGACCCGGGCAATTCATCGGCTTAACCCCGTACTCCTCCCCGTCTACCTCGGCCAGAACCATCTTATCCCTGTAGAGATGGTAATGACCGCTTATCCTCCAGAGGACCGACTTATATACGTGAGGGGTGTAGACCTCGCTATAACCCAGTCTGGAGTTTATCTCCCTTACAAGCCTTATCAACTCCTCTCTAACGACCTGACCCTTAGGATGGTAGATAACTAGACCAGGTCCTGCCTCATCGTAGAAGCCGAAGAGCTCAAGCTTCTGCCCTAATACCCTGTGATCCCTCCTAGCGGCTTCCTCATAATACTTAACCCACTCTCTGTACTCATCTAAATCGTCGAAAGCAACGCCGATCAACCTAACTAAACTAACGCCGGGCGTCGGGTTATGAGCTGATATGTTCCTCACCAATATAGCCTTAACGCTGCTTGAAGCCGGCCTCACCTCAAACTCCAGGAACGCGTTAACACCGTTAACTGAGTAGGCTGCCCTACGTCCAAGCAGCCTGATGAGATCGTCACTGACCTCACCCACGTATTCAATGCTCACTTGAGAAGAGCCCTCGATATCAAGGACCATCTTCTCTGCATCCCTTATGAGGCCCTCCTCCGGCCATCTGCCTGAGAGAGATATAAAATCGCACTTGAAACCGTCCTCGGCAACGCTACATCCAGCAGGTCTCAACCATCCAACCTCCTTAGAAACCACGTACTGTAGGACCAGGCCTGCACGAGCAAGGACTTCAGGCCTTAACATCACGATGTTTGGCGTTGCATCATCACCAACCTCTTAACGACCGTCACTTAATAAGCGTCTGCACCCCTAATATAGCTTAACCCAGCTTCAGCCTAAATTAACTGGGCCCCTCTTAGATACTCATCTGGAACCTTAGCTACTTCGTCGTTCAGAAGATGTAGGCATTACTTGAACTTACCTCATGGGTTGAGGAGAGCTTGAAGAGGGGGATTTGACAGACCCCTTAAGTTTGGCGGCGGGCTCCTAGGGTCTGTCAGCGGCTCTGGCGCTACCAACAAGCCCTCTCCCGTGATCAACATCAGTAACTTAAATAGACGCAACAGAAATTATTTGCCGTAACGCGTGCATAAACACGACGTAAAGTTATTAAGCCGTGGACTCAAGTAAAGGTAGAAAGTGCTCAAGATGTCCGGGTATAGGGTGCTGGAATTAAATAGTGAAGGGTCTCGTTTAAATGAGAACTGCTTGAATCCCGACTTAATGAGGGCACCCGGCATCCCTGCCAAGCACATCACGTGCTTAGGTAGTGTTAGGAATCTCTTTATTGACGTCTTGAGTCATGACCCCAGTCCGAGTGAGGGCTGAGATACGTGAGGGTAGTTTTAGCATTGACTATTGCGGCCGTAATCATATTGTCTTTTATCAACGTAGTTTTTGCTCAAGGGAGCCACGCCTGTTACTCCTCAATAAAACACGCCATAGAGTTTAGGCTCCCTGAACTCTCAAGCTACGTGAACTTAAGTGATTACACTGTGGGGACTTCAAGCCTCAGCTACACGTCAGCCGAGTTACTCGTGTTCAGGTTTAACTCGCAGGGGATCTCAATCACGGCACACACCCTCAACTCCTGCGAGCTAGTCTTCCTTGAAATCATGGTTGACGCCAGGTACGCTGATGACGTATCAACCCTGAACAGCCTCCTGAACTCCTTGGAAAATGGTGTTAAGAACTGGCACGACGATCTGAAAGCAGCTGTGGGAAGCATTGAGTACCTTGAGGTTGTTGGCGGTCAGCTAGTAATCAATAACACACCCGCGTATTTCGTTGACGAGGACGCCATCACAATAACGCCTGTCCTAGTGAGGTACTACGTGTACTCCTCACCGCCTATAACGATCTTCAGCCTCATCAACCAATACCCGGTAGTCAAAGACTTGATCGCTAACATTCCTAACTTCTCAGTAAGTGTGGAGGATGCTCTAACATTGCTTAAGAGTAGGGCGAATCTAACTGGGTATAGGGGAATCACTAAAGCGTATGTGGTTCTGGCCAGGTCCGTGAGACCTGCGTACGTAATCGCTGTGACCCCCTACAGGAATCTCGTCGTGCTGGCCGATTCCTGCGAGGTGCTGGGTCAGAGAACCTTGGCAAGCACGGAGGAGGTTCAGCCCTCCAACGAAGCGACGTCTTTCCTAAGTCTTCTCCTCATAATCGCAGCTGTGGTGGCCGGGGTTTACATCATCAATAAGTTGAGGGGTTCACTCATACCTTAACGCTACGGCAGGGGGTATTTTAGCAGCCCTATAGGCTGGCAGGGTGCCTCCCACAATCCCCACCATTATAGTTATTAGTACGGTGGTGATTAAGGTCTCGATAGTTATCTCTGGATTAGCTACTATATCGACTCTGCTACTCCCAGCCGCTATGGATAAGCCTCTAGACGCCAGGAGGTGAGCTCCAAGAGTCCCTAGGGTTATACCTATCGCGCCGCCTATTAAGGACATTATGATCGCCTCAGTCAGGATCATTAAGACTACTTGCCTATCCGTGAACCCAAGCGCCTTCAGGACTCCTATCTCACGCGTCCTCTCAATTACTGACGTTATCATGGTCGAGGCCGTTCCTGCAACGGCTACAGCGAAGGCGGAGAGAGATGCTGAGAAAACTATGAAGTCTAACGCGGCAGTGACGGAGCTCACGGTTCTTGCTATCTGCTGGAATGCAACCACTGTTACTTTGTCTTGATATACGCTCCTTAGCTTACGCGTCAACGCGTCGACCAGCGAGGGGTCCTTAGCTATTATGAAGACTCCCGAGATCTCCTTCATGTTGAGTAACGTAGTCCCGCTCTTTGCTGGGAGGAAGATGCTTTGATCGGGAGATACGAACGCCGCTCCACCGAACTCCTTAAAGACCCCCTTAACTCTTATCGAGATCCTTCTCACGTTCACTCTACCGCCGCTCAACACCTCCACCATGTTAACTGTGATGACGTCGCCTACGTCATATATCTTTGTGCCAGTACCTACTGAGTACGCTATCGAGTGACCTATAACGCAGTAGGTCGTTTCAACGTCTTGAGGGAGTTCACCTAATTCAATCTCCAAGCCGCCTATAGCCCTCAGCAGCATTGAAGGGTCAACCGCATACAGAAAGACGTTCTTCCTCCCCTCAGGAGTTTGAATATATCCTTGAGTTGAGTAGAAGGGCTCCGCATCGTCAACCTCTTCTAAACCCTTAATGTAATCTATGTCGGACTTAGAGAGCCTGTATTTCTCTGAAGGCAACATGACCACTGTATTCTGACCCAGAGCAAGTATGGACTTTTCTATGAAGCCTGCATATCCCCTCACGGTTGAAGTCATCATGACTAAGGCCAGAGGACCTATGGCGATGCCTATGATGGTCAAGACCGCTCTAAACCTCTTCTCAGTTAACACCTTCATAGAGTATCTAAAGACGTCTTTGAGCAAGCTCTACTCCCTCACCTGAGGGATTGGGTGTGCCTTCAGATATCTGAAGAGGATGAAAGCGACTAAAGCCAGGAAAACTGCAACCAAGACTAAGGTGCCATATCTCAGTGTATCGACTTCTGCGGGCGTCGTCTGTGTTGGCTGTGTTACAGCGGGTGGAACTCCGAACTCCCTGACAAGCCTCTCCACCTCGTTATAGGGGTTCCTGTAACTCAGCGTTAGTTTGACGTTCTCCACGTAACTACTTGACTTGAGGGTGACAATGAAGCTTGTTTGCGATGACGGATCAACGTCCCCCACGAAGACCTCATCACCCTCGATGCCACCGCTCGATAGTTTAACGGTTACCCTCTGCGCTTGCGCGTTCCCCACGTTTATTAAGGTGCACGAAAGCCTGACCTCACTGCCGGTGTAAGTAACTTTAACGTCCGTCAGCATGAACTCTATGAAGGGTTCGATGCTGACGGTAAACGTGGAGTTCATGACCTGCCTTAAACCGTTTGATGTGGTATAGATTACCGCTGCCATGAATGGAACGTTACCGTAGGTCACAGGAATTGCGACCGCCGATGATAGAGGGTTCAGGTACACTGGAATCACGACCGATACCGTACTGCCTGGCTCCAATCTGTCGAGATATATGGGCGTTGACTTAGGTAACACTACGTAGGAACCATATGGATATACTGCTAAGTATACGTTATAGGCTGGAGCCGTTCCTATGTTGAGGATCTTAAGCGTCATGTTGGCCTCTCGAGACCCCTTGAAATTCAGAGAGCCCTCACTCCAGACCTGAATCAGTATTGGGGAGCCCAAAACACTCAACGGTATCCTGAAGCTCTGGGTTCTTAAGCCGCCCCAGTGATCTATGAATGACGTGTTAAGTTCAGCGTAGTATGTCCCGGGGATAACGGAGAGCACGTTAAGCGGGAGCGTGAAGTAGACGTAGTCCCCCTTACTGAACTGGGCCTGCATGGGGATCTGAGCACTCATCACCTGCATATAGTATCTGAGCAGTTCCTGAGTCTGAAGCCCAGCGATCTGCTGTGTAGGTAGTTGAGGTAGGGTTGAGGAAGCGGCTATCCTGACCCTGCTTTCATTATTTATTGAGGACACGAAGCCTTCAGGCAACGTTACATCCGCCACTAACCCCGTTATTGAGGGGTACTCAGAGTTCCTCATCGCTATAACGAGGATGTTTCCGTAGGTCCCGGGCTCAGCCGGTCTTCCAATCCAAGACGTGCTGATGAGCTCAAGACCGTGCACTACACCGTTAACCAGTATAGGAGTTACTAACTCCTCAGTAACTCCTAAGCCCTCACCGCCTGAGTTGACTGTATAGAAGAGTCTCAACCTGGCCTCGTAAACCCCTGGAGGCACTTCACCTACGTTCACTGAGAACATTAGTTGAAACACTTGGTTCGGCTGTACCGGGCCCGGTACATAGGCCCTATTCAAGCCCTTGCTTGCGGTGAGCCCGCTAGGAAGGGCGAGTTCACCGAGAATGGAGGTTAGCGCATATGGGCAGTGATTGATTAACGTCACAACGTAGGTTGCGTTCTGCGTGACTGGGTACGTCGGGTTGTTGTTCAGCCACCCGTAGTTTATTAAAGACACTCTTCCTAGCGTCTCAGGCGGGTGCTCGCTAAACGGCACTGCCGTGATGTAACTCAGGCTTACTTGGATGCCGGAGCCGTACATCGTCACGTAATAGCTAACTAGGATTGTTAAGTTCAAGCTGTCGTTGTTAAGATCCTTCAGGCTCACGTAGGGGGTTAACCTACATGAAGTGCCTGGATTAAGGTAAGTGGAGCATACCCCTTCACCGTCGATAACCTCCACAGAGTCAGGTGCCCTCACCTTAACGTAGACGTAACTAGCCACGTATCTGCCGACGTTGGATATCTCTATGTGGAGTGGGTAGAGGTTCTCGATGCCGTAGGAGACTGTGGGGTTTACAGCACCCCACCATACCTTGCTTAAGACAAGGTCCGTTTTATAATTGCTTGGGTCTGAAACTAAGAACTGGAAACTCATGTTAACAGTCCTGTATAGGAGGGAGGCACCTGTTCTAGACACGTACGTTACTTCGAGGGTAGCGTTGTGAAGACCTGGGTCAGCGGTCGGATCCAAATCCATGATTAACTGTAGGAGGCACGTAGAACCTGCTTGAACGCCTGCGAAGCAGGAGCCCTCGACGGACTTGATTTTGGCGAAGCCTGGAAGCGTGGGCGACACGTTTAGGACCGTCAGCGGGTCCTGCCCGAAGTTGCTCAGCCTCACGTTCAGGATGACGTCTCTTGAGGATGGCAGTGCTTCAGCGACGCCCCCCTGGTAAACCCACTCAACACTACTTATTTTAAGAATATCCTCCTTCATTAGAGTAGCGGATACCGATAGGGCTAGATCGAACCATAACTCAGCACCACGGTACACGGCGAGCCCTCTCAAGTAGATATCAGCTACTATGGCGTTAGTGCGTGGTGAAGCGTTAATCACTATATCATCGAAAGTAATCGTGACTACGTCTCCGTAATTCAGCGGCCTGTTTAGAGATGATACGACGTAGCCCCTTCCATCCCTTGCCTTGAGGCCCTCAGGCAGCCTCAGGACAGCTACAAGCGAGTTTACGGTGTGCGGACCTTTGTTCTGGATAGTTAAGAACAGCGTGAGCGACCTCCCCTCAGGATATGCGACGCCGTAACTCCACCCGCTATCAACTACTACGATGTATGGTGTCTCAACACTATGAACACTCACCTGCAGGCTTACGCCGACGGTGCTCTCGTAAGTGACGCCGTCCTCCGTTCTGGACGTTACGTTTAGCTTAAGGGAGGCGCTGTAGGTACCTGGGTTCGCCGAAGGTGGTACGTCAATCCCTTCTACAGTAAGGACGTAGGTGCTGCCGTTAGGTATTGAGGGGATCTGGGTTCTAGCCTCCCTAGGCTCTAATGGCTGCTGAAGTGTGAGGATGCCATACCCGCTCACAATATCTGAGGCGCCAGTGTTCTTTAATCGAATGTTAAGGGTAGCTCCATGAGTCCCTGGGAAGACCTTCACAGAGCTCCACCAGCTATCCACCACACCCAACTCGATGACCGGGTAACTACTTACAACGACCCCCACAGTGAACACGGTGTATTCCTGTATTTCAGTATCAACGAGTTTGTACGTGACGTTTACAGTCAAGTCGTAGATTCCCGGCTTGACGCCGGCTGAGACGTCGAATCTAGTCCTAATCAGGAAGACCTCTCCCGGGGCGAATTCACGAGCCCATGACCCATTTACTGAGAGCGCTGGTGAGCACGTGTACGACCCCGCTGAGACTTGAAAGCCCTCAGGGAATTTAAAACAGCCCTGCACACCCCTAATAGGAGAGCTCTCTTCATTCCTGATCTCGACCGACACACGTGCGTTCCTGCTGCCAGGGTAAATCGAGGCAGTACCCGCCGCGTTATGTTGCGTCACCGCGACTATGGACAAACCTGATGAATCGCCCGATACCTGCAGCGGCATTACCAAGGTAATGATCGTTAATGTTATCAGAAATAAAAGCAATGCGCATTCAGCTTTCCTTAACCCTATCAGGATCGTCACCCGTGATTAGCTAAATACGGACGGTAATATATAGATTATGGTCTTGATCGTCTTGACGTAAGGGTAAGACACTCGCTACACATTCCCCTCGAGGGCTATACATTCACCCCTCGATGGCGTTCTTATACCTGTTATTACTCCGTCACTAATTAGATATATCTTGTTAGTGCAGTTTGCCACTTCAGGGTTATGCGTCACCATTATGATTGTTTGACCTCCTCGATTCAGCTTCAGGAACGTTCTTAGGACGACGCTTGCCGACGCCCTGTCCAGGTTCCCGGTAGGTTCGTCGGCGAGGATTATCTCCGGGTTATTCACTAAAGCTCTGGCTATAGCCACGCGTTGTTGCTGTCCTCCTGAAAGTTGGGTCGGTTTCTTCGTAAGCCATTCCACCTCACCCCCCGCTGACTTCAGAGCTCTTAAGATCATTTCACGCCTCCTGGCGGCAGGAACCCGCGCTGGTATTAGGGATAGCTCTATATTCTCGTATACCGACATTCGGGCGACGAGGTTGAATTGCTGAAAGACAAACCCTATTTTCCTATTCCTAATCCTGGCTAACTCGTCCGGACTTACGGTGGAGACGTCAAGCCCGTCTACGTATACTTTTCCCTTAGTTGGTCTGTCAAGGAGGCCGAGCACGTTAAGAAGCGTTGTCTTACCTGAGCCTGAAGGACCCATGATGGAGATGAAATCCCCTCTCAGAACACTTAGATTAATCCCTCTCAACGCCCAAGTAATTATGTCACCCACCCTATACGCCTTCCACACATCCCTTAGCTGCATGATTGCATCCTCGCTTGAGGTCATCATCCCACCCACTTTAATCAGCGAACCCATTAGTTATAAAATCGGAAATGACTCCCGACCTTAACGCTTAAAACATCAACTTCATCGAGGTTAGAGGGTGCCGCACTTGGAGGTCGTAATTATTTTAGGCCTTGGGGTTCTCTTAGGGGTCGCAGTGGTTTCCTCCTTTAAGGATGGCACACTGCCTATTAGGCTGAAGTCGTTCTCAGGGAGGCTTGCTTTACTCCTAACCTACGTCCTAGTGTATATAGTAGGGTTAAGGGTTGCCGAAGTGTTGCCTGAGATCCTCTCAAGGGGTTCCCAGGCATTACTCATAACTATGGCTCTCTCAGCAATCCCGACCCTAGCTAGCCTAGTGCTCACTTACCTGTTGATTAGGGGTTAGCGAGGATGATTAGAAGCTTAGGAACGTTAGGGGTTACCTCAGTCTTCACGTTGGGAGTGCTCACGGGCATGGCTCTAGGCGTCAGAGCTCCCGACGATTTACTTTGGTTCACGTTATTAGGACTCATATTCGTAACTGGCTTCTCAATAGGTCTGGACTTCAGCGAGATCCCCTCTGCCGTGAGGAATAACGTCTGGAATTTAGTCATTCCACTCGCTACGGTGGCCGGCTCCCTAACGGGGGGTCTGATGGTTCATTTCCTGACGGGCTTCTCGCTGAGGTACTCACTAGCTATATCCGCTGGTATGGGCTGGTACAGCTTCACAGGAACATACCTGAGTGGCGTTAACCCATACGCAGGGTTTCTTGGGTACGTGGCCAACGTGCTTCGAGAGGTCTACACATACCTTACTTACCCCATACTCGCTAGGAGGTGGAGGTACTCGTCAGTCAGCATCGGCGGCGCGACCACTATGGACACGACGCTGCCCTTAATAACCTCAGCAGGCGGCACGGAGGTAGGCGTTACGGCCTTCATTCACGGAGTACTGCTGACCTCCCTCATCCCGATCCTAATACCTCTCGTTGTCAGCCTTCCAGACTGATTTAGTCCACGACCACTAGGTGGAATGAGCTGCGATGTCACTGAGGTTATGTCTAATCGATCTTAACGTACTCACCGGGCTTCGTGTAAACGTTACCCCCGACGTGAAGCAGGATCTCAGTTCCCTCACTAAACATGTTGTCTCTGAAGCACTTGTCGTCCACGTAAACGTGAACCCCGTCAAAGATCATCAGAGAGTGATCGCTGAACCGTAGCTCGCTCCTGAGCAGTCCTTCGATGTATGCCGGGGCCCCCTTGACGTGAGGGACGCTAACCTTTAACGAGGGCTCTAGCTCAAAGCCGAACTTAGTGAGTTTATCTACTATATCCCTCCCTGAGAGGCTGCCTACGCGGTGGACTGCTTCAACCATTTTTAAAGGGACCATGTTTAGCGTAATCTCCCCTGATTCCCTGATATAGTCGTAGGTTAACCTCTTGGGGCTTATAGATGCGGCGAATATGAAGGGATCAACGTTGACTGGCATGAACCAGGCAACCGCACAACCGTTAACGTTGCCAGACCTCGACCTGCTAATGATAACGCTCACCGGTCTCGGGTGCATCGCCCTACCTGCGTACTTGATCATCATTCTCTCGCCCCGCTTCATCACTGTTGAAGAGCTTCGGACACAGATCGCACGAACCAAACCGCCCACCCCCTGTAATCATGAAGTGATACTGGCATAGCGACTTCCCCCTCAACAGCTCTAACGTTAGTCTATTAATAGACAGCTCAAGTTCCTTATCGCTTAAGACACCACTTATCAACTCATCAGCTAACTCCCTCACCCTCTCCTCGGCGGACGGCAGGTCCGTCCACACAAGGACAAGCCTCCTCGGCCTTGAGATAAGTTTAGAAACTGAGGATTGCGAGATGCCCAGAAGTCTTGAGATGGTCAGCTGGTTTACATCGTATTCTCTGTAGAGGATCTCCACAAGCCTCTTCTTAATTGCCGGGACGACGTACTTACCAGCGAAATCAAAAACGCTCACCCTCAGCATTTTCGCACCTCTTTATTATCTAGTCAGTAACATATTAATTTAAACGCGAAGCACCGGTCCTTAGAGACTTTTTAACTCTGTTAATGTACTGGAAAGTGGTGATCAATGTGAGTTCGGACTTAAGAAGCAGGGTGATTGAGGCCCTAAGAAGCGTGTACGACCCCGAAATACCGATTAACGTGTGGGATCTAGGCCTTATTTACGATCTCAAGGTCAATGACTCAGGGGACGTGCACGTCTTAATGACCCTCACAGCACCCGGATGCCCCCTGGCAGTCTCTATCAACTCTCTAGTCGAGGAGGTTGTTAAGAGCGTCGAGGGGGTGAGGAAGGTGGAGGTGGAGCTAACTTTCAACCCGCCATGGAACCCAGGGAGAATGACCCCTGAAGGTAGGAAGCTCTTCAAATCACTGTACGGGTACGACATAATGGAATACTGGGAGAGCATGCACGGCCCTCTCTCAACACAACAGTAGTTGGCACACGGGGATGCCTGCCACCTCAAGCGGGCACCCCGCATGGGGCAATGAACATATCCCTGAGTCCTAGGATCCGTGGATTAAGGGTAAACCATGGGTGAGGGTGATCAGCCGGAGACCTGCCAGCGCTCCGCAGCTGGACGAGCAATTGATTTCAAATCCCGTGAGCAACGAAGATAGAGGCAACGTCCAGTCCTTCAGAGTGAGGTGGTCAGTAGTTTAAGGGATAGCGGGAAGGACTGAATCCCGCTATATCTAAAACAAATAACAGAGAAAAATACTAATAATTAAGTGCTTGTGAGAAGAGCGCCCTCCTTCATTATTAAGCGCCCGTCCACGTACACGCTCGGTCTCATCACTACACCATCCAGATGAACAGGCGCTTTAACCCTCCCGCCAAAGTCGAAGTTACTCCCGAGTGCTATGTGAATGGTGCCTAACACTTTCTCATCCTCCAGCACAACGCCACCTACTCGAGCCCCTGGATTTGTTCCGACGCCGAACTCCCCGAGATTTCTGGCTTCATCCCCGTACTTTGAAAGCAGCTCGTTGAGCTTCGCCGCTTCCAGACCTCCCTCGATCCGAGCGGCTACGCCGTCCCTGAAAGTCATTTTCATCGGCTGCGTGAGTAGTCCGATGCCTGCCATAGACCCGTCCACAATTACAATCCCGTTCGCAGTGCCCTCCACAGGAGCTATGTACGCCTCACCACTAGGTAGGTTCCCCCAATCTCCCGGATTAACTAATATTCCAGTGCTCCTCCTCGCTTTCCTACCCTCTATAGAGAAGGTCAGGTCAGTCCCAAGACCTGTGACCACCCTAACCTCCCTACCTTCGTCCAGCACGTCGGCCACCGCGTTCGTCAGTCTCTGAACAAGTTCGTAATCCACGCTCATAGTCCTAATGAATATTTCCTCCGTTATGCCTGGCATGGTAGCGACCCTGGCCCCTCTCTCAGCAGCCTCCTTCCTAGCTATCGTATGAGTTATCGATTTCGAGGTAGGCGCTATCACGACCTCTGACGCCTTCATAGCCTCGGCAATGGGCTTAGGGGGTTCCTCGCCGTGAACCTTCCTCGGGATTATCTCGACGTAAACAGCATCGGCCCCCAGTTCTTTGGCCTTCATCCATAAGTGAAGACCTATGCTCCTGAGGGGTTCGTCGGTGATCACCAACATCGACTCACCTGCTCTAACACGCAAGCATCGCGTGAGCGCGACCTCCGCCGCTCTAAGCAGGGCCTCCCTAACCTCAACGCCTAAGGCAGCATGTTGGCCCAGTTACTACACCTCCATTAGTTCCCTCAACACGCGGGCCATTAAAGTCCTCGGGATTATCACAGGCTTTCCGGAAGCTGTGGCTACCTCCCTCTTAGCATCCATGCTGAATCCTATGCAGTCCAGCACTATTAGGTCGCGATCCCTTAACTCCTTGGAAACCTCTCTCAATTCATCCAGGGTTCCTGTATAGGGTGACACGCTCAGGATTTTGATGTCTGACGCTACCTCACGCCACTTCCTCCTGGTCAGATCCACCTGCGCGGGATCTGGCACTACGACGCCTAGCTTATCTGCCTTGAGGGACTCAACAACCCTGAGGAGAAGGTCTGAGGGCTCTACAAGTAACTTCCTTGACTTAAGCTCGGGGAACTCGCCTGTGCAGAGTAGCCCTAACACGTCCACGATCAATTCAAGCGAGTCGATGCATCCTTGCATCAAAGGAAGTATTTTCTCGCGTGTGACCTTTACCTCGGTCCCGTCTCTGAGTCTTGTGACTAAGACGTACTCCCCTTCTTTAGGAGCGAGTGCGTTGATCTCCTCCCTGCTGAGCTTGTCCAGAGCACCGCACTCAACCAC
>CALIKV010000020.1 GCA_938017505.1 uncultured Sulfolobales archaeon | reverse complement strand
TCCAGAGGGCTATGATACTCTACAACACTTCCGTTGAGATGGTTCGTGAGGGGAGACTTGATATCGCACGGAAGCAGATAAGGCTGGGCCTGGCCTTACTGCGTAAGGCTGGGGTTCGGAGACCGCTCCCCTACAGGAGGTATGTCTGCAGGTCGTGCTTCACCCCCCTGATCCCCGGGGCAACGGCCAGAGTCAGGTTGAGAGGTAACAGGAAGCAAGTTATAATAACTCTCACGTGCTTACATTGTGGTTGGGTGACGCGACAGCCATGCGTGAGAAGAAGGTGAGGGTTCTTAGAGAGGTGTTGAGTGGGTCGGCGCGAGTTAGAATAGGTAAGGGAGGTGTGAATGAGAACATCGTTGAAGAGATACGGAGAAGCCTGGAGAGGGAGGGCCTTGTCAAGGTTAAGGTGTTGAAGTCCTTGGCTAGGCAGATCGACGTGAAGGCTCTGGCCTCCGAGGTGTCAAGGACTCTGAACGCCGAATTAATCGATGTTAGAGGACACGTCTTCATCATAAGACGCAAGAGGGGTAGGAAGTTATAACGGTATAGAACTTGGTTGCGTCAACTCGCCGCTTCGGGTTCAACCCCCTCATCCTTTACGGGGTTGTCGATCTTGTTCCCCACGCTCTGGGCTCAGGACAATCCCTCGTACTCGGAGCAGATGTGGTTAAGAGCTGGTTGACTGGCGTCACTCGACGTCCCTCCTTACGGATTTTAAGCTCTTGAGGATCTTATCCCTTACCTTATATGCTTTGTTAGCATATGACCTTAGGTATCTCGCTTGGGGAGACTGACGCTCTTTCTCTGCCTTGTGCCGATCTTCATGCTAGCTATGTCTCCGGAGGTTGTTTATAGCTGGAGTAATGGAGGCTTCAGCTCCGACTTCTCTAGTCCGGAATACGGAACCCATGACTGGATTGCTGAGCACGCTCTTGACTGGCTTCCAAGCGAGGCTAGGGATTGGATCCTCGCGAATTTGAACTGGTATCTTTACGGAACGGAGCTCCCGGATAATGGTAGGGCTCCGGACGGGATAGGCGATACAGGCCTCCACCACATATACTTCAGCTCAGGCGGGGTCTTAACGGATGATTCGGCTGCACGGCGGGCTAACGCGACGTTCAACAAGGCACTGATGTTCATGCTCTCAGGGGATCTCCCTTCAGCTGCTAAGTACGCTGGAGTTATGTCCCACTATATAGCGGACATGGCTGTTTTCGGTCACGTTATGGGCGCTAACACCGATTGGGGTGCTGAGGTACATCACAGTGACTACGAGAATTACGTGAACTCGAGGACCTCAAGTTACAGCTCGGAGTTCAACGCTTTCCTAAGGTTTGATGGGGAATTGAGGTTCATCATGGCCTACGATGCAGCTGTTGAGCTAGCGTATGACACGACGTTCGACAGGTCTTGGAGGGGCTTGACATGCACCTGGATGGACAGGAACTATAACTGGAACGACCCGATATTCAGGGGCAGGGCTGGTGAATCCCTAAACCTCGCAGCAAATTACGTCGCAGACGCTCTATACACGCTTTACACAGTATATGCTGCTCAAGCATCCCAAAGCGAGTCCCTCTTAAATTTCTCGGTGAGCGTCGACCCTGCAAGCGGCTCGGTAATACAAGGGGGAAACGTCTACACAATGGTAACAGTCACTCTAACAGGTGAATACAGTTCTCCCGTATTAGTTAACCTCTCGGTCTCAGGCCTCCCTCAAGGAGCATCAGCCGCATTCGATCCGAGCAACGTCACGATCAGCTCAGGCTCGCCGTCTGCCTCAAGCACGATGATCATTACGACTTCGGCCATCACCCCTACAGGCACGTATGAAGTAGCGATTACTGGTTTTGGAGGAGGACTCTCGAGGACAGCACAGTACGCTTTAACAGTTACGGCCGCAACACACACTATTAACTTCCAAGTCCTCGACCATGATGACAATTCCGTCGGTGATGCAACAATAAACTTCACAGGTTCAACCTATTCCCATCACGAATCAACGGAAGCCGTAGCTGGCTCATACCCGCTATCCGCTGGAATCATTCCAAGCGAGTATAGGTTCTTGAGATGGGAAACGAGCGGCAACGTAAGCGTGGTGCCGCGATCCTCGCCTTCAGCCTTAGCTACAGTCAGCGGTTCAGGCTCGATAACTATGAGGCTTCAACGTGTAGCCATGGTAACGTTCTCTGCAAGCGGCTTGGGATCCGACGCCTCCGGAAGAGTTTTAATAGTTGACGGGGAAAGCTATTCACTGTCTGACCTGCCAAGGCAATTCGTTTGGGAAGTCGGCTCAACACATACGTACGCGTGGATTCAAGTCGTTGAGTCCATCACTGGGGACGTGCGGTATAGGTGGGCTTCAGCAAGCGGCCTTTCAGATTCTGTGAGCGGCGTAATAGTGATTCCGCCTGAAGGGGGCTTCGTTGATGCCTCCTATAAAGTGCAGTACAAGCTTGAGATCGGCGCTGAGGCAGGTAAGGGAACAACTGATCCAAGTCCAGGCGTGTACTGGTTCGATGCGGGGTCGCGTGTGAATGTAACGGCTATTCCAGGGAACAAGTACGAGTTTAAGATGTGGAGGGCACTCTACGCGGTTAGCTCAACGTACGAGCGCTTCAACAACCCCACAACTGTTTGGATAAACGGCCCAATAAGCCTAGTCGCCGAGTTCACAGAGGCGTTCGACTACGCTATCTCATTAAACCCAAACATAGTCACTATACGGAGAGGAGAATCGGGGCTTGTAAGCGTGTATGTTGAGCGCGTGGCCGGTGAAGCACGTCAGAAGGTATTCCTTTCAATTTCGGACATGCCTAAAGGCGTTTCAGGCAGCTTCGTTGTGGAGGCGGATACCCCGCCGATCTACACGACGCTGACAATCACAGCGTCTGAGGAAGCGCCGACGGGATCACATATCCTAAGAGTTAAAGCCGTATGTGGAGAGATTGTGAAGGAGGCGCTGCTCACGATCAGAATAGTGGAGTCTGAGCGACCCGTTACAGCCACAAGTACATGGCTTGTGGCCACGACGTTAGTGGTTCTGGCAGCTATCGTAACAGCCATACTCATAGCGGCTTGGAAACGTAGCCGCCACTAATCGAAGATTCACCGACTTTCCAACCCTAAAGAGAAGGGGCTTTTGGCTGTGAAGCCGAGACTGGTGCCGCGGCCGGGATTTGAACCCGGGTCACGGGCTATCCTCGCTGACGCGGCTCGAGAGGCCCGCATACTTGACCGGGCTATACTACCGCGGCACTAAAACAAAATCAAAACAAAAGCTTATAAGTATTAGAGTCTCAAGAGCTTGTCCTGGGCGCTGAAGGCTTCTCGACGGCAAGAGCCCTCTCAGACGCGGGGATAGGTCTCCGCCTCCTCTGGAAGAGGCGATAAACCAGGAGCGTTATTAAGATGGCCTGCGGAAGGTCCAGCACGTAGGTTGAATGACTGCCGTTCCTAAGTTCTATAAGTAATGGATAGGGGATAACTGTCAGGCTGTTTGAGAGCACCTTACTCCCTAGGTATAGGTAGTAAGCAATTATGAAGGAAGCACAACTCATAAGGAGGACCCTTAATGAGGTCTTGTTCTGAAACACTACGTGTAACGTTAGAGAGATTATGAGCGTGATGAACGAGGAGGTGTTAAAGGATACTAACGCCAATTGAGCGAGTCCCATATAACTGTTCATTAATGAAAACACCAGACTCGTTACAGTGAATGAGCTTGAGAGAATAACGGTGAAGAGGAGCACGTGTCTGAAGCGCTCACCTACCTTAAGCGGGGACTCAGCATTTCCGGCATCGGTCATCTTTGATCACTAGACCCTCTTCTCATCATTCCGACATAACAATCACTAAAATTAATTAATATACACTTATCCCAGTCTAGAGGTTAGGAGCGTTAGAGGTGGTGCGGCTGACTGCCGGGTATGACTTTATAGCAAACGGCTACAGGAGGAAACCCTGGCCAATAGTCACTAAGGTCCTAGGGAGTGACGCCTTATGGTTTGGCGACCTCGGCTCAGGACCCGGGCAGAACGCCGTATACCTCATCAGCTTGAGGAGCGAGTTAAGAGGAGTTATAGTGGACATTTCCGAGGAGATGCTATTGAGATTTCTTAAGGAGGTTCCTTGGGAACTCTCCTGCAGATTGTATCCCGTTCTCGCTGATATGGAATACCTCCCGCTTAGGAGTGACTCGTTAGACGGTGTCCTTCTCATCGCCTCACTCCATCACGTGACGTCGCGTAGTGGTAGGCTACAAGTGTTGAGAGAGTGTTACAGGGTCTTAAAGTGTGGGGGTATGGCGCTTGCTGTAGTATGGAGTAGGTGGCAACTGAGCCTAATCCTCGAAGTTTTAAGAGACTTCCCTTCCTTCGTGTTCCGCAGGAAGGAGAGTCTCTGGGACTTCACTAAATGCTCACGGATCGCCTGTAGAGAGTATCATCTCTACAGCCTGCGGGAGCTTGTGAAAGACCTGCGCGTGTCAGGCTTCAAGACTTTGGAGAAGGGGATCTACGTGCCTCAAAGCAGCGGAAGGGCTCCGGCGAAGAACTACTACTGCTTATCAATCAAACCGTTAAATTAAGTTGCTGCATTCGAGGCCCTTACGCATGTAGGGCGAGCCCGCCGTTCTCACATATCCTAACGTTCTGTAGTAATCCCTAACCCCGACGCCTGAGAGAACTAAGACCTCGCCAACATCGTACTCCTCGAGAGCTATCCTCTCAGCTTCGGCAAGCAGTCTCCTTCCAAAACCCCTATGTTGCCACTCTAGATGGGATGCGGGTAACCCGCCTGGGGGTACTGGTGCGCCGTAGACGTGTAGCTCGCGAATCAGCGCTTTCCCGCCACCTGCTACTTCAGGCCTATGTGCGTGGGGGGACGGTATCCTCATCCTAAGGATGCCGACCACGGTGTCGTTCACCGGATCCTCTATAGCCAGAAACTCCTCAATGCCCTCACTGGCTTTGTAGGTCGTTCTCGTTAGCTTTAAGTCCTCAGGCCTGGTCAGGATACCCCTCTTCAGTAATGCCCTGCTAGCCTCCCTCCACCTGATTTCATTTATCTTTATGCCTTTCCTCAGACATGCTTCCTCAACCAATTCCCTTAAGTCCCCTCTCCTCGGCCCGTCGACTATTAACGGTGCGGGCACGTCCCTCTGCACCCTCTGAACCCTCACGTACTTGGGTATGTATCTAAACATCTCCGATATTATGTCCACGGCATCTTCATCCCTCAATGCCCTGTAATCACCTCTCTTCCAAATCTCGTACAGCTCAGCACCTTCAATTACTAAAGTCGGGTATATCTTCAAGTAGTCGGGTCTATAATCTGGGTTCTCGAAGAGGGCCTTGACCGCTTCTAAGTCTCTGCCCGGGTCGCTGCCGGGGAGGCCGGGCATTATATGATAAGCGACCTTAAACCCCGAATCCTTGAGGATCCGTGTCGACTTGACGACGTCTGAGACGCTGTGTCCTCTCTTAACACGCGATAGGACGTCGTCGTAGATGCTCTGCACGCCGAGCTCGACTTTAGTGGCTCCTAGCTTGAGCATTAAGTCCGCGTGCTTCTCCATACCCCAGTCAGGCCTAGTCTCTATGGTGAGACCCACACACCTCACTGAGGCACGCTCGTTCCTCTCGTGCTCCGCTTCAAGGGTTGTCACCGCATTACTCCTTAAGCCTGGGAAGTCATTCATGGCTCTGAAGGCCTCAGTGACGAACCATTCTTGATAGTCTTGAGGATACGCGACGAAGGTGCCGCCCATGACTATCAACTCCACTTTCGACGGGTACCAGCCTATGTAATCCCTGTAATGACCTAGTCTGAGACGGACTTGAAGGTATGGGTCGTAGTTAACCCCTCTAGCCCTCATTAGAGCCGGCTCGTCGCCTACGTATGACTGCGGTGTGTTAAAGTCCGGCCCGCCTGGGCAGTAGACGCATCTCCCGTGAGGGCATGGATGAGGCTTAGCCATAACGGCCACGGGAGCAACGCCGGACAAAACCCTCGTCAACTTCCTAGTTCTGACGTCAGCGCGCATTAACGTGCTCACTACAGGAGGGTTATTGCATAAAGAGTTTAAATAGCTTTGCAACCGACTCCCCCACGTTCAGGCTGAATTCAAGCTTTCAAACCCGAACTCCTTGCAAACCTGGTTAGTCTAAACCATGTGTACAGCAGGAGAGCGTTAAGTGCGATGTAAAGAATGAAGCTGAGTGCTTGGATTGCCAGCGAGTTACTGCCTAGAACCATTAAATGCGTTAGGAGTCTGATTAACAGTGGCTGTATAGCGATTAACAGAGATCCGTAGAGTACGAGGGCAAGCGGTATTATTAGAGCCCGTGTGAAGCCCCCCAAACACAACACCTCCCACCAGGTTTAACGTAGCCGGCCTTTTATAATCCTACAAAAACTGACCGGCTCTTCCACATCATCGTCGTTAACGCAATATTTACTAGGCCGTGCGTGAAAGCAATTATTAACCCCCTAATCAATGATAATAACGGTGATTTGGGTCTATAAGCGCTGACCTCATATGATGAGAAACCCACGCGATGACGGAGACGCAGGACCCCTTCTTTAGACTGGGTTTGACCTCATTTCATGGCGGAGGGTGAGGCCCCTGTTGGAAGGCTCATGGGGATGAAGGACATTTATCGGCTCAAGCAGGATCAAGGTTATTTACTCTGAGATCGATTCCTAATCGATGATGTCTACCTCCGGAACTGAGGCTTGATGAGAAGGCATTTGTCTGAGGAGCGGAGGGCTTCAACGCGTAGTGAAACTGTTTCAGGATTCAGGGGGTTTATACGTGTCGATGGTGTGTAAGTCAGGGTACGGGGTTAGCCCGCGGCGACGCGGGTCGTGATGAAACGAGGCTCCGATGCCTTTGGGGTAGGGGCGAAGTGAGCGGTGCCGGAGGGCCCACCGCAATGAAGCTCGAAATTAATACCTTTGAAGGTCTCTCTTATTTGGTGATGACGAGTGAAGCGATATCTGAGCAGGAAGGCACGCGACCTAGTTATTAGGGTGGATTTCCTGACCGCCCTATCTTCTGCCAGGAGAGTATTTAAAAACGCTGAGCTCTCCCACATCCTCAACTCCAGTGAGGCTACCCTGAGTAAATACTACCACGGGATTACAATCCCAGCGACTCCTACGGCCGAGCACCTGCTGAGGACTCTGCTTAGTGATGAGTTCGCTAGGAAATGCGTGGGTAGGTTCATGAATAAGACCGGGTGGGATTTGAGGAAGGCCTTCGCGGAACCCCTTTTCACGAGCTTCGTCGCGCTGTATTTCAAGTACAAGCTATTGGGGGGTCAACCCGGGTTGTTCATCGACAAACTGCTGTCGCTGCCTGACTACTCACTGAGCATCGCATCCTACCTATCCACGTCCCTTGAAGTCCCCTTAATAGTGACCACCGAGGAGGGGTCTGTCATAGGGCTGGAGACCGGCAGCAAGCCCTACATGGCGCTCCAGAAGAGCGACTACGTGATCTCCGTCCACGCCATCCTGAACAAGGAGATCGCTGATTACTTTAAATACGTTGCGGAGATCTACGACCTTAAGCACGTTGCCGCCCTAACGGTGGTCTTAATGGACGAGAACGAGGTCTCGGAGTCCCTCCGATCAAAGATCCACTACCTAATACCTTAGGTACTCCCGCCTTGTATGTTTTGCTTGAGGCGGGCCCGCCGGGATTTGAACCCGGGACCTACGGGTTAAAAGCCCGCCGCTCTACCTGGCTGAGCTACGGGCCCGTCCAACAGTTATACTTATTAACTCCTTTAAAACTTTTGTTTTGATAACGTGTGGGGTTTAAAGCTTAAAATGTGTGTTCTACTTTTCTTGTTTAGCAGGAGGATGGTTGGTGGATATGGCGAGTGAGAAGTTTGATATATTGAAGCACGAGTTAGTGCCTAGGCATGAGGTCTTGAAGCCTGAGGAGGCTGTTGAGGTTTTAAGGTCTCTCGGCGTTAGGCCTGAGCAACTCCCCTACCTGAGGGCTTCCGACCCTGTTGCGAGAGCTATAGGGGCTAAGCCTGGTGATGTAGTGAGGATTACACGTAGGTCACCTACTGCCGGTAGGGTGATCGTGTACAGGTTCGTTATAGCTGGGTGATGTGTGATGGAGGTCCCAAGCGGGTTGGATCCCGAAGTTCGATGGATGCTCATAGAATCATTCCTTAGGGAGAAAGGTCTAGTCAAGCAACACCTCGATTCCTACAACGAGTTCGTGACTTCAGGGATTAAGAAGATCGTTAAGGAGTTAGGGAGGATAGACATAGCTCACCAGAAGATATACCTGGAGGTTCTCGACATTAAGATAGGCGAGCCGGAGATCAGGGAAATCGAGGGCGCCGTGATTCGAGGGCTTGAGAACCTAAACCCGACTATAGCTAAGATCCGCAACTTGACGTACAGCGCGCCCATGTACCTTAAGGTGGTGATTCACGAGGACGGGTTCGAGTACGTTGAGGAGAACGTCCCGCTAGGCTACTTACCAGTCATGGTGAGGTCGACTCTAGACCCCACGAGCAGGTTAAGCGTAGAGGACTTAATTAAGTACGAGGAGGACTGGAGGGACCCGGGCGGTTACTTCATAATTAACGGCTCCGAGAGGGTCGTCGTTGGGCAGGAGGACCTAGCGCCAAACAGGGTGTTCGTCGACTACGGCAAGGAGGCCTCCTCAATAACACACACGGCTAAGGTGATTTCGGCATCAGCCGGTTACAGGGTTCCTATAATACTCGATCGATTGAAAGAGGGGACCTTTGTCATTAACTTCCCTTCAATACCTCAGAAAGTGCCGTTCGCTGTGATGATGAGGGCGCTGGGGCTTGAGACGGATATGGAGATAGCTCTCGCCGTCTCGTCAGACCCTGAGATTCAGAAGGAGTTAATTCCTTCACTCTACGCGGCTAGGGAGATCAAGACGCAGGTAGAGGCGCTAGACTACCTGGCTTCAAGGGTTACGATAGGGATAACGGATCCTGAAGCGAGGCGTAATAGAGTGCTCCAGATCCTTGACCTCTACTTCATGCCTCACTTAGGTAACGTGCCGAACACGAGAATTCTTAAGGCGCTTTACTTAGGTCAGATGGCGTGTAGGCTGATAGAACTCGTGCTTGATAGGAGGAAGCCTGACGATAAAGACCATTACGCTAACAGAAGGTTGAGGTTGGCTGGCGATTTACTGGCTCAGCTCTTCAGAGTCGCTTTCAAGGCCTACGTGAAGGACCTGAGGTACCAGGTAGAAAGGTATAGACTCACTAAGGGCAGGAAGCTCTCGCTGAAGGCCCTGGCGAGACCGGACATAGTGACCGAGAGACTCAACTACGCTCTAGCCACTGGTAATTGGGTTGGCAACAGGACTGGCGTGAGTCAGATACTCGACAGGACTAACTGGATTTCAATGCTTAGTCATCTGAGAAGGACTGTAGCGCCGCTGAGTAGAGGGCAACCACACTTCGAGGCCCGTGATCTCCACCCAACCCAATGGGGTAGGATATGTCCTTTCGAGACTCCTGAAGGTCCTAACTGCGGCTTAGTTAAGAACCTAGCCCTCTCAGCCTATGTCACGGCAGGAATTGACGAGTCTTTAGTTCTCCCGTACCTGCATGAACTCGGCGTAGTGCCCCTACACGAGGTGTATGAGAGGCTTAGGAAGGGTGACGAGGAGCTGATAGAGAAGATACGCGGCTGTGCTAAAGTCTTCCTCAACGGCACGTTGATAGGTTATTACCTCGGGGAGGGTGCGCAGGAATTCGTTAATAGCCTGAGGAGATTAAGGAGGGGCGGGAAGTTACACCACGAAGTCAACGTGAACTACGTGAGGACTGAGTACGTTAACGAGGTCCACATCAACTGTGATAGCGGTAGGGTTAGGAGGCCGTTACTTGTGGTGGAGAACGGCCGGGTTAAAATCGACGGGGAGGTGGTTGAGCTGCTTCGTGCTGGTAAGCTGACGTTCAGCGATTTAGTTGATATGGGGGTGATTGAATACCTGGACGCTGAGGAGGAGGACAACTCGTTCGTAGCACTAGACCCCGAGAGCGTGAAGGAGGAGCATACCCACTTAGAGCTATACCCGCCTTCGATCTTGGGGGTTACAGCAGTCCTGATCCCTTACGCTAATCATAACCAATCGCCTCGAAACGTGTATGAGGCCGCCATGGCTAAGCAGGCTGTTGGCTTAAACGCCGCGAATTTCCACTTAAGGTTCGATAGCAGGGCTCACTTCCTCCATTACCCGCAGAAACCCGTTGTGCAGACCAGGTTCCTAGACCTCATCGGGTTTAACTCAAGACCTGCGGGACAGAACTTCGTAGTTGCCATCCTCTCCTACACTGGGTATAATATGGAGGATGCCATAATCATGAATAAGTCCTCTGTTGAGAGGGGTCTCGCTAGATCCATTTTCTTCAGGGAGTACAGCACTGAAGAGCTCCGGTATCCAGGCGGGCAGCGTGACGCGGTAGGTATCCCAGACATTAAGGTGAAGGGATACAGAGGTAAGGAGAATTACGAGTTCCTTGACGACGACGGCATAATAACTCCTGAAGTTGACGTGTCGTCAGGTATGGTTTTAGTGGGTAAGACGTCGCCTCCCAGGTTCTTAGAGGAGTATAAGGAATTCGGCTTAGTAGGCGAGGTGAGGAGGGACTCTTCAATCAGCCTTAGACACGGTGATAAAGGGGTGGTGGACGCTGTGGTGGTGACGGTTGACGGGGAGGGGAACAAGTTCATAAGGGTTAGGGTGAGGGACTTAAGAGTGCCTGAGATAGGGGATAAGTTCGCGTCCAGACACGGGCAGAAGGGCGTGGTAGGTCTGTTAGTGCCTCAATACGATATGCCGTACACGTTCGATGGCGTGACGCCGGATCTCATAGTTAACCCACACGCGTTTCCTTCTAGGATGACAGTGGGTCAGCTGATAGAGTCTATAGCCGGTAAGGCTGGGTCGCTTAGGGGCAGGCTGGTTGATGGAACTCCGTTCTTCGGCGAGAAGCTTGAGGAGTTAAGGAGGGAGTTAATACTGTATGGTTATCCGCAGGACGGCACTGAACCGATGTATGACGGCAGGACTGGCGAGCTTATCTCAACGCCTGTCTTCATAGGAGTTGTGTACTATCAAAGGCTTCATCACATGGTCGCTGACAAGCTCCACTCCAGGTCTAGAGGGCCTGTGCAGCTACTTACTAGGCAACCCACTGAAGGTAGGGCTAGGGAGGGAGGCCTCAGGTTCGGCGAGATGGAGAGGGACGCCATAATAAGTCATGGAGCGCCTGCCATACTTAAGGAGAGGCTCCTGGATAGCTCGGACAAGTACATCGTATATGTTTGCGAGAAGTGTGGTTTGCTAGGGTGGTTCGACAGGAATAAGGGTAAGTATGTGTGCCCGGTGCACGGGAGCGAGGGCAAGCTCGTGCCTGTCGAGGTTTCATACGCCTTCAAACTGTTAATTCAGGAGATGATGAGCATGCTGATTTACCCGAGGCTAGTGCTTAGAGACAGATTCACGGGTGAGTGAGGCATGCCTGGGGAGAAGGAGGTAAGAAGTATTAAGTTCGGGATGCTGTCCCCCGACATGATAAGGAAGATGTCCGTGACGGCTATAGTGACGCCGGACGTTTACGATGAGAACGGCATGCCAGTTAAGGGAGGTGTTATGGACCCTAAGTTAGGCGTTATCGAGCCTGACCAGAAGTGTGAGACCTGCGGTAATAAGCTCGCGGCATGTCCTGGGCACTTCGGCAGTCTTGAGCTAGCCAGGCCGGTCATACACATAGGGTTTGTCAGGCACATCCACGAGATCCTAAGGTCGACGTGTAGGAAGTGCGGCAGGCTTAAGCTCCGTGAGGAGGAGATAGACAAGTACTTAGAGCTGCTGAATAGGTTGAAGGACAGGTGGCCTCAGCTAGCTGAGTCCCTCTCCGAGTACGTCAAGAGGAGGGCTATGAAGGTCTTTGAATGCCCTCACTGCGGTGAGAAGCAGTACAGGATACGTTACGAGAAGCCGACGACCTTCATTGAGGAAGGGCCTTTGGGTAAGTTACCTCCGACATTCATCAGGGACTGGCTTTCAAGGATCCCCGACAGGCACTTAAGAGTGATGGGTTACGACCCTGAGATCGCGCACCCGTCATGGGCGGTCATAACAGTTCTACCCATACCGCCTATAACGGTCAGGCCCTCAATACTTCTTGAGACCGGCATTCGTGCTGAGGACGACTTGACCCACAAACTAGTTGATATAATAAGGACTAACGAGAGGCTTAAGGAAGCGATCAACGTCGGGTCGCCAGAGATCATAATAGAGGACCTCTGGGACTTACTTCAGTATCACGTAACGACGTACATAGATAATGAGGTGCCCGGTGTACCCCCGGCCAAGAGGAGGTCGGGATCTCCTCTCAGAACCCTGGCACAGAGGCTTAAGGGCAAAGAGGGTCGTTTCAGGAACAACCTCTCAGGCAAGCGCGTTGACTTCTCGGCCAGGACTGTTGTGTCACCGGATCCTTACCTGAGCATCAACGAGGTAGGCGTTCCAGTTGATGTGGCTATGAACTTGACGGTGCCGCTCAGGGTGACCTCGTGGAATATAGACGAGATGCGGAAGTACGTCCTTAACGGCCCCTTCAGATATCCCGGGGCCAACTACATCATAGAGCCTAACGGACGTAGACTTGACTTAAGGTATAACAAGGATCTAAAGGCGGTTGCCGAGGGGCTGAAGCCAGGCTTCATAGTAGAACGCCATCTGTTGGACGGCGATATAGTCCTATTTAATAGGCAGCCGTCCCTCCACAGGATGTCCATAATGGGCCATGTGGTGAAGGTCCTACCGGGAAGGACTTTCAGGCTTCACCTAGCCGTGTGTCCCCCGTATAACGCTGATTTCGACGGGGATGAGATGAACCTTCACGTGCCTCAAACCCCTGAGGCCCAGGCCGAGGCACTTACGCTGCTCCTGGTTCAGGAGCACATACTGTCCCCGAGGTACGGGGGCCCTATAATAGGAGGTATTCAGGACTACATAAGCGGTGGTTACCTATTGTCTTCTAAGGTCGCCCTCCTGACGAAGGATAGGGTTTCAGACCTCCTTGCAAGCATAAACTATGAGGGGGAGATACCGGAGCCCGCCATTCTCGCACCTAAGCGGGCATGGCTCGGTAAGCAACTCATAAGCCTACTCCTGCCGGAGGACTTCAACTTCGCTAAGGAGGCTAAGATCTCTAGCGGTGCTCTTAAATGCGTTAACGAGGAGTGCTTCTGGGATTCTTACATTGTTGTAAAGAAAGGGAAGTTCCTGATGGGCGTCATAGACAAGAACGCGATAGGCGCGCAACAGCCTGAGTCCATGCTTCACTACATAGTCAGGGAATACGGTCCCAGCTTCGGCAGATCCTTCATGGATAAGGCTTTCAGGCTCTTCCTAAGGTTCATTGAAATGAGGGGGTTCACAATGACCATCGACGATATACTGATCCCACCCCACGCTTACGAGGAGATAAAGGAGGTCTTCAGGAGGGCGTTGGATGAGATAAGCAGGACTATCACCCTCTATAAGGAAGGAAAGCTCGAGATCACTCCCGGCCGGACTCTTGAGGAGTCCCTCGAGCTGAAGATCCTCGAAATACTCTCTAAGGCCAGGGATGAAGCCGGTGATCTAGCTGTGAAGTACTTAGATCCCTTTAACAACGTCTTCATAATGGCTAAAACCGGTGCTAGGGGTAGCGCCCTAAACGTGACTCAGATGGCCGCCATGCTCGGTCAGCAGTCGGTGAGGGGTGAGAGGATCCACAGGGGATACACGTTCAGGACGCTTCCTTTCTTCGGGAAGGGTGACATAGGGCCTGAGGCAAGGGGCTTCGTGCTGAACTCCTTCGTTAAGGGAATCACGCCCGTTGAGATGTTCTTCCACGCCGCCGGGGGTAGGGAGGGTCTAGTCGACACGGCTGTTAGGACTTCCCAGAGTGGTTACATGCAACGCAGGCTCATAAACTCGATGCTAGACGTGATCGTTGAGTACGATGGGAGTGTGAGGAGCACGTACGGAGATCTGATTCAGTTCCGCTACGGCGAGGACGGTGTCGATCCTAAGAACGCTTCCTTCGGTAAGG
This sequence comes from uncultured Sulfolobales archaeon, assembly GCA_938017505.1. Taxonomy (GTDB): domain Archaea; phylum Thermoproteota; class Thermoprotei_A; order Sulfolobales; family NBVN01; genus Zestomicrobium. The sequence goes on along the minus strand of CALIKV010000020.1, from coordinate 18,007 downwards.
CGGTAAGTGTTGACAGGGTTGTTAGGAAGCATGTGGGGTGGAGGATTGAATGAAGGGCGAGGGGTCTAAGAAGGGTAAAGCGAAGAGACCTACTGGTGAAAAGGAGGTCAGCACTGTTAGGGTGAAAACAGCCGTCTCGAAGGCGGGGGAGATCCTAGAGAAGATTTCAGAGCCTTACAAGGTCGTGAGCGAGGTCCTAAGCGAGGTTAAGATCCACTCAGAGCTTGTTGACGAGGCTAAAAGACAATTACTGAACCTATACGTCTTTCAGGGGGTCACGCAGAGGGATATCCTCGTTAGGGAGGCCCTGAGGTTTAGGGAGGTTTCTTCGAGGATCAAAGAAGCTGCGGAAGTCGTTAAGGATTACGTGCCTGAGTCAATATATAATGAGATCCTGACGTCGCTCTTCAGGACTTACATTAGGCATGGACTAAGCGAATCTGAGCTAGCGTCTATAGTGGACGACTGCGTCAGGATTTACCTGGATTCCATAGTGGATCCTGGAGAGCCCGTGGGAACGGTGGCCGCTCAGTCCATAGGCGAGCCCGGTACTCAGATGACTTTGAGGACGTTCCATTTCGCAGGCGTTAGGGAGTTGAACGTTACGTTGGGGTTGCCTAGGCTTATCGAGCTCGTTGACGCTAAGAGGGTTCCGGAGACCCCGATAATGGAGATACACCTGGATGAGAGGCATAGGTACGACGAGATGAGGGCTAGGGAGGTGGCTAGGAGGATAGAGTTGACGGTCCTGGAGAACGTGACTAAAACAGCGGACATAGATCTCTCCGAGATGAAGCTCGCTATAGAGCTGGATCCAGAGATGCTCTACGATAAAGGACTCACTCAAGACGACATACTTAAAACGCTCTCTAAGAGCAAGTCTCTCGCTGGTAGGGTGGCTCTCTCAGCTGACGATCCAAACACAGTCCTCATAGACATACCCAAGAACTACAGCGACATAATAAAGGCGCAGAAGTTCAGGGACAGGCTCCTGAGGCTCAGGATTAAGGGGGTTAAGGGGATTAAGAAGGTGATACTTCAGAGGAGGAGGGATCAGGAGTCGGGCAAGGAGTATTACGTCTTAATAACATCCGGCTCGAACCTAGACGTGGTCCTCAAGATCGAGGGGGTTGATCCCGGGAAAGTGAGAACTAACAGCGTCCACGAGATCGAGAGCGTCTTAGGCATAGAGGCGGCTAGAGAGGCCTTGATACGGGAGATCAAGAACACGCTGAACGAACAGGGACTAGACGTTGACTTAAGACATGTGATGCTGGTCGCTGATATGATGACGAGGTCGGGGGCTGTGAGGCCTATAGGGAGGCATGGCGTGGTCGGTGAGAAACCAAGCGTCTTAGCGAGGGCGGCCTTCGAGGTCACTGTCAAGAATTTATTTGATGCGAGCATAAGGGGTGAGACCGACCAAGTTGTGGGCGTCGCTGAGAACATAATAATCGGGCAGCTTGCACCGATAGGCACTGCTTTAGTAGAGCTTAAAATGAATCCTACGAAGATTAAATCATTGGTGGAAAGGGAGGGTAGGTGAGGAGCATGTCTAAGGGAGGACAGGAAGTAATGCTTGAAATGCCTATAAAGCTGCTCTACAAAACAGGTAAGGTGATCCTTGGATCTAGGAGGGCTGTGAAGATCGTTAAGTCAGGTAAGGTGCTTGCCGTCATCGTAGCTAGCAACGTACCTAAGCATCTAATCGAGGACATCACCTATTACGCTGGGATGGGCAACGTCAAAGTCATTAAGTATTCTGGCAGTAGTTACGACCTCGGCGCGATTCTAGGCAAGCCATTCCCAGTGTCTGTGATCGCCGTCCTTGATCCGGGCGAATCCAGGATCTTGGAGGTAGGTGAGCAATAGTTGCCTGTTAAACTGACTGGCGACGAGCTAAAGTACATCGCCCTACTAGGCGACATCACCAGCATCACCGCTAGAGACTGTGTAGTTGATGACGAGACGAACACGATAATATTCATAGTGCCTCCAGGCACTGCGGGGGTTGTTGTCGGTTTTAAGGGCAGGAACGTCAAGCAACTTACGAAAATACTTGGAAGGCGTGTAGAGATAGTAGAGTGGGCTGAGAACCTTGAAGACTTCGTTAAGAATCTGTTCCTCCCTGCTAGGGTGGTTAGCGTTAGGTTGAACAAACTCAAGGACGGCAAGAAGGTCCTTATGGTTAAGGTAGTGCCTGAAGATAGAGGGGTGGCTATAGGCAAGAACGGGAAGAACGTCGCTAAGGCTAGGAAGATACTCAATAGGTACTACGAGATAGACTCGGTTTCAGTGTCTTAGTAGTTAAACCTACGTGAGGAAACGCTTAAAAGTAATGGAACTACCTATTCTAGGTGATGGGTGAGTGCCGGGGAGTAAGGGGCCTAAGGGCCTCTACGCCGCTAGGAAGCTGAGGCTTAAGAAACTTAAATTCAGGTGGAGTCAGCGAGACTTCAGAATACGCATACTGAAACTCAAGAGGCATGACCCTCTTGAAGGAGCTCCAATGGCCAGGGGGATAGTCCTCGAGAAAGTCGGCATAGAGTCACGCCAGCCTAACTCCGCCCTGAGGAAATGCGTTAGAGTTCAGTTAGTTAAGAACGGGAAAGTCATCACGGCTTTCGTGCCTCAAGACGGTGGGATTACTTTCATAGACGAGCACGACGAGGTGGTGGTCGCCGGGATAGGTGGTACTCTAGGAAGGTCGATGGGAGATTTACCGGGGGTCAGATATAAGGTGACAATGGTTAACGGCGTATCCCTAGACGCTCTGTTGAAGGGCAAGAAACAGAAGCCCCTAAGGTAAGCTCGCATTACTACGTCTATTCATCCTCGTATGGACGTTCTTCGTCAGGCGGATTAAACCTCCTTGAGACTTCCAGGACCTCCTTAGTCACATATATGGGTCTGTTGAGCAACAGGGAGAGGAATATTGCGTGGCTCGGTATCATGTTCTTCTGAATAGTTACCCCGTCCACCCTCATATGTAGTGATGCGCTGTATACGCCTCTATCCACGTCGTATGAGTTTATCACGGTCTTTATCACGGTTCTTCTGAGTTCTTTGAGTTTAGGGGTTAAGAGTAGAAGTACGTCAAATATAGTCTCTCTGTCCTCCGAGGGCTCTATGAATTCCCCCTCCCTCATCGAGTTGTTCAGCTTCTCTATGGTTAGGGCTACCTCACGGGGCACATTATACAGTGTGAAGACCTCGTTGTTCTCTAGGTAGCAACTTAACGCAGCTAGATCTACGAAGTCCTCTAAGTCGTTCATTAAAACCACCTCAACCCCTACAACCCTCACCAGGTTGTCTCGTGTGTCCTCACTCAACTGCCACACCACGTCCTCTATCAGAAGTTACGTGGTCTCTGGGGGGCTGTGAGTCCGTCTCTCTTGGTCGAAGCGTCAGCACGTCTGCTTTAACCTCAACGCAACTCATCTTCAAGGCCTGTGCACCTTTCCCCCATCGCGTGTGAATCCTCCTCACCGGTTCTCGTGTCTCTAGAGTCACAGAAATTATAAACTTTTACCTTATTCAGGAGTCAAGAACTCGCTAAACCCTTTTTAAGTCCTGGTGTAATTTTTAGGGTAGGCTGAACGCGATGAACCCGGAGGAACTAGGTGTAAGGCCTTTGGAGGTAAGGCTCTTCGGTAAGTGGGATTTCGGGAACATAGTGGTTAGGGACCCGAGCCTTAAGAAATACATTTCTTTGAGGCCTACCCACGTCCCGCACACTGGCGGGAGACACGAGCACAGGAGATTCGGTAAGGCCGGGGTTCCTATAGCTGAGAGATTGATCAATCACTTGATGAAGCACGGCAGGAATGCCGGTAAGAAGCACCTAGCGTATAACATCGTCAAGAGGGCTTTCGAGCTCATCCACCTCAGAACTAAGGAGAACCCTCTCCAGGTTCTCGTTCGAGCTATAGAGAACGCGGGACCTCGTGAGGAGACTACCAGGATAATGTACGGTGGTATAGTCTATCACGTGGCCGTCGACGTGGCTCCCTTAAGAAGGGTTGACCTCGCCTTAAGGTACATGACTGACGGTGCTAGACTGGCCGCGTTTAAATCGGCGAGATCCATAGCTGAGTGCCTCGCTGACGAAGTGATCGCAGCGGCTAGTAATGACCCTAAGAGCTATGCGATAGCGAAGAAGGAGGAGACCGAGAGGATAGCTCTGAGCTCTAGGTAGTGAGCGTATTTTTAAATGTGTAAGTAAATTTTATAAGGTGGTGCGACACTATTTAGTGTAAGGTGATGGAGACATGAGCAGACCGAAGAAGGAGCACATGAATTTGGTGGTAATTGGGCACGTAGACCATGGCAAGAGCACGTTAGTAGGACACACGTTACTTAAGTTAGGTGCCCTAGACCCTAAGTTGGTCAAGGACGTTGAGGAGGCGGCTAAGAAGGCTGGTAAGGAGTCGGAGAAATTCGCGTGGTTCCTGGACAAACTCAAGGAGGAGAGGGATAGGGGACTAACAATAGCGCTTAGCTTCATGAAGTTCGAAACCCCTAAGTACTACTGGACGATCATAGACGCGCCGGGACATAGGGATTTCGTCAAGAACATGATCACCGGGGCTAGTCAGGCCGACGTTGCGCTCCTGGTGGTTTCGGCTAAGACCGGCGAGTTCGAGGCCGGCATGAGTAGGGAGGGACAGACTATGGAGCACATAGTCCTGGCTAGGACCATGGGCATCGATCAGGTAGTCGTTGCGATAACTAAGATGGATATAGCTGAGCCCCCATACAGTAAGGACAGGTACAATAAGATGGTGGACGGTCTGAAGAAGTTCATGAGAGGGCTTGGCTTTAAGGTGGAGGCCATACCGTTCGTCCCGGTGTCCGGATGGTTTGGCGAGAACATAATTGATAGGTCGCCTAACATGCCATGGTACACTGGCCCAACCCTCATCGAGGCCCTTGACTCCGCACAACCGCCGCCTAAGCCCATCGATAAGCCCTTAAGAGTGCCGGTTCAGGAGGTCTACTCAATAACTGGCGTGGGTACGGTGCCTGTTGGTAGGGTGGAGACAGGGAGGTTGAAAGTAGGGGACGTGATTATCTTCATGCCTGCTGGGGCTTCAGGAGAGGTTAAATCGATAGAGATGCATCACGAGAAGATAGATGAGGCGTTGCCCGGCGATAATATAGGTTTCAACGTTAGAGGCATTTCTAAGACGGATATAAAGAGAGGCGATGTTGCCGGTCACCCGCAGAACCCACCAACAGTCGCTAAGGAGTTCACAGCGAGGGTCTATGTAGTTTATCATCCTACGGCGATTCACGTCGGCTACACGCCTGTGGTTCACGCCCACACAGCGTCCGTAGCAGCTAGGATCACCGAGATAGTAGGGAAGCTAGACCCTAAGACAGGCCAGATAGCCGAGAGGAATCCGCAATTCATTAAGGTCGGCGAGTCCGCCATCATGAGATTCCAGCCAATCAGACCTATGGTTGTTGAGAAGTTCAGCGACATACAGCAACTGGGGAGATTTGCCATGAGGGACATGGGTAAGACGGTAGGTATCGGTGTCATAATGGACGTGGTTCCGGCTGAGGCAAAGAAGTAAAACGCACGAAGGGTATCTTAGTTGACCTCGAAAGTGAGGATAAGGCTCTGGAGCACTAACGTCGGGCACCTAGACGACGTGACCAGAAACCTAGTCGACATAGCTAAGAAGGCAGGTGTTAAGATAAAAGGCCCGGTTCCACTCCCCACGAAGCACTTAGTAGTCCCCTTACTGAGACTACCTCACGGTGAGGGAACGAAAGTTAGTGAGAAGTGGGAGATGAGGATACATAAGAGAATGGTTGATGTGGATGTGGATGAGAGAGTGATGCGCCAGATAATGAGGATAAGAATACCGGATGACGTCTACATAGAAGTAGAGTTACTTAGATAGAAGCGTTGCTAGGCACGAATCGTTTTGCTCGCAACGTCCTTGATTCATTTAAAATTCTACAAACACTATTTTAGATGGCCGGGGTGCCCGAGCGGTCTAAGGGGCTGGCCTTGAGAGCCAGTGCGGTGCTTCCGCGCGCGGGTTCGAATCCCGCCCCCGGCGCCTCGCTTGCCCTAAAGAGACCTTAAGCTGCGATTTCGCAACAACTATAGAAGGAAGCGTTAGGAGCTCAGCGCTACAGTGGGACATCACCCTTCAGTCCGCCCGTCGTCAACCTCACAGCCCCTTATACTCTAGGGCGTTACCGAGATATTAAGGTGCCCTCACCGCAGCCACTCGCGTTCCCGTTTACCTCTGCGTGATTAACTCCTCGGGGAATGAAGTGGGCTAGAGTATTTGGATGCTGGGTCTTAGAGGTAAGGCGCTCTTCTTTTTTCCATTGAAATCTGGAGCGCTCTCGTCGTCCGCCCTATACACGTCTCTTATTCTTACCCCCACCTCCTCCTCGATGTATTTCCTAGAGCGTGTGAGGACCTCATACTCGTCCACGGATCCGATCCTGGTTATGGCGTCCAGCAACCCCGAAGGTAGGGACATGATTAGATCAACCATGGTTTTAGCGACCTTGAGCGCTTGCCTCGGTTCAGTAACCTTGTTAGTTATCAGGTACTTTACGATGTCACCTATCCTGCCACCCTCGCGTAAGATCCTGAGGACCTCGATCAAGTGTGTGTAGCTTGATTCAGGCGCCACGTAGACGATTACCTCACTGCCTTTGACAACCTTCAACAAGTTCTTCAAGTCCTCTAGGAATCTCTCCAAGAACACGTAGTCCAGCTCCACGGCCTCGTTAATCAACGACCTCAATTCACTGCTTGACGGCAACGTCTTAACGGTCAGGAGTCCTTCCCCGCCTGTCTTATGCCATAGCTCCTCGGTTATGAAGGGTGTTATCAAATGCATTAATTTAAGCCATGAGGCGATTAAATCCCTCAGCACTTTGGAAGGCCTATCAACCATCCTCAAATACCTTGTTATGTCTTGATGTATGTTGTAGAAGATCTTGAGGCTTGCCGCCCTAACTTTAACGTTGCCCAAGTCCTCGTACGCCCCTAACGCGTTGCCGGCAAACCTTGAAAGAAGCCATCTCTCAGGCAACCCAACCCCATCGCTTAACTCCCCTGACGTGAGAACCTCGAGCACTAGGTCGTGAATAGCCTTCAGCTTATCCCTCAACGCGTCGAGGGTTTCGACGTCTAGGTTTAAATCGCTCTCGACCTCAGCTCCGGAGGCTATGGCAAGCCTTATCACGTCTGGCGAGTAATTGCTGATTAACCAGTGAAGCGGGAATATATTCCCCCTGGACTTAGCCATCTTCTCCCCCTGTATGAGGACCCATCCATTAGCCACGATCTGCCTGGGCCACAACCCCTCGGGGAATATGGCTGTGTGATTGAATAAGAAGAAAGTCAGGTGATTCGGTATTAAATCCTTACCGCTATGACGTGAGTCGAGAGGGTACCAGTAGAGGAACTCGCTTCTCAAGCCCTCCAGTACCTCGGGTTCGATCCCCAGTCGCTCGCTCAATCCCCCCGCGTCACCCGAACCCAGCAGCACGTAATCCCAGAACTCATACGTCAGCTTCTCAGGAGGTATCCCGTGTTCTCTTATCTTGTGGATGACCGTGTAGAACGCCATGTATATCGTTGAGTCGCTTAAGGACTCAATTATCCAGCCGGGGGACCAAGGCAACTCTGTTCCCAAACCCCTGCTTCTCGTGCATGCCTTCTCCTTAAGCCATTGAACGGTGTTTACGAACTGGGTCCTTGCCTCCTCAGGAACTATCCTAATCCTGGCCAACGCCTTAAGCGCTAACTCTTTCCAACCCGGGTCGCCGTAGTTAATGAACCACTGATCCTTAACGACCTTGACAACTACCTCGGTACCGCACCTGCAGTAGACAGGAGCGTTCATGACCTCATACATTAAGTCACCGAACCCCTTGCTCGTGAGGAAGCTCTTAATCATCTCGCGGGCATCCCTCACAGAGGCACGGGAGACCTCACCGACTATGAACCCCTTAACGCCTTCCACGACCTCAGATTCCACAAGCCTGTCGAGGTCTGGACGCATAACTCCTGACTCATACTCAGCCCTGTAGATCTCTTTAGTGGCTTCGTCAAGGAGATCACGATCCTCCTGAGACTTAACTCCTAGCCTCTCCACGACGTCCCTAGCAGGTATGTCGCTGTAGCCCTCCACGGTTATTAATGGTATTGGTTCTAAAGACCCCCAAGACCCTTGCAGATCGCTGAACACGTAGTCCCTTAACGCCACGTAGTCGTAGGGGGCGTGTGCCGGCACGCTCATGACGACCCCTGTTCCGAACTTAGGACTCACGAACGAGGCCTTGAGGACCGGGACTACACGCCCGGTGATGGGATTCACAACATGTTTACCGATCAGCTCGGCCCCTCCTATCTCCTGAAACACCTTAACACTCCTCTGGAACCCCAGCTTCCTGGCCGCCTCACATGAGGTGACCCACGTCTCCTCCCCGCCGGAGGTCATTACATGAGACACACAGTATCTGACGTCCGGATTCACCCACAGGTTAGTCACGCCAGGAACGGTCTCAGGTCTTAAGGTGGCGACAACGTAATTCAGGCCGTCAAGACCCTTAAACTTTATTATATAGAGCTCGTCTATCTCAGGCTCTACGTCGTCCTTCGTGTCGTGCATGCCTACAGGCATATTATGATGAGGGCACCAGCCAACCGGGTGGGAACCCCTGGTAAGGTATCCAGACTCGAGAAGCTTCCTGAACTGCCAGTGGATGAACGATTTAAACTCCGGGTCTATCGTGGTGAACTCCCTCCTCCAGTCTATGGAAAGGCCGTACAATCTCATGGCCTCCTTGGAGATCTCGTGGAAGAACTTGGCCACGGACACTGGATCCCTCAGCTTAGAGAGCCCCTCCCTGTCAACCTGAAAGACCCTGGCCAGGTTACCTATGTACTCCTCGCCACCTGTAGCCAGTCCCTCTGCGAGGGCCAGGATAGGGGTTCCCGTGTAGTGGAAACCCATGGGGAACAACACATTATACCCCAACCCCCTCATAAACCTAGCTAGGATGTCTGGGATCAGGTAGGTCCTCGCATGCCCTACATGAGCAGGTCCGTTAGGGTACATGAAAGCGCCTGTTAGGAAGTACTTAGGAACCCCATCCCTCGGGTCGGCTTTGTAGACCTCCCTCTCAAACCATATTGCGGACCACTTACGGGCCACGTCAACGAGGTACTTAGTGAAGTCCTCCAGCTCCCCCCTACTCGTGTTTTCCTCACCTATAACTAACTAGGACGCCGAGTTATAAATGAATCTAGGACTCAATCCCGACATATTTTAGCTCTTCTAAGTAGTTAAATTACATGGGACCGGGTTTGGGCGTTAATTTGAGGGAGTTGATCGAGGAGTCCCCCGCCGTTAGAGTAATTAGTGATTTGAGGGAGTTGAGAGGCAGGACGGTAGCCATCGATGGGTACAACGCGCTTTACCAATTCCTTGCTGCGATAAGGCAACCTGACGGGACGCCGTTAATGGACGGTAGGGGTCGTGTGACGAGTCATTTAAGCGGGCTCTTCTACAGGACCATTAATTTGGTTGAATCGGGGCTTAGACCCGTCTACGTCTTCGACGGGAAGCCGCCAGAGTTAAAGGCCAGGGAGATAGCCGAGAGGGCTGCTTTAAGGGAGGAGTCCCTTAGGAAGTACGAGGCCGCTATAGTTGAGGGCAGGATTGAGGAGGCGCGGAAGTACGCGCAAGCCACAGGAAGACTGACCACTGAAATGGTCGACACGTCTAAGAAGTTGTTGGACGCAATGGGGGTGCCGTACGTTAACGCGCCGTCGGAGGGTGAGGCTCAGGCGGCGTACATGGCGAGGAAAGGCGACGTGTGGGCTTCAGTCTCCCAAGACTACGACTCGCTTCTCTTCAACACGCCCAGGCTCTTAAGGAACGTGACCGTCAGCGGTAAGCGCAAGCTACCAGGCAAAGACGTCTACGTTGACATAAAGCCCGAGCTAGTAGAGCTAGAGCAGCTTCTTAAGTTCCTAGGTATAACACGTGAGCAACTTATAGACATAGCCATATTGCTGGGAACGGACTTTAACCCTGAGGGGGTTAAGGGTGTAGGTCCTAAAACTGCTCTTAGGTTAATAAAAACACATGGCAACCTGGAGAATGCTCTCAAGACTCTACCTAACGCTAAGGTAGACTTCAATTACGAGGATATTAGGAGGATATTCATTAACCCGCCAGTCACGGACGCCTACATAGTCACGTGGAGGGAGCCAAACGTTGAAGCTGTGAGGAGGATATTGGTCGACGAGTACGACTTCTCGGAAGAGAGAGTAAGTAGCGCTGTGGAGAGGTTGAGGAAGGCCTATAAGGAGGGCGTGAAAACCCCGTCTAGAGGGCTTGACGCTTGGTTCAAGAGATAACTTGTCGCGTGTGAAGCTCTTGCGCTTCAAGGCGGGGAGGTTGGATGACGGTCACGCTCTTCAGGAAGTAGTAGCCGGAGCCGTGCTGTGGGTACCTCACTAAATCAGCTGCGTTAATGTAAATACCCCCAGCCCTGAAGAGCTTTGACGAGACGACGAACGTCTCGAACTCACCGCCCTCACCAACAACGCTAACGGAGGCCTTCTTAACGTCGTTTAAGAAGGCTTTAACGCGTCCTCGGGAGACTAGGGAACCCAACCAATTAAGGTCCAGACCGTAAGCCTGGATTGCTGTGATGATGAAACTCAGCTCCCCCACCTCCTCGACAAGGAGAGTCTCTTGATCACGACCCCAAAGCGGTGTCACGTGCTTCAGCCCTAGCTCCTCAGCGATTAAATCAACTCTCTCCTTCTGATACTTGGAAGCCACTGCACCTGAGACTAGGTGATCGTACTTCGAGTCCAGGTTAAGACGCTGCAGGAAGGAGATGGCCTCGACCACCTCACGCTCCTTAACACCGCTAACCTCAACAACCACCTTCTTAGCACCGATTAAGTCAGCGTGGATTTGGGACAACCCTATATTAACTGTGTGGAAGAGCCACGAATCGCTCAGCTTAGGGACGACAATGATCAGCAAGTCTACGTATGTCCCCTGCTTCAGCGATTCAATTAACGCGAAGTGGGAGTCCTTACCGCCTGTGTATAATGCTACCCCCTTCTTCACTTGACCCTCCTCGACCTCCCTGCAATCTTGACGATCGTGTTGACTACCGCGGAGAGGCATCTATCCCCATCAGCTCCGTAACACATGCCTAGAAGTAGGAGGTCGCCGTTCTTAACACCGTAGCTCTCAACCAGTCGATCCAGCACCTCCAAATGCACCTCCTCAATCCCGATGGGCGTCGGCAGGTATAGATCTCCGCTCAAGCACACGACTATTAACGCGCCGTCGGCACCCTCCTTAACCACTAAGTCCCTGAAGACCACCACACCCCCGACCTCAACTAGGTAGGAGTAGCCGTCGCTGAAGATCACCCCGGAGACCCTGCAGTCCCTGCAGATCTCGCCCAACTCGAGGTTAGGGATCAGTTTAATGAATTCCCTAAGCCTGGTGACTAACCCCCTGCCAGCCTCGGTCAACCTGGTTCCGTGAGGCCTTGAAGTCTCCACTAAACCAGCCTCCCTCAGCCTGTTGATGAGGGTCTTGACGCTGGCCTCACCCAGCTTCAATTGCCTCATCAACGCGTGCCTGCCCGTCAAGGCCTGGAGATGAAGGGTGTCAAGCGCTCTAAGAACGTGATACGGAGTGAAGCCTGGTTTAACACCCCCCCTCTCCTCAGCTACCCTAAGCAGTATCTCCGCCTCATTCATCGTCTCAGGATACGTTACGAGCCCGAGACTATAAATTTTAAAAACACGTAATTAAGGAGATCTAGGTGAGTTGCTTGAAGAGGTTGCAGGGGAGGGATTTCATATCGGTCGCGGATCTCACGTCGGAGGAGTTGAGGTTCGTGTTAGATACGGCGTACGGCCTTAAGCAGAGGTTCTACAGCGGTGAGAGAGTAATACCAGTACTCAGTGGGAGGTCTATTATGATGATCTTCCAGAAACCAAGCACTAGGACGAGGATCAGCTTCGAGCAAGCTATAACACAGCTGGGCGGTCACCCGATAACGGTTAACTGGCAGGAATTACAATTGGGAAGGGGTGAGTCAGTAGCTGATACGGCTAGGGTCCTGGAGAGGTACGTTGACGGGATCGTTGCCAGGGTCTATAAGCACAATGACTTGGAGGAGCTGGCTAAACATGCTAACGTGCCCGTTATAAACGCCTTAAGCGATAGGGAACATCCTTGCCAAGCGGTCGGTGATATGCTGACCATATACGAGAAGAGAGGGAGGCTTGAGGGAGTGACTCTAGCGTACGTGGGTGATGGGGGCAACAACGTAGCGCACTCACTCCTACTGGCGGCAGGTAAGCTAGGGCTTAACGTGAGGATAGGGACTGCAGAGGGTTATGACCCGAACCCGGAGGTCCTCAGGCTTGCTGAGGAGGAGGCAACGAACTCAGGCGCCCTAATAGAGATAGTCAGAACCCCTGAAGACGCTGTGAAAGCGGCTGACGTCGTCTACACGGACGTGTGGGTTAGTATGGGGCAGGAAGCGGAGAGGGAAAGACGAGTCAAGGATCTGGGCAAGTTCAGAGTCACACCTGAGTTGATGAAGCTGGCCAAGAGGGATGCGATCTTCATGCACTGCCTGCCAGCGCTTAGAGGTATGGAGGTTGTTGACGACGTGATCGACGGGCCGTGGTCTGTAGTATGGGATCAAGCTGAGAACAGGCTTCACGCACAGAAAGCGATACTCGCTCTGCTTATCCAGTAAAACCGTGGGGAGACGTTCTAAAGACCTGCTTTGAAAAACTACCTCCGACCCCTTTTCCTCTTCCCCCTCTTCTTTCTCTTTCCATCCACTCGTGCGCGGACGCTCTTAAGCCTCTTCCTCCTTCCACGTGAGGTCCTGTGTAAGCCTGTTAAGGACGTGACTCTCCTGACCTTATTAAGGTAAGCGATTAACTCGTCCCTACTAATAACCCTCTCAAACTCCTGGCCCACGATCTTCAGGGCAACGACCTCCGTACTTAAGTCGCCCCTCAGGATCGAATCATACGCTATTAACTCCTCACCTAATTGAATACTCTCCAGCGCCAACCTAACGCCGAAGACCCCCATATCCCCAGCTCCTTCAACGTGAGGGCCTTCACCGCCCTCACGCTCACCAGAGCTGCTAATCTCCCTTAAAACACATATCTCCCTCACGACCGATGGTTTATTGAGCAACTGCACGCTTGCTACTGGGGGCTTCCTGAGCATGGTGAAGATAGATAAGCCGTTCTTACTTAAGGTCGCCGCATCTGAGTCCCTGCAGACTCTCCTTAATCCGCTGTGTCTAATTAAATCGGCAGCCCTCAACCGGTGAATATCAATTACTTTGACGTTAGGCATCCGGGCGTCTAACTCCCTAACTACCTTATATAGGGTTACCCTGACGTCGTTGATTAACGGAATCTCCCGCCTCTTCAGGCACTTGATAACGGTTTTAGAGTCGTCACGATCCATTCCCAGTAACACCGCTCACCAACATGCCCGGTGGCTACCTCTTGTATCCGATCATCCTGAGGAATTCACGGCGACGCTTCTTATGCTCCTCGTCCTCAACGCCTATTACGGAATAGCCGTCAACAACACCAACTACCCCCCTCCCTTGCTCGGTCTCCCCCACCAGGACCTGGACAGGGTTGGCCGTGGCTGTGTAGATTCTGCAGACCTCCTGAGTGTTCTTGATGGCGTTCAAGACGTTTATAGGCCACGCGTTCTTTAGGTACACGATGAACGTGTGCCCGGCCCCTATCTTGAGAGCCACCTCCTCAGCAAGCTTTATTAAATCCGCGTCATTCCCGTCGCTCCTGACCAGTCTCTCGCCACTGGCTTCGTTGAACGCGACGCCGAACTTAATTGACGTGGAGGAAGTCACGAGCGCCTCGTAAAGGTCTTCAATGGACTTAATGAAGTGCGTGTGCCCTAGAATCACGTTAGTTCCCTGCGGGACGGGGACGTCGATCACCTCAATCCTCTTCAACTCCCCCATTATGACCCCTCAGAAATATCGTACTGCGGCTTTAAAGCTGAGCGTGCGGGGACTCACCTGTGAGACCGTTTAGTGAAGACCTGGTAGGTAAAGCACACCTCACTCCCTAAAGGCTCAACGCTCAAGACACTACCTGAATCCCCTCCGGCAACCACGCAGAGTTCCTTAGTGAGCACGTGATCGATGAGCTTGCGAGCAATGCCTGACCTCCTGCTAACCCTGAGAGCTCTTATTGGCTGAGTTAAAAACCTACCTAGATTTGCATTGATGCATTGCTCGAGAGTGCCGGTATTACAGCAGAAAATCACCTTCAACAGTCTGCGAAGCGAGGAGGGCGATGCCGTCGAAAGCGTTCTAACGACAAGTTCCTCATCCGTCACCGCGGTCCTCACTAGGAGGACACCCCCGTAAGAGGTTCTACAGATACTAATACCTGGATCCAATGGGAAGAGTGAATCGCCTAATTCATTCTCAGCGAACTCCTCCCTACCGTACTCAACAGTGGCTATGTACGTCGGAGGCCAACACTCCTCAGATCCCGGCACAGAGAGTCTCCTTAACGTACTTGAAGAAAGACGGCGGCGTCCAAGCCGCCCAAGCCGGGAACCTCTTAACGAAGTCATATGCCTCCTCCCAACTCTCAAGACCCAGCTCCCGAGCCAACTCCTCCAAGGTCAGTGAGAACCTTACGTACTTGTACATGATGTCGAGAACCTCATTAGTGATTAAGACCTCCTTACCGCTACTCAGCTTCACCGTCAGCTCGCACATACCACCGAGCCCACAACCACATTAACACGCAAGGCTTATAAATATACTATTTAATCCGTTATCGCATAGCAGGATGTCTTCGGCTCGTAGAGCTCTCCATTCTTCCTGAGGTTCCTCAGTATCTTCTCTAAAGCTTCCTCGTCTATCCCATAGTCAACTACTCTCTTGCGTAGCTCCTTATACCTAACACACTCCTCACCGGAGTTAACTGCCTCTCTAATTAACTTTATAATGATCACTTCCTTCTCGCGCATGCTCTTTGGCTTGCCGGTCATTATGAGATCTATGTCTATAGTTCCTGTCTCCACGTCCAGTCCAACCCGTTCGAGTACGGTGTTCATGAGTCTCACAGCCTCCACAGCGTCCTCGGCCTCAACCTTGCTCTTCAGCTTCATCTTGGCATGGGCCTCGGCGAGCCTGACTAACGCCTCTAGCTGCCTAGTCGTTATTGCTAGTGGGGCGTCCTCCTTCTCAGCGCTCTTCTTCCTCAATTCTATGTAGTACTCCTTGATTATCTCCTCAGCCTCACCAGTGAGTTCAGGCTTGACGTACCTCCTCGCGTAAGCTATGTACTTGCGCAGTAAGTCGGGGGGGAGTTCCGACTCCACATGACCAGCCTTCTCATGGGTCTTCAGGACGTAGCTTGTGAGCGATGTATCCTTCGACAGGTCCGGTAGGTCCCTGACAATGAATATCAGGTCGAATCTGGATAGGATTGTTACCGGTAGGTCTATGTTCTCAGCCACGCTCTCACTACTCACGTACCTACCTCTTTTAGGGTTTCCCGCCGCAATCACAGTGGTTCTAGCGTTAAGTCTAGCCACTATGCCGGCTTTAGCTATGCTGACACTGCCCTGCTCCATTGCCTCATGTATAGCCACTCTGTCCTCGTCACGCATTTTATCGATCTCGTCAATTCCTACAATCCCGCCGTCGGCAAGCACCATCGCCCCGGCCTCGAGGAAGTACTCACCTGTTTGTTTATCCTTGACTACAGCGGCTGTGAGTCCTGCAGCGCTGGAACCCTTACCAGTCGTGTATATGCCTCTAGGGGCTATCCTAGCCGCGTACTGAAGTAGTTGCGACTTAGCAGTCCCTGGGTCGCCGACCATGAGGATGTGTATGTCCCCTCTCAACCTAGTCCCGTCACGCGTTACCTTAGGGTTACCTCCGAAGAGCGATAGAGCTATGGCCTCCTTCACGTCCCACATACCGTAGATTGTGGGGGCTATACTGGCTATTATCTTCCGTCTTATGAGCGGGTCCTTAGCCAGCTCGAGGACCTTCGCCTCATCCTCAGCGCTGAACTTAAGCTCCTCCAGTAACCTCTGCGCGACGACAACGTTGTTCGCCTCTATGTACGGTGTGTATATGACCCTGTTAAACCTGCTCGACCTGGCCAGCCTGACAATCCCGATAACGGTCACCCTGTCACCAGGCCTTGCGACGTCGACTAAGTCGTCGGTCAAGACCACGTCGATGGATCTAGGTATTTGACCGGCAGGTATTTCTTCAGGCCTCTCCTGAACGACCATGTGCTGCCAGTCCCTGTACTTAGACCTATCCGGCTCCAGCTTTATCGTCCCCCTATACCTGAGCCGTTCCTCCTCAACCCCAGCCCCAACGCAGACGGGGCAGTAGGGAGGCCTCTCCATGTCATCCTTGAGCTCCTCCCTCTCCTCCGGAGGCCACCAGAACTCGTGCTCCTCGCCAGTAGGCAACGCGTGGACGAACAAGGCCTTATAGAGCTTGCTCTTACGCGGGGTCGCCTTAACTATGACACCGTCAACAGCCGTCAGCTTGCCGAGGCAGTCGCTCATAACTCCTCGTATCGACGTCATCCTGACCCACCCGTTAAGCCTGGCGTAGAATCTCTCAAACCTGGTTGCGTGCTCCGGGTACTCACCTCTTATGATCTCTCTTATAGCGCTGCTGAACGCCTCAAACGCGTCGTCAGGATTCTTCTCTATATAGTCAACTAGATTCACGTCGTACGCGGCCAGGTCCTCATAGTCGATCGGCAACGACCTGCTCTCCTCCCTAATCATCCTCCTTATTCTCTCCTTGTACTTGAAGGAGCCGTCACCGCCCTTGAAATTGCTCAGGAATGACTCGATCAGCCCGACGTCTACCTTCTGCACGTGCTCGGCAACAGGCCCGCTCAAATCCGCTTCAACCCTCTCACTTCCGTTCAACTACAATACCCCTCCACCCACTCACTAACGACTTCAAGAGCCTCAGGAGAGCCCTCTCCTCAGGCAGTATCTTCTCCGTCAACTCCTCAAGCTCGCCTTCCTTGGAGAGGAGGGCGACCCTCATGATCTTCCTCAACCTATACTGAATCAAGTCATCGAAGTTGCTCTCGAGCTTGACCAAGCTCAAGGCGGCTTCAGGATCTGAGGTTGACGCCTCCCTCATCCTGCTTAACAAGCTCTTCACCTCCAAGTAGAATCTAGGCTTAAGCGGGGTGAATTCGTAGTCTCCACCCCCCCTCTCGTTTATGAGAGCCATGGCGACGTCCTGCACGCTCACAGAGCCCTCCTTAACCTCGACCAAGCCCTCCCTACTCAGATATCCTGCTAACCAGAAGGGGAGCGACGCCTCAGCACCCCTGCTAAGAATCTCGTAGCCCTCGCCAAAGCTTACACTACCTAAATCCCTAAAGACTGCTACCTTAGTAGGGCTCAGCTCATGGTAGTACATCGCCAGACTGAGCAAGGACCTTATCATCTACACTCCAAACATTATTTACCTACTACACAGAATTTAAACCAGTTGGGTGATGAAGCCGCAGGGTGTGAGAGCGGGAACGCATGAAGCATGAGTCCTAGAAAATACTTAAAAACTCCTACCGAGTCATTGTAAAGGAAAGGGCCCGTAGCTCAGCCAGGTAGAGCGGCGGACCCCAGCGGGCCGAGGCTCTTAACCCGTAGGTCCCGGGTTCAAATCCCGGCGGGCCCGCCACAAACACTTTATAAACCCCTCGTCGCGAATACATTATACTCATTCACATCAGCGACTAGACCCAACCGTTTTCGGGTGGTCGAGGTTCTAACCATCCATTCCCCTCGCGAGGGGTTTCGAGGACGCGGTGAAGAACGGCGCGTCAGGGTTTTAAGGAGTGCCCGTTCAGCCCGCCTAACCCGCCACGCGTCGAGCACGCCATAAATCG
>CALIKV010000019.1 GCA_938017505.1 uncultured Sulfolobales archaeon | reverse complement strand
GCCTGGTGCGCCCCGTAGGGCCTGGGCCCTTGTCTCAGGGCCCATCTGGGGGCTCCCGCTCTCACGGCCCCTACCCGTTATCGGCTTGGCGGGCCGTTACCCCGCCAACTACCTGATGGGCCGTGGCCCCATCCTCGGGCGACCTTACGGACATCCCCGCAAGACCCTTTCAGCGAGGAACCCTTCCAGGCCTCCTCACCTATCGGGGATCAGCCCCAGTTTCCCGGGGTTGTCCCCGTCCCGAGGGTAGGTTAGCCACGTGTTACTCAGCCGTCTGCCACGCCCCGGTGGCCGGGGCGTGCGACTTCCATGGCTTAGCCTCACCCCGATAGCGGTTGGGTCCGGCAGGATCAACCGGAATCGCGGCCGCAAGACCGCGGGGTTGGGGTGGTTGCCTACTGCGTGGTCCGGGTGGCCCCTGTCAGACGTGAATGTTCTGGGGTTAGCGCCCCAGCTTATTCACGCCTCCATCTCCAGCGAGTTTGACCTCTGTCGCCGCGGTTGGAGGACGGTCCCTCACTCTCGGGGCTACGCCCCGTGTCCGACCTAGCCGCCGTCGTAACCGCGGCGTCGTTGCCGTAATTATTCTGGGTGTTGAGAGCTTATAAAGTTTAGCGGTTTTTCCTAAGCGTTATTACTTGTCATTTCAGCTGTTTTTGTATAATTGATTTCCTGTTCTTTGTATAACTCTTTGTATAACTATAGCTATATAAGTGTGGTGATGGGTTACTTATCGTGGTGGGACTGTGAAGGTTGGCATTACGAGTAGATCAGCGTTGATAGTGGTCGACATGCAGAAGGACTTCTGTGAGGGGGGGTCACTGCCGGTCAGCGGGTGTTCCTCAATAATCAGCAAGGTGAACGAGTACGTCGAGGCCTTTAAGGCCAGGGGATTGTTAGTGGTGGCCAGCAGGGACTGGCACCCGCCGAACCACGTCTCGTTCACCACGGCAGGCGGTCCCTGGCCACCGCACTGCGTTGCCGGAAGCGAGGGCGCGGAGTTCGTTGAGGGGCTCCTCCTACCTGAGGATGTCGTGGTGGTATCTAAGGCGACGGAGCCTGGGATGGAGGCGTACTCGGCCTTCACCTCAACACCGCTGCACTACGTACTGAGCTTGAGGGGGGTTAGGAGGCTCTTCGTAACAGGCGTCGCCACGGATTACTGCGTCAAGGAGACCGCGCTGGAGGCCCTGAGGCTGGGGTACGAGGTAGTGGTGCTCACGGACGCCGTCGCCGGGGTGAGCGGGGAGACCAGCGAGAAAGCGCTCGAGGAGCTGGTTGTGAACGGCGCTCTACTGGCGACAGGGGAGGAGGTCCTCAGGTGACTCAACGCTGAGGGCCCTCAAACTGCCTGAGGAACTGAGGGAGGTCCTGAGCAAAGGACCTGAAGACGTGGTCAGGGGGGAGGACCCAGAAGCGACGATGAGGGTGGTTCTGGAGAGGCTGAGGGACTGCAGCAAGCTGATAGCGGTCGGGGACCTGGTGTGCTACTCGATTATGGCGAACGACGTGACCCCTGACATATGCGTCATCGACGGCAAGACGAAGAGGACGTACGGGGTGCCCGAGATAAGGGAGGGGGGCTTCAGCAAGGTGCTGGAGACCTGGAACCCGCCAGGCCACATAACCGACGCGTCGGTGAGGGTCTTGAGGGAGGCCGTGAGGGCCTTGAGGGACTATCAGAAAGTCCTGGTCAAGGTCTCGGGCGAGGAGGACCTCCTAGCGCTACCGCTGATAATGCACTCGCCTGAAGGGGGGTGCGTGATCATGGGGATGCCCGGCGTGGGGGTCGGCTACGTGAGAGTGTGTAGGGAAACCAGGAGAAGGGTGAAGGAGACCCTAAGCAAGTTCAGGGAAGTCCGCTTGAAGCGGTGACCCCACCCTAAACGCTTGAGGTCCGTGCCCCCCTCCTAGAGCCGGATAGGTGACCGAGTAAGGCGCCTGAAACCGCTGAGACAGCCACTACGACCAGCACGTAGAGCATGTCGGAAACACTGACCTCAGCCCCGCCTGCAGGAGTCCCCGCCTGCGTCGTGGTGGAGATGCTTACCGGGATCCTGGCTTTAGTGAGCATCAAGAACCATATTGAATTCAGGATCGCCTGATCGATGAAGTACGCGGCGCTCTCACCGTCAACCCCGATTAGCGAGATGCCCCTCTCAAGATACACAAGCGACACCACGGGCTCCACCCCGAGACCCTTAGCCAAACCAACGTAACCGTGAGCCGCCTTAACAAGTCTTGAGGTGAGGAGGGAGGTGTTAGACTCGAAACTCAAGTGGGTCTCGATGGAAGCCTGGGAAGACGCCTTCAACGCGAGCCCTAGCGACATAAGGATGTTGTTTAAACCGCCTCTAGCCAGGAGGGACTCAGCGCTATTCAGGTAGCTGACCAGGTCGGTGACGTAGACTGAAGAGCCTAGGAGGGACTGAAGGTACATGACTGACGCGCGGGAGAAGCTGAGTAGGGCCTGAGTGCCGAACTCTAGCGAGCCTAACGAGATGCTCAGTTCACCCGGCTTAAGCACGTTGTAAATGCTGCCCCACCCGTATACGGACTTAGCCCTCATGTACGTGTAGGCGGCCTGGTAGAAGGCATTGGCGTCGACGTGCTGGAGAGCGCGTAACTGATTCAGGGTCGAGTTCGCCTCGTAAACCCTGCTAGCCACCTCAACCAACACGCTGAGCCTGGAGACGTCAAGGGGGTCGACGCTGATCGTGGAGACCAAGTCGCTGAAGTATCTGGAGGCGTTGGCGACCTCCACGCTAACCCACTCAACGACCCTAGACCAACCCACGCCGTAAGCGACCCTGTCCACCAGCAACTTAGCCGCCCAAACGTAGACAAGCGCGCTGAAGTAATCTGACGCGGCGGCGTAGTAATTACCTGCACGATACGCCTCCCCACCCCTCGCAGCCTCGGAAGAGGATTGATCCAGGAACCCTCTGACGTCGCCGAGGACCCGTGCACGTGTTAACTCCCTGTTAAACGATTCGACGTCAGCGCTCACGTTACGGAAGAGCTCGCCGTGCTCTTGAACGTAGTTCTCGGCGATCGCTTTGAAGGCGTTCATGACCTCCTCACTTAGGCTGGGGTTAGAAGCGGCCGGCAACTCGACTGAGACCCCGAAGTAGTTGAGAACGTCGTATATGGTCGACGCCTCGACGACTCTGATCCCGAGCTCCTGACCCTTCCTAACCACGTCGACCTGGGCGCCGGAGCTGAGGCTGACCGAGATCCTCTGACCGGCTGGTATCACCATCACCTCAGCCCCGATCGACGCAGCGGCCTCAAGCTTCTCGGGAATACCGCCAACCGGACCCACTAGGGTGTCAGGCATTATCATGCCGGTGACAACGACGGAGTCACTTAAAGACGCGTTCAAGACCAGCGCAACTAGAGCAACGGTTAAGGCAGCTCCGGCGGACGGCCCGCCCACTATCGGCGTGTCTGACCGGATCCTAACCAGAACCGAGTAAGGACTGAAGTCAGCGCCCGAGACGAACCCGGCGACCAGTGAGGCTATCTTCAGAGAGGACTGCATGTCCACCTCGGACAGGGGGTCTATGGAGAGGTAGACGGACCCGTCACCCGGGATCAGGGAGACACGTAGTGAGGTCGCCACGCCGCTGTAGGAGCCGTTGGAACTCCCGACAGCCAGCAAATACATGTCCTCCTCCCTAATCACGCACGCTCCTGAGGCGCTCAAGATAGGTGAGGCCAATGCAGTCACTAGCATGAACGTGAGGAGGGACGCGAGGAGGCAACGAAGGCTCAACACCACCACCGACTTAATGAGGACGCCGAGTTTTAAAACATATTTACACGCTAGTGAAACCGTTGAGGGCGTGGCTTGAGGTACGTCGTGATCGACAATTGGGAGTCCTGCCCTACGCCGTGGCTCCTTAGCGAGTACGCGTACGTGGCTGAGTTGTTCGGCGAGGCGGTGGTGATCACGAACGTTCGTGATGAGAGGATGCTGCGTGCCCTCGACAAGGTGGCTAGGGCTACTGAATTAAGCCTGAGGGAACTCCTTGAAGTCGAGGGGATCCCTCAGGAGAGGGTTGTAGTGCTCGACCCCTCGGCAGGCGAGAAGCTGAGCCCGGAGGACGTCAGGCGCGCTGATGTGGTTGTGATAGGGGGGATCATGGGGGATCACCCACCTAAAGGCAGGACACGCGAGCTGATATCGGCGAGAAACCCTAACGCAGTCCTCAGGAGCCTTGGCAAGGAGCAACTGACCATAGCGGGGAGCGCGTACGTGTTGAAGAGGGTCTCCGAGGGGTGTGACGTCGGGGACATCGACTTGAGGTTCGGACTAACGATAGAGCTCAAGGTACTGAACGCGGACGTGATCGTGTACCTCCCGTATGTCTTCCCGTACGAGCGTGGCAGGCCGATCCTGCCTAGGAGGTATTTAGAGGTGGTGGCGTTGCGGACTACCTTCTTTGAGGGTGTTGAGGCTGAGGGGGCGTGCTTCGAGAACTCAGAGGAGTTCGAACACATCACGGAGTCAGCAAGGATGCTTCACATCATCGAGGCCAGGGATTCGTGAGGCGTGGCATCACCCACATCAGTTGTCAGTTGAATATGTTCATGCAGCCTTATAACTTAAGGCGCTCATCCCTCACCAAGTCGACCCTGTAGACGTACTTCCTAGGTGCGTAATCAAGAACGCGTTTAACACCGACTACGGAGAGCCCTAGGTTATCGCTCACCCTCCGTACGTCCTCCACCGCTCCGCTTCCTGAGGATGAGATGACGTATAGGTGGATGACTCCCCCCTCCCGCACCTTACTGTGGGAGAGCGGGAGGTACTCCAGCGCCTTATGAGGTAGGTTCATGATGACGCGGCTGAACGACCCGTCCCTCACCAGGTCCAGGAAGTCGGCGACGTCGTCAAGCACCGGCACCACCCTGCCCTTGAGGACCTTCCCGTTCATGTCGATGGACTCCAACAAGCACTTCAGGGCATCCGGGTTGAAATCAACAGCGTACGACACAACCCTCCTTAACGAGGCTGCGTGAAGCGAGAAAGGACCTACACCGCAGAAGAGGTCGGCGATCACCTCGCCGTCGCAGATCAGCTTAGCAACCCTCCTGTGCTCCTCTGAGAGCGATGAGTTGTAGTAAGTCCTCACTACATCGACTGAGATGCTTAACCCGTATTCCTTGTGAACTGTCTTGCTGACTGCATCACCATACACGTGTTTAAGGCGCTTAACCCTATACTCACCTACTACGCGGCTCCCCGCGTAAACGGCCCTCACACCGCGCGACACGTTAGCGATCGCTTCCCCTATCAATCCGCCGTAGGCCATGAGATCCTCAGGAAGGTTGATCACCGCCACGTCCCCTATGATGGTGTAGGATGAGGGCACCCTCCTGAGGTCCTCCTCAGGGATTAACCCCTTCAACAGGTCTTTAAACGTGAGGCCTCCGACGCCCCCTTCGAAGCCTTCAAAGCATTCAACGGCTCCGTAATTGCTGAGGAACTCCCTCAGCGCTTCCCGGGTGGCCCCCTCGTTAAGGGGTATAGCCACTACCCCGTCTGCCAGTCTCTTGGCCTTGTAGCCGTCTGCGTAGAGCCCCCTAGCCTTCAGGGCTCTTATTACGTGCTCCGCCTCACTGGCTGGGACCCTGACGCAGGGTAGCTCACGTATTTGAAACACCGTTAATAAGTCCTTTGAGGATTTTTATCTTGGTGTGATTTGTGAGGTTGGGGGTGGTTCCCAAGCTAAACAGTCCTGAGGCCCTACAGCTAGCTAAGCTAGTGCTCAAGTACGCCGAGAGCAAGGGGATGACACCCTACCTTGACGTGAGGGCCAGGGAGTTGGTGACGTGGGATAAGCTCTTCCAGATAGGTAGGGATCAGCTGGACATGCTGATCATTATAGGTGGTGACGGAACCGTTTTAAACACGCTTCACGCGCTCAGGGACGCTGACGTCCCCGTAGCCACGATAAGGCACGGCAGGAGAGGCTTCCTGTGCGACGTGCCGCCCTTCGAGTACTCCGAGATGATATCCAGGATAGCTTCAGGGGATTACAAGGTCGTTGAATACATGAGGCTGGAGGGGAGGGTTAGGGGGGTTGCCGACGTGCCGCCGGCCCTGAACGAGCTGGCCGTAATCAGCTCAGGCAGCGGCAGGGCCAAGGTCGTCAGGCTGTACGTGAGGAGAGGTGATGAGGAGCTGTACAGGAGGTTGGTAGGGGACGGGCTTATAGTTGCCACGCCGGTCGGGTCGACTGCCTACAGCTTGGCCGCCGGAGGCCCTATACTGGACCCGTCGATGAACGCGATCGTGGTAACTCCTCTCGCGTCCATAACCCTATGCACGAGGCCCGTCGTCCTACCCCCGGACACGGAGGTGGCGGTGACCGTCGCCGTTGACTCGCCTGAGGCGGTCCTAATAGTTGACGGCGCGTTCAACGTGAGGCTCAAGCCCAAGGACTCCGTGACCATTAGGAGGTACTTCAAACCGGCCAAGTTCGCCAGGTTCTACGTGGGTGATTACTACGTCAAGATCTTCGAGCGGTGCCTGTAGTGAGGCCTACGTACTCGACGCCGCCGCGTTCTTCGCGGGATATCAACTCTACTTGAGCGTTGAGGCGTACACTGTTAGGGAGGTGGTTGACGAGGTTAGGGACTCTGAGAGCCTGAAGAACCTTCAATTAGCGCTCTCAGCAGGCAAGGTGGAGGTAATAGACCCCCCAGACACGTACAGGGAGAGAGTGCTCAGCCTGGTGAGGGAGCTTGGCTGCTCGGGGAGGCTCTCAAACACTGACATAGCGGTCTTGGCACTGACGTGCAAGCTGCTGGAGGAGTGTAACACCGTGGTGGTCATAAGCGATGACAAGACCCTGCGGAGGGTGGCAACCAGGATGGGCGCGAGAACCCTAGGGATAAAATACGGGGAAGCCAGGAGGGGTTGAAGGCCTTCGCAACCCTTGATTCGAGCTTCAGTCCCCTGAGAGCCATCCCCGCGCAACTGCCAACGCGCTTATGTACCAAGAATACATATTCTCCATACAGTAGCTTTATTAACACTTCTTTGTTTCTTTTTAATAGTGGTGTATTGAGCTGGTTTATGTTCGCTTAAGACCTCTGTTGGTGTGTGTTCTGGCTTTTTTAATAATTCCGGCCACAGCCATGTGGAGCGGGACACTTAAAGTGAACGTCGTTGTTAGTGTCAGGGTGGCGGACCTCGATATAGGGTCGTGGAGAGTGTTCTTGAATTACACGTGTGGTGAATGCAGAGGTATTAGGGGCGACTACGTGTCTCTAAGCGATGACTACGACGTTATCACGATCTACCTGGACGAGGAGACCGAGAACGTGTGGGTCGGCCTAGTCATCGAGAACGATCATGCCACACCGCTCGAACTCACAGGATTTGAGGTGGTCTTCAACCCTTCAGGGATCCAACCCGATTATCTTGTGTATCCTTACGAACCGATCAAGAAGGGTGTGGGCACTATGCCTTACTGGGGGCAACTTAACTGCGAGGACCTCCCTGTAACGGATTACCTAACGACGTTGCCTGTCCAGATAGACGGTGGGTGGAAAGATGTTGCGTGGTTGAACGTAACCACCTCCGGCATGGTTAACGGATACCTGACCATTAGACTCCTCTGGACACATCCTTCGTAATCTGGCGGCGGCTGGAAAGTATTTATGGCTGTTCCCCTCTCTAGGTTTGGTGGTCGTGGCGGGGGCGAGCCTCAAACCCGTAGGGGTCGTTAGGGTTCGGTTCGGTGACGAGGAGGTTAAGAGATCCGAGGAGGGGGTCCCGGGGGTTATCGAGATCTTCGACGAGTTCGGAGGAGGGCTTGACGGGATCGACGGCTTCTCGCATTTGATCATCATCTCCTACCTACACAAGGTCTCGGAGGATCAGGGAAGGGTTCTTAAGGTAAGGCACAGACGCCTAACTAAGTACGGCTTCAAGCTGGAGGAACTCCCGGAGGTGGGTGTTTTCTGCACTGACTCCCCTCATAGACCCAATCCGATAGGCCTCACCATAGTGAGGCTGGTTAGGCGTGACTCGAGGCTCCTGTACGTCGAGAACCTAGATCTATTCGACGGCACGCCGGTGCTCGACATCAAACCGTACACTCCAGACAGGTGTGTGGAGAGGGATAAGCTGAAGCTCCCCGAGTGGTTTTCGAGGCTGTATAATGAAGTGCGCTCGAGGACGAAGGCCGAGAGACCCGTCGTCTAGGGAACTCCCTCCCCCGTCCGCTTAGGGGAGTCTTGAGGAGCGGGCGGGGAAGCCCTCTATGACGACGCGTAGTGGGACTTACGGGTCTCGAGGACTAGAGCGATCCTGCCACACAGCTTAAAAATCCGGGTGCTAAAGTATATCGGTGCGGGGGTGCCCGAGCCAGGTCAAAGGGGTCAGGCTGAGGCCCTGATGGCGTAGGCCTGCGTGGGTTCAAATCCCACCCCCCGCACTAATTTACTGAACTACATGCTTGAATGCTGTTTATCTTTGTGGTGTTGGTTTGTGAGGCCTGATAGGGGTAAGACGCGGACTATTAAGGATCGTGCCATTTACGTTTATTTGCCCTCTTTAGAGATGGTTGAGGATTGGAGGCGGCGGGCTGAGGGGGCTGGTGTTTCGATTTCCAGCTTTGTGGTTAAGCGGGTTGGGGACTCCATTAGGCGTGAGGAGGGCTATCTTAGCAGGGCTGAGCTTGTTAAGAGGCTTCGGGATGCTGAGGAGGAGTTGAAGAGACTGCGCGTGGCGATAACAAGGGCCTCAGTCAATCGTCCTAAGATAGTCCTGGCGGACGAGCCCACGTCGAGCCTCGACGGGGAGAACTCGAGGCTTCTCACCGACCTGCCCGAACATTTATAATTACCCTCCGGATTAAATCATGTGGCGAAATAATATGAGATGGGAGGGCATTGTTAGGCTCACACGCAAGAAGCTTGAGAATAACTTGGCGATAGTTAAGCTTGATGAGGAGTACATCCCGGCGGCCTCGGCCCTGAAGTACTACCCCCTCGCTGTCGTTAGGGCTGAGGGTGCGAGGGTTTGGGACGCTGACGGGAACGAATACATAGACTTCCTGACCAGCGCGGCGGTTTACAACGTAGGTCACAGACACCCTGAGGTCGTCAACGCTATTAAGGAACAGGTTGAGGAGCTCCTGAACTACACTCCATCGTACTTCTACGAGGAGCAGCCTGTGAGGCTGGCTAAGTACCTCACCGAGCTGACTCCAGGCCCCTACAGGAAGAAAGTCACCTTCGGGTTCTCCGGCTCGGACTCAGTGGACACGGCGTTGAAGGCAGCGAGAGCCTACACGAGGAGGAGGCATGTGATATCCTTCCACGGGTCCTACCATGGAATGACGTACGGCGCTCTCTCGGCGACAGGGATAGTGAGCCCCGAAGTCAAGGACCTGATCTTCCCGATTAAGGACATCCACTTTGTCGAGTACCCAGACCCCTACAGGAATTCGTGGGGCATTAACGGCTATGAGAACCCGTCCGAGCTCTCCAACACCGCCTTAGCCCAGATAGAGAGGAGGGTTAAGGAGCTCAACGGGGAGGTCGGTGCTGTAATAGCCGAACCCATACAGGGCGACGCAGGGGTGATCGTGCCTCCTAAGGAGTTCATGAAGGGACTCAGGGAACTGACGAGGGATCACAACATCCTCTACATCGATGAGGAGGTTCAGTCCGGGATGGGTAGGACTGGGAGGTGGTGGGCTTTAGAGCACTTCGACGTGGAACCCGACATCCTCGTCACGGCTAAGGCGCTTGGCGGCGGGATGCCCATCTCAGCGGTCGTAGGGAGGGCTGAAGTGATGGACAGCGTTCCACCCCCGTTGTTCGTCTTCACCCACCTAGGACATGCAGTAAACGCGAGGGCGGCGATAGCCACGATAGAGGTGATAAAGAAGGAGAAACTCGCTGAGAGGGCCTCCGAGCTGGGGGAGTACGTGATGAGGAGATTCAGGGAGTTGAGCGGGGAGATCCCCATCATAGATGACGTGAGGGGTAAAGGACTGATGATAGGCGTGGACATCGTTAAGAACGCGAAGACGAAGGAGCCGGATAGGAAAACCGCCTTGAAGGTCTGCTGGAGGGCTTGGGAGAGGGGGTTGATCCTAATAACCTTCGGCAAGCACGGCAACGTGTTGAGGATAGCGCCGCCGCTGAACATCAGCAAGGAGGACCTAGACAGGGGTCTAGATATAATAGCGGAGTCGATGAAGGACGTGTTGAGGGGGGAGGTCTCGGACGACGTCTTAGGGTATCTCCGTGGATGGTGAGTTCCTTTTTAATCTCTCAATAAAGAGCTTCCTCTGAAGCTCGACTGATTCCTCAGGCAGCGTAGTTGTCCTTCCAGCAAGCCTGCTCAGCAGGTAGACCTGAGCAACCCTCTCAACCAGGGTTAAGACCTCCAGCGCTTCCTGAATGTCATACCCGCAGGCCACTACGCCGTGGTTCGCGAGGAGCGCTGCCTTCCTCCCCATCAGGGCCTCAGCAGCTCTTTCAGCGAGTTCCCCACTGCCGAAGGGGGCGTACTCAGTGACCCTCACATCGCCCCCCACGTAAATCACCATCTCCTCAACTATCGGGGGTATGGGCTCGCGGGCGACTGCAAGCGCCGTTGTGTAGATCCCGTGAGCGTGGATGACCGAGTTCACGTAATCATACCTCCTGTAGATGGTCGTGTGGAGAGGCATCTCGACCGTGGGTCTGTGAACCCCCTCCACCACGTCGCCGTCCATCGTGACCACTAAGACGTCGCTCGGCGTGAGGGAGGCCTTAGGCAAGCCGCTGGGCGTTATTAAAACGTATTCCGTCCCCTTAACGCGAATACTCGCGTTCCCCGACCTACCGTAGTTCAAACCGCGGTCCTCCATGTGCCTCATGACGTCAACTATCTCCTTCTTGAGGACGTCGTACAAGGTATGCACCCCAACCCCTTATGGGGTGATACCGCCAGGAGTTTAAAAGTCTTAACGAGGACATTGAAGGCCTATTCCGGTCGCCGGACACCACCAACGCCTGCGCAGGTGGGTGAGCTGAGCAAGGGGACGACGCTTGTGAGTCCTGTGGCGTTTGTGTTGGTGTGTGAAGGAAAACTTTTAAGCCTTACCCGTAAACTAAGTCGGTTAAGCGCATGGCGTGGTTCGCCGATAAGTGGTTTGTGAGTCCCTACAATTACGTTGAGGACGTCCGCAAGGGCTTAAGGCTTCCGGAGAGGGTCTATGTCCACGACACTACGTTAAGGGATGGCGAGCAGCAGCCGGGGATCGCCTTCAGGAGGTATGAGAAGCTGGAGATAGCTATGGCTCTAGACGAGGCTGGCGTTGACTTCATCGAGGCCGGCATGCCTGCCGTGTCTAGGGAGGACTTCGAAGCCCTTAAAGCTGTTGTGAGGCAGGGTCTTAAGGCTAAGGTGCTAGCTTTCTCCAGATGCCTTAAGGAGGACGTCGATCTGGCTCTGAAGACCGATGCCCCTGGCTTGGTCATGGAGTTGCCGTCAAGCGAGCACATGATCAAGTACGCTTACGGGTGGTCCACGGACAAGGCTCTGGAGAGGTCTCGAGAAGCTTTAGAGTACGCCAAGCAACACGGCCTCTACGTTAAGTTCTTCACCATAGACTCAACGCGTTCCAGTATGGAGTTCTTCGCGAGGGTGGTTAAGAACGTCGGCGAGAAGATGGACTCCATGGTCCTAGCCGACACGTTCGGCGTCATGAGTCCCTACGCCATGGAGTACTTCGTCAGGAGTGTCAAGGAGTTCGTCAGCAGTCCTCTTGAGGTGCACGCCCACGACGACTTCGGCCTGGCCGTCGCCAACTCCATCGCGGCCGTGGTGGGGGGCGCCACAGCGGCTCACGTAACCGTTAACGGGATTGGAGAGAGGTCGGGGAACGCGGCGCTGGAGGAGACCGTGCTCGCGCTGGAGCTCCTGCTCGGCGTTAAGACGAACGTTAAGTTAGACAGGCTCTACGATCTCTCCAAGTTGGTGGAGAGGCTTTCAGGGGTCTCCACGCCGCCGCAGAAAGCGGTTGTAGGGGATAACGCGGTGAGGGTTGAGTCAGGCATACTTGTTGACTGGTGGTACAACGTTAAGGACGTGAGACCTGTTGAAATGCTGCCTTACCTGCCTTCGCTGGTCGGGAGGAAGACGGACATGGTGGTCCTACTAGGTAAGAAGTCGGGTAGGAGGAACGTGGTCGAGAAGCTGAAGGAGATGGGCATCACCGTGAGAGACGAGGATGTCGCGCTGATCCTGGCGGAGGTGAAGAGCAGGTCTGTTGAGAGGAAGAGGGCCCTGACTGAGGAGGAGTTTAAGGAGTTAGTGCGTGAGGTTCTGGGATCCAGGTACAGGTAAGTAGATCGGCCGCGGGGATGTGGTAGGGGGCTCGCGAGCGAAGGCACTGCCCCAGGACGGGCGGGGACTCCGAAGGAACTGACGTGAAAGTTTATAATCTCTGAGGACCTTATGGTTGGGTGTAAATTTGCGGACTTCAGATCACGAATACGATATTCTGATTAAGAACGGGTTCATAGTCGACGGGAGCGGGGCTCCCTACCTTAAGGGGGACGTGGGGATAAAGGACGGACGTATAGTGCGCATCGGGCTGGACCTAGGCAGACATGCTGCGAAGGTCATTGACGCTAAGGGCTTGGTGGTTGCGCCCGGGTTCATCGACATACACAGTCACGCAGACCTCACGATACTGGCAGTGCCGCACGCCGACAGCACGGTCTCCCAGGGAGTGACCACAGCGGTCGGCGGTAACTGCGGGTTGTCGATGGCGCCGTTAAATCCGAAGACTAGCGCTCTACTTAAAGAATACCTGTCGCCTTTCCTGGTGCCTGGCTACGACTACGGCTGGGATTGGAGGACTTTAGGGGATTTCCACAGGAAGCTTGAAGAACGCAAGATAGCCATAAACTTGGCGTTGTTGGTTGGGCATGGAACCCTCAGGATAGCTGTGAAGGGGTTTGACCCAAGCCCCCTAACTAAGGAGGAGATGGATGAAATGAAGGCGTTGCTAAGGCAATCCATACTGGACGGTGCTTGGGGCCTCTCAACAGGCCTGATATACCCGCCTGGATCCTACGCGTCGACGGGTGAGATAATCGAGCTGACTAAGGTCCTCAAGGAGTTCCCAGTAAGGCTAACGTACCTCTCGCACATCAGGAATGAAGGTAAGTATCTCATAGAGGCTGTTGAAGAGGCTATCGAGATCGGTGAGAAGGCAGGCGTCCCTGTTCAGATATCCCATCATAAAGCGAGCGGGAGGTCTAACTGGGGGAAGACCTCAGCGACGTTGAGGTTGATGGAGAGGGCGAGGAGTAGGGGGGTGGAGGTGAGCTGTGACGTGTACCCCTACATCGCCGGAAGCACCACCATAATGTCGTTACTGCCGAACTGGGTTTTAGAGGGCGGTGTCGAGAAAGCGCTGGAGAGGCTGAAGGATCCTGAGATGAGAAGGAGGATTAAAGAGGAAGTAGAGGAGGACAGAGTTAAAGGTGAGAACTGGATTAAGGGTTGCGGATGGGAGGGCATATACGTGTCATCGTGTCCCGTAGCGCCTGAGTACGAAGGTAAGTCGTTGAAGGAGATCCTAAGCGGTCATTCAGACCTCTACGAAGGGCTCTTCGACTGGCTGATAAAGATAGGAGGTAAGGCTTCCATGATCCTCTTCTTCGGTGACGAGGAGGATATGGAAACTGTTTTGAGGCATCCTCTCTCATGCGTTGGCTCGGACTCCTGGACAACCTCACCTAAGGTGGGGGGCAGACCACACCCCAGGGCCTACGGCACCTTCCCAAGGGTCTTAGGGAGGTACGTAAGGGAGAAGAAGGTGTTATCCCTAGAGGAGGCTGTGATGAAGATGACCCTAATACCTGCAAGCAAGTTAGGGCTGTGGGACAGAGGCTTAGTGAGGGAGGGTTTCAAGGCGGACATAGTAGTGTTCGACCCGAACACCATAACAGATAACGCCACATACACAGACCCGCATCAACGTCCGTCAGGCATTCGCTACGTAATAGTCAACGGGGAGGTAGTTGTGGAGGAAGGGGGACTCACGGGCAAGCTCCCAGGGAGGGTCCTTAAACCGCACGCATTTTAACTGATTTAAACTAGTTTTTGATCGGTAGACCAGCTTAAGGTGTTAAAAATGCTCAGCAGGACTGAGGCCCACACACTACTTACCCAATATCTGAAAGACGGTAGAATGGTTAAGCACTGCGTCGCTGTGGAAGCTATTATGAGGGTTCTTGCCAGGGAGTTAGAAGAGGATGAAGAGCTATGGGGCCTTATAGGTCTGTTGCACGACATCGATTACGATCACGTGGGTAGGAACCCCTCAAGGCATGGGTTAGGCGCTCTAGAGCTCCTTAAGGGGCTTCTACCGGACTACGCGTTGGAAGCGATAGCGTTGCACAACGAGCACAATGCGTTCAAGCCTTCCTCGGAGGGGGCTGTGAAGATCTCCCAAGCACTAAGGGCCTCAGATCACCTATCAGGCCTCATAGTGGCAACGGCGCTAGTGATGCCGAGCAAGAGACTAAGCGAGGTCAGGGCTGAGACCGTGGCAAGGAAGTTCAAGTCCAGGGATTTCGCGCGTAACATAGATAGGAACAGGATCATGGAGGTTGAGAAGCTGGGCATGAACCTGGAGGACTTCTTCAGCCTAGGTTTAGAGGCCCTTAAGAGCATCGCTGGAGAACTTAATCTATAGGAGGGCTCCACACCCAGCAGTAATTAGGGCTCCGCAGGAGTCGTTTCACAGTCTATCCCGACTCACGCTCTTCGGAGTTCACGATGTCTGGAGGTATTTAAGTAGGGTCTCAGGGTCTATGTTCCCTCCAGTCACCATGGCTATCACGTTCTTGCCTTGAAGCTCGTCCCTGATTTTAGAGGCTGCCGCCAGGGCCGCAGCTCCAGCCGGCTCAGCCACAACCCCCTCCACCTCCACCAAGGTCTTTATCGCCTTTATTATCTCTTGATCCGATACAAGGATTACGTTGTCCAGCCTGTTCTTCAGCATGCTGAAGGGGAGCTCGTACGCCCTAGCCGTCGCGATGCCTTCAGCTATGGTTTCGGCTTTCCCAGTGCTCACCAGCCTTCCTTGCACCCATGACTGATAGAAGCTCTGAGCCCCTTCAGCCTGAACCCCCATCACCTTGATGCTTAGATCCACGCTCTTAGCTACGACGACCGCCCCGGTCACCCCGGACCCCCCGCCTATAGGGTTTATTATGACGTCGACCTCTGGGAGGTCCTCTACGTTCTCCAGATGCATCGTGGCGACGCCGGGGTACAGGAGGGGTTCGTTCATGGGGTGGACGTAGAGCATGTTCTTCTCCTCAGCGAGTTTCTCAGCGTATTCCCTGGCCTCCTCAAATATGGAGCCGTGAAACACTATCTCAGCACCTAAGTCTCTTAGAGACTCGACCTTAACCCTAGATATACCGTGAGGGACCACTATAACGGCTCTAGCTCCGAAAAGGGAGGCTGCGTAAGCCACGGACTGTGCGTGGTTGCCTGTGGACGCTGTCACAACGCCTCTCTTGACGGCTTCATCAGCCTTAATGCTCATGTAGTAGACCCCGCCACGAGCCTTAAAAGACCTAGCCACCTGCACGTTTTCTAACTTTAGATAAACGTTGAAACCCAGAAGCCTAGATAATCTCCTTGAATACTTCAGCGGGGTCCTGATTAAATATTTTCCCACAACGCGTCTAGCTCTATAAACGTCGCGCAGCTTAAAGATCTCCATAAGGATCACACTAAATAAGCATGCCTTAAACCCTAATAAGCTTTCAGGATTGACATAGATTTTGAAGAGTCAAACTAACTCTTCAAGGCCTTGCCGGGCGGTTCGTCGAAAACAACTGTGCCAGTATCACTGAGCGTGCGATAACCTGAATACCTCTTCACCAGCTCACTTACCCTTCCATTTTTGAGGAACTCGACTACTCTAACCAAGGCCTTCTTATTCAGGCTTTCCTTATGTATTACGAGGTCGTAGACCTCCTCACCTATCTTTATGAACTCTAGACCGTACATCACTGCCGCGTGTCTCACACCAACCCCTACATCAGCCCTTCCCTGCTGCACTGCCACGGCCACGCCAGTGTGCGTCTTGGCTTCGTTGAGGTAGCCCCTCACCAACCTAGGCACTCTGTCATGCCTCACGCCGAGCTCGTCAGCCGCCCTCCTCAGGTTGATGTCTATCAGCGTTCTGGTCCCGGAACCCCTGTTCCTATTGATGAACACCACGTCCTCCCTGAAGAGGTCTTTAAAAGAGGCTATTCCTTTAGGATTCCCTCTAGGCAGTATGAATCCCACCTCCCTAACCCAGCCTCTAACCAGCACTGCACAGCCTGAGAGCCCTAGCCTCCTGACGTGCGGTACGTTGTACTCGCCAGTCTCCTCGTCAAGTAGGTGCGTACCGCTTAAGTCCGCCTCTCCCCTGCTGATGGCTAGGAGCCCTCCCATTGAACCTGCGTTAATCGCCTTGTAGTTAAGACCCTCCGTAACCGTGCGTATCAATTCATCAACTACATAGTCGTGACTGCCTATGAAAACAAGCTCCGGCGGTCTCCACGACCCTCTAAAAAGCTTAACCCTCACTTCACTTCCCTCACTCAGCGTCAGAGTGTCTTCAGGGATCTCTACGAACCCATCCGTGTACGTAAGCACCCTTATAGAACCTGAAGGTACTTGTACCGGGTACGCTACTACACTACCCTGCCGTTCAATTAACGCCACAGGCACTAAGGCAACCCTCCCCCTGACACCAAGGGTTCTCTGCGCTATCCTGGCCCTCACCTCAAACCCTTCCCAGTGACTGGCTGGGAGTCCCACGAGCTTTAAGATCACAGGCGCCACCACGGACCTGAATATCATGGCCGCGGAGAGCGGGAAGCCCGGAAGCCCGAACACCAGCTTCCCGCCTACAACGGCGACTACCGTAGGCTTGCCCGGCTTCACCTTTAGTCCGTGAATCACGACCCCCGGTTCTCCTAGGCTCTCGAGCACCCTGTAGGTAAGGTCCTCTACTCCTGCCGACGTCCCTCCCGCGCTCAGCACTAAGTCGTTCTCCTTAAGAGCGGTCTCCAGAGAATCCCTGAGGAGGTCCTCGTCGTCGGGCACTATGCCGTAGAACTTAGGTAAGGTGTGCAGCTCCATAAGTAATGGAATAATGTAATGCGAAGTCACCTCGAATATGCTGTACTCTCGAAGCGTGTTTCTCTCAACGTCAAGCAATTCAGAGCCTACTGAGAGAACACCTACTCTAGGCTTCGTGAACACTTTCACGCTGCCAACTCCCGCAGCCGCTAACGATGCCAATTCCGCAGGCCCTAAGACAGTCCCCCTACGCAGCAGCAACTCGCCCCTCATGACGTCGGACCCCGTTTTAGCTACGTTCTCCCCTGGCGCTATCGAGGTGTAAACGTACACGTAGTCACCTGACTTCCTGCTGTGCTCAACCATCACGACGGAATCAGCCCCTCTCGGGATGACAGCGCCTGTATCCACCTCCACGGCCTCGCCTTCAGAGACCTCGACAGCAGTGCCCTCGCCTATCTTAACAAAGCCCTTAAGCCTTAGCCTAGCAGGGCTGTCCTCCTCAACTCCTACTAAGGAAGATGAAACAACGGCGTACCCGTCGACCTCGGACCTGTCGAAAGGGGGATAGTCGTGAAGCGCGTAGATATCGTCGGCCAAGACCCTACCCAACCCCTCGCGCAAGCCAACGCTCTCCACGCCCAGCGGCTCCAGCCTCACGTAAGAGGAGATAATCCCAGCAACGTCATCAAGACCGTGAAGCTCGTGGAAAATCCTCCTCAACCACACCACCGTAGATTCAATAAACACCTAACACTTAAATAACTCCCAGCAAATAGTAACATGAGCTGGGCCCGTAGCTCAGCTAGGATAGAGCGCCGGCCTCCTAAGCCGGAAGTCGGGGGTTCAAATCCCCCCGGGCCCGCCAGTCTCTCGGGCGTGAAACCGCTTACACTCAGCGTGAAGTCCATCAACCCCTGCACAGAGGAATGAGTGGCTGGGGCCCATGCCAAACGCGTGAGAACCCCATTCACTCGCTTCGAAAGCCCCCATGACGAGAGTGGGATACGGCATTGACTTCCGTCATGCTATGTCAGGACGGAAGCTCTACTGCATTTAGCTGCTGAATTTTCTTTTCAACGGGGTTCCGTCGAAGTCCTTGTCATTGGATATTATTTCTCTCGCCTTACTTCTTAATGCAGCGGCCAAGTGTATGGCGTCCTCGTAGTCCAGGCCGTATTCCTTCATTAGTTCAGCTGCTCGAGTTACGTCTTCCAACATCAAAGGCATTATCCTCAAGCCGGATAGGCTTTCTATCGAGTTTACTGTTTTTTCGATTAGTTCTCGATCCTTTAGGTTTTTCCCTGTTAAGCCAGCTATTATCATCACGGTTTGGTACAGAGTCAAGGCTGATGTCACGTATTTCCCTCGTGGCGCTTTCTCAATCTTCTTCACCCATTCGTAGGATGTTCTGCCGAAAGCGGGGTGATTGCCAAGCCAGTAAACGAAAACGTTTACGTCTATGTAGCCTTCCGGATCCCCCATTCCCTTACAACCTCGACCACGAATTCGTCTAGGTCTTCTGGCCACTTCGTTATCTCGAAAACCCCGAAGTATTTGTCTGCTATTGCCTCAAGAGGTTCTATTAAGATGCCTCTCTCTTCCGCTGTTATTTTGACGTAGCTTCCCTCCTTCACTCCAGTCCTTTCCCTGATGTTTTTTGGGATGAGGATCCTGCCCTTCTTATCCACTTTCACAGTTTCCATAAGGCTTCATTCCCACTAAATGTTAATTTCCACATATTTAAATATTCCCACAACCGTTAGGGTAGAGCCTCTAAGCAGTTTTCAAGGGAAGTGGAGTGAATCGGGGCTTTAGCTCAGACGTAAGAGTTGTTAAAACCGTGGCAAGGATTTTCGGTGCATCAAACTGAAAGGCTTCTTAGGTTGTTCTTGTTTGATCTCCCAACCCTCCCATTATAAAGCGTGTGGCTTTTCGCCCTTCAATTGAACGTTTTTATTGATGAGCACGTGTAGTTTCTGGTGGTTTACGTGGGTCTGGCGGGTTTCCTGCTATTCCTTGGCGGCCTCTTCATTGCTTTCTACGGCCAGACCTTCATCAGGTTGGCTGTCGCGCTCATATCCGGCGTCTGGTTAGGCTGGCTTGCTTCTTCCTTAGCCTCCCAACTAACAGGCGGGGTGTCGCTCCAGTCATTCACGGTAGGGCTGGTGGTTTTCGTCATTTTCTTCATCGGCGGTTTCCTCAAGTACAGATTCACTTCGTCATTCTTCGTGAGCGTGGCACTAGCTTATTACGCGCCTACGGAGCTGCTCTACAGCATCGTCCCTGGAAGGGGGCTCGTAAGCCCTCAGGAGGTGCTAGCGCTTAAGTTCCTGGTCTTCCTAGGTTCATTTGCCCTGACCTACACATTGTTCAAACTAGTTATAGGGCTGATCACGTCGTCTCTCGGCTCCGTTCTAGTGTACGCCGGCCTAGCTGAGTTAGGCATCCCGCTAACACTCACCTACTCAGTAACTCTGGTCGTGTTTGTCGCATCGCTTCTTTGGTACGTGAGTAGGGGTGGGAGAAGGGTTACATGGAAAACTTAAATAACCTCCAGGCTTAATGTTATTGGCGGCGGTAGTCTAGCCTGGATCAGGACGCCGGCCTGCCATGAACGTCATTCACAGATCGCCGGAGATCCCGGGTTCGAATCCCGGCCGCCGCACCAAATCAGGGATAACAGTCCTCCAAAGTTTAAGTATTTTATGTAGATAAAACATAAATTATATGGGAAATATATGAAAACCAAAACGAGCGAAAAGGGATTGCTATATGGAAAATCGTCGTTGGGGGTGGGGGTCGTGGGCAGAAAGGGTGACATTGGGATGGGAATTTGGGCCATGAGTCCAATAATGGGAGATGGAGGCAAGCAAGGTGCGGTTTACGTCGTTGCTGAAGGCGCCATTCAAGAGCTGAGACCTTCTGGAGGCTCTGAAAGGCGTGAAGAATTCAAGGGGAACGTGACAGTCTCCGTGACCGTCAGGCCAAATGCAGGCTACACTGAGATAGAAGTGCTTTACCAAGAATATCCAGCCCCTAAAACCTGGGGGGAAACTCGATGAACGTTAAGATGGGGATTTTATTGATTTCCTTTTTCTTAGTTGGTTCTCTTCTAATAGCCTATTTTGGAGGATACTTTAAAAGCAAAGTGATTTTAGAAAGCGCGTCTCCACAAAAAGAGCCTGAAAAAGTTCCGGTGGAGCTCTTGCCGTCAAAGTTTCCATGGAGCATGAGGAAAAGCGGTGCTGAAAGCGATATGTTTTATCCCTCTACCATTCCAAGAAAGCCGAAGGTTGTTTTCTCTGTTAACATCTCCGCCAACATGGGTGGAAGGTTGGCAAACGCCGTAGTTGAAGGAGATAAAATTTTTCTGGCGGACCATCAAGGAGTCTACGTCCTTAATAGAGATGATGGAGCTTTGAGCTGGGGCGTAGAAGTATACTCTGATAGTCTTGAAGGAAGAAGCATTTCCCATCCTCAACCGGTAGCAAAGTGGAAAGCTTTGGGTTTATGGAGGTTCGTTGAAGCTTATGGTGTTGGAAAATACTTATTCGTGGGCACTTCATCGAAGTTAGACGTCGGTGACGCCTACCTTCTCGCTTTTGACAAGGATAATGGTGAGCTTGTATGGAAGGTTGAGCTTGAATCCGAACCAGGTGCCTCCTCTCGTTCATCGGTGACCTCAAACCTCATAGTGGCAGAAGAAAGAGTATACGTGGGAAGCGTTAGAGACGAAGGCTATGTGTTCTGTGTCGCCGAGAATGGAAATGTTATCTGGCGCAGCAAGGTCGGAGCAAATGTTAAAGGCTTAGCTTATGGTGAGGGAGCTCTATTTGTGACATCGGATCCTTCAAAGAAGCTTTACGCGCTCGACGCAAAAACAGGGGAGACTATTTGGGTCTTCGAGCATGATGCAATGTTGACTGCACCGTCTTACCGATATGGGAAAATAATTCTATCGGACTCTCAAGGAAATCTTTTAGCTTTCTCTAGAGACGGAGATCTCCTGTGGAAAAAACCTCTCGGAGTAGGCGGGGATGTTGAGGGCGACCCCTTTGTTGCAGTAAGCACCTGGAATATTTATGCCGTTAGAGGCATGGGAGAAAAACCATTAAACCTTTTCATATTAGACTTTGATGGAAACGTTGTAGGAAATTTCACAATGGCGAGCAACGAAAGAGGGGGAAAACCAGTAGCGTCACAGGACGTAATTGTTTTGCCAGTAATGCAGGGTGGTGGAGGCGGTAAGATCTACTTGTTGTGGCGTGGTTGGGCGAGGCTCAGCGAATTCGTCTTCCAGAACGAAAATATGTGGATGCCCACTGCTAGCGTCGCCTACAATGAAATATACGTTGTTGCAAGTCCAAGTGTTCTATACAAGCTGGCTGACACAGAGAAACCCAAGATAACCGCTTTAGCGGCTAAGTTGTTTGATGAAACTCTAATTTTCAACGTGACGGCTTACGATGAAGAAAGTGCCCTACATAGAGTTCTTCTGGTCTATAGTCTAAACTGTTCACAGTGGAAGTATAAGGAAATGGATATATCAAAAAGATATTTCG
Source organism: uncultured Sulfolobales archaeon (assembly GCA_938017505.1). Lineage (GTDB taxonomy): Archaea > Thermoproteota > Thermoprotei_A > Sulfolobales > NBVN01 > Zestomicrobium. Next base: position 12,850 of record CALIKV010000019.1, on the reverse strand, counting down.
TGGAGCCTGTCGGAGGTTATGGTCTAACGGAAGAGGGTTACACAGCTGAAATACAGGTGCATCCGAGCTCGACTGTGGAGTTTTATATAGTGGCTATAGACAAATCCGGAAACTATGAGACTTCAAAAAGTTATGCCTACCGCATTTCCAAATAGTGGTTTTCGCTGATTTCTTCCGGATTCCAAGGCGCTTTTTACGAAACCAACGAAAAGCGGTAAAGGAGCAGGCAGTATGGAGTTTGGGTGGAACTGGGTTGTGAAACGTGTTAGAATCCTCATACCACTGTGGAAACGGCTGTGGATCACAGTGCTAAAAACCATTAACATCACCTCCTACGTGCAGCTGGATACGCCTATCCCCGAATGACCTGTAGTGTTGATGTTTGGTAAAGGGCGGCGCTTAAGAAGGAAGGAATAACGTCTCCTCAAAATTTGGGGATTTTCATAAAAATCAAAGGTATTAATAACATCCAATCATATTGATGTAGCCAATCGAGATACTTTTTCCACGACAAATATAATGAAGCATTCCAATTTTAACTCCTCTTCTACATGTATGTTTCCTCTACCATGTTATGCTCGCTTCCAGTAAGAATAACGGTAGATTCGGACTTGATTAGAAGAACTTGAATAGCTCAAGTAAATTTCTCTTTGATAACAAACTGATGACTAAAAATGGTAAATGGGTTTAAGCAAACATTCTTTCCGAAAAGATTCTCTTTCAACAATGTCATGGTCTATGTACGATCTCAGCGTGATTTTGTTCAAAGAAAGACTGACATTTCCCAGTATAAATTTTTAGTGAAAAGGAACAATGTAACTGGTGCTTCTTTTCGTAAGAATTAGCTTATAATTTAAAAAGAAAGGGAAATCTCTCAAAGAGACTAAAACTTTTTGACCATCGATTTTTACGAAAAGTGTAGGAGTATATCATTATCCTTACACCAAATAATACCGTAATATCTTTACAGTTCTTTCACATCTACATACGCGGGAGTTCTTTACAGCGTGTTTGCTTAGAGATCCCCGCAAAGTTGGCGGGGTCTTAACGCGATACCCAGCAAAACGAGGTTAGAAGAACCTAAACGTCCTTATAAGCTTTTGTTTTGATTTTGTTTTAGTGCCGCGGTAGTATAGCCCGGTCAAGTATGCGGGCCTTTCGAGCTGCGTCAGTGAGGACAGCCCGTGACCCGGGTTCAAATCCCGGCCGCGGCACCAGATCGCGTTTAACCCCTCAACACCTCAATGCTTATATAGGGCTGCAACATCTAATTTACGTGTGGTGATGCCTATTGTGGCGTTCCGGATAGATCCCTGGGCTTCGGAGGATCTGAAGGATTACGAGAAGCTTTTCTCGTACTTCGGCATGAGGCCCTTCGACGAGGTTGTCACGCAACTTAAGTCCTTCGGCGAGCTACCCCTACCCATCAGGAGGGGTGCCGTAGTAGGTCATAGGGACTTCGAGATGGTGTTAGACTGCCTTAAGTCGGGCTCAAGATTCACCATATTGACTGGGTTAATGCCTTCAGGCAAGATGCACTTCGGCCATAAGATGCTCATAGATCAAGTGATTTACTATCAGGGGTTAGGTGCTGAGATATTCCTGGCTATAGCGGACGTCGAGGCCTACGGCGTGAGGAAGCTCAGCAGGGAGGACGTGATAAACTACGCCTTAAACGAGTACGTTGCCAATTACCTGGCCCTGGGTCTCAACGCGAAAGGGCTTCACATATATTTCCAATCAAACTACAGGAAGGAGTACTATAGGTTAATACAGCTGTTCGCTAGGAAAGTCACCATGGCTGAGTTGACGGCTATCTACGGGGAGGATCTAGAGCCGGCGAAGATAGTCTCCGTGCTAACCCAGGCCGCCGACATACTTCACCCGGAACTACCGCATTTCGGCGGCTTTAAGACCGTTCTAGTCCCGGTAGGGCTTGATCAAGACCCGCACTTAAGACTAACCAGGGACATAGCTGACAGGTTCAGCAATGAGTTAGGTCTAACTAGACCTGCCGCAACCTACCATAAATTCCTATGCGGGCTGACGGGAGGTAAGATGAGTTCCTCCAAGCCTGAGTCCTTCATCGCACTCACAGACCCGATTGACGAGTCCGTCAGGAAGCTGATGGCGTCCTTAACAGGGGGCAGAGCCACTGCTGAAGAGCAACGAAGGTTAGGAGGCGAACCAGATAAGTGTCCTGTATTCGAGCTGAACTCGCTACACCTAGTGAAAGATGACGCACACCTCAGAAGGATCCACGAGGAATGCAGGAACGGCTCTATGCTGTGCGGTGAATGTAAATTAGCGACGGCGGAGAGGCTTAGGAAGTTCCTCGAGGATCACCAGGAGAGACTTAAGACCTCGATCGAGACGGCAAAGACGTTAGTGGAAACACCGGACTTCTGAAACGAGACTGTAAAACTTAATTAGATGTGAAAGCGTTTATTTAGATGGCCGGGGTGCCCGAGCGGTCTAAGGGGGTGGGCTCGAGTCTATTCCGGCGTTGAAAGAGACCCACTGTCCCCAACGGGACACGCGGGTTCGAATCCCGCCCCCGGCGCCACAACGCATCGACCGCTTGAAGGCTTTCATTAATTAAGGCCTCACTCTAGAGATTATCTTCGGTTAGGCGTGTTGACGGAGGATTTCGAGAGGGTCTTGACGAGGACGTCTCGTGACGCGTTAGTGGTGTTTGCAGGCAGCGTCACCTCCACACTCCTCCTGGCAATCTCCGCCATAGTAGTGGCGAGGATGCTCCAGCCGGAGAACTACGGCATCTACTCAGTCTCTCTAACGGTCACCAACGTCTTAACGCTCTTCACGGATCTCGGCATCGACTCCGCCTTAGTTAAGTACGTGTCTAAGTTTAGGGCCGTCGGGAAGGAGGGGATAGTCCGTGAGGTGATTGTGAAGGGATTACTCCTGAAGCTAGTCATAGTCGCTGTAGCCTCCGCAATCAACTACGTGTTCGCGTATCAGCTCTCGGTCATCCTCACCGAGAGACCTGAGTTAAGCGATTACGTTAAGCTGACATCGATCTTGACCTTCACCGTGACCCTCATGAACACCACGCTCGCCGTGCTCACAGCCTTGGGACGTATGAAGCTGAGGTCCCTCAACGTCGTCATACAGTCAATCGTGAAATTACTTCTGAGCCCGTTACTGGTTGTCGTCGGTTTAGGCGTCCTAGGAGCCCTGCTCGGGCACGTGATTAGCTACGCAGTGACTTGCGTCATAGGCGTCGCGATAGTGCTTAGGTACGTGAGACCCTTGAGCCGTCATGAGGGAATAGTCAGCGTGCTCGACTTAATTAGGTTCGGGCTTCCTCTCTACGTATCGAGTTTACTGGGTGTGGTGCTGTATAGGTTTCAGTACGTCTTACTGGCCAGGGTCGCTACGAACGTCGAGCTGGGCAACGTTCAAGCCGCTAACCAGTTCGCGTCTCTAGTGGCCCTGACAGTCACGCCCTTCGCGGTGACTCTGTTCCCGGTTTTCTCCGCCCTGGAGACCAGAGGTAATCGGGATGAACTCAGGGATTTCCTGAACAACGTGCTGAGGTACATGACGATCTTCACCGTTCAGGTCGCCGCTATGATAGGGGCCTTTTCAACGGACGTGGTGCGACTGATTTACGGCAGGACCTACGTCACAGCCCCGTATTACCTGACCCTCATGTCTCTAGGTTACCTCTACACACCCCTAACGACTTCTTTGTCAGCCCTGTACAGCGGGCTCGGGAGGACTAAGGACTTGATGAACGCCTCCATAATCCAGTTTGCTACGATACTTCCAGTAAGTTACGCCCTAATCAACTACCTAGGACCAACGGGGTACAGCATAGCGCTCTCCGTCTCAAGCCTCCCGGCGTTGGCCTACCAGCTCTCAGTACTTAGGAGGTTGAACATGTCCGTGGAGTGGAGGTCGCTGTCGTTAGCGTACGTGGCCTCCCTCATATCCGTCGCGCTCCCGCTGCTCACCCACACTGCAATCAGTAACTACGTGGTTAGACTCCTCATAGAGTTGCCCGTAGCGATAGGCACCTACATGTTCGTGTTGACTTACATAGGGGGCTTCACTAGAGTCGACCGCGAATTCTTAGGCAGGTCTCTCGCGACGTTGCCCGTGATAGGATGGGTAATGAACCCCCTCCTGACTATAGAGGATAAGTTACTTGACTTGAGAGACTGGCTCTCTAGGGGGAGGAGTCGTGGGGGAGGACATGGTAAGTAGAAAGTTTTTAAGGCAATGTGCGGATAGTACATGAGGTGATACACGACGATTATCACTGCGAGGGGGATCTCTAAAACTTTAGTATTAGTTATCGTGGTTTTATTGATAATCGCAGCAGTAGCGATATATATGTCTCTACCCCAAGCCCCCACCACAACCCCTACGACACCCACAACGCCCACAACTCCGGTCACGCCTCAACCCACTAAGGTCTGCATAGTGTACGATATTGGTGGGAGAGGTGACCTCAGCTTCAACGACATGGCGTACTTAGGCGGTAGTAAGGCCGCCAGGGACTTCAATCTAGAGCTCACCGAGTTGCAGAGCCGTAGTGAGTCAGATTACCTGCCTAACTTGAGGACGTTATCCCGTTCGAGAGACTGCGTCATCATCGTGGGCGTTGGATTCCTGCTCACCGACGCTATCGCGCAGGTGGCTGACGAGTATCCGAACCAGCTTTTCGCGATAATCGACGGCTACGTAGATAAACCTAACGTGTTAAGCGTCCTGTTCAAGGAGCATGAAGGAAGCGCGGTGGTCGGTGCCCTGGCTACCATGATAGCTGGCCATTATAACAAGACAACGGTTGGCGTCGTGCTGGGGATGGAGATACCCGTCCTCTACAAGTTTGAGGCCGGCTACTACTGGGGCATAAGGTACGGTCAGGAGGTCTTTAAGGGGAAGACAGGGAGGGAGGTCAACGTTAGGATACTCTACACCTATACCGGCGCTTTCAACGACCCTGCAAGGGGCAAGACCGCCACTGAAGCCATGCTAGGCGAGGGCGCTATCGTGGTGTACAACGTGGCAGGGGCGACTGGCCTGGGAATCTTCGAAGCAGTTGCCGAGGCAGGGGCTAAGGAGGGCAGGACCATGGGTCCGCCCTTCGGCATAGGCGTCGACGCCGACCAGGACTACATAAAGCCTGGATTCATAATAGCTTCAATGATGAAGAGGGTTGACGTAGGCGTATATACCGCGACCAGGAAAGCTCTAAACTATTTAATTCATAAGAACGTGACGAAGTTCGGAGGAATCCTCGAGCTAGGTATAGCTGAAGGCGGCATAGCGATGAGCCGCGTGGAGGATCTAGAGACTTTCCTCGAGCTAGGTGTTCAGGCAGGCACCGTCAATCCTCAGGATAGGGAAACCATACTCAACGCGGTCGTGAGTATGAGGAACTCAATACCATCGTGGATGTGGGATGAGGCGTATAAGCTGCAGGAAACACTGAAGACGAACAAGTCCTTAGAGGTCATGGGCGTTAAATTCTCGGATGTAGAGGCAATGATACCCTTCTCAGCAGAGACCATAGCCAGGTTAAGAAGCTCCTTAGGCGTAGGATGAAGGGGTTAAAGCCTCATTAACTACACTAAACGTTTTTAACTTCAACTCGAAGCCCTCCCTACCTCAGAGCAAAGCCTTATAAGTATAGGCAAACCTTGAAGTTAGGTAGGTAGGGTGGAGGATACAGAAGCTACCGGGCCAGACGAGTGCTTAGTGTCGATGAAGAGCGTAGTGAAGATATACCCAGACGGCACGATCGCCTTAAGAGGCGTTGACTTCACTTTAAGGCGTGGCGAGATCCACGGGCTTCTAGGAGAAAACGGGGCTGGAAAAACAACTTTAATGAAGATATTGGCGGGGGTTCTTAAACCCACGTCAGGAACCATATACGTAGGTGGCAGGAAGGTAGGGTTCTCAGCCGCTGCCGACGCCCTCAAACTAGGTATAGGCATGGTGCATCAGAACCTATCCTTAATACCTTCCTTCACGGTCTACGAGAACATTGTTTTGGGCCTCTCACGCAGGCAGCTGCTCAATGCGAAGGAGGGTATAAACAAGCTAATGAGTTTAACGGGTTTAAAAGTGCCTCTCGACGAGCGCGTTGAGGGATTGCCCTTCGGCGTTAGGCAGAAGGTGGAGGTACTTAAGATGCTCTTCAGGAATGTCGATGTCCTGATCCTCGACGAACCAACAACTAATCTCACGTTAACTGAGACCAGGGAGTTATTCAACGTGATCAATGGGTTGAGGAGGATGGGTAAGTCTGTTGTCTTCATCACTCACAAGTTGCGGGAGGTGCTGGAGGTCGCTGACAGGATAACTGTGTTGAGGAGGGGTAGGGTTGCTGGTGAGGTTCCACGCGTGGAGGCCAGCCTCAACCTACTGGCTCAACTCATGGTTGGTAAGGATGCAATCCCCGCAGTCTCGAGGGGGGTTTCAACGGTTGGCGAGGAGCTTCTCATCGTGAGGGATTTGTGGATCCTCAGCGATTTAGGGACTTGGGCCGTCAAGGGCGTCTCGCTAACGGTTAGGTCTGGGGAGATACTGGGCATCGCCGGCGTTGAGGGGAATGGCCAGAAGGAGTTAGTCGAGGGGTTGACGGGGTTAAGGAGGGTTGAGAAAGGGGAGGTAATCTTCAGAGGGCAGAGGATCGACAACCTCCCGCCGTCAGAGCTGTATAAGCTGGGCGTCGCTCACATACCCGAGGATAGAGTGCAGGTGGGTTTAATCCAGGACTTCACCGTTAACGAGAACAGCATACTAGGCATACAGCGTTCAATGTTTTTCAGAGGCTTCCTCAACACCCTTGCTTGGGACAAGGTAGTTGAACACGCGTCCGATTTGATAACTAAGTTCAACGTAATCGTCCCCAGCTTATTCTCACCGGTGAAGTACTTGAGCGGTGGTAACCAGCAGAGGTTAGTAGTGGCGCGTGAGATCTCGAAGGAGCCTCAACTTATAATAGCAGCTCAACCGACGAGAGGCCTTGACATCTCGGCGACCGAGCATATAAGGGGCTTACTGCTCGACCTCAAGAAGAGGGGTAAGGTCGTCTTGCTCGTCTCCTCAGACCTTGAGGAGATTCTCCAGCTAAGCGATAGGGTTGCTGTTATGTACGAGGGTAGGTTCGTTGGAGTTAAGGATGTTGGTGAACTAACTGAGGACAAGTTAGGGCTCATGCTAGGAGGTGTGAGCGATTGAGGGGGAAAGTCATAAGGGATGTACTCGTTAAGACCGGTAACGTGGTAACTGCCATGACCGCAGGGTTAATCATAGGAGGGCTCATAATGCAGGCCTACGGGTACGACGCCTTACACGCCTACTATAGCTTGTTGAGGCATGCGCTCGGCAATCCCCTCACCGACGCATACCCTCTAACATCCACGTTGAGCCTAGCCACACCCCTGATCTTCACAGGCCTTGCCTTCGCTGTCAGTGTTAGGTCAGGGCTCTTCAACATAGGCGTTGAGAACGCAGTGTACTTAGGGGCTTTGGGAATGGTGCTTGCTTCAGGCCTCCTCAGAGCTGACACCCCCCTAGTCCTAATTATTGGGTCCTTAATGGGCTTAGGTCTAAGCGTCCTCTTCGCATTCGTAGCCGCCTCCCTGAAAGTGTTTAGAGGGGTGCACGAGGTCATAACGACTATAATGCTTAACTGGATAGCGTACTGGCTTGTCGACTACGTTAGAGTGAACGTGTTCCCCGACCCCAGGGATCCCTCGAAAACCATCGCCGTTCCGCCAAGCGCACGCATCCCCCTACTCATCAGGGGCACAGAGCTCTCGGCCTCCTTCGTAATAGCGATACTGGCATCACTCACAACTTACTTCATACTATGGTATACGGTGTTCGGGTATGAATTGAGGGCTACGGGGATTAACTTGATGGCCGCGAGGTATGCCGGGATGAAGACCTCTCGCTTGACGATTTACTCCTTCCTCTTCAGCGCGGTGCTAGGCGGCTTGGCCGGCGTGTGTGAGATTACCGGCAGACCCCCCCACTACTCAATAACTACTGGAATCTCCAACTTAATGGGCTTGGGGTTCGACGGGATAGCCGTTTCACTCATAGGGCTTAATCACCCGATAGCTGTGATCCCTGCTTCAATACTGATCGGCGCGCTGAACACCGGGGTTAGGGGGATGCAGATAGAGGCGAGGGTCCCGTTCGAGCTGGTTAGGCTGGTTCAAGGCGTTATAGTAGTATCCCTGGCTTTACCGGGCTTGTTGAGCACCCTCCAAAAATACCTGGGCATTAGGAGGGGTAGGAGGGAGGTGGTGGTCTCATGAGCTACGTGATCGGCACGATAATCAACCTACTGGTCTCCACGTCGTATGCAATGACACCCTTAACCTTGACGGCTGTGGGAGAGATAACCTCTGAGAGAGCCGGCGTGGTGAACATAGGGCTTGAAGGGATGATCAGCGTCTCGGCGCTGGTCTCGGTTGCCGTAGCCACGCAAACCTTAAACCCCTGGCTAGGGTTGTTGGCTGGCGTCGGTGTAGGAGCGTTGATAGGGTTGATTCACGGGCTCATATCGGCTTACGGCAAGGGCGCGCAGATAATCTCCGGGGTAGGCATAAATATATTCGCCTTAGGCTTCGTGCCCTATATGATCATAGCTTTATGGGGCGTCGCCGGTTACAAGCAGGTTCCTGAGGCAGGCAGGATACCTAGGGTCGCTGGGCTGGTGAGCCCTGTCTTCATCCTCTGTGTCCTAGTAGCCATAGCAACCCATTACGTCCTCTTCAGGACTTCCCTAGGCCTCAAGATCAGGGCGCTCGGCGAGGAGCCTCAGGCGGCTGACACGTTGGGGATTCACGTGGAGAGGCTTCAACTAATAGCCGCAGTATACGGCGGTGCTTTAGCGGGCCTTGCAGGGGCTTTCATGAGCCTCGACTGGCTCGGGACTATAACGAAGGAGATAGCCGCGGGAAGGGGCTTCATCTCACTAGCTCTTGTGGTCTTCAGTAATTGGAAGCCCTCCCTAGCCCTGCTGGGAGGTGCTTTGTTCGGTTCCTCATGGGCGTTAACTGAGTGGCTTAAGGTCCTACCCGGGGTTAAGGGGGTCGTTCCAGTCACCATAATTAACACACTGCCGTACGTAGTGACGCTGGGAGCTGTTGCAGGCGTCATAGGGAGGGCCAGGCCGCCGAGGAAGTCTGGAGTACCCTACCTGAGGGAGTAGTGGCTGGTTATGACTTAACGCCGAGCTCGGCGAGCACGTCGCCCAACCCGAGACAAGCGTCGCCAACACCCTCGCAACACTTGCGAGCTCCTAACGCGTTAGCTATCCTCAAAGTCCTGCGTAGGTCAAGACGCGTTAACATGCCGTAGATAAACCCCGCGTTGAACGCGTCGCCAGCGCCAGTGCAGTCAACAGCCCTGACCCTGTACGCCTCCTGTCTCAAGACCTCACCCCCTGTGAACGCTACGGAGCCTTTCCCACCTAACTTAACGATAGTCGCACTCGGCTTGATGAGGCGGTGAACTTCATCACCGCCTTCAAGGACTTCAAGCCCGGTCATCGACTTCGACTCCTTCTCGTTCAAGAACACGTACTCAACAAGCCCTCTAACAATGAGAGCTCTCTCCAACCCGCTGAAAGCCACGCCCTCCAGATCCACGCTTCTCGATATTCCTCGCCTCCCCGCCTCACCGAGGAGATCCACACACGCCTTCCCCTCATCAGCGTTCAGAAGCATGTAACCCGAGACGTGCACGTGTCTCACGGAGCTCAACACGTCGATGTCCTGCGCAGCGACCGTCACGTGTCTGTTGGCCCCTCTGAAGCTTGCCATAGCCCTATCCCCAGTGGGCAAGACCAATATGCTCACAACGCCGGTCCCGACACCGCTGACGATTTTCACCCCCCTCACATCCAGGCCTTCCTCCCTCATCCTCTCAACGATGTATCGGCCGAAGAAGTCGTCGCTGACGCCTCCAACGAGGTACGACGTCAATCCAAGCTCGTGTAGGGCGACGCTGGTGTTGTAGCCGACGCCGCCTGGACGGATCTTGAAACCAGCGACCTGAACGTCTTCGTCAGGCTCAGGCAACCTATTCACGTGCAGGACTACGTCAACGTTCAAGTCACCGAGCAAGAGGACATCGTATTTAGTCATCTCATAATCACCTTGAGAGCGACCACCCAGTATTTGAGGCGGCTCACGACTTAAATAGGCTCCACCCCATATAGATTACGGATGGTGTTTTAACGTGAACGTGGGCCTGCTGCTGGACATATTCCTTGAGTTCCTCAAGGTGGGCACCTTCATGTTTGGGGGAGGTTACGGAGGCCTCGCACTCCTTCATAAGGAGGTGGTTGAGGTGAGGGGCTGGCTCACTGACGAGGAGTTCGTCACTGTACTGGGGATAGCTGAGAGCACCCCGGGGCCGGTAGCTATAAACTCAGCAACTTACATCGGTTACAAACTACACGGCATCGTAGGCTCTGTCACCGCCACTTTAGGCGTGACGTTACCCGCTTTTCTGGTGATCCTAGGCATAGCGATGGGTCTCTCTCGATATTTTGAGGAGCCTCTAGCTAAGGTGATCTTGAGAGGGATAAACACCGCGGTGGTTTCGCTCATCTTCATAGCGTTCATTAAAGTCGGTCAGGCAGTCTTAATCAAGGGGAATGCTGTGAGTCCTGTGGAGTTGGTGATCTTCCTCACGGCCTTCGTAAGCGTTATGTTGCTTAAGCAACACCCTATAACGGCCATCGGGATCTCAGTAGCCCTAAGCCTGATAGCAAGGTACGTATTTGGTATTTAGTTTTGACGTCGTTGTGAAAGTGTGCCATAGTTATCCGTGTACGGTGACGATGAACGTCAACTCGAAGGCAGGGAGCTCATCCTCCACATAGGCGGCTACGTAATGAGGGAGGAAGTAGAAAAAGCGTTGGAAATGCTAGAGCGACCACTCAACTTTCCCGTAGCCTCTCAACGAGGTCTAGGACTTTGGCTTTTATGGCGTCGCGGATTTTTCTAGCTTCCTCTAATGGCATTTCGGCTGGGTCTGGCATGTTCCACTCTTCGACACGCTTTGCGTAAACGACTGGGCATAGGGCGCCGCTACACACGATTATGGCAACATCAGCATTCTTTTGGAGCTCTCTTGTCATGATTTGGGGCCTCTTGTGGCTTATGTCTATGCCTTCTTCAAGCATAAGCTTAACAGCGTTTGGATGCACTCTTTCCGCTGGTTTTAAGCCAGCACTTGTGGCGGTCCATCCGCTTGGCGCGTACTTGTTGAAGTAGGCTTCGGCGATTTGGCTTCTAAAACTGTTTTCCACACAGACAAATAGAACTTTTTTCAATTTCAACCCTCCCAGTCCAAGAGCCGCTTTTCGCCTCCAATTTCCTTTACGTCTGTTACGTCCTGGATTACATCCGTAGTTCCCAAGTACTTGCCTTCCTTGCCTCTCACTGCTAAGTATCTCATGAGTTCTAGTGGGTTTTTTGGCTGCTTTTTCCTTTCCTCAAGTTGGTCGTGCTCCACCCACATTATGGCTGGCGGTCCGGTTATTACACGCTTCTCCAAAACTGGAAAGAGAACGTTTTCCTCACGTAGATAGTGTTTTTCAGCGTCTAGAAGTTCTTCTGCAATATGTCCCAGTTGCGTCAGTTCCTCTTTTACAGCCTCAAGGTTTTCGGCGCCTTGCACTTTTCCGGCCAACACGTCAAGTTCTCGAACTATCTGCTGAAGCATTTTATGTTCTTCGACACTCATGCCGATGGGGCTGGTTGGCGCTACCTCAAACCGCTTTTCCAATTCTTCTTTGAAGATTGTCAAGTGCACGTCGCAGAGCCTTTGAATTTCCTCTCGCGATGCTCCCTCATTTATGAGCTCCTGTTCGATTTCGACTATTTCCGGCGAGTTCGCTCCTTCGAGGAACTGCCTAGACCTCTCTTTGACCAGGTCTGGAGGCACACCAGCGTGGAGTTGCCTAAGAATCTCTTTAAGGACTTTTCTGCGGTTTTCCCCGGTTACCCCGCCCATGCTATGCTTCCTCTTTGATTTTTCTGGCCAAAGATTTGCCTATCTCAACAACCTGCCGCATATTTTCCTCTGTGGGTGGGCCGTTAATCTCCAACACGCCTACAACTTCAACCTTGAAACCGCTAAGCAGTTCCTGAACCTGTTTCACCGCGCCTCCGCCCCAGCCGTAAGAGCTCAGGACAACTACAAATTTTGTCGGTGGGCGCAAAGCCTTGAAAAGGTATGTAGCGTAAACAGCCAACGGATGTGCCCCGCCCAAAACTGTTGGTGTGCCTAGAAGAACCGCTCTTGAATCTACAAGGTCTTTGGCTAGATCGCCAACGTCTGTTATAGCTAGATTATGGAAAGCCAGCTCAATTCCTTCAGCCGCTAACGCTTCAGTCATCTGTTTCACCATGGCCTCTGTGCTGTTCCACATGCTTACATAGGCTATGACCGCCTTAGGACGGGTTTCGCCAGCAGCCCACCGCTTATAGGCACCTAGAATAAGCTCCGGTTTTCTGTGGATTGGGCCGTGGCTTGGCGCTATAACACGAATGTCGAGCGATATAATTTTTTCTAGGGCTCTTTGCGCCATAGTTCGGAAGGGCATCATTATCTCACCCCAATACCGCTGGGCATGTACTAAATAGTCTTCGACTTCGTCGCTGTAGATGCCGCCTGCCAAGTGAGCACCGAAAAAGTCGCATGGAAACAATATCCCCTCTTCTTCCAGGTACGTGAACATCGTTTCAGGCCAGTGAAGCATTGGCGCTTCAATAAAACGCAGGGTTTTGTCGCCTAAGCTTATAGTGTCGTTGTCGGCTACCACCTTGATTCTTTCTTG
>CALIKV010000018.1 GCA_938017505.1 uncultured Sulfolobales archaeon | reverse complement strand
CCCCCAAGGAGGCCCGGTAGACCAAGACCCCCAAGCCGTCCAGAAGGGTCCAAAGGTTGGGCAAGGCACCGTGGCCAAGGCCAAGACGTTCTCTAACCTCTCTCGATCGGCTAGAAGCTTGGCGAACATCGGTTAGGAAGCGCTCACGTAACTCCTTTAAAGGGATTTCCCTCGGAAGGCTTTCCCCCAGCTCCTGGAGAAAGTCCGCGTAGGCATCCAGGAACTCCAGCCACCTCTTGAGCTCCAAGCGGGCTTCGGCAGGAAGAGGCACCGACTTTGGAAGAAGAACCTCCAGACCGTTCCTGTACCGGAGCTCCCCCTTCAGAAGGGCCCTTTCGTCTATCCCGTAAATCTGGGTCAACCACTTCAGGTGGAGAGTGGGTGGCAACCTCTCTCCCCTCTCCCATTGGGCCAGGCTTTCCCGGGAAACATCCAGAGCTTTTGCTACCTCGTCCTGGCCAAAACCTAACTCATCCCGCCTTTCACGTAAGATACTTGCTACCTTCTTTACTTCCCTCTCACCGCGTTGGGTGTACACCACACACCTTCTGACGCTATGTTGGCAGGCCAACCGCGTAATATCAACTTAAGTTTCTCTATGATCAGCTATTTTTGCCTAAATAATCGTTAAAGTGTAAGGGCTCATACTGGTATTGCTTATTACTGCTCCCGTGATAAGGTAAAATGATTTGCATGATGGTTATTGCCGACAACCATATCCTGGCCCTATTCGTTGACTCTGGACAGGCCCAACTCCTATTCATCGTTGGTGATCCACTGGAAGAGCCCGAGAGCATCGTGTCCCCGGATCTCGAAAACAGGACCAGCGAGTTCAACAGGAGACTAGACATCCCCGGACGCAGGGAATTTATCCAGCAACACGGCGTGCTTTGGGTAAGCACGGGGCTCATATGTGAGGAAACACAGATGGTGGTTGAGCTAGAGGGCGCGGGGATGCTTAGGTCACGGGCGTAGCCCGTACCTTGAGGCAGGAGGGGAGATCTCGAGACCCTAGTCCTGGGATGGAAAAGAGGATGTACGATCCTAACGCACGACTCCGCCCTAAGAAGGGAAGCTGAACGGAGAGGGATCGCAGTCATGGGCAGCTGTGGGCTCCTTCAAAAAGCGGTGGTGCACGGGCTTCTCACGTGTGCTCAAGCAGCGGACCTTTACAACCGCGTGTTTAAGGAGGAGCTGGGCCTTTTCTTCACCCTTACGTTCCGATTTCCAGCCAGAAGGCGTCTGCGCATAAAAGGTCGGCTTAGGGCGTGACCTCCGCTTTGGGGCCCCTAGAGCCCCAAATGGACTGCCCGGTCGGCCTCCAGGCAGTTCATTTGGCCCTTTGACCCAAAGCAGGTCTGCAAAACCTCGGTCAATGTCTCTCTAACCGCTTCCCCCACCATCACCTGCAGGGTATCCCCGTCCGCGGGGTCCCCCCTTCCTTTCCTGGTACCCCCATTCATACACAAACCCTTACACAAAATTCCTTACACGACCTATCTCAGTCCCCAGAAGTATCCCCTTTTTGTCTCGATACTTCCACCCATAAGCAAACCCCTGCACACCCCTGCACAAAATTTCTTAGACTCGCTAGCGTATGGGTGGCTTACGTCGTACTTGAACCAGACATTCGCGTTAAGCTAGCCAATTGAAGAAGAAGTCCGGCCATCGTTATGTTCGGTCTCGGCATCTACGTCTGAGTTGACGTATACCAGGAAGACCCGAACCCGCTCTTTGGGAGTTCCCAAAACTTCGCTAAATATCTGTTTCGCCTCTTCCTTAAGGCCTCTTATTTCCTCGAGTGTTAAGCCTTTGCTCCTATCTAGTAAAACCTCAAGCATTGGCATAGGCTTCTTTTCTTGGGCTAGCCGCTAAAGTACAAGCTTAGAGCTCTTCCTCTAGCTCCCACCAAGGTGAAAACATCCCCAGGATTCACCGGCTGCATTGGGGCCCAGGCCCCAGACATGACAATTTCTCCGGGTTCCAGAGCTACTCCAAAGAGAGAGAGGGTATTGGCCAACCAAGCCACCGCTTCAGCGGGATGGCCAAGACAGGCGGCTCCCATTCCATGTGTTACCGCCTCACCATTCCGGTAGAGAACGAAGCCCAAAGTGGCCAGATCCTCTGTTAAAAGAGTTCTCTCCCAAGGGCCTACCATAAAAGCTCCGAAGGAAGCGTTGTCCGCTACGGTGTCTTCAATGCAGATCTGCCAGTTTACGATACGGCTATCCACCACCTCAATGGCGAAAGCCACAGCTTCCGTAGAGGCTAATACCTCTTGGGGCGTTACATGAGGCCCCATCAAGCGCCTCCCTATTAGGAAGGCCAACTCCCCTTCTACCCTGGGCTGAAGAAACAGCCCAAAGGGGACCTCCGCTCGTTCTCCAACACCTAGAAAGCGGCTGGCCCAGAGGTTGCCAAAGTCCGGCTGGTCCACACCCAGCTGCATTTGCACTGCTTTGGAGGTAAGTCCGATCTTCCGTCCCACCACGCTGTCTCCTTTGGTAATGCGGATCTTAGTCCAGGCCTCCTGTACTTGATAAGCCGCGTGGATTCCTTTCAGTCCTCGCCCAGAGAGCGGAGGTATAGGCTTCCGCTCTTCCAAAGCATGCTCCAGCTCCCTCGCAAAGACTTCGGCATCCATGTTCTCACCTGTTGGCAATGCATACATTTTTGGTTTCGTAGTAGAAGTCGTAGCCGTAATGGCCACCTTCGCGCCCGATTCCCGACTGTTTGGCTCCGCCGAAGGGTGCTCTCAAGTCCCGCACAAACCAGTCGTTGACCCAAACCGTTCCCACCTCCAAGGCTTCGGAAACCCGTATCGCCTGTCCCACATCCCGGGTTTGGATAATGGCGTTTAAGCCGTATGGGGTGTTGTTGGCCAGCTCAATGGCCTCTTCTTCGGTGTCAAAGGGCAGGACGGCCACTACAGGACCAAATATCTCCTCCTGACAAACTTTGTCCGAAGGCTTCACATCCACCACCACCGTGGGCTCTAAGAAGTAGCCCTTATCAAAAGGGTGGGGGAGCTCAGGTCGCTTACCACCAGTGAGGATGGTAGCGGTATCACGAGCTATTTCCACGTAGGACATAACTTTCCGCCAGTGGTCCTCAGAAATTAGGGCACCCAAGCGGGTTTCGGGATCTAGGGGATCTCCCACCTTAAGGGCTTTGACTGCTTGGACCAGCTTCTCCAGGAAAGCCTCATAAACGGAGCGCTGCACTAGAAGGCGAGAGCCTGCCAAACACACCTCTCCTTGATTGAAGAAGCTCGCCCGCAGGGTTACCTCCACAGCCCAGTCTAGGTCAGCGCTTTCGAAAATCAGGTTGGGGGACTTGCCTCCTAATTCCATAGAAAGACGCTTGAGGGTATCCGAGGCATTTCTCATGATGACTTTACCGGTGGAGGTTTCTCCGGTAAAGGAAACGAGACCAACATCGGGATGACGGGTCAGTAGCTCCCCAGCGGACCCAGGTCCAAAGCCGTGGATCACGTTGAAGACCCCGGGAGGCAAGCCAGCTTCGTGGGCACACCGAGCCAGGAGCCAAGCCCCGAGGGGGGTCAATTCAGCTGGCTTAAGAACAACTGTGTTGCCAAAAGCCAGGGCTGGACCAATTTTCCAGGTAGCTAGCATGCTAGGCATATTCCAAGGCGTGATCAATGCAGCCACGCCTACCGGGTAGCGCAACACATAGTTAATGTATCCGTTCTCCATAGGATAGGCCTCTGAACCATGCGTAACTACAAAGTCAGCGAAAAACTCTATGTTATGGGCCATCCGCTCTACGTAGCCCAGCCGGTTCTCATAAATAGGCCGGCCCACATCTAGGCTCTCCAGAATCTCAAAGACGGATTTGTATTCACGGATCTTCTCCCCGAAGCGGCGCAGGTACGAGCGGCGCTGACTGGGAGTCATGCGGCCCCAATTGCGAAAAGCCTCCTTCGCTGCTCCCACCGCCATCTCCACTTCTTTTTCCCGACCTTCGGGAGCCATACCAATTACCTCACCGGTGGCGGGATAGATCACAGGAAAGGGATCGGTGCCCTGCACAAACTCGCCTCCGATATAGTGGGTAACCTCAATGGGAACAGAGAAGGTAAAGCCCAAATCCTTAAGCCGTCTCTGGGTCTCACGGTAGATCTTCGGTCCTGTCATCACTCACCTCCTAGGCTAGGTTACCCTTGTTAATAAAACTTCTCCCTCACTCCAGAGTTCTAAAACCCCTTCGGAAAGAGGTACTGCTTGAGCAGGGGATCCTAGAAAGACCACCTGCCCCGCTTTAAGTCCGCCAACCTTTTCCGCTAGCCAGCTGAGCCTTTCCCCCGGATCCCCTAGTGCCTCCACCGAACCCTCGGCGATCCTTTCCCCGTTAAGGTAGAGGCGGAGACTACCCCGCGGTAGATGTCCGTAGGGCTTCAGACCTAAGATAAACCCGCCTCCAGAGGCGTTATCTGCCACCACCTCTACCAAGGTAAAGCGATAGTCCTCCCACACGGAATCAAGGATATCTAGCCCTAAAAAGAAGTACCCGATGGCCCGATAGGCCATACCTGGCGAGCTCCCAGATAGGATATCCTCCTTGAGGACCAAGGCCACCTCCGGCTCAACCCGGGGCTGGAGGAAATGTGAAGATGCTACTTCCTTTAGGAGCATCCTTGGGTACACCCGGCCGAAGATGGGCTCGTAAATACCCATCTGTCTCTGCTTCTCTACTGAAACCAGTCCCAACTTAAACCCGATTAGGGGACCAGGGAACAGGGTTTCCTGGATAGAATACGCTTCCTCAACCCCCAATCCCCAATCCTGTCCTCCTTTGAGGAGAATAAAGGCCCGCCGAGCCTCACGGATCGCCTCTAACAATCTCATGGCTCCTCCTTATCGGCCAGCAGGATCCCCCCTACCCCCCACTGGTCCCGCCGCACCTCATAGAGGATCACCCGGACTTCCTCATGGGGTAGCCCTAGAATGCGCGCGGCAGCTTCCGTAAGCCTCCGTACTAATTCCCTTTTCTTTTCCAGGGGTCGACCTTCCAATAGGGTCACCTTCAGCACCACCATGGTCAAAAAGTCAATTTAGAGGGCCTGGGCCTTACTTTGCTTAAGCTCCAAGGCCACCCGCAGGATCCAATCCTCCTGTCCTGCCACCGCCTGTCTACGCCCAAGCTCTAAAAGGATTTCCAGGGGATCCACGCCGACCTCCTTGCCGATTCGTTTCGCGTGTAAAAGAAAGGTGGAGTATACTCCGGCATAGCCGATCGCTATTGAATCCCGGTCGGGGTAGGGTTGGAAGTGGAGGATAGGTCCCATCACGTACTTTGCCCCGTCCAGCAGCTTGAAAAGATCAAGCCCTGGGTTAAGGCCGATCTTGTCTAATACTGCGGCAAGGAGCTCCGTGGGGGCATTGCCTGCACCTGCTCCGTATCCCCGAAGCGCACCGTCAATCCAGTCAGCGCCTGCAGCTAGAGCAGCCAGAGTGTTGCCAATGGCTAGGCCTAGGTTATTATGCGCGTGGAAACCTACCTTAGCCTGCTTTAAGACGGCTTTAAGAGCTTTGACCCTATCATAGGCATCCTGGGGGAGCATGGCTCCTGCGGAGTCCACAATATACACCACATCTGCCCCGTAGCTTTCCATGAGCAAGGCCTGCTCTGCTAAAAAGTCAGGGGAACGCATATGGCTCATCATCAGGAAGCCTACTACCTCTAAGCCCATCTCCTTGGCCATGGTAAAGTGCTGCTCGGAGATATCTGCCTCAGTACACTGGGTGGCAATACGTACTATCTGAATACCGGCCTCCACTGCCTCTTTCAGCTCTTTACGGGTACCGATTCCTGGAAGGAGCAGAGCTGCTACCCGGGCCCTTCTAACCGTTTCCCGCACTGTCCGGATAAGCTCCATCTCGTCCGTCCGAGAAAAACCGTACTGCAGGGAACTCCCCCCAAGCCCATCCCCATGGGACACCTCTATGGCATACACCCCTGCCTGGTCCAGCAGTTCTGCCACGGTCCGCACCTCCTCTACCGTGTACTGATGCTGATGGGCATGGGAACCGTCCCTCAAGGTGGTATCTACCAGCACTGGGGGCCTAGCTCCAGAAAGATCAACAGTCATACCACTACCTCGTTTTGCCCCTTGCCTAAAAGGTGCTGGGCAAAAGCTTCTCCTACCCTTCGGGCTGAGGCAGTCATGATATCCAGGTTCCCTGCATACTTTGGAAGGAAGTCCCCAGCCCCTTCGACTTCCAAGAGCATAGAAACCACACTCCTCTCACCCCAGGGAGTGGGGAGACGCTCCAACACAGGATCCGATTTGAGGCGGTAGCCGGGTACATAAGCCTGCACCTCAGCCTCCATAGAACGTACGCTATGCACTACCGCTTCTAGGTCGAAGTCCTCGTCTTCAGGGATGACTCGCACAGTATTGGTCATGACGATGGGAGGCTCCGCCGGGTTTAGGATGATAATGGCCTTGCCTCGCTTAGCGCCACCGATGGCTTCCAGGCCCCTAGCAGTGGTGAAGGTGAACTCATCGATGTTTTGACGCGTCCCCGGGCCCGCAGAGCGTGAAGCTACAGTGGACACCATCTCCGCGTATAGCACAGGGGCTACTCGGTGCACCGCATACACCAAGGGAATGGTAGCCTGGCCCCCGCAGGTAATGAGGTTCACGTTGTCCTTATCTAGATGTGCTTTCAAGTTTACCGGTGGCACTACGTAAGGTCCTCGAGCAGCGGGAGTCAGATCGATAGCAATCCTCCCCGCATCCCTCAGGAGTTTGGCATGGCGCACATGGGCTTTGGCACTGGTGGCATCGAATACGATGCGAATTTCCGGCCTAGCCAGGATATACGCAATTCCCTCGTAGCTAACCTCTACTCCCAGGGACCGGGCTCGGGCCAGCCCTTCCGAGTTTGGGTCGATACCCACTAGGGCCGCTAACTCCATGTGGCCGGGGTCCTTGAGGAGCTTGTACATGAGGTCTGTGCCTATATTTCCTGAACCCAAGATGGCTACCTTAACCTTTTCCATGACCTTTCACCTTTGATTGCGTTTCCCCTTTAAGCCATGGGATTTCCCCCATGTACCCCAACCGCTCGGAAACCTGTTGAGTAGCCTTGAGGATTGCGTTCCGATACTCTGACTTCATTTGCTGGAACCGGTAGAAAGGAACCGAAAGGCTCATGGCCGCGATGACCTCCCCTGTGTGGTCTCTTATGGGAGCGGCCACACAGCAGAGTTCCGGTACGGTCTCCTCTATGTCATAGGCATAACCCTTTTCCCGTACGCCTTGCAGTTCAGTCTGCAGTTCATCTAGCGTGGTAATGGTGTTAGCGGTCAAGGCGGGCATGCCACGTTCGGCCATAATGCGCACCACCTCCTTCCAAGGCAGATAGGCCAACAGAACCTTCCCTACAGCACTACAGTGAGCCGGAAGTTCCACGCCGACCCCGGTGTTGGCGACCCGCACCGCCTGGGTACCCTCGAGCTTTTCTACGTACACTACTCGTCCACATTCCAAAACCGCAAGATGAGCGGTTTCGCCAAATCTGGCCACTACCTCCTCCATGGCCTTGCGGGCCTCTTGTCGCCAAGAATTGGAGGAGAGGAGGACTTGGGACAGGGTAAGGATTCGCCAACCCAAGCGGTACCGCCCATCCGGACCCCGTTTGAGGAGACCAATCAGAGCCAGCGTGGAAAGCAGGGCATGGGCGCTAGACTTCGGAATGCCCAGGGCTTTGGCTACCTCACTCACCCCCCATTCGGGCTTCTCCCGAGTGAAAAGGTCCAAAACCTCGCCAGCCTTCTGTACAGTTCCAAGCATGAGTAGTTCCTATTTTAGTGGATAAGGCTAGGTCGGAGCATAAGGCTGTTCAGAATAATGGAATCATATGTTCGCTATATCGGAACCCTTGTCTTGCGAAGATGAAGGCTACCCTTTATGGTTAGAGACGACACACCTTGTACCGCTAGGTCAGGAAGGACTAAGGAGGTTGGTCGAAATGTCTTTGCCATCGATAAAAATGCCGGAGGAGGAGTTAGAGCATCTGCGGGGACGCTACCGAGAACTTATTGGCTTCGTGCCTCCTAGAATCGAGGCTCGCACCGACCTTCTAGCCCGTTTAGATCCAGATACACTACGCCTGCAAGAGGAGCTAAGGGCCAGACTCATGTACCCTGCGTGCTTCGACACCAAGACGGTCCAGTTAATGCTTTTTGGAATGCTCTTGATGGATCTCTCCGATGCCGCTTACCTTCATGCGATTGCCGCGAGAAGATCGGGCGCCACTTATGAGGAACTCAATGCAGTTACAGGATTGGCGTTCTTATTTAGAGGTTTGCCAGCTGCAAATCGTGGGGCAGAGGTGATTCAGGCAATCTTTCGAATGGAGATGGAGGAGGCTGGGAGGCGTTGATGGTGGAAGTAGACGTGGTTCAGTTGGCACATGTTGAGATCTACACGGGAGATCCTGACGGTACTCTTTGGTTCTTCAAAGACCTTTTAGGACTGGAGGAAACTGCCCGGGAGGGACAGGCAGTTTACCTTCGGGCCTACGAAGATTGGTATCACCACTCCCTAAAGATTACTGAAGCTAAGGAGCCCGGGTTAGGCCACGTAGCATGGCGCTGTGCCTCTCCTGAGGCGCTCGAACGACGAGTGAAGGCACTAGAATTTAAGGGCTTGGGAGAAGGATGGATAGAGGGTGATCTTGGTCATGGACCGGCTTTCCGCTTCCGTACGCCGGACGGGCATCTCATGGAACTCCTTTTCGAGATTGAGTACTATGAGGCACCGCTAGAGAAACGCAGCCGATTGAAAAACCGCCCGTCTAAGCGGCCCCTTCGAGGTATACCCGTCCGGCGTTTAGATCATGTTAACTGTTTTTGCCACGAGGTTACCCCAAACCGGATTTTCTTTCAAGACGTGTTGGGATTCAAACTCCGAGAGCAAAAGGTTCGCGGGCAAGAAGAGTTGGGAGCCTGGCTTTCTGTGAGCCCCCTTGTTCACGAAATCGGCTTGATGAAAGACAGTACAGGATCTAGGGGCCGCTTCCATCACATCGCTTACTGGTATGGCTACCCTCAACATCTTATAGACCTTGCGGACCTTTGCGTGGAATACGACATTCGTATTGAAGCTGGTCCCGGTAAGCACGGCACGACGCAAGCGTACTTTATGTATGTATTTGAACCCGGAGGTACCCGCGTAGAGTTGTTTGGGGACACCGGGTACTTGATTTTCGATCCCACATGGAGAACTGTTGTCTGGGACGTGAGCAACTTAAACGACTTGGAGAAAAGTACCATCTGGTTTGGAGGGCAACTACCGCCAACCTTCTATACATATGGCGTGCCACCAGTCTGAGAAAGGAGCGTGAGAGCTATGGTAAGAAAGGCAAAAAGGGTTTCCAACGGGCATACACCCAAGCGTAAGAAAGTACGCGTGAATCATGAAAAGGCAAAGGGGGAAACCGTGTCACCAGTAAGAGTCGGCAATGAGGCTTTAGCAGTACGGCGGCAAGTTCTTAGGTGGTTGGGCTGGACGGCAGCTACTCTCGTGGCAAGCCCCGGTTTAGCACAAAGATACCCTTCGAGGCCCATCACCCTAATCGTTCCATGGGCTCCTGGAGGTAGTACTGACCTGACAGCCAGGGCATTGGCTCCAGCTTTGGAGCAGATTCTTAGGGTTCCGGTGAATGTAGTGAACCGTACAGGAGGTGGTGGTGCAGTAGGTCATGCAGCAATCGCCCAAGCTCGGCCTGATGGCTATACAATCGGGATCATCACCTTGGAAGTGGTCCTCCCTCCCTGGGTTTCCCAGACGAAGATCACCGCGGACATGTTCGCACCCATCTCCCTTTTGGTGCTGAATCCTGTAAGCGTTGTAGTACGCAAAGACGCTCCCTGGCGCACGATTCAGGAATTTATTGAAGATCTTAAGCGCAATCCAGGCAAATACAAAGCCTCAGGGACCGCTAGGTGGGGATCCTACGACTTTGCCCGTCTAGGATTCCTGAGAGCGTTAGGACTGAGGGACGAGAGCTTGCCTTGGATTCCTACGCAAGGTGCAGCAGCTGCGCTTCAGGAGCTGCTCGCAGGAGGAATCAACGTAGCGTTCGTAGCGATTGGTGAGGCGGCGAGCTTAGTAAGGGCCGGAGAAGGACGCTATCTCGCCTTCATGACCGATACTCGTTTCCCAGCATTTCCTGAAGTACCTACTCTTAAGGAGATCGGCATCGATTGGACTTTCGCATCGTTCCTTATGGCAGCAGCACCTAAATTTACTCTGCCCTCTGTCCTAGAGGTTCTTGATAAAGCCTTTGCCCAAGCGGTCGAAAATCCCGACTTCGTACGGTTTATGCAAAATGCCAATCTGGTCATTAGACACATGGATCGGAAGCAGAGTCAGGCTTTCCTTCTGGAAAGATCCAAAGCGATGGAGCGAATCGTTCAGGAACTGGGCTTGAAGTTTTAGGAGGGAACATGCTCTGGGACCGGATTTTAGCCTTGGTTTCCCTAATTCTTGGAGGACTGTCCTTGGCCCTAAGCACTACCTTCCCTCGGGGCCAAGGACCGGGCCCAGAGCTCTTTCCTAGCATTCTTGGGATGACACTGGTAATGTTCAGCGTTATTCTATTGCTGAATCCTAGCCCAGATAGGCATGAGGAAAATTCTAAAGGTTGGCTTAGCTTAGCCCTTGTTCTTGTCTTCTTCGCATTGTCTCCCACTCTCGTCACTCATCTCGGTCTAGCAGTTGCTGCTGCTCTTGGAGCAGCTTCTGTCTCCCTTCTGTTAAAGGAGCCTCTAGCGCGCCTCTTGGTCACATCCCTAATAGTTTGGCTGCTCGGACAATATATTTTCGTCCGTTGGCTCGGGATTCCGGGATGAATGTCATGCTCGTCCTTACACCAGAGGTTTTTCTCGCAATGTTCATAGCCGGCCTGTATGGTGCTATTTTTGGCGCGATACCTGGCTTAACTGCTACACTAGCCCTCTCCCTTTTTATCCCATTCGCTTTATTTCTGCCTCCTGAGGTAGGCGTAGCGGCCATCATTAGCCTTGTAGCCATGGCAATCTTTGCTGGAGATATCGGATCGGTTCTAGTCCGCATCCCTGGAACCCCAGCTTCAGCAGCATATACGGAGGAGATTAATGACGTAGCAAAAGAGAAAGGACCGTTCTTTGCTCTCGGGCTTTCTGCTTTGGGGAGTGCACTTGGCAGCTTGGTGGGTACAGGCCTCTTGGTGGTCGGCTCCTTAGGCATGGCAATGTTGGCGAGGCAGTTTTCGTCTTTTGAGTACTTCTGGTTGGTGCTCCTTGGGGTCACAACCGGCATCTTAGCCTCAGAACCTTTCGTCAAGGGTGCAATCGCGTTTATATTGGGCATGCTCCTAGCTACCATCGGCTATGATCCCGCACTCGGTTATCCCCGATTTACCTTTGGTAACCCGAACCTTTTGGGAGGTATAAACTTTATCGTCGCGTTGATTGGACTTTTTGGCCTTAGCGAAGTCTTTTACCAGTTGCTCAGGGCGAAGACGGACGAAGGCACAACTTCGAACCTACGATTGGGGCTAGTACGAGGGGGTTCGCTAAGAACGTTCTTCCTGGAACCCCTACTGCTTATAATTCGAGAGAAGGCTCTCTTCTTGCGGTCTAGTATACTAGGGACTTTTATAGGATTTCTTCCAGGTGCGGGGTCGGATTTTGCTGCGTGGATAGTGAGTAACTTCGCACGCTTAACTAAGGCTCCCAAGGAGCTAGTAACCCTAGCGGGAACATCAGCAAATAATGCTGCGGTCGCTGGAGCCTGGATTCCCGCTCTTTCATTAGGTATTCCCGGTGATACCTTGACAGCAATCATCTTGGGTCTTTTTCTCACCCTAGGTATTCACCCCGGCCCTGAACTCTTCTCAAAGAACCTTAGCCTGGTTGTGGAGATGTACCTGATCTTTTTCATATCAAGCGTTGTTTTAATGCCCATAATAGGCTATATAGCAGCAAAGGTTGTCGGGCTGGTACTCAAACTCCCGAAGGGCATGCTGTTAAGCTTTATCGCGGCAATATCGTTGATTGGAGCTTACTCAATCAATAATAACCCCTTTGATCTTTATCTGCTAACTGCTTTCGGAGTCCTTGGACTCTTCTTTAAACTGGGAAATTTCCCTTTAGGGCAAACAGTTTTAGGTCTAGTCTTAGGACCCTTGTTAGAACAAAATCTCATGATGAGTATGATCAAAACTCACTGGAACCTTTTTAGCCTATTTGAGCGTCCAGTTGCAATCTTTTTGGCTGTGGCAAACCTCTTGTTGGTTTTGAGCCTTGGTTGGTGGAAAATGAAGCAAGTCCTTAAAGTAAGGTCTCTACAGAGCAGAACAAGGAGGCGCTGATGAGGGCTTGGGTATTGCGCGACTATATGGATATAGTGCTAGACGCGGATCTGCCAATGCCTAATGGTACGGGTGTTCTCATCCGTGTTCTTGCCACCGGTATCTGTGGAAGCGATCTGAGTGTATTTAAAGGTACGCCTGTTATGCGTAATCGCTGGAGACCCCCTTTGATCTTAGGACACGAAGTTGTAGGTGTTGTGGAGGAGGGGCCAGCAGCACTTTTAGGGCAAAGGGTTGCTATTCATCCCGCGATACCCTGTGGTGAATGTAAATTGTGCTTATCCGGACGGGATTACCTTTGCCCTCGTAGGGTTCAATTAGGATTTCATTTTCCAGGAGGACTAGCTGAATATATTCGTGTCCCTGTGAACCAGGTCTACCCGATTGCGCAAGACATACCCGTTTGGAAAGGGGCCTTGGTAGAACCTCTGGCTGTATGTCTACATGCTTGGGGAAAAGTATCAACTCCCAGGACAAATCAAGCCTTGGTCGTCGGAGGAGGGGGCATAGGAGGGCTTCTGACTTGGGTGCTTGCTCGGAGTGGAGTAAGAGTTACGCTAGTAGAGATGAATCCCTCGAGGGCAGAGTTTCTACGGTCTCTAGGAATAGTTGCACAAGTGTTGGATACCTTAAGTGAGCTTCCCTATGGAGAGTATCCCTTAGTCCTTGATACAGTTGGTAACGCCGATACCTTTGGTCATTGCCAACGGGCATGCACTCCTGGAGGACAAGTAGTGGTTTTGGGTTTGGGGGATTTTGAGGCCCCTTTCATGCTTCAAGAAACCATTCTAGGTGAGCGTTCCGTACACGGAAGCTACCTCTTCACCCGTCAAGAGTTTAGCCACGCCATCGAGCTTCTTCAAGAGTTACCAGACACTTTCGTCAGCTTGTGGCCCGTGGAAAGGACAGACGAAGCGATTCGGTCGCTTTTAGCAGGCAAAATAAGCGAACCGAAGCTGATCGTGACATGGTGAATAGTATGCAGTGGTCAATAGCTACATGCAGCCTCGGAGGCAGCCTTGAAGAGAAGCTTATAGCCATTGCTCAGGCGGGTTTTCAGGCGGTAGAGATCTACGAGGAAGACATTGCTGGTTTCATGGGTACGTCTAAAGAACTTCGGGCCCTTGCAGAGGATCTGGGCTTAAAAATAGTTGCCCTCCAACCCATCAGGGATTACGAAGCAATGCCTGAACCCCACAGGACCCAGAATCGAGAACGTTCCGAGCGCTGGTTCGACCTAATGGAAGAATTGGGGGTAAACCTAACCTATGTATGTTCCAATACATCGCCGCTAGCCATAAAGGATCCAGAACTTATAGCAGCCGACCTCTATGAACTCGCCGAGAGAGCATCTAAACGGGGTATTCGTGTGGGTTATGAAGCCCTTTCTTGGGCAAGATGGGTGAAGGATTGGCCTCAAGCTTGGGAGATTGTTCGAAAGGTGGGTCATCCTTTCCTGGGTATAGTGCTTGATAGCTTTCACTGTTTTGTTAGAAGGAATCCCGTACAAGATATCTCTCACCTACCCCCAGAAAAGATCTTCCTTGTCCAGCTCTCCGATGCTCCCCAATTGGAAATGGATCCTAAGGCCCTTAGCCGTCACCACAGAGTTATGCCAGGCCAGGGGGATTGGGAAATCAAAAACTTTGTTTACTCCATTCTGGCCTCTGGTTATAATGGTGTGTTCTCGCTCGAGATTTTCAACGAGTGGCTAAGAGAGGCACCCCCAGCTTTCGTGGCGGAAGATGGCATTCGAAGTCTCAAATACCTATTTGACCAGCTTGGCTTACTAGTACCTTCCTTACCCCAGGGGGGTCGAGTTCAAGACTTCGCCTTTATAGAAATTGTAGCAGAGGAGGATGACCTGAGAGAGCTGAAATTCTTACTTGATACTCTTGGTTTTCGTCCTGAGTGTCGCCATCCAGTTTTGGAAGATGAACTCTGGTCATCTGGCAAGGCACGTATACTGCTCCGCTTGTTTGATGACGAGTCTACCTCTTCGAGAGAGGCGCCCTCCATTGTGGGAATGGGCATTGAAGTGGGAAGTAGCTCGTCTTTGGCCGCGCGGACGAGGGAACTAGGTTTGACATTACTTACTAAAAACTCCGGTACGGGTTTTTTAGGGGTAGAATGGGTTGGTGGAACGAAATTATACTTTTGCGATTTGGCCGTAGAGGGGATCTATGGCTTTCCCAACCTCCACTTAGGTTTACATTGTACTCGATCGAGTAGGGGTATAGAGCGCGGCAGCAGGCACTCGCCATCTATAACCAGAGTGGATCACTTAACTAATATAGTCCCTAGGTGGGAGCTCTATCATTGGATACTTATCTACAAGGCTCTACTGGCTTTTGAGGTAGATGCACCAGTGGAAATATTTGATCCTTACGGGCTGTTTTATAGTCGGTCGCTTAGAAGTAGAGGCTCACTTGTGAGGATTGCTTTAAATACCACCGAAGGCCTAAGGACCCATACTTCCCACTTCTTACGATCTCTGGGGCATGCAGGGATCGAACACGTTGCATTTCTAACAGACGATATCTTTCACCTTGCTGAACTTTCTACGAAAAACGGCCTGCCAACGCTACGTATTCCGAGTTCCTATTATCGTGTCCTTCCAGCTCGCTTTAACCTACCTTCACACGAGGTAGAGCGACTTGAAGCTTTTAACATACTTTACGACAAAACGCTGGATGGGGGGGAATTTTTCCACTTTTATACCTCTTCGGTAGGAGGGCGGTTCTTTTTTGAAGTAGTTGAAAGAAGAAAAGGTTATGCTGGCTATGGAGCCGTCAATACCGCCATTCGGGTGAACGCGCAACTTTATGATGTAAGGTTTCGTGAAAAAGAAAGCTCGCCAAACGAGAGGCTGGTGTAAATGGTAGAGGCTGTTGTGGTAAATGTCTGCTATCCTTGAAAGCAAACCCTATCCCTCCGTCTTACGCCAACGACCTGTCGGATGCCGAGTGAGCCCCTGAGTCAAAAGCTATGCTCGTACCTTAGTCATGGGTCTTGCCCGAACCTTGAACACCTGATCCCCGCCCACGACTCCGGCGGCCATCTAAGAGACTGTCGTAAAAGTCTACTATACTTGAAGGGTGGCCTCTACACGTAGATCTTACCCCAGCGACCCCTCGGACACGGAGTGGGCCATCCTGGAGCCGTTGATCCCCGCCCCCAAGCCCGGAGGCCGCCCGGCGAAAGTGCCGAGGAGGGAGATCGTCAACGCCCTACGCTACGCCCTGGAAAACGGCATCCAGTGGCGGGCCAGGCCCCACGACCTGCCCCACGGGTCCAC
>CALIKV010000017.1 GCA_938017505.1 uncultured Sulfolobales archaeon | reverse complement strand
AAAGCGTGCGCGCGCTTTCTGGTTCAAGCCATTTTAAAAATTGCTTCTAGGACTACTGCTTTTGATAGTTTCCGCCGCTACCAAGCCCGTTTAAAGCCCTGCCTAGTGGTATTCCAAACTTTTCTGCGAAGGCTATCTATTCCATTTAGAAAGCCAATAACAGGAATGAGAATCTCTCAGGGAAGCTAGAGAATTAGGTTTAAAAGTCTCAAAAGTCTCTGAAAAAGCCTCTTAATGTGGGTTGGTATGCTAACCACTTTCACCCAACCCTCTCCCTCAAGCGTTTACATACCTACTGTTTTTAAAAAGGGTTTTGAAGAACCTTGTTTCAGGATGGCTGGCGAGTATGAGCTTGAGGATGTTGAGGGCGTTGGCCAAGAAGCTTATGGAGGCAGGCTACGCTACCGTCGAGCCCTAGCCATATGGGGAGGGTTTTCATAGTTACCCATGAGCATTAGCGATGATATTATGGGCTAAAATAGGACTGTCGGAGGCCCGGGGTAACCCTGTGAGGACAGCTCTAACGTCGCAAGAAAGGCATTCTGGAAAGCTTTATTTCGAGCCTACGCCTTTCCCATTTATGGGTGGGCGTGGCTGGAGACGCCTGTTTTCAGCAATGTTATTCTCAGCGTTCCTCACGCTTTTCCTCCTTGCTTGTTTAAGCATCCTGCTCAACAGACCCCTTGCCTCTGCAGCGCCGTCAACGTACTCGTGGACAAACTTGAAAACAGACAGCGTGGCGATAACCTATGTTGTCGACGAGAGAATATGGAACGGTGGGACAGGATGCCTTCATATCGACGCTAGGGCCGGCCAGGGGAAGTATGGTGATGCGAGGTCTACGACCGCGAGGGTAAACATACCTGAGGGTCTCTCAGCGGTGGTCTACGTTTGCGGGGATGACCGGAACCCTGTTCCAGACGGTTGGACTGTTGAAGAAAAATACCTTAGGCTTGAGGTCGACGGAAACAGGGTTTACGAGCTTAGCAAGGAGTACTGGTGGCCATACTGCTATTCTAAGGCCGCTGTCCTGGGCCAGGGCACGCACGAGGTTAAGCTTACGATAGGTATTACTGTTAAGGTTTCTTCATGCTTCGAGGAGCGCGACCTGCATTGGGCTTCAATGGATATTAGGCTTGAGGGGGGTGGAAGCATCCAGGCTGAATCGCATACTGCTGAGGCAACCCTGGATGGAAGCGTAACGCACGTCTTCGAGTTCAGGCTTCCACAGGCGACTGGCGTGAGAAACATGAGTTGGAAGGCAAGGTGGAATGGCGTTGAGAAAGCGGGAAGTGGAGCGCCTGGCAGTGTTCAGAAAGCTGTTTTCCAAGGAGTTAACAGGGACAATTGGGTTTTCACGAGCCCCGTTGTGATAAGGGTTGGTGAGTCAGCTCCATCGGTAAGCCCTAACGATGGCTACGCTGTTAACGTTGTTTACAATGAGGGCTCGGAGGAGGTTGGTATTCGTATGATCGCTGTAGCCATTAGCAATGACGATGAGGTTGGCTTCACCTCAGCCAAATACTTGGTCACTGAGATTAAGCGTGAAACCAAGCTTGTTGGAGGGACTCTCATAGGATTAGCGATATGGGCGAATAGCGGCTCAACCATTAAGTTTAATCAGACAATAAGCTACTATGCTTCCAACGGCTGGGTCACTGAGGAGATTAGGGGAGGCGTTGAAACAGGCTTTGGAACCGTTAAGGTTTTCGAGGAGCTAAATCTCTCTAAGAAGGTTGGCTTCTCATCCAAGAATAGAAGTGATGAGCTTGAGCTAGCCGTAAGGATTCCCCAGCTTACCCTCGTCTTCACACACATCGTAGTCTCGGCTGAGAGAAATGGGGAAAGAGTTTATGTAAGAGCATACTGGGCCCACGACAACAGCCCGGTAGCTGGGCTCAGGGTAAGGTGCTTCGAGACGGACCAGAGCATGGTAACCGATTTTAACGGAAGGGTTAGTTTCAGGATAGTTGGCTCAGGCTTCGAAGCGACCATATATCCCTCTGAGGGTAGAAACGGGATAACCGCTTACGAGAAGGCTAGGGTGAGGCTATGAGCAGGCGTAGCATGCTTAATGATTTCCTGAGTCTCGCTAGGGCTTGGCCAGTATGCTTATTCAGCGCAACAATAGCATATTTGACGATAGCCAGCATGTCTCTCTTTCTAGCTTCTGATATCGCGGAGCTGATCGTCAACGGTGTTCTAACGTTTAGGCTGGTTCTGACCACAGTTGTCGTCTTCATTCTTCTCCACGTGCTCCTTGCGTTAACCTATGCGATATCGCTATTCATCGTCAGGCGTGAGAATATTGCGGAGGGCTTGAGGAAGGGTGGAAAAAGGCTAATTAAAGGTTTCCTGCTTCTCTCCCTCTCCAGCCTTGCGGGTTTGGCTTTAATGGTCTTAGGTTACCAAGCTGCTTTCTTGACAAACGTTTCCCAAAACGCGTTTAGACTCGTAGCGATGAGCTATGGGGCCGGGTTGGTCGCTTCCCTCCTGTTAGCTTTTTCACTCGTCTGGCTACTTGCTTCCCTAGCTGGGGTAAGGCTCTGGCTGGGCTTAGGCAGGTTCCTCTCAACAGTTGCCCTAGTCTTCCTGATGCTCACAATTCTTTCAATATACAGTCTCCCGGGCCTATTCACAGATTCCCTCCTAATTCCAACCGTGGTAAGCCTTGTTGTTCGAACAGACATGGAGAAGGCCGAGGGCGACGGTGCTAAGTCAAATAGGCTCCCCCGCTTTAAGGGCGGAAATGCGAAGAAAAAGATAGCCACAGTTATCCTTACCATTCTCATCCTAAGCACCGAAGCCCCTTTCAACAGGATCATACTCGCTGTTGGCAAGGAATCCAAGTTCAGCGAGGACAGGTTGAAGGACATTGTTTCGAAAGCTATTGCTGAGGGGTGGAGCAGCGATGATCTTGCGTCAGCGATAAGGAGCGACCCGGAGCTAAGCATGCTTTCAAACTACGATCTTAGCAGCATGGCCATCGACAGGGATGATGCTGGAAACGTTGAGGTAACAATATCCCTTAACGCGGCTGGCTACGCGATATATAGGAAGGCGAGCAATAAGACCACCGTCTACGACGTTTACTCTCAGAGCGGCTCTGGCGAGGTGAGAGTTGGGGACAGGCGTTACGTTTTAGCTGGCTACAGGAGCGAGGAGAAAACCTTTGGTCCTTTCGAAAGGCTGGACGAAGCGTTAGCCGAGGAGAGCGAGGTTAAGGATTATGCTAACGCCACGAGGATCGCATCTAACACGATTCTGAAGACTGAATCAATAGAGGCAACCAGAGTTGAAACCAGGTATGCTGTAGTCCCTACGGTTCGAGTGTTAAAGTATGAGGTGAAAGGTGAGTTCAACTCATACTGGGATGCGGAGAACTACCTTTACTCCCGCCCAGGGATGCTTGGAATTGCGGAGATTAAAGAGGTTGAGAAACAGGTCTGGGTTTACTCGTATGAGCTTGAGTTCGAGAGGGAAACAACTGATAAGCATGAGGCGATCATGGTTGCGAGGGATGAGGGCAACTACATGGTTGAGGAGGTTAGGGAGAAGATAACGATTCTAATCTTCGACAAGGTTCTTTTCGCATCAAACGCCCCGGTAAATTACATGGGCACGGTCGAGATTGGGGAGAAGGAGCTTGAAAGTATGGTTAGGGAGGGCGAGCTTTCAAGGGGCTCCGACATTTACGGAGCATACTGGGAGTACACGAGTGCCCCGGCTGAAGGCCTCAGCGTAAGGCTCTACAAGAAGGGGGGGAGGCAGGAGGAAGGAGAAGTCATAGCGTGGAGAATATACCGCAAGATAGATACTTCTCACTATGACACAAGGAAGATATATCAGGTTGTTGCCCCGAATGGGTACGAGGAGAAGAAAGTTAGCATAAATGAGTTGCCGAGCTACGCAAAGGGCTTCCCATCCAGGGAGGATGCTGAGCTCTCTAGGCAAAGCGTCGAGGGCATGCTGAGAAGCTGGGTTAGCAGCAAGGGCATGACGTACGGGTCTTGCAGCATAGAATCATACAAGGAGACAGTAACGAGGACTGAAACAGTGACCAGGGAGGTTAAGCAGTACTACGTTGTTGCAAACATCTTGAAGCCGATCTACGACGTCTACGAGCTCCAATCATACTATAAAGTTTGGAACGAGACCCGTTGTGAGGAGAGGTTGGGCTGGGTCTTCAAGGGCTACGTTAACAAGACTCCGGAAACCTATGATATGGCAACTTGGGTCTACTCCCCGGAGGTTTTGAACTGGACTTCGAAAACGTACCTTGGAATAGTGACGGAGTGGGAGGCGCAAGCATTGATGAGCATTGATCCACGATACGTCGCTGAGAAGCATAACACAACGATTGTGACTAAAGAGGTAACGTACTACGATGTTTACAACGCGACTTGGAAACTACTGTACCATTACTACAAGTACGTTGTTCACCCTGTTCACGAGTATATTGCTAATGGTAATGTTTCCTCGAACGAAGCCTGGACCTTCGAGAGCCTCGGCGATGCTAGCGGAGAAATATCATCTTCAACATACCGGAGCAGTCCCAGCAGCCTAAGGATAAAGACGGGAGGGGGAAGGGGAGCCTGGAGGCAGACTTTCTACTTCGACGCAGGAGGCTCAAATCCGACAATGGAATTCTGGTACATTCTTAGCGGAAGTGGCGCTGTAGCGGTGAAAAAGCCCGACGGGTCAGCATACGTCTTCGCTTTGGGCGGGAGTAGCAGCTGGGCTAGGTTCCGCAGAGATTCCGGTGATATCTTCAGCCAAGCTGGTTATTACACGATATCGTTCGTCGCATCCGAGGGCAGCGAGCTCTACGTCGACGATGTCAGCGTTCATGTCGGAGGATATGGCGAATGGGTTTACCAGGGCTATGTTGAAAACAAGCCTGAAAACGTTCCCAGCGATGAGAAGTATGAAGCGTTCTATAAGATTGAGGACAAGAGGTTCATAGGGACATTCGAGGAGAGCATCGCAAACCAGTATCCCACTCCGCCCTACATTAAGGAGTTCAGGAGGAGGGAGAAGGTCAGCTACACCGTAGACCTCTACAAGCTGTATTACCTCGAAGGTGGGATAGTAAGGTATAAAGTGTTCCACTGGGAGAAGTATCAGGTTCCAGTTGTAGTTAGGAAGGAGGAGACTGGAGCAAGCTGGGTTAGGGTTGAAAGCAACGTTGAGATAGACATTGGCCAACGAATCATAGTCGAGTCGAACGTGCCCGAGAGTGTCGTTAAAGCGAAATACAGTGACCCCGCGAAATACTACCTTGCACCTAAAATTGTCGATAGTTGCGAGGTGCTTGAGCTCGTCTGCGAAACCCTCGATGAAAACCTTGCGAAGAAGTATGAGGACGAGGGCTACAAGGTTGAGAAAACCAAGGTTTCAGCAAAGGACCCGATAAGGTTCAGCATAAGGGTACTGCAGGCATCGATAGAGAGGAACGAGCTTAACATGCTTGGGAAGCAGAACCTTCTTCACGTTGCTATAGCCAACCCCACGGGGGACACTCTAACCTACCAGGTTGTCATTGAGGCTGAGAACGGGGAAACCGTTGAGGAAACGCTTTACGAAAACCAAGTCTTCCACTCGCCCGAGGCCATTCAGAGGATAACCATGGTCCCGGTTGCGGAGCCGAGCAGCTGGTCCATCGTCGTTCCACCGGGAGGAGCCTCGTACTCTCTAGGGTTCACAGCCTGGGTTAGGAGGACTGAGGAGAGAGAATACAGTAGTTACAGCGCGAACGTCGCACATTGGCCAGGCGGCCAAGTGACCTGCGACTTCATCGTTAAACTCCTCAGAAACGGGAGACTCGTCGCTAAACAAAGGGTCCTCGAGACGTTCGAGAACTTCGACGTTGGAAAGACCATTGCTAGGCACCCGTTTGAAACCATAGGTGGTTTCCTAGTGGGGTTTAGCACTGCTGCGGCGATGACGGCTTTATCCTTAGCCTTCCCAGGCATTGGAACCGCCATTGCCATAGCGGGCTTAGCCCTGAGCAGCATCAACGCGATCTCGGTGTATGCGCAAACCGGAAGCGTTATGGAAGCATTAACGTACAGCCCGCTTGGAATGGTAATCGCGCCGGTAAGGGCCTTAACAGACCCCACTATGGACGATAGCGCTAGGGCTTCGATAATAGGTGCGATGATCGGCATTCCCCTCGGGGCCTTCGTGGGGAGGGAGATTGCCCTCGACGTCGCGATGAGGAGGATGCCGGGCGAGCTTAGGAACGACCCGGGGATCTATGGGAAACTATACGGGATTGAGGAGAACTACGGTACTCCAATAGCTTCAGCCATAGCCAGAAGCATAGGGAAGCTGTATCCCCACCTCGACGTCCCGGATGCGAAGGGCTTGGTGAACATGATTCTAAGCGACGCTCTGGCGAGCAGGCAGGACGCCTTGTACATTGCGAGCATGCTCGAATTGGCTTCTAAGATGGGCGACGAATTCCTAAGCCGGCATGCCGGCGATGTTATGGAGTGGCTGGGAAGCCCACTGCTGAGGGGTAAGCTATACTCTCTGCTCGATCTCAGCCCAGAGGAGGCCCTCCAGCTATCCCAGAGCGTTGGCGGAGACTTTCAATCCATG
>CALIKV010000016.1 GCA_938017505.1 uncultured Sulfolobales archaeon | reverse complement strand
ACATCCATCTCGACGTTGCTCTCAACCCTAACCCAGCTCGCCCCAGTCTCCTCCTTTCTAACAACTATGGGGATCTGGTATTTCTCCCAGTGGAAAACCCTGTACCTGACTATCCCGCCCTCAAGATAGTACAGCTTGTAGAGGTCTACGACGTAGCTAACTCTCTCCCTCTTCCTGAACTCCTTAATGTAAGGCGGAGTAGGGTACTGGTTTGCAACATTCTCCTCAAAGGTCCCTATGAACCTCTTATTCTCAATCTTATAGAACGCTTCATACCTCTCGTCCGGGGGAACGTTTTCAGGCTTATTCTCAACATCGCCCTGGTAGACCCATTCACCGTATCCGCCAACATGGATGCTGACGTCATCGATGAAGAGCTCACTGTTCTCAGACACGACGAACGATATCGTGTAGTAACCAGCTTGGTCGAAAACGTCTCCGGAAACTCTGCGGAACCTAGCCCAGCCACTGCTTCCCCCAAGGGTGAAGACGCACGCTGAGCCATCGGGTTTCTTAACCGTTACAGCTCCGCCTCCGCTAAGAATGTACCAGAAGTCCATCATCGGATTTGAGCCTCCTGCGTTGAAGTAGAAAGTCTGCCTCCACGCCCCCCTCCCATTCTTGGAGGTTATTCTAAGGCTGCTGGGACCGCTCCTGAAAGTTGAGGATGATATTTCCCCGCTTGCTTCGCCGAGGCTCTCGAAAGCCCAGCCCCCGCCTGAGGAAACGTTCCCGTTGGCAATGTAATTGTGAAGCGGTTGAACAACGTACTTGTAGTAGCGGTATAATAGCCTCCATGTCGCGTTGTAAACATCGTAGTAAGATATCTCTCTGGTTATCGCCGAGGTGTTATGCTTCTCAGCAACGTATCGTGGATCAATACTCGTCAAGGCTTGGGCTTCCCACTCCGTGACTATTCCAAGGTATGTCTTGGATGTCCAGTTCACAACCTCCGGCGAGTAGATCCACGTTGCCATATCGTAGGTTTCAGGCGTCTTGTTGACGTAGCCCTTGAAGACCCAGCCCCACCTATCCTCGTAACGGGTCTCGTTCCAAACTTTGTGATACGGCTGAAGCTCGTAGATATCGTAAACCGGCTTCAAGATGTTTGCCACAACATAGTACTGCTTAACCTCCCTGGTCACTGTTTCAGTCCTCGTAACAGTCTCCTCGTAGGATTCTATCTCGCAAGACCTGTACGTCATACCCTGGCTGCTAACCCAGTTTTTCAGCATGCTCTCAACAACCTGCCTAGAGGCCTCAGCATCCCCCTTGGAAGGGAAGCCCTTCGCGTAGCTGGGTAAATCGCTTATGCTGACCTTCTTCTCCTCGTAGCCATTTGGAATAACAACTTGGTATACCTTTATAGTCTCCCAGTGAGAAGTATCTATTCTACGGTATATTCTCCAGCTTTCTACATCTCCCTCTTCTTCCTCCTCCCTAACCTTGTAGAGCCTTGTCGAAGAATCACCCTCTGAAGCATAATAGTAGAAAACGCTTCCAAGACCCCACAGGTCTCTGCCAGCCCTTAGCTCCCCTGTTTCAAGCATGTGTTCGAAAACATTCCTGCTGATCCTCTCCTCCCCCGTGTAATAGTGGCCAAGGTAGATTGGCCCAAGGTAGAGGGGAGAGTATTTCTCAAACACGTAAACCGTGATTTTCTCCCTGACCTGCTCAACCATGTAGTTGCCCTCATCCCTCGCAACCATCACCGCCTCACGCCTATCCCTGGTCTCCCTCTCAAACTCAAGCCTGTAGGAGTAAACATAGACCTGCTTCTCAACCTCCCTTATCTCCACATATCCAAACATCCCAAGCTGGCAGTAAAGATAGTTCTCCGCATCCCACCGGGTTTCAAACTCCTTCAATACCTCGTACCTTGCCACCCTCACCATCGGAACGAAAGCATACTTTGTCTCAATCCTGGTTATCTCCCTGGATTCAGTCTTAAGAAAATTGTTGGACATGATCCTCGTAGCGTTAGCATAACCCTTAACCTCGCTCTCCTCGGCCAACGCGTCGTCAAGGTTTTCAAACGGGCCGTAGGTTTTCTCCTCGCTCCTGTAACCAGCTAGAACGTAACGCTTATCCCCAACCCTCACCTCGCTTGAGCCGCCTTGAGAGTAAATGTCGTAAACCGTGGTCTTATTGCTCGCCTTCCTATATACCGCGTAGCCAGCCGCGTTAAGCGGTATGGTTACCCCAACGTTTCCAGCATCATCCCTGTCGATGGCCATGCTGCTAAGATCGTAGTTTGAAAGCATGCTCAGCCCAGGTTCTCTTCTTATCGCTAACGCAAGATCATCGCTGCTCCACCCCTCAGCAATAGCTTTCGAGACAAGGTCCTTCAATCTCTCCTCGCTGAACCTGGATTCCTCAGCAAGGCTAAACAGGATAGCGTTGAAAGGGGATTCGGCGCTTAAGATGAGGACAGTAAGAATAAACGCAGTTATCTTTTTCTTCAAGCCTCCACCCTTGAACCGGGAGAACTCGCTTACCTCAGCATCGTCATCGACCTTCTCCATATCCCTTCGAACAACGAGGCTTATGATGGTTGGGATGAGGAGGGAATCGGTGAAAAGGCCTGGGAGGCCGTATATTGAAAGGATTGTGAGCATCAGGAAGACCAAGACAACTATTGAAAGGAACCTGGCTAAGCCCATCCAGAGCCTTGTCCCAGCTAGAGAGGTTATCAGCCAGACCAGTGGAAGGGCGAATAGGAATGAGGCCACTATTCCAGCTCCATAGCTCGTTGCGATGAGTTTAAACGCGTCCTGGGAAAGGCTTGTTGAGAAAGTAGCCCAATAACCTGAGAAGATTAAAGCTAAACCCATAAGGTTAAAGAGGGAGAGGAGCACGAAACCCTTAGCCAGTTTTTCCCCATTCTTCCTCAAGCCGTCGATGATGCTCTCACGC
>CALIKV010000015.1 GCA_938017505.1 uncultured Sulfolobales archaeon | reverse complement strand
GTCGCCTCCTTTCACTTACCCTCATTATACAGTCCAGTCCCAGTCTAGAACGAACAATGCAACGAAGTTAAGTGCTTCGCAGTCCTCTTCTTCCCTGTCTGGAAGCAAGTTCAACGAAAAGCGCCAGTTACCTACTCTCTCGATAGAAAAAGAACGTACACGGACGACGGAAATAACATTAAATTCAGGCATCTTGAAAGGCCAGCAAGACGGACTGTAAAAGATAGCCATATCGCTCATGTCGTCTCCCCCTCTCACTTACCCTCTCTGTCTGGGGTCAGCTCCAGGGTCATGGATGAAGGAGAGATGATTATAAGAGTAGGCTCCACCCAAGAAGAAGAAGATATGTCCATAGAAGAAGAGGAAGAGAAGTCCATCCTATTGAACGTATGAGGGTAGAATACAGCCGCCTGGAAGAAGACACAGTAGATGTCCTCTCCAGAGTGTAGAACTCCCCCAACGTAGTTCATGAATGGAACAACTTTGCCTCTATTTCCGCTCATCTTGATAACCCTCCAAGGTCAAAGTATAACCACTAGTACAGATATGAGTTGGCCCGCCTGAACCTCCTTTCAAAACTACTACATAATCACTGACACAGATACTCATAACAGGCCTATCACTACAGAATGCACAAGTAGAGGACATGCATCTCCCCACTGACTCAGCATGGTCGATAGCTTTCCCGACTGAGAGCGCGTTGAAAGGTATAAGGTTGTCCAATAAGTAAAGACCAACAAAGTGAAGGTCGAAAGAACGCGCAAACCCAAACATGGTGCTATTGTACGCGTAGCCATCTAGCATTTCCGCTCCTCCTTTCACGAGCCGTATATCTCTTCTGCGAGGTCAGGTACTAACTCTTCCAACATCTCAAGAGCTCGGACCAATGCCATACGAGTGTCATCAGTGCCAACCTCAGGCAAAGAGAACAAAGCGTCCTCCAGGAGGCCATGTACTTCCCGGAGGACATCCAAGTCTACAGTACGCTTCACCATTTCAACCTACCTCCTCTCTTGTTATTGGTGGGCGTGGGTGGACTCGAACCACCGGCCTGCGGTTTATAAGACCGCTGCTCTCACCCCTGAGCTACACGCCCGTCAAACTTCTCCGTCTGGACCTCCATTTCACCGAAATCATCCAAGTATTCCTCCAAGTACTCACGTATCTCCTCGAGAAGAGAAGAAGACATCTTCACCTGTGAGAGGATAGAGATAACATGTCTAAGTTCTAGGTAAACTTCTTCCGGGGAGAGATAGCTCCCCTTGTCCTGGAGCTTCTCTAGACGCCTCTCAATATCCTTGAGGGCATCAGTGACCATAGTATGCGCCACCCGTAGATGGGTCTCAAGGTCTTTCCTACTCAGCATGACGGTATTCCCTATCAGTGACACACGAAATTCTAGCATTTCAGTATACCTCCCTTCTGGCTTTCTGCTCCGAAGAAAAGGGAAGAGTAACTCAAAGAGCTCTGTTATCATCGCGCACCTTCACTCCCAAGAAGTCAATCAGGAGAGCGACTACCTCCCTGAGAGTAGCGTAAGCCTTCTCGTCTCCCTCAAGAGTCCTATCAATCAGATTGTCTATTGCTTTCTCTAGGTCCACCTAACATCACCTCCATGAACTCTTTACTGACTATGAATACTACTTCGCCCCTGTCGCCTCTGATTGCGACT
The DNA here is from genome assembly GCA_938017505.1 of uncultured Sulfolobales archaeon. GTDB lineage: Archaea > Thermoproteota > Thermoprotei_A > Sulfolobales > NBVN01 > Zestomicrobium. The sequence continues at coordinate 1,490 of CALIKV010000015.1, read as the reverse complement.
ATTTGATTAGGAGAGGCGAGAGAGGCGAACACTGGAAGCTTCCTCCGCCTCTTGCACTCAACAGTAAAGTGTGAAGCCCCCAGGGAGACGATAACGTCTCCCTTGAGGGCCCGACTGGAACCAGATAACGGAACTCGCTCTGCATTGAATCCCCACTCCCTAAATAAGTCTCTAACTTCATACTCGAACTTCTTGCCTTTTGTCCTAGGATTAATGCTTGGCAGATTCCTCCTCCTCTTTTTCCTCGGATTCCATTATCGAGCAGGCAGTATCTATAATGTCCCGGATTGCCTGCATGAGGAAGATGGGGTCGTCCTTGCCAGGGAGCCTGTGGAGGACAGCGCCCACAAAGCCTCCCACGGCCTTCAGGCCCAAGTACACTCTTATCCCGTTCGGACAGTAGTACCTATTCACGATACTCGTCAGCTCCTTAGTTAGCTCGTCAACCCTATCCACGTCCTCATCCGTAAATCCCATTTCCTTTAACTTCTGCCGAACGTCATCCATTGCTTCCTCCCTCCTTCGGGCCGTAGCCCTTTTCTGTAAGGAACCTTCTTAGGACATTTACTACTAACACTGCAGCCGGAGTGTACGTCTTCTCCGACTCTTCAAATATTGCGTGAAGCATCCACCATGGCATCTTCACTGTGAATTTGCCATAGCGGGGCTTCCGCTCTTCAGTGTACTGCCTGTCATCGTACATGTCAAACACCTCCTTTGAGGATTTTTACCAGGTCAGAAAACCTGAGAATGGCCAAGTCTTCACGGGAGAAAACCAGGAGAGGGAGTCTACCTCTCTGGAGAGCGCGGAACTCTACCTTAGTCCACATGTCGGCTAAGGTCTTACTCGGAAAGTACTCCTTTTCCTCTACTACGAAAGAGAAGCTGGGGAGGTCCGCGACTATGTCGGCAAAGCGAGCGTCCCTGGTGCGCGCTCCGCGGTCCCGGACCCCCCCCAACCTCTTACGGACCTCTTTCTCTCCACGACTACCCACGACGCAGCATCGCGAGAATCTGGCGTGCTACGTCCGGGTCCGCGTGCCTGGCAATCTCGCGCAACTCGCGCACCTCAGGTGCAAGTCGGCGCCTCTCACGCAGCTTTACACCTTGCGCGCGTAGCGCCTGCTCCTCTCGACGAAGCTCACGAAGCTCCTCGAGGAGCTTGCGAGAGTACTCCTTCGCGGCGCGGAAGTTCTTGAGAACCTCTCGCCGCTCAGCAGCAACCTCGCGAAGCCTCTGACGAACCTGCTTGAGTCTCTCTACGCTCATCGCTCCACCTCCTGTTGGTTTACTTCCTGTGTAGCACCTTCTTCTCCACCTGTCAAGCGGGAACGGAGTTTCGAGATTATGCTGTCGTCCCGCTCTACCAGGTGGAGGGCAACCTCCAAACTGTCGCGGTCCTCGTAGAGGAGGACACCAACTTCTCTGTCTGCGGCCACCAAGTATGCCAAGAGCTGCTCCTTATCTGCCTTGTAGGGCTGGATTTTCGC
>CALIKV010000014.1 GCA_938017505.1 uncultured Sulfolobales archaeon | reverse complement strand
GTCTTCGATGAACGTACGTAGCCCTTGGCCCACATCGCTCTTGCATAAAGTGGAGCTCATCGGGCACAACCCTTTCAGAGGGAACACGTTACTCCCTACATCCGAGGGCCGACATAACTGCCACGTCCCTCACCCCTATCTATTACAACTCAGCGCTTCTCGCGCCTCATAGGCTCGCCCATGGGAAGCCAGGCTTCCTGAACAAGGGGGACAGGTTCTCAGGGGGTTCCTAGGCGCGGACTCTTTACGGCTGTAGACCTCCCCGTAGAATGGGAAGGCCTGCCCACGTGTTTACGACATCCAAATCGCTGTTAAGACGAAAGTTAGGTCAAGGGGCCAACAATGCTATGCTCCTCAGCACGTCTGCAACGTCCTCGCATTTATCACATGAGTTCTCTATGGAATCCATCACCTCCTTAACCATTATGCATTGAGATATCTTCGACCTCTCACAGTAGTTCAGTATGTCCTTGAACACGTCGTGCCTTATGTCGTCGGTCTCCTCCTCAAGCTTCTCTATTTCGTTAGCTAGCTCAAGGACCTCCTTAGGGTTCGCTATAAGTCTCTCGGCAGACTTCTTCATAAGCACTGTTGACTGATAGACGTTCTCAGCCATCCTATACAGCTTCGCTAGTATCTCTTGAGGCACGTTAGTCGGGTCGATGAACAAGAGTCTCCTGCTCCAGCCCTTAGCGTACGCTGCCACGTCATCTGACGTGAGGACTAACCTCACGAGCTCCTCTCTATCTATGGGGTGGAAGACCTCTCTTGAGAGTTCTGAGAGGATCCTTCTCTTGATGTCGTCGGCCTCTCTCTCAAGCCTGAAGACCTCGTTCCACTCGTTCTTAACGCCCTCTAAGTCCATCTTCGTGAAGCACTGTATTACTCTCCTCGCGTGATCGATAACGCTTATTATCTTGTCCACGTGCTCTACGTAGTACTTAATGACGTCTAACTGCCTCCTCTTAGAGACCCACGACCAAAGTGTCAAACACCCACCCCCAGAATAGAGCGTAGTAGGTAATAAATACTCAGGGCAAGTCCTGAAGTGATCGGGAGGGTTAAGAGCCAGGACGTGATTATGAAGATCACTGTCTTCAAGTTAACGCCTCGTAACCCGCTCTTAGCTATCCCCACACCTACTATAGACCCTGCCGCAACGTATGTAGTAGATATTGGTAATCCATACCCGAAGAGCATGTAGGGAGCCGTAGTGAAGACCCACACGGTCAGGGCGTTAGCGAACCCCGCCGCGAGAGCCATAAACACGTCGAGTTTAGTGACCTTGAAAGCCAAGGTATTGAGTACCTTATAGCCTATGGTAAACCCTCCGAGAGCTATGAAGAGGGACGCGAAGAGCGCGAGGAACCTCATGCTTTCCTCGTCCGGCAGGCCTAAACTACTGGAAGTCACGGCCACGTAAACGCCTGTTGCGTTGGCTACGTCATTAGCGCCGAAGGAGTAAGCGGCGAAAGCTGCAAAACATACGGTGATTACCCTGAAGAACCTCTCATTGCTTCTAATTCGTGACTGGAGTTCTCTGATTAGACGGTAGGTTGGGATGGTTAGGATCATGGCTGCTATCGGTGATGTGATCCAGCTTAGAATGATGTCCCTAACTTTGCTGAGGTCAATCGCAACGCCTGAGCCGCCGAAGAGCACGTAGGCAATGCCGACGCCTATGACAGCCCCAGTAACGCTATGAGTAGTTGATATAGGTGCTCCCAACCACGTTGCTAGGGTTATCCACAAGAACGCGGCTAGGGACGCGGATACCGCCCCCACAACTTCTATGCTTGGCACAATGCCCCTTCCAAGAGTCTTCATGACCATATAACCCTGAACAAGCGCGCCGAACAGTTGGAATGCAACGAATAAGGTGAACGCAGACTTAAATCTGAGAACGCCTGACCCCACAACAATGCTTGTAGAGTTAGCCATGTCGTTGGCTCCTATAGACCAGGCAAGGCAGGCGGCAGTCGCTAAACCAGCCACGTATAGCCACGTAAACACTTAAGCCCCGTAAGACTATCAAGGATAGACAAATAAGCTGTTTGGCTCGTGTTGATGCATGGCAAGGTATTTTAATGCTTTACAGAGGTATTCATGTGTGAGAACCTTGATGCACGTTTCAAGACACGTCGTAAAGCCGCAGGAACCGATAAGCGGTGTTAAGAGACAGATTCTGGTTCATGGAGCTAACTTAATGTTAGTCTATTTCGAGATCGATGAGGGTGCTAGGGTGCCTATGCACTCGCACGTCCATGAGCAGGCAGGCTATGTAATCAGGGGAAGAATCATCTTCAAGACGTCTAGTGGTGAGGTATTGGTCTCCGAAGGCGATGCGTATCTCTTCAAGTCGAACGAACCGCATGAGGCCTATAACCCAGGCCCCGGGAAGACAACGCTCCTGGAGATTTTCTCCCCGCCACGAGAGGACTTCCTGAAGCAGCCCTAAACACGCATCCCTAAGAGGAGCTGTGAACACGGTGAGCCACGTAGACAGCAAGCGAGGTAAAACAAGAACAATCATGCACGAGGAATTTAGGGTTGTGATACTGATGTGTCATAAGATAAGTACGTGTCAAGGGAGGTCATGTGGTACTCAGAGGAGATATGAGAGTCAGGGGTTCAACACGTTATGTGTGAACCCTAGCAACTACGACGAGAAGAAAGCTGTTGAGTGTATGAGAAAGATGATTGAGAGAGTGAACGAGCTCGGCATTAAGTAAGGTCTTAAGATCCCCGGTTAACGCTTGATTCATTTAACCACCGCTAAGCACTGGTAACACCTTTATCTCGTCCTCGTTACTGGCCAGAGTCTCATCGCTGGCGGGCTTCCCATTAACCATTATTATCTTATCCGGGAACTCATCATATCTAGGAACGACCTCCCTGAGGATCTCTCTGATGGGTCTCGGCGTTTCAACTTCCACTGTTAGTTCGCTAGCCCTTGCTAGGTGGGCGAAAACGCCGAAGAGTTTTATTCTCATAAGTCTTGTCCCTCTCGATAAATTAGTGGGATGGTAGGCGTTAATTGAGTTCCACGTATTTCTCTAGGTCAGGTATCACGAAGCCTAGGTTTAGGTTCTCAAGAGTCTCTCTCCTCGGTATGCCTCTCTCATCCCAGCCGCGTAACCTGTAGTACTCACTTAGTAGCTTGTCATACTCACTCCTGTCCAGGTGCTGGCCTTTAAACGGGCCGCTCTTAGGGCCTCCTGTGAACCACCTCTCAGGCGGGTAGTCCATCTCCCTGCCCCACCTCCCGTTAAACTCCCTAACCCAGTACGCTCTTATCAAAGCGTAGACCCTGTCCGCCGCTCTGTAGATGTCGTCCCAGGAGTATTTAACCCCTGTTATAGCCTCCAATAACCTCGGGTAGTATTCTATACTTAGACCTACCTCAACCCAGGGTAATCTGCAGGCCGTAAGCATCTCGTACATGCCCCCTCTCAACCTCTGCAGCTCTACGACCTTAGCCGCTTTCTCGGGGTTATATGAGACGCTGTACCGAACCGCCTGCCTCCTCTCAACCTCCATCGGGGCCGTGCCGATCTCCCACGCGATGACCCACGCCTCCTTATGGTGAGCGCCTATGGAGGAGGTCCCGTAGGCCAGAGCCATGGCGGGATACGCAAAGCAGTTATAACCGCTGACCTCCAGACCCTTAACGTGCATTGCGAACTCCTTGCCTCCAACTCTTTCACTCAAGCGCTTCACCCCCTCAGCCGCCTGCCTGCCTAAATCAGTCCTCCTGTAGGCTATGTTCAACACTAACTCCCTTGCCTTCTTGAAGTCGCCGAACTCAGGTGCCTCAGGATCCTTTATGAGGCCTCTCTCCTTAGCCTCCATAACGAACCCGATAACCCCTCCAAGCGAAATCGAGTCTAAACCTAACTCATCAGCCAGTCTATTAAGAACCGACACTTCATTCAGCTTACCCAGGCCCAGGTTAGACCCTAAGAGCGACACGTTCTCGTAATCAAGCTCGCTCTCCCTAGCTTCAGCGTCAAGCACTACGTTGCCGCAGGTCATGTTGCAGTAAGGGCATCCCCTCTGGCTGATCTTCATCCCTTCCATGGCGTAGCCGTCTATACTCCTCGCGAACTCGAAGACCCCGTCGCTGAAGTTCCTCACAGGTAACGCCGAGTTCTCGTTACACCACTCCAAAGCAGCCATTGTGCCCTGCCTACGCCAGAACGAGTAGCTGGGGGAATTCAGCACCGCGTTATAAGCCTCCTGATTAAGTCTAGTTAGCGACTCCTTATCGGCGACGGGTATCTCCTTAGAACCCCTGATCACAACAGCCTTAAGCTTCTTACTACCCATCACAGCGCCTATCCCGGGTCTACCGCCCGACCTCCCCTCCTGAGACACGATCACCGCATACTTAACCAGGTTCTCACCACCAGGTCCTATGCTCAACACGCCAACGTTCCTGCCATGTACCTCCTTAAGACTCTTCTCAGCCTCGAAAGCTGTCTTACCCCACAAACCATCAGCACTCAAGATATTGACGTTCCCATCCTCCACGTAAATGTAGACTGGTCTTCTAGCCACACCCTCAACGACTAAGGCGTCGTACCCGGCCTTCCTCAAGTGAACGCTCGCCATAGTGCCTAAATTACCGTCACCATAACCGCCGGTCAAGGGACTCTTAGCGGCGACAACCATCTTACCGCCGCTAGGCGTCGGGAGTCCGTTGAAAGGACCGCATGCAAAGACCAGCTTGTTATTCGGCCCGAGCGGGTCGACACCCTTTACCTCATCCCACAGTATCTTAGCAGCTAATCCCCTACCGCCTATAAAGGATAAAGCAGCTTCAGGAGGGTAGTCCTGAGCCTTGACCCTACCCTCACTTAAGTTAATTCTCAGTATCTTACCCCACCAGCCCTTCACACAGAACCACCGTGAATTAAGTTAGTCAAACCTAAATAAATTTTCGTCTTCTCTAAGTTTAAGGATTGTTGCCTATGAGAAATCCGAGAGGAAAGATTCTTTTGGTGTTCTTCACGAGAATTCGTTACTTGGTGGGGCCGCGGGGATTTGAACCCCGGACCACGGGGACCCGAACCCCGCATTCTACCAAGCTAAACTACGGCCCCTCAAAACAATATGAGTCATTTATATTAAAAGCTACGATAGTAATACATGGTGATCTCGTGGTTAAATGCCCTTATTGCGGTTATGAAGGCGAGTTCAAGGTTCTGAGAGCACCTTGGGGTTTCCGCAACTATGAGGTGAGGAGACTTCAGTGCCCTAAATGCAATGGAATATTCAATCACTACAAGAACACCGCTACGAAGGGGAAGCCTGAGTTCGTCATAAGAGTAAACCCAAGACCTCCGAAGAGGAAATAAACGTAAAGCGCGTTAGTCGCGTTAAGGCCTCACCTTATGCGCTGGGGTTTAAGTCATGAGGGTGTATGGAGAGGAGCTGGCTTTAAAGAGTGAGAAGAGGGTCCAGGTGATCAAGATAACGAGGGAGGTTGAGAGAGCCGTTACGAGGAGTGGTGTGAAGGAGGGTTTCTGCTTGATACATGCCCCCCACGCGACGGTAGCAGTGATCCTGAACGAGTATGAGCCTAGGATAGTTGAGGACTACGTTAAGTGGATTACAGAGGCGTTCAGACCTGGTTGTGGTTGGAGGCATGACGAAATCGACGATAACGCTTACGCCCACATAGCGTCGAGCGTTATAGGCTCCGGCAGGTTCCTACCGGTGAGGAGCGGGGGTCTGGCAAGGGGCTTGTGGCAGGATATAATGCTGATAGAGTTAGACGGTCCTAGGACGAGGAGGGTATTTGTTCAAGTAATCGGCGAGTAATCACCCCGACAACTAGCCCGAACACTTCAGCGTGAATAGGGATGTTCTACGGCTTGTTGGAATGGACCCTGTAATGTAAATGTGCAGAGCGCGCTCAGAGGGCATTTAACGCATAACGGTTTCTTAATCCTACAGTGCGTCTTAGCTATGGAAACTAACGCAGCGTGGAACATCTTATAATCCCTCAGATTCTTTGGCATGCAACTCTCGAGGAGCTTCTGAGCCTGTGTGTAGTTCCTGGGGATATCTAGACCTATCCTTGAGAGGACTCTCCTCGCCAGTCTGGAGACCGGCAGGACCGGCTTGTTCCCCGCGAAGAGGAGTATAGCGTCGGCAGTCTCAGGCCCGACCCCTCTCAAGCTGATTAGGTCTTCCCTGACCTCAGTTAAGTCTCTGTCGATGAACGCATCCCAACCCCCCTTACTGACGACTAGTTGAGAGAACTCCCTGAGGACCCTGGACTTGGTTTCATAGAAGCCGACGCCCCTGACTAGCTCCTTGACGACTTCCTGGTCGGCCTTGGAGAGCGTGTATGGGTTCAGCAGGCCGTTCCCTCTGAGCCTCCCTAAGGCCTCGTCGACTATTTCCCACCTGCTGAGCTGGACTAGTATCGCTGACACGCTTATCTCGAAAGGGTCTCTGAAGCCTCCCCACCATTCGTAAGACTCAGGATGTGACACGAACCAACCGTGCCTGTTAAGGTTCTCTTTAGACCACTTCACAATGGCTTCAAGCAACCTACCTAGGAAATCGCATAAGTCATCCCTAACGCTCAACCTGCAGGACCTCGCTAATACTTAACGCTTGACGGTCTAACACAGGCATTCCTCGCTGGCTACCAGCCTTAAAGTAGTGAATTCCATCCTCTTAAGATCCACTATCAAGAGCTTGTTAGTGAGTAGCTCGCCACTCCCTGTAAGTAGTTTTATAGCTTCAACGGCCTCGATAGCTCCTACTACTCCAGGAGTAGGTCCTATGATTTGAAGAGGTCTCGCAGCAGCCACGCTCGTTCTCTCCTCACTCAGGTTCAGGACGCACCTAAGACACGTAGTAATGCCCGGGACTATGGTCGTGACCTGACCGTAGAATTCCGATACACCGCCATGAACTAAGGGCTTACGCAGAGCCCACGAGACTTTATCAATCACTATTCGTGAGGCCCAGTTATCAAGACAGTCAACTATCAGGTTGGCTCTACTCGCTTCCTCCCTAAACTTCCCAGACCTCACGTCCTCGGCATAACCAACCACCTCGATCTCGCTGTTAAGTCTCTTCAACCTCTTAACGGCCGCTACTACCTTATACATCCCTAAGCCCTCCTCGTCATACATGATCTGCCTGTTCAGGTTGTGGATCTCCAGAGTGCCGTTATCGAATAAAGCGATATGGCCGACGCCGGCAGCCACTAAGTACATCGAGACCACGGATCCCAAACCACCAACGCCAGCTATCACAACCCTAGCCCCCCGCAACTTCTCCTGACCCTCAGGACCAAGCAACTCTAACTGCCTCGCATACCTCTCCATATGCGCACTCAAGACACATCCCAAACTCTAACTACACAGAGGTAAATAACTGAACATCTCACGGTGAGGACGCTGTGCGTTAGTGCAGGGAAACGCCTGCATCCTTTATATTTCTTTTAAGAATAGGATTCTTAGTGAGTCTCATTGACGTATGACTTCGTGCTTGAGCTGATAGCCCAAAGGATCGCCGGAGATATAGTTATGAGTGAGAATTGCGGGGCGTCTCTCAAGCGGTGGAGAGAGACCTTCAAGATAACGCAAAACGATGTAGGGGTCTTCATGGGGGTTAGCGCGTCCGTGATTAGTGATTATGAGAAAGGCAGGAGATCGCCAGGGGTTAAGTTCGTGAGGAGGTTTGTTAGGGCTTTAATCGTCCTTGATAAGTCTAAGGGCTACCCGACTATCAAGCAGATAGCTAACTCCCTTAACTTAAGCATAGGGGCGATAATGGATATCAAGGACTTCGGCATTCCCATGAAGCTACATGAGTTAATAGCTCTTGTTGAGGGCTTCGTGATAAACTCCGTCGTCCCTAGGGATCTGGACATATACGGTTATACGGTCCTCGACAGTTTAGAGGCGATAGAGAGGCTAAGCGGCAATGAGTTCTGGCAGATAATGGGGACTACCTCAAGAAGAGCTCTGATATTCACTAAGGTGAGCACTGGCAGATCCCCCATGATATCGGTGAGGGTGAGCCCTATCAAGCCACTTGTGGTGGTTCTTCACGGAACCAGGAGGGTTGATCCATTGGCCATTAGACTGGCTGACAGGGAGGGACTGCCGCTCGTGGTATCCCTGAAGTCGAATCCCGAGGAACTGATAAGGTCGTTGAGGAGGTGGTTCCTGGAGCGCGGGCCTGGCAGCTGAATCGCATGTACTCTAAAGCGGGTTACTTCCCCGTGAGCAGCAGTATCGCCTGCGGTATGTCTCCGTTAGCCCTCCTTAACGCATTCAAAGCCTCCTCCCTAGTGACTCCTGTCTGCTCCATGACGAACTTTATATCGTCTTCACTTATCACAGGTGCCTCGATGGAGGCCTCTTCACTGACGGCCTCCTCAATACCGCCACTCACGTAGTATATCTTCTGGCCCTGGATCTTCATAACCGTGACTTGAGGATCCCTTATTATTACTTCCTTATCAGGTAGTTTTATTGTGACAGATCTAACACCCCTTAACTCCTCAGCGTCAATGCCTAGCTGCTTCATTCTCCTCCTTAACTCCCTCGGGTTCGTCGGGAACATTCACATCACCAGTTACTACTCGGGTTTCCTAAAATATTAATTCCTTGGTTAACCTATATATAGGGTTTGAAGTGCTCAAGGTAAGGATATTCGGCGGTGGCCGTGAGGTAGGTAGGGCAGCAGTGGGCCTCCGGCATGATGATAAGCGGTTCCTCCTAATGGATTACGGTGTGAATTTCGACGAGAACGACGAACCGAGGCTTCCCGAGCACGTGAGGCCTACCGACGTAGCGGGGCTTGTCTTAACTCACGCTCACCTAGACCACGTAGGAGCCGCGCCACTACTCGGCGTCGCTGGGAGAGTGCCTGTGGTGACTACAGGTCTGACTAAGAGGCTTAGCGAGCTCATGATAAGGGACTTCATCAAGATCTCCGGTTACTACCTCCCTTACGAGGAGGCAGACCTAATTAACATGCTTGAGAACACCTACGAGTACTCGTACGGGGCTGAAGCAGATGTTGAGGGCTACTCAGTTAAGCTGATCAACGCCGGGCATATACCGGGCAGTTCCATGGTTTACGTTGAGGTCAATGACTACAAGGTGATCTACACAGGGGACGTGAACACCATAGACACGAGGCTTATTCCGAGGGCCAGTAACCCCGGACTCACGGCGGACGCTGTAATCATTGAGGGGACGTACGGCTGGATTGAACACCCGTCAAGGGAGCTTGTTGAGAATGAGTTCATATACTCTCTCAGAGAGGTCACGGATAGGGGAGGTAACGTACTGATCCCGGCCTTCAGCCTCGGTAGGGCGCAGGAGATACTCTCGCTCCTTTGCGAGAGGTTTAAGGGTGACGTGTATTACGACGGGATGGTAAGGCAAATATATGAGGTGTTAGTGAGCTACCCTGAGTACATAAACAAGTATGAATTGCTCCTGAAGTCCAAGGAGGAGTTCAAGCCCGTGGTCAGACCTTCCCAGAGGAGGAGGGTTGCTGAGGGAGGCGGGAACGTGGTCGTGGCGTCTGCCGGGATGCTTAAGGGAGGCCCTGCGCTCTACTACCTGAAGAGACTTGCCGGGAATCCTGGAAACGCCGTCTTCATGGTCTCCTACCAAGCGCCAGGGACGCCTGGAAGATCCTTGTTAGAGGAAGGCATTCCCTCCGAGGAGGTGGGTCCTGTTAAGGCTAGAGTACAGTGGTTCGACTTCTCAAGTCATGCAGGCCTTGACGGGCTTCTAGAGTTGCTGAGGGGGTTTAAAGGGGTCTCGCACGTTGTAATCGTCCACACAAGCGAGAAAGCCGGGAATGTTTTCATGAGTAAGGTTAAAGAGACCTTCAACGATGTCGAGGTTCACTTACCGCGGAACAACGAGGAGGTAGTTCTGAGGGAGTAGCCCCGTTGAGCGTGATTGAGGAGGTAGTGAGCAGGTCTCTCAGGCTTATATGCACGTTGAAGGTTCTCACAACAAGCGAGCTAGCGAGTAAACTCAAGCTAGCGGATAATGACATTAACCTAGTTTTCTCGGCCCTGATCAGCAATGGGTTACTGGTCGTCGTTGACGCAGGCACGCGATGTCTGTGCAGCGCATGCCCGCTGAGAGCAATGTGCAGGGTGAGATCGCAAGGGACCGAGTCATTCGTAACTAACGTCAGGTACTACAAGTTGAGTGAGGTCGGCCTTAAGATATGTAGCGAGCTTCTAAGTCAACCCCGTACATAGTAGTTCTAGGTTAAATGCGACGCGCTCGCGGACAGTTTAAAACTTGGCTTTCCTAGGATATGTTTAGGTGAAATGGTTGAGCGAGGTTAAGCTGGGGATCGTCTTGCTTCAGGGAGTAGCTCCTAACACGGCGATGGTGGCGGGCGTTAGGAGAGTAATATTAACGGCGAGGACTAAGTATCAGGAAGTACAGATAGTTGAGTTTCAAGACTTTGGGAGGGGGTTAGTTCTTGACGGTTATATACAGTCAACTGAAGCGGATGAGCACATATATCACGAGTCGCTGGTCCAGCCGGCCATGACGACACATCCTGACCCGCGAAGAGCCCTGATAATAGGTGGTGGTGAAGGCGCGACTTTGAGGGAGGTCCTAAAACACAGGACCGTTAAGGAGGTCATCATGGTTGACATCGATGGGGAGTTAGTAGATTTCGCTAGGAAGTACCTGGACTTCATGCATAGAGGGTCATTCAACGACCCTAGAGCTAAGGTAGTCATCGAGGATGGACTTAAGTATATAAGGGAAACACCCAGCAATCAATTTGACGTCGTAATTAACGACCTAACCGACCCATACGGCCCTGAGATTGGACGTAAGCTCTACTCCGTAGAGTTCTACTCTGAACTGAAGAAACTCATGAAGACTGATGGGATTCTCGCTACTCAAGCGGGCAACTCGTTCTTCTTCCCCAATGTCTACAGGGAGATCGTAGGGAGTTTAAGAGAGGTTTTCAGAGTGGTCAGGGAGTACTGGACCTGGATACCTTCCTTCGGCTACGCGTGCAACTACTTAATCGCGTCAGACGCTCATGACCCGCTGCAATTAAGCGTCGAGTCCGTTAATGAGGTTTTGAGGGTTAGGGGAGTCTCCAATAAGTACTATGACGGCACTCTGCACGTGGCCATGTTGAGGAACAAGGTAGTTATAGGTTGGAACAGTCAAACGTGGGGGTGAGAGTCCCGTGTGTGGGGTGGGGACAGTCACTCGGCTGGGTTCCCCCCCTCTTTTTCCACACTCTCAAGTATCTCTATCACCTTAGTTGCGATACCCCTGAAAGACTGTGTGATGGGGGAGTCCGGGTACGTCAGGACGTAGGGTCTCCCTTCATCGTTGACCTCGCCTATCCTAGGGTCTAGGGGTATCTCAGCGAGTAGCGGTATTTTATACTTCTCTGAGAGAACCTTCCCCGAGCTCTTGCCAAATACCTTGTACGTCTTGCCTGAGTCGGGGCAGTAGAAGGCTGACATGTTCTCGATTACGCCTATCGGCTCCTTCCCCAGGCGTTTGTAGAACGCTATAGACCTGCCCACGACAAGCACGGAGACCTCCGAAGGTATAGTGATGAAGATAATCCCGTCCATCTTCGGCAGTTCCTGAGCTACCGTTATTGCCTCGTCACCTGTTCCCGGGGGCATGTCTATAACTAGGTAATCCAGGGCGCCCCACGACACGTCTGTCACAAACTGGAATATCGCAGTGGTTTTTATGGGCCCCCTCCAGATTACCGGGGTGTCATCGCTCTCCAGGAGGAAGTCTAGGGACATCACCTTGAGCTCCAGAGGTCCTGTAGCTGGCTGTATGCCCTCTGAGAGGGCTATTAACCTCTGGTTCCTTATACCCAACATCTTCGGGGCTGAGGGTCCATGGAAATCTATGTCCATCAGACCTACCTCATACCCTAGAGTCCTCAGCGCCAGAGCCAGGTTAGAAGCTATGAACGACTTCCCAACACCCCCCTTACCTGAGGTAATGGCGATGACGTGCCTGACGTTTTTAAGTCTATCCTGAGCTGCCTGCTTACGCGGGTCAACGTCCTTGGTAGGTAACCTTATGGCTGGTCTTCTGTTTTCCAACGTTAACACCTAAATAACCATTACACCAGGTTAAATAACCCCTACGCTGGTCAGCGTGAATACGAGTTCGCCGTCTCTTAAGACTACCCTGGCCTTCAGAGGCACTCGAGTCTCCTTATCAACCCAGAGGGTGACGGACAAGCTTGAGTCGCCTTCAGTCACCGCATAGATGAAGACCTCTGCAGCCCTCCTTGCAGTGACTGTGTTGATTTTATTGAGTGAGGCTGAGCTTAGATTGATTGTCGATAGTGTTACGGGGAGATCCTCCTCACGTAGGTAGGTCTTAGTTAAGGAGGCGTTCCTCTGCTCTAGCCTCAAAACGTTAATGAGGAGCTCCTCAGGCTTACTGACCTTAGGCGGTAAGGTGGTGTTGCCTTCCTGGAAGGACTCGATCCCTAACTTGCTTAGGATCAGCCTCATGTATGGTGTTGCGTCGTAGTACACGAACCGGCAGCCTCTCTCCCTGTTGTAAATCGCTGTAACGAACACGGAATCGGCTATGGAGAGGGATGTGTTAAGTGCGTAATTCCCCCTGACGCTGTACATAACGATTAGGGATGTGTTAGTGTAATTACTTATGAAGACAGAGGTCACGTCCCTCCTGAGGATCTCCAGGGGGTTCGTAACAGTCTGAGTACTTGTTGCGGGGGTTGAGGGGACTCCGAAAAACACTAGATACATCCCGGCTACGATGAGGGCTACGATGCCCACTAGAATGATGACGTCGACCCTCTTCAGCTTATATGTGATCCTCCCCGACTTCTTCTTAATTACCTTCCCTGCCTCCTTCCTCGATTTCTTAGACATCCGCCTCAGCTCACAAAGTATTACCTTCAAGCTCTATTTTAAGTTTGTTGACTTCCCGTCATCCTAACCTTGATCACCTGCTCCCTCTCCTTCAAGCCGTATGCTAGGACGACTACCTCACCCTCCTGGATGTTGCCCTCTCCAAGGAGGTTTGTGTATAGTTTCTCAAGGCCTTCCATATAATCACTTGATTCAATAACCCTGACATCAGTGCCCCAGACTATCGACAGCTTTCTAGCTACGTTGACGCTAGGAACCGCTACGTAAAAGCGTGTCCTAGGCCTTAGCGAAGCTATTGAAAAGACCGTCGTGCCCTTCATAGAGTAAATCGCCAGCACCCCGTTTAGATCCTCAGCCAGCTCGACAACTCCCTTAGCGTACCTCTTCTTCAGCGACTTCTTAACGTGCTCACTCGTCCTCTGGATGTGTGGCTTATAAACGGATTCCGTCCTATCCACAACCCTTCTCAACCACCTAACAGCCTCGACAGGATAATTACCTATTGCTGTCTCGCCAGTTAGCATAAGCGCGTCAACGCCTTCCATGACGGCGTTACTCACGTCAGAGACCTCAGCCCTGGTGGGGACTGGGTTGTTAATCATGGACTCTAGGAGTTGCGTCGCTACGATAACGGGCTTACCCATTCTAAGCGACTCCTCAACTATCCTCCTCTGGAGTATCGGGACTTCTTCTAGACCGAAGTTCATGCCTAAATCGCCCCTGGCAACGAGGACGGCGTCCGACGCCTCGACAACCTCGCTGAGGTTCTCGACGGCGTCCCTGGTCTCGATCTTCGTCACTACTAATGCGTCACAGCCGATGCTTCTGAGGAGATCCTTCAGCTCTTCAACGTCCCTCGCCCTCCTAACCAGACTCGCACCGACGTAGTCAATCCCCTCAACGCATAACGCCTTGAGAGCCTCGGCATCCTCGCTCGTCAAGTAAGGTAGCTTAAACTCCCTCCCAGGGAAGGTTATGTTCTTCCTAGATCTCAAGTCGCAGGGGGACAGTGCTTGAGCCTTGAAGCACTCCTTCGAGACGTCAACGACCTTGAATCGAGCTCTACCGTCATCCGTGACGAGGAGGTCGCCGACAGACAATTCATCAAGGATCTCGCTGTGAGGGAACGGAACCCTCAACTCGGCTAACGAGTACCCGGAGACGCAGAAATCGATGAGGGAACCCGCACTAACGTGAAGAACTCCAGGAAAATCGCCTAACCTCAGCGAGGGGCCCTTGATGTCGACGATCACCGTCGTGAACTTACCTAAAGAAATCTCAGCGTTCCTGACCCTACCAATCAACTCACGCCACTCACTCAAGCTTCCGTGCGCCAAATTAATCCTGAAACCCGAAACCCCTTCACGAACCAGAGACTCAATAACCTTACTGGAGCTCGATGAAGGACCTAGGGAAACAATCAACTTAACCCTCAAACACATACCCCAACTACTAACCTCTAAGGATAAACATTATAAGGCTTTAAGTAAACACAAATAAATGGGGGCCGCCGTAGCTCAGCCTGGTGGAGCACCGGCCTTGTAAGCCGGGGGTCGCGGGTTCAAACCCCGCCGGCGGCTCCATTCCCCCTTGACCGATGGCAACGACCTAAGCCCATCCCCTTCAGGGCGGGGAGGATGTTATTACGATCTAGACAGCCGTGAAGCCGTCCTTTAAAGTAAAAAACAATACTATAGGTACTGAACTATCGGGCTTATTATTTTCTGGTTCAGCACGTCTACAAACCCCTTATCCGTCACTGCGTACAGCGGAATCGCTGCTAACGGTATGAATATGAGGAACATGAAGGGATGGTAGATGGTTATGCCGAGGTTCTGCGCGGCCTTCTTGAGCGTCTCAACACTCTCTGCGACTCTTGGGGGCGGCTCGTCCGTCATTAATCCGGCCACAGGTAGCGGTAGCTCAGCCACTACCTTACCACCCTCCACGACGACCTGGCCTCCCTGTAGGTCAGCGATCCTATTCACTGCGAGGGCCATGTCACTGTGATTAACCCCTAGAACCACTATGTTATGATTGTCGTGAGCCATTGAGGATGCTATAGCACCCCTCTTTATGTTGAAGCCCCGTATGAACGCTGTCCCAACCCCTCCTGATCTGCCATGTCTCTCCACGACGGATATCTGCGCGATGTCCCTCTGAGGATCGGGATATATCACTCCGTCAACTATCTCCACAACTTCCTCGTCATGCTCAATGATCGGTATATGAGGCGGCACCCTCATTACCACCACTCGTACCCTGCCTGACCTCCTGTCAGTCCTGAACTTCAGATCCTCGGGCGAGATCCTCTTAACAAGTTTAACTGTGTTAAGGAGCGAGGGGTCATGCTTCACCGGAGGCAACTCCTTAATAACCCTCCCATCCCGAGCCACTACCTCACCGTTAGTAATGACTGTCTTCACGTTAAACCTCTCCAAATTACTGACTATAAGTATGTCACCATACCTGCCAGGCGCCAGGATCCCTACTTCATGATCGATCCTATAGTTCTCAGCAGTGTTGATTGTGACCATCTGGAGAGCGGTTAATGGATCGACGCCCTCCTCCACAGCCCTCCGTATTAGGTGGTCGAGGTGGCCCTGGCTTAACAGATCCGGGGCGTCGACGTCGTCGGTGATCATTAAAACGTACCTTGGGTCGACGTGCTTCTCCACTACGATCTTAACAGTCTCGTGGAGGTTCTTAGCAACGGATCCCTCCCTCATCATTAACCTGAGGCCGTTCCTCACTCTCTGCAACGCCTCCTCAGCGGTGAACGACTCATGGTCGGATCTTATCCCGAAGGCGGCGTAGGCTGAAAGCATTTGACCCTTAATCATTGGTGCATGGCCCTCCAGGGTTACCCTGTGTTTCCTGCCAACCTCGACCGCCGCTAGGTAGTCCTGGTCACTGAGGAGTAGGTTCATCGCCACGATCTCGCTTAAACCCACCGTCTCCGGGAACTTCAGGAGTTCCTCCACATCATTAGGTCCTAACTCGCCACCCACGGTCTCCAGACCTGGATGGAACGGTAACCTGACGGGGGTTAGGAAGTAGAGCCTCAGCGGCGTCTTCCTTGCCTCCTCAACCATTGCCTTAATACCCCTCACTCCAGACACCAACCCTACCTCATGGAAGTCGCTCACGACAGCCGTGGTCCCACGAGGCAGAACAGCCTCAGCGAACTTGGAGTACGTCATGAGACTCGTCTCCACGTGAACGTGCCCGTCTATCAGCCCTGGTGTGATGTAAGCCCCCTCAGCGTTGATCACCTTCGTGCCACTGCCTATCGTGTAGTCAACGTCACCTACAGCAACTATCCTGCCGTCCGCTACCGCAACCCCTCCCTCGTACACCTCCTTCGTGACGACGTTCACGATATTTCCGTTAATGACTACTAGGTCCGCTGGCTCCTTACCTAAGGCAACTGAGACGTGCCTCATAACGTTCATAATACCACAGCAATAATAACATCTTAAGCGGGCTTAAAACCTTTAACCCTCGAGATCGGGGTGCGTCCTAGAAGTCCTCTAGCTAAGCGCTCAACACTTTAAGCTGTTTCGTCAGCTCCCTGAGCTTCTCCTTCACTTCCCCCTCCCTCTCCAGCAATTCCCTCACGACCCCCTCCTCATCCATTGAGGATATTCTACCGTTCCTGACCACCAGCCTTCCCCCGATCACGACGTCCGTGACGTTGTCGCCCTCCAGGTAATTCACTACCGAGTCTACAGGGTTGTTGAGCGGCAACGTCTTGACCGTTCTCGCGTCAAGGATCGTGAGGTCGGCTGCGTAGCCCTTCTCCACCCTCCCGACCTTCTCCCCCGTCATCAGCCCCCTTGAGCCGGTCGCCATGCCCAGCAAAGCGTTGGAATCCAGGCCTGCCTTGAAGTACGAGATGGCGTTAGCCACCGCCTTCCCGAGGGCCTTAGCCACCTTCGCTTCATGCAGTATGTCTAGCCTGCCCCAGGCCCCTCCGTCACTGCCCAACCCTATCCTTAACCCCTCTATTCCCGTGAACCCCGCCCAGTGAGGCCCCATCAACCAGGAGTCGACCGTCGGACACCAGCAGACCCCCATCCCATATCTCCTGAGGAGCTCGATCTCGCTTGGCGAGAAGAACACCCCGTGGGCTATGACCACGGGCTTGACGTGTCTAAGGCCTCTCTCCACTAAATACTCAAGAGGCCTTCGACCATGTTTAGCCAGCGTGTAGTCAACCTCCCCCTGATACTCACCCAAGTGTAGTGTGAGGCCAACGCCGTACTTCCTGCCCATCTCAATAACCGCTTCCATCAGCTCCTCAGTCACCATCATCACCTGCCTTATGCTCATCCACACACGTAGATTACCGCCCCTACCGCTGTAACTCCTGTAGAGCTCCTCGACCTTCCTCACTACGTCGCCGGGCTCCGCAACCTTCCCCTCAGCGACGTCGTACGTAGCGTAGGTAACTACGCCTCTAATCCCTGACCTCAGGACCTCCTGCGCAAGGGTCTCAGGATACGGGGCTCCTGCCTCTATGAAGTAGGTCACGCCGTTCCTCAGCATGTTGAGGATGCTTGCCTGCGTCGAGAGTCTCGCCAGGTCCTCCCCCATCACCCTCTCGAAAGGAACCAACACCTTAGTCCAGACAGGAGGTAGTTGAAGCATCGCGTCGTTTATAGCAGACCTGAGCAGATACTGCTGCGTATGTGTGTGGCAGTCAATCAAACCAGGGACTATGACGTGATGTCTTCTCTCCACGACCTCCTCACCCACGTACCTCCCTCTGATGTCATCCTCCACACCCACGTCTACGATAACGCCGTCCCTAATCGCCACAGCCCCTCTAGGGATAACGCGGTTAAACTCGTCGAGAGTTACGACGTACCCCCCGCTTAGAACGGTGTCAACCCTCTCCACACAGACACCCCACTCACAGTGATAACGCCGTGGCAACATATATATTTTGATGGGTTGTTAAGGCCGGAAGCCGCCGTAAAGCGCCTGCAATGCCTAGTTGAAAGACGTGAAACAGCTCTTGGAGCGTCGTTATTTAAATACGACCTTCTCGGAACGCTATCGGAAGGGCGTGACGCCTTGAAATACTATAGGATCACGGGAGGCCCTCTGGGCACAAACACTTATATTATCTACGTTGGGGATACCGGTTTTATAGTGGATCCAGGCGTCCGCTTGACGGACATCACATCCGCGTTGAAGCGGTTGGGACTCACTGACACGCGCTTCGTCATCGCAACCCACGGCCATTTTGACCATATATTCTACGCTGGCAGGCTCTGCAGGCTACTTGGCGTGGGGTTCTACATGCACGAGCTTGACGTTGATCTCATCTCTAGGCATAGGGGGATCGCCGAGCTATACTACGGTGACATATACGAAGAGCCAGGAGACGTAATGCACGTTCACGACGGCATGACCGTGAAGCTTGTTAAGGGGTTTAAAGTCAGGGTCATTCACACACCGGGACATACGCAGGGGAGTCTCTGCATCCTGACGGACAAGTTCCTAATCACCGGTGACACCCTATTTAAAGGCACTGTGGGCAGGACGGACTTCCCGGAGAGCTCTGCGAGTAAGATGAGGTCTTCTTTAAAGAAGCTTGTCGAGCTGCCTGGAGACCTTGTCGTCCTCCCAGGCCACGGCGACCTCACAACGCTCAACAGTGAGAAACACAGTAACCCTCACGTGAGGAGGCTTCTCGACAGCGGCTTGATCGATCCTGACTGAATCAACCTTAATTACCTTGAGCTAGTTAAGGGTGAACCAGGAGTATCGGATGTGTTGTGGTTAGGTATGGCACTTCACCCACTGATAGCCTACAACCACTTAAAACAATCACCCCCTCCAGGTGAACAGGACCTCTTAACGTGATCACGGCTTAACCACCTAAGTCCGCGGGCAGTATTTAAGGTTTATAAACCCTAGGGAGATTTATATGTGTGGTAATCCATGGCTTCTACCTCTGACACTAAAGAGGTCGGGGCTGAGCTGGAACTAGCTTTGAAACCTGGTAAGAGACCTCTAGCAATGCTGGTGGCAACACTCCTAGGCCTTATAGTCGGTTGGTTCGTCGGTGAGCCTATCACAAGCATAAAGTTTCTGGGAGATATATTCATATACCTACTGAAGTTCATTGTTGGGCCGTTAGTGTTCGTATCTATCGCGTGGGCCGTCACTACCGTTAAGGTTTACGCGAGGCTTGGCAAGATATTCGGAGGGTTCTTCGTGTACTGGCTCATAATGGGCCTCCTAGCCGCCGCCACCGGCTACGTGATGGCAAACATGATACAACCAGGCGTTGGCTTGCAATTACCTCCACCGCCGGAGTGGACCGCGCCGAAGCCTGCTTCAGTCATTGACGTGTTAGTTGGACTTGTCCCGAGGAACCCTATCCAGCCGTTCCTCGAACTCAACATGCTACAAATAATAGTGATGGCTTTGCTCGTGGGTTTCGCCGTGTCTCTAATTGGGAAGTTCTCGCCAGAGAGTAGGCAGTCCCTCGAGAAACTGCTGAGCGCCTTCCTAACAGTCATCTATAAGATCGTTGACTTCGTTCTATGGTATGCTCCGGTAGGCGTGTTTGCTTTAATGTCCAACCTAGTCGCGACCGTCGGCGCTATGGGTCTAACGGCTGTTGGGAAGATGATCATAACCCAATGGGTTAGCTATGCCATAGTAATCCTCGTTTACCATCCGGCATTGCTTGCAGGCATACTCAGGTTAAACCCGTTACAATACTGGAGGAAGATATACCCGGCGATGCTAACCGCCTTCACTACGTGCAGTAGTTCAGCAACCCTGCCAGTGACTATGAGGGTCACGAAGGAGTTAGGCGTGCCTACGGACGCTGCTAGCTTAATCCTGCCCATAGCTGCAACCATAAACATGCAGGCAGTCGCCGCTGAAATGCCTATCTACGCCGTGTGGGTGTCTCAGATGTACGGGGTTCCGTTAGGAGGTCTTGAGACGTTCATAGCGTTGCTGATGGGGTTACTCGGGTCAGCTGCTTGCGCGGGGATCCCTGGTGGGGGTATAATGATCGCTGCGATAACCATGACAACCTTAGGACTACCTCTAGAGCCTGTTGGATGGATTGCTGGGGTCTACACGCTTATAGACATGCCAAACACCATGCTTAACGTGACTGGAGACCCTCTCGGTACTCTAGCTGTGAGCAAGCTGGTTATTAAGGACTTCAACGAAGAGAAGTTCAAGTCACGTTAAGCGTGGTCTTCATGACTGGATCAAGCAGGACCGTCTGTATAGCCGGACACATCGGGGTTGGACACGTCCACAGTCACAGTGGTTTAATTCAGGACGACTCTCTCGGGTACGCGTCAGCTGTGGCCTTACTCCGTAAGTTCTTCGATTTCAACACTAGCGTGAGGAAGGTCTCGACGCATTCGCTGAGGACTATCTGCGTGGAGACCGAGGACGGTGGGTTTGGGTGCGCCTCACCGAGGAGAGGCTTGACGACTTTTGAGGTCGAGATGTTGAGGGATCTAGAGGGGACTGACGCGTCCCTACCCCACTTAGCAACGCTGAAGGTTTTCGGGAGGATGTACGGCAACGGCTGTCTCGAAGCCCCTGTAGCTGTTGAGTACTCCTTAGCTGAGGCAGTGCTCGATACTCTAGCAAGGCGGATCCAGGGCTTCATCCTGAGGAAGGATGACGTAACGGACGACATAGTAGGAGGTGTGGAAGTGAATCTAGAGGGGGGTACGCTCTCCATCCTACTTACCGTAAATGGCTCTAGATCCGGGGTAGGACCTGTTGAGGATTTAGAGGGTAACGTCCCGTTAGGCGTTAAGGGCGAGGTGATGAAGGCCTTAGGCGTGTTGGCGACGCCAACGGTGATCCTTGAGAGCAAGGCCTTCATCCCAGCACTGGAGGGAAAGGTTATTTGGACCTCCCCCCTCCTGAGGTATAATAGGGAGTACGATAACATAGTCGTCGCTGAGGCTATTAGAAATGCATTAGAGGAGGGGAAGATGAACTATATTGAAGTCGACGACGCGTACCCGAGGTTCAGCAGGAGTCTAGAGAGCGTTAGGCACGTGCTAGTAGAGTCCTTGAAGGGAGAGGTGTTGAAGCTCGAGAGCTCCAAGGAGGCTCTGGAGAAATCCACCGCTATAGCTAACTTAGCAAAGCTCATATGCGAAGACTTCGGTGGAGTGAGCTTCATGAGCGAGGATTTAAGTGAGGTGGTGGGCTTCTCTGGCGTGGTTCCGGGAACCGGCGCTGTTGTCTCCCTAGCTGTTGGGAACGCTTACATTCAGAGCAACGGAATACCGTACGCGACTTACGATGATACTGTGCTGCTCGCGAATATAGCTTTAGAAGCTGCGAAGAAGCTACACAGCAACTACGATAAAGCTATGGAGGTCCTGAGAGGAAGGTATAGGACACCTACTGATGATGCGTGGGGATTCCCCCTGCGGTAGCAGCTCAAGCTATTCAAAACCTGTGTAAAAGCGTAGGGCTTTTTAAATCACGTCAAGAAGCGAAGGCCTGGCTTAGTTAAGCGTTTTTGGGTTTAAGAACTGCTTCACATCTTAACTAAATCCAGGCGGCCTGACCTCAGACACCTCCCCGTTCACCAGGGTTGGTGGTCTTCTCCCTTCATAAAAGGCAATCAGGTTCTCAACAACTACCTTTGCCATGCCGTGCCTTGCGTCGTAAGTAGCGCTGGCCGCGTGTGGCGCTAGCACCACGTTCTTGAAGGCCGTTAGTGGGTGGTTTGGCGGCAACGGTTCTTCCTCGTACACGTCCAGTCCTGCACCAGCTATCCATCCCTCACTCAGTGCCTTGATCAAAGCTTGAGTGTCGACGACTCCTCCTCTGGATGTGTTGATCAACGTCGCGCTC
>CALIKV010000013.1 GCA_938017505.1 uncultured Sulfolobales archaeon | reverse complement strand
TGGAGTTCCCAGAGCTCGCGGAAAAATATAATGTCACGGGTGTTCCGAAGACGGTCGTGAACGATTCTCATGAGCTGGTTGGAATGAGGTCGGAGAAACAGCTGGTCGATTTCCTCAAGCGTGTTTTAAACTATTAGTTTTTTAAGCCTTTCAAACAGTAGAGAATAGTTACGCTTAAAAGCTAATCCTTCAGAATCTCATGGAGATGGTGAACCTGAAGATTAAGAAGCGCCTCATAGACTCTTTAGATTACCTCAGGGGAATGGACTTCTTTCAGGAATATTCCGACTTAGCTTCAGAGGAGATATTAGAAAGGATTTTCAATGGGGAAATTAATTATCCATGCAGTTGGTGTTGCGAAGAGCCTGGAGTCTTTTCAAAAAAGCCAGAACCCATACTGCACGGGCCCCTTCTGCTAGGAAGCATAGAAGATCGCCAGAAATACTGGATGAAGAAGAGCGATTTCGAAATAGATCGTTCATTGATTCCTTTCGATACCAAAAGGGTCATAGTGGAAGATGCTGAGACTAGCATAGATGATAACATTGGCATGGTCCTCCTTAAGAGGCTTGCGAGGATCTCGAGGGGAGTCTTTCAGCCAACTAATATAAGTTGGAGGTGGCTAACGCCCAAAAGATCTAAGTGGCTAGTACAAGAGGTCAGCTTCGATTTCAAGGGCGAGAGACATAGCATCGAGATCGTCCTTCAATACGATTACATTCAGGACATGGGCCTAGAGGAGTTAAATGAGCTCATAGAAAAAACCGGATATCAGTATTATCGGGTCAAGGATGAATATATAATTATAGTCGTGTTAACGAAAGACGAGGTCAAAAGGCTAGAGGATGAGAGAGGCTGGAAGCTCTATTCTCCCCTACCTCTCTAGTAAGAATTCGCGTCCCATTTCCACTTTCTTGTTCTCCAAGTCGAAGTAAACGTAAACAATGATGTAAGCCTTAATATTCTCTCCCCTCTCAACACCATAGCCCCCTTTACTCAAGTCGAGACCATATTCTTCGATATGCTCTTTGTATTCTTCCAATTGCTTCAAGCCCTTCCTAATGTCATCACCTATTCTTTCATAATCTCTAGTTGACTTAACCTCTACGACTATGAGGCGATTATCCTTCGTCTTGAAAACTAAGTCCACCCTTTTCTCTGTAACTTCAATTGAAACTTCTTCTGCCACGAATTCCGCCCCCTTTAACCCAGGAAGTTTGCCGGCCTCTGCGGCATTTTTAACCCAGTTTCTTCCATACCTTCCCAGCCTCGCCTCGGGAGCATTCCTTATTTCTTCGACTTCTTTGTCACTCAGCGTTTCCGAATATGAGAATTTGGGGCAAGGCCTAATCACAATGGATTCTAGCATTGTAGCTTCCTCCGGCACGCTGATCTCAAGGGTTTCAACGCTGCAGAAGGAATGCCTTCCATTATCGAAGTATGCTACGAGCTCAAGCTCCCCTTCCTTAATCTTCTTCCTCAATACCTCAACGTTATAGTATCCGAATACCTTCCTCAGCTCCCTGACTAGCCCAATCTTTTCCCTCCCTTCCACCAGGATGTTAAGGTAATACTTCTCTCCAACCTTCCACTCTCGAACGAAGATCGGGGCCATCGACTCACAGCCTTCATACTCTATTATTAGCAGGTCTTCCTCAATCCTTAATGCGGCTTTATATCCTCCTCTCTTGTGTGAGGTCTCCTCGTTGAAGGTTATGCTGAAATCTCCGTCTTCGGAGAACCTGAAGTATATCTCGCCCTCGTCTATGCTCCTCTGTTTAAGCTTAACAATCATGGATGCCCCGTATCTCGTGCTCCAGCTCAGCGGCTTAACGCTCTCCAGCTCTATCTCCCTTCCTTCTACGATCAACCCCTCCCTCGGGCTGAAGTAGAAGTTTGGACCCTTACATTTGAAGTGCATCGAGTAATCGTATCTAATGACGGTGATTTTCACCTTCTTCCCGGCAAGCTCCTTTAAAAACTTCTCCGGAACATTAATGTTAAGGATTTCGCTTGCTTCATCCCTCCTGCTAGACCATTCGAAGACCTCCCCATCATCTTCTCTCAACACTCTGATCAAGTATAGGCCCTCCTCAAACTTCCCCCAGCACCTTGCGTGCCCTGATTCAGGTATCGTTTTCTCGAACTCCCCGACAACTATCTCCCCGCTCCCTGAGCTTAACGCCTCCTCCAACATCTTTTTCAGCATCGCTTCCTCAAGCCTCATCAGTTGCGATGTTATCGTGGTTGCAACCATGCAGTTCCTCATCTTGCTCTCTGGATAATCGAGCACCTTCTCGACGACGCTTCTAAGCTTATCGTTAGCTGCCTCCCTGTTCCCTCCCGATTTGGTCAACGCTCCGTAGTAGACGTCCCTCAGGAGTTTCAGGAGCCATTCCGTAGCTTCTGATCCAAGCGTATTCAGGATATGCCTGAGGAGTTCATCAACCTCGCTCGCAAGTTGTACATCAGAAATGGAGTTGCAGAAACCCATTATCTCGAGCTTAAGGTTTCTAACGTATTCCTCGCTTTCCTTCTTAACCTTCTCCCTCGCCTCCTCAGCACTATCTCCCTTCTTAACGTAGTCGGTTATCTTTCTAACGGCGTCGATCCTCCTATTGGGGCTTAACGATTTAAGCCACTCAACGTTCCTAACGAACTCGTTCGCTATATCTAACGCTTGAGAATCAGTTAGCCCGCTTAGCAGCAGCGTTTTAACGAGCTCCTCGGCGAAGCCTCTTCCAAGTATGCCACTAAGGATCCCGCTGATGCTAGCTATCTGAGAGTAGAACTCATTCCGCTTAATGTCAGTCCATACTATCTTCGTCTCAACCTCTTGAACACCTACGAACGCTCCGGTGGAGTATACGAGTAACGGTATCTGAAGGCTTCCACCGGTGTAGATCACTGTCGAAGTCTCCCCATTCGGGTAGACGATGCTGAGCAACCCCGGTTCCTGAATTCCTCTCGCCAGGAGGCTTTCCCCAGATATCGTCAAGGTTTCGCCGCTCGACTTAGCCAGTAAGCCAAGCTGGAGGCCGAGCGCACTGGTGGTGACGACAGCGGGCAGATAGCTTCCGCCATGGAATGCTTTAACGCTTCCCTCTTCGCTGACAATTACACTCGTTCCCCCGATGCCTCCGGTTAGGAGCATTCTGTTAATCGTCCCTGTCTCAAGCGGGGTCTCGCTGGTGACGAGCATGACCCCAGGGTTATCCATCCTCAGGGTCGTCCCATCGCTGAGCCTCACCGCCCCATCCGTGCTGAGAATACCCTTATCTATGCTCAGCTTCCCGTTTGAAAGGGTGAAGGTGTTGAACCCGAAGCTCTTCTCAACCCGTGACCCAGGTATTGCATGAAGGTCCTCTTTAAGGAGCTCGAAGATCGCCGGGATGCGCTCCTCAGCCTTGAAAGAGAAGACGAGGTATTTGGAGTCTCCTAAGGTTCTCTCCTCAGCGTAGGTTAGGAGGCCTTTTAGAACAACGCTTCCCCTGGCGAACTCGAACTCTACGACTGTGCCCTTCTGAATACCCGGGTATAGCTGGCCAGCTAGGTTCTTCTCAACCCCGACCTCTATTCCATCGTTGCTAAAGCTGAGTATTCTAGCCATGTCTGGGCCGAGCTTAGAGAATTGCTCGAAGGCATGCTTGAACTCAGCGAGGCGGAGCATGGATTGAAAGTCTCCGCCAACGCTCTGGGATAGCTGGAGGGCCTCCTCTGGGCTGAGATCGAGCAGAGAGTATAGCTTACCCCTCAGCAGTGGGCTTCCCAGCCACTCCATAACA
>CALIKV010000012.1 GCA_938017505.1 uncultured Sulfolobales archaeon | reverse complement strand
TCAAATCTATATTAATACCTGCTTTCTCAAGTATGGTGAGAGACTTACGTATTATAGACTTGACCTTATTTGATACCTTAGTCTTCTCACTCTGTGTTAGTTCACGGTTTATTAGTGATGGATAACCTAAGTCAATACCACGTAGCTTTATTAATTCCTTCACGACTACTGAGCTGTCCACGGGTATTTCCTTCACAGCTTCTCGAACGTTGTTAACTATGTTTTGTAGTTCTATGGCCGGTTTCAAGTCATTACTTAATACAGAGGTGTATATCTTGTGGGCTATTTCAGGGAATAGATTAGATAAGCCACAGATATGCGCACTACCTTCCAGCAAAAAGGTGTGCAGGATCATGACATCGTTAGCTATAGCAACGAAGTAATTCTTGTTTCGGTTAATACTTAGCAGTTTATGTACCCTCTCAATAGATCCGCTAGAGTCTTTCATTCCTTTTAAGTTAGGTACTTCACGAATTATATGTTCGAAGATTGACGGAGTTATATCGTAGTTTTGTCTTTGAGGGTTGTTGTATATGAGTACTGGCAAGTCAATCTTAGAGAATAAGGAGAAATACTTTACTAAGCCTCCTAAATCTTGAGCGTAGTATATAGGTGGAAGTGAAGAGATAGCGCTCACCCCGAGACTAGCAGCGTGCTTAGCTAGCTCCAGCGAGAGCTCGGGAGCTGTACTCGATACGTTAACTATAATCAAGGTTTTACTACGTACTTGGTTCAGGAACTTCTCCAGGAAGTACATGCGTTTTCTTGGGTGTATTGCTAAGCCCTCACCGTATGTACCAAGAAGAAAGAAACCCTTAACACCGTTCTTAATTTGAAAGTCTATGAAGTCGGCTAGGGAATCCTCCTTAATATCACCGCTTGGAGTTAATGGGGTGAGAGCCGCTGTTATTATCCCTCCTTCAAAGTTCTGTAGGCTATCCATTGAGACCCCTAGTAAGAGGGTGACGAGTCTCTTATTAATGTTAAATAGAAAATGTTTTATTAAAAAACTTATTAAGGTAGAAATTTAAACACATCATCAATTATCTTCTTCACAGCCTTCCTTATGTGTATGTCTACAGTGACCTTTGAGAGTCCTAGCAACTCACTTAGGTCGTTGAGATTAGTTTTTCTAGGACATTCGAAGAATCCTGCGTCGTATGCACTCCTCAACACGCTTAACTCGCTCACAGTCAGCTTATCTGTTATGATGGACGGCACTGCTCTACCTACCAACACCGAACACAAATGTTCTAGACTATTAATAGACTTATAGTAGATATGCTCAGAACCATACAGCTTCATTAAATACTTGATGTACTTGCTGAGGTTCTCCCTCCTACCAACCACTACGTACTTCCTGATACCTTTATCGAAAATGTATGGGGAAAGCACACTAACCTTACTTTCCTCCGCTATACTTATGAAATCACATTTATTCTTGTATGCTAATATATAAGTCATTCCGCCATCATTCCACCATCTAAGTTTCTTAATATGATTAGCCGATTTCCTAAGTAAATAACGGTATTTCCTAAGGTTCTTACCACTTAAATCACTGCTAGATAAGTAACCGAAAACTAAGTAGATAGGTGAATCACTCACCTTAATAACCTCAAGATTTATCCTAGTCTTCCTATACTCACTTAATTTACCGAAGAAACTCCTACTAGACCTCCTAATCTCAACATACGTAACATCAGTATCGCCTGGTAATAGAGGGTGTCTGGCCATCACCAAACTCCACAAGATGTTCGTAACAGAGCAAATAAATGTTCGTAACAGAGCAAATAAAAGTTGTCATGTGAGTCTTCAGATTTGAACATGTTCTTAATTGAAAGTGTTTTAATCCATGCAAAGAATCTCTGCTTTCTGAAGAGGGGGTCAAGACATCTGAGTTTTACCTGGAAGTATTGAACGCTTAAACTAGGTTATTAGGTAAGTACCGTCGATGCGTTTAGAGGCATGATAGTTTGAGTGCTTGACGAGCTACCTCCCTAGCAACGTTCGACAAGTCCACGAACATCTTATAGGTGATAAAAGACTCTCCTCGCATCGGGACCTTAGTATGATTAGGTGGTGGCTGTTTTAGGAGTCGCTATAAAGTCCGTCACGTTCACGGACGCCCCGACTTAATTAATGCCAGGTCTTTGTAGTATTGCGTACGAGTAGGTAGATATAGTAGGTTACGCCGTAGACCCCTATGAAGGAGCTTATCGCGTATATAGGTATTGCGATATCCGGTTCAAGGAGCGGGTTCACAGCCAGCGGATAAAAGGGCTTTATGTCCGTGTACAGTGGGGAGTCAAGCATGACGTGCAGTGCGTACCCCGAGAACCCGGAGACCATATATGAACCCATTCCAACATCCCCCTCAACCTCTAGGAGTAGAGTTCTCCAGGAACTCTTTAGGAACCCTCTCATGTTGTATAGCACGTAACCTGTCCCAGTCCCTAGTAGTAATGCCGCCATGAACGTGTGGAGATATCCGTGGTGAGGGTACTCGAGATCCAACACTAAGACTACCAGCGGCTCAAGATCTAAGAGCACGCTTGTTAAGATGAACGTAGGTAGGTGGATAGACCTTCTGAACGGCAGTCCAATCCCTAGAGCAACTCCTAGATGTATGGGAGTGAATGGCAACCCGGCCTTCCTCATTAATGTGCGGTTTGAATCATAAAAATCAAACCAATATAATCTCTTGGGCGCGTTAAGGGCTGTGTCAAGCCCCCACGATGTCAAGATACTCAGCATCACTCTAGGCCAGCTTCTCGAACTCGCTTACGTTATACTCATAGCTGTACCGCCCTTCACGGCCGTGTAGTCTTAGGCAGATATTCCTGTGTGACTTAACAATCCAGGATATCGTCGGGGAGTCTGTGAAGATCAGAGTCAACCCTAGCCTACTACCCCACTTAATTGCTTCGTCTGTGAAGCAGTGGGTGTCTGTCTCTCATGACACGTTAAGTTAGGCGGGAGCTGGAAGAGGTAGAAATCGACGCTCTCATCTAAAGGCTCGAAGAGCTTGCTGAACTCAAGCCACGTGCTGGGGGCTTCCTCACTAAGCTTACGCATCTAAGGTCCCTCCCTCTCCTGCACTAACCCATGATTTGGGTTCAAAGGGGGGCCTGTAAAAGCTGACGTTAAGCTCCACAGCGTTGAGGCCTGACTTCCTGACGTACCACTCTAGAGACCCGCCTACATTACCAGTTATAAAACCACCCGCTAGTGCTTACGAAAACGCTTGACACTTAGGCCAACCTTGGAAGGTCTGTGTCTAATGGGTTCAGCCCGCTCGGGCTTTCATCAGGGCTTAGAGGTGTTCAGGGTGATTCTGGGCACCCTCTAAGCATTCGATACCCGTATATGTTTTGGAGTCGGAAAGCCTGCCGAGAGGCTCCTCCTTAAGCGTTCATGAAACCTGAAACAACAAGCTAAGACAAACATCCCCCAGCGCTTCATACCTTGATCTCAATCCCCCAATACTTACTTAGGCGGGACTTCAGGGCTTCCCTGACCCTCTTACTCAAGCCCGCTGGGGCGGCCTTCACGTTATCAGGATGGCTGCAACGCGTTAGTAAACCGCCAACGTAGTTTATCAGACCCGCCACCAGTCCATCGCCATAACCCCCCTCAACAATCGTTGACACACTGCCTACACTTCCTCTCTCCAAGAGTCCCCCTAAATAAGCGCCGATACTCCTGTACGTAATTTTCGTGGCTGCCAGCGAAGTCAGTGGGTCACCGACATGCGCGTCGAACCCCGCCGAGACCACCACGGCGTCTGGCTTAAACACTTCCACCAACCTTGACACTATCTCGTCGAGAACCCACATGTATGTCTCATCACCAGCTCCTGCCAGGAGGGGGATGTTAATCATCTTCCCTACACCAGCCCCGGAACCGACGTCGACGACATCCCCGGTCCCTGGATATATCCCCTCCTGATGGATGTCAACATGTACAACCCTCCCGTCATCCCAGAATATCTCCTGAGTGCCGTTGCCGTGATGGGCGTCGAAGTCGATTATCAAGACGCTCTTAACGCGTTTTAAATACGCTACGGCTGCAATAGCCGCGTAGTTGAATACGCAGAACCCGAGAGTCGGTGCTCCTAAGGCCCTTCCAGACCTGCCGGCGTGATGACCACCGGGCCTAGGAATTATCAACACCGGCTCCCTGTCCTCAAGGGATTTCAGCGCTTCGTAGTACGTCGTGGTCACGTACGACGCGGACAGCGTGTACGTGTACTCAGTAACGTACGTGTCTGGATCCAGGTAGTGAAACCCCTTGGAAGACTCCCTACGTATGAACTCTACATACTCTGCGTCGTGGATTAACAGAAGGACGTCTAACTCAGGGTCACGCGTACCTGTGAAGCTCAGTTGATTAGAGAACTCCGACTTCGTCAGCGACTCGAGGACCTTAACAGCCCTAGACGGACTCTCGGGATGCCTCCCACGGGGGTCTGAATGTAGTCTGTGTCTCGAATCGTAGACAACCAGCAATTAAGACACCTAATAAATTCAGGCACTACCTCAGTTTTAACTTTTTTTACTTTACACGGCTGGAACCGACTCCTCGAACAGCGAACGAGTGTATGGAAGTTTTCAGTAACTGCTGAGAACCTACCGGGTTCGGGCTGTGGACCCACCATCATCACTTCAGGGAGCGTGGGCTGAGACAATCCTCGAGAACCCCCCAGCTAGATGCTCAATCATCCGCTATAGGGAGTGCGAAACTGCTGTAACTTACAAGCTAATAAGTCTGAGAACCCAAATTCAATAGGTGTAATGAGTTGCTCGAGTTGAGAGGCGTTGATGTCTCTATAGGCGAGCGCAGGATCCTCTCAAACGTTGACTTAAGGGTTGGCTTGAAAGAGCTACACGTGGTGATAGGGCCTAACGGTTCCGGCAAGACCTCGCTCCTC
Organism: uncultured Sulfolobales archaeon; assembly: GCA_938017505.1. Lineage (GTDB taxonomy): Archaea > Thermoproteota > Thermoprotei_A > Sulfolobales > NBVN01 > Zestomicrobium. Next base: position 40,428 of record CALIKV010000012.1, on the reverse strand, counting down.
AACGCGGTGGCAGGCCTTAAACCCTTCAGCGTTACGAGGGGTCGAGTGCTGTTCATGGGCTTAGACGTGACTCAGGAACCCCCATACGTTAAGGCCGGGAAAGGTCTTGTGCTTGCTTACCAGTTCCCCCCAGCCATCAAGGGCTTGCAAACTAAGATGTTCGTCGACGAGTTAATTAAGAGGTTCAACGTTGATGGTCGATACGTGGAGGTCTTGTCAGAGATCCTCGACGTTAGAAGCCTTTTCGGGAGGTACTTGTTCGATGGAATGAGTGGTGGTGAGAGGAAAAGACTGGAGACGTTCCTGGCCTTGCTCACCAGGCCTAAGGTAGCCATGCTGGACGAGCCTGACAGCGGTGTGGATATAGAGAGCCTGAGCAAGATAGCGGAGGCCTTGAAAGCGGTTCTAGGTAGGGGAACGTCGCTACTCCTAGTCACCCACTCACTACACATGCTCAAGTTAATGAGGGAATACGTGAACGGTGTTCACATGATATATGGCGGGACTCTAATATACTCAGGGCTATACGAGGAGGTCGTGCCCCTCATAGAAAGGTATGGCTTCTCAGGCGCCTTAATGCGACTCAGGGAGGTGAGTTAAGTGAGTCGGGAGGAATTGGTGAAGGCACTTAATAAACCCTCTCAGTACGGGCCGGATGTGGATCTAGGGAGGTTTAACATAGGTCCGGCGAGGGAGGAGGGCTTTAGCGAGTCGGATCTTGAGAAGGCTTCAAGCAGGTTAGGTATCAGTAGAGAGAGCCTCAGGAAGGGTGGATACCTTCAAGTCAACGAGTCCATTGCCTTTAGAGCTATGGGCGAGAAGCTCGTGCAGCACGGCGCCGTTATCCTGCCAACTAATGAGGCCCTGAAGAAGCTTGACTGGGTCAGTAAGTACTCCTGGAGGCTCATAAGTCCGGATAGGGATAAGTACACCGCTGCCACTTATCTACACGGTGGCGAGCTAGGGTACTTCATCTACGTGCCTCCAGGTATTAAGATTAAAGACCCGATATACGCATGCCTCTTCATAACTAGGAGGGACTACGCTCAATTACTACATAACATAGTTATAGTGGATGACGGCGCGGAGCTGAGTTTAATTACCGGTTGCGGAGTCCCCGACCAACCCATGAACTCGCTCCACATTGGAGTCTCAGAATTCTACGTAGGGAGGGGTAGTAAGCTGTCTTTTGCCATGATTCACGCGTGGGCGCCTGGCATGGTGGTCAGGCCGAGGACCGCTGTCGAGGTTCTAGAGGGCGGCGAGTATATCAGTTATTACGTCATTTATTCGGCTGTGGAGTCTCTGCAGACCTACCCAAGGGTTTCCCTACGTGATAACGCCAGGGCTACTTTAAACTCGGTGGTAACTGGAGGGGGTAAAGGCATCTATGACGTAGGCTCGGCTATAGTGTTAAGCGGTAGAGGCGCCTCAGGGGAGGTACTCTCAAGGAACCTGGGCAGGGATAACTCGCTCATATATGCTAGGTCGAGGATAGAAGGCAATGCAGGACCCTCGAGAGGACATATAGAGTGCTTAGGACTTCTCGAGAGCGACAACGCTTTAATAGAATCACTGCCTGAGTTAAGCTCGCTAACCCCTGAAGCGGTCCTTACACACGAAGCCGCCATAGGGAAGATAAGCGAGGAGTTAATTAACTACCTCCTAAGCAAGGGTTTCTCAGAAGATGAAGCACGCGCGGCAATAATAAAAGGCTTCCTAAATATAGAGGAGCCCAAACTACCGCTGCAAATCAGGGAAATCATAAAGAGAACCATAGAGCACATAACGTCTAGAGCCATGGGCTAACACTGTTTACGGAAGCTTAGAATGCGACGCGGTGAAGTCCAGCCTCGTTCTTAAGTTCAAGGCCTATGCTACGACGACTAGTAACCGGGATTTAACCTAGTACGTATTGGGAACCTCCCGTATTGACCACCACTTCCAATCCGATATAGGCCCTAAGGACTTGTGTAAGTAATATCCCTCCCACTAAACCACATGTCGTGAGGTATCCGTTAAATCCTGACACGTACCTGGATCAAGGATTATGGCTTTCGACATTCTCTGTTCGCATTCGTCAGCAGTTTCGAAACGTAGGGGATCCCTGAAAGCGAGGTAAAGAGGGAAGGATCTCTAGAGCTTCATAACTCTGATATTTTCGTTTAGAGATCATTGAAGAGTTGGTATGAGGACCGTATAGCTTAGAACCCTTAACGCTTGGTTTTAATAATTGAAGTTCTTTCACGAGAGACCCATTCTAGGAGGCTATACTTAATCCGTTGTCAAGAGTGTTTATAAACCTCGAATACCTATTTTGAGGTAAGCTGAAGTGCGGAGAGTACTGATAACGCACACAGATCTTGACGGCCTGGCTTCAGGCGCGTTGCTGTTGAGGAGATTCGGTAGCCTAGATAGGGTGTTCTTCGCACAGCCTCAACACCTTCACAGCAGGTTAGCTGGAGTGCCTAACGGTAGCACAGTCTACATAACGGATTTAGGGATCAACAGAACTACTTTAAGCAAGGTTAAGGAGCAGGTTAGGAGGGTTCTAGAGTCCGGGGGCGAGGTTTACTGGTTTGATCATCACGTGTGGGAGTATCCATGGATCGAGGATTTCGTCAAGCTGGGTGTTAACCTACATGTGAATAGGGATGTGTGTACTGCCTGGATCGTCTACAAGTATCTTGGATGGGACGAGCCTGACGACCTCGCCAGGGTGGCCTGTTCCGTCGACCTGTGGGTGATGGACGACTGGAGAGGGAATTACCTCTCAAGGTACGTCGGATATGCCGGGGGCAGCGCCTGGAAGGAGAGAGTTCTTAAGAAACTGGCGAGATTTAACGGCGTTATTGATGCTGAAATAGCTGAGGTTGTTGAGAAAGCGATCACTAAAGAGCTGTCGGTATACAGTAAGGCCATTAAGAAGGCGCGATTGAGGGAGTGTAACGGAATTAAGGTGGTCTACTACCTCAAGGACAACGAGGAACACCTGACCTCGTACGTAGCTAACGCGCTCATCGCCAGGTACGAGGCTGACGTAGCGGTTATATGCCGTAGAGGCTCTGTAAGCCTTAGATCAAGAGGCGTGGACGTGAGGGAGGTAGCTGCAGCCATGGGCGGCGGGGGTCACCCAAGAGCGGCAGGAGCCTGGTTGAGGCCGGACCTCATCAGGAGAATTACGTACTTAATCGGGTTGAGGAGGCTCTACGCCGATTGGTGTGTGGATAGGGTGATGGAGCACATCTGTCATTCAAAGAACACGCACAACACCGGCGTTTGAGGCCAGGTTTCCACAGCACATAGGTATTCCTGAGGCACTCGTAAACAATATTTATAACGCGCAAGCTAGTAATGTAAGGTGACGTTGAGGTTGCCGAAACCATTGTATCGACTAAAGAGCAAGTTAACTATCGAGAATCTGTGGGTCTACGTTGTCGCGTCTTTAATGGTTAAGCCAACCTACGCTTACAACGTGAAGAAGTTGATCAACGAGCTCTTCGGCTTCAACCCGACGACCATAACTCTCTATTCAGTGGTATACAGGCTTAAGAGAAGCGGGTTGATTAGGGAGGAGATCTCCTCAGGTGAGAAGATCTACAGGCCCACTGAGGAGGGTATCAAGGAATTGAAGGACGCGATAGCGTTTATGGATGAACTAGTTAATCGCCTTAAGAAAGTCACGAGCTCCGAGGCTAAGCAGGCTTGAAACCCGATGAGCCTTCAGCAAACTACGCGGTAGGTTTGGATTTAGCTGCTAAGCCGTGGAGGTGTTCAGGGGCCGCGGTGATTGACGTACTGCGTGGGGAGGTCGCCTCATTGAGGTGTTTGAGCAGTGACGAGGACATCATCGCCTTCCTGGAAAGGTTTAGAGACTCTGTGGTGGCGATTGACGCGCCGCTCACTGATCAACCACGGATGAGAGACGTAGATAGACTTATGCTCAAGTCCGGGTTTAGGATCCTCCCACCTAGCTTTAGGTGGATGAGGCAACTCACCCTCCGGGGCTATGAACTAGCGGTGAGGCTTAGTGACTTAGGTTATACGGTAATTGAGACACATCCAAGAAGTGTCTTGAAGTACGTCGGGGTTGGGGGCTTCAGGGAGTTGCTGGCATTACTAGGCGTGAAGCTGGGTGAATCCCCCTCACTGAACGTGCATCTTAAGGACGCTTTAACAGCGGCTGCGGTGGCTTACTGTTACGTAACCGGGTGCGCGGCTTCAGTGAGCTCTCATGACGGGGTGATCTACCTCGTGAAGAGTCCTCGTTAAATCTCGTTATCCATGGGTAGGTAGGTTATCACTATACCCTGGAATTTCCTAGCCCACCACCTTAAGTACTCCTGAATAGACCTCCTTTCATCAACGCTCACAGTGAACTTCTTCTTAGCCCACTCAACCTCCTCAATGCCTATGATGCCATCACCCTTGCTCGCGGCCAGTCTTAAGAAGGCGTCGAGCTCTGCTAGTGAAAACCACTTACTTAGCTCAATCACTCTGTCGATTATCGAGTTGTCTGAGAAGCTTATTGAGTACCTCCTTAAGTTGTTCAGGAGCGCCTTCCTCCTCATCTCCTTATCCGGGTAGCCCAGGAGGATTGCGATGTCTATCCTGCCGGGTCTGAGGAGGGCTGGGTCTATTAGATCGGGGTTGTTGGCTGTAAGCACAGTGAAAGGTCTCTCGGGTTTCTGTAAGTGATACAGGATTGTTGAGATCTCGCTTATGTGCGCCTCATGGATTGTGTATTTCCTTGAGGAGATGAATTCCGCGTCATCTATAACTAGGGCGACCTTGCTCCTCTGCTTGAAGATCTGCTGGAAGATCGCGTTAAGCGCCTTCTCCGTAGCCCCATACCACATGGACCTGTAGTTCTGAGGCCTTAACTCAATGACGTTGAGGTTCAGCGCCGAGGCTAGGGCCTCAGTCATCACCGTCTTACCGACTCCTGGAGGCCCTGTCACGAAGGCGCCTCTCACAGAGAATGAGAGCCCCTTAAGGATCGGGTTAACTAAGACAACCCTTATCTCCTCGATGAGCTTCTGAGGCAGGTCGCTTAAAGACCAGGACGGCTTCCTGATGGGTATCCTGATATCCCTGTATTCATTGCCGTCGCTGACGATGACCCTCAACTCATTGTGCTCAACAAACCTTAAAGAAACCACTGAAAGCGGGGGAAGCACCTCATACGGGGTTATGTCGATCCTCTGTCTCTTCAGATCCTCCACCAACCTTATCCAGAAGCCAGTGGCCATCTCAGTAATCCTACTCTTAATTCTCTCATCATCCTCGTCGGGACCTACTAAAACCACTACCGGTCTTAAGCCTTCTAGGTCCTTGCCCTCTGTCGTCGTTATCGATGCTGAAAGCAACTCAGCCTTCTTAAAGCCGTTTAGAACAAGCCCTAGGATACCGTAGTACTTCTTCTTGGACACGACTTTCGAGAAGACGTTGAGTGAGAGGGGGACTAGAGAGAATGAGATGTCGCCGTCCCTCACGGGCACTCTAGACCTGATCTTCAAGTAGGAGGCGAAGTCCAGGTTATCTATGTTCTCGAGGTAGTTGTAATGTTTGCTAAGAGTCGCGAGCAACTTATACGATACGTAAGACTCCCGGCAGGGGACGTAGGCGATGAAGAGGTTCTTGACGTCCCTATACAGGTTACTCCAAAGCACTTTAGCGTCTCTAAGCCTCCTGGTCATCTTTAACCCAATCTAGGATACAAAACAACGCATATAAACATAACTCGCTGGCAGCGTGTTAGTGACTCGTGAGACCTTTTATTCCTGGATATTCATTAACATGTCCAGGGATCTCCACCTCGCTCGCAGAGATTTCGTTGCTTCCGCGGGGTCGTAGGTGGTTGTTGAGCTCAACGGAATGAGCCCTCATCTAGGGTAGGGAGATCGTTCCCCGAGCGGCTCGGGGAACAGCTCTTTTAACGTTGTTTAAGTAATATTCTTGGGGGCTTGATTGTCTGAGTTACGAGTTGCAGTAGTGCCCATAGGCGGTGAGGCCGTTAGATTGAGGCCTCTCACGATAGAGACCTCGAAGAGCTTCGTTAGGTTCCTTAACAAACCCGTCCTGGAGCTATCTCTTCTCAGGCTGGCTAAGTCCGGTGTTAAGGAGGTTTACCTAGGTGTTAGAGGGTACTACAACTACAGGGATCTTTTCGACTACTTTAGAGAGGGGTATTGGTTTAGGGAGAGGTACGGCTTGAGAGAGGATCTAAGGATTCGATATATGCCTAGGTATGACACTCTAGGCAACGCCGACGCCGTCAGGATAGTCATGGAGTACTACGGGATCAGGGAGCCCGTGGTCGTAATTCAAGGAGATAACCTATTCGACCTGGACGTTCAGGAAGTTTTCAAGAATCACCTGACGAACAAGGCGTTCATGACAATAGTCCTCAAGGAAGTTGAGGACGTTCGAGAGTTCGGTGTGGCGGACGTCAATAGTGGGCTGAGGTTGAGGAGGTTTGTCGAGAAGCCGAGGCCTAAGGAAGCCCCGAGCAGGCTGGCTAACACGGGAATCTACATAGTGAACCCGGAGATAACGGACTTCTTCAGGGTTGGGGAGGGACGCAAGCTGCTTGAGGGTGGGCGGATGGATTTCGGCAACGACGTAATACCTAGGTTGATAGAGCTCGGCTACCCTGTTTACGGGTATTTAATGAATGGGTACTGGTTCGATGTGGGGACTCCTGAGAGGTACTTGAGAGCGATGATATACCTTCTATACAGCCTGAGACCAGAGGATCTCGAGGCGAAGGAGATCTCGAAAGGCGTTCTCGGCATGGGTAAATCCCAGACTTCCATGAAACTCCACACAGACATAAACAGGAGGATCAGCGAGGGCGACTTAATAGTGTCCGGAAGAGCCCTTATAGGGAGGCACGTGAATTTAGGGAGTAGATGTCTTATAGAAGACTCCACTATAGATAACTACGTTGTGGTTGGTAATAGGTGCGAGATAGTCAGATCCGCCTTAATGGATAGAACGCGTACGGGGGACAGAGTCAGGGTTGTTGATACTATAGTGGGTAGGCACGCCCTCATCGGCGATAACTGCACGCTAATAAACAGCGTTATAGGCGATGACGCAACTATAGGCGATAACGTCAAGTTAATGAATGTTAGGGTGTGGCCTCATGAGCAGGTCTCCAGTAACGCGACCATAGAGAACTACGTCGTTAAGCCGCATTACTACCAGACGTATTAGGTGACGTGCTTTGATGGTCACGCCGTCAGAGGTTAGGAGAGTGTGGATACTCACCTTCGAGTACGCCGGGGTTAAGAAGCTCGGGGGCTTGGGTGAGGCTGTCAAGAACTTGTCTGAAGGGCTTAGTAGTCTCGGCTACGAGGTCACGGTAGTCATGCCATCACACGACGTCGAGCTAGGCACTGAACTGGAGGGCGTTATCTGCAGTGGTGTACGTGTAGGGGTTGACGGGCAATTCCATCACTACAACATAAGATACAGGATCCTAGATGCCAAGCATAACCTCAGGGTGGTCCTGGTTAGGGGCGGGGATCCCAGGACATCAGCCATCTTAGAGGATCCGTACGTCTACGGGAGAGCTGAGGAGAAAGCCTGCCTGCTGAGCAGGGCTCTCCCATGCCTCGCAGAGGTACTTGGCCTCCCAGATTTAATACACAGTAATGACTGGCATTCAGCGCTTGCAGCCATATCGTTCAAGATAAACGCGGAGCTCAAGGGGTTTGCCATCCCACACCTCCATCAAATACACTTACCTGGATCCCCCAGCTTCCCATGGCATTATGCCTCTCCTGAGTGGTGCGGTGTTCCAACGGAGTTACATAGGGTCTGGAGAGTCACCCATCATCAGCTAGAAAGCGCTTACGATTTATGGTGTTCAGCCAAAGGTAGCCTAGAGGCGTTCAGCGTCATCGAGGCTGACGGGATTGCCTTGGTCAGCCGTAGCATGATTAAAGATCTACTGAGCAGGTATGGCGAGTGGCTTAGAGGAAAGGTCTGCGTCATCTACAACTCAACTAGTTGGAGCCTTAGCGAGGTCGTGAACGATGCATTAACTATGTACGGGACGGGGGATAGGGCTGGGCTGAGGTGGACTTTAGTTAGAGAGGTTCTCAACAGGTATAGGCATGTGGGCTGGCTTGAGGAGGGTGATGCGTTGGTCCTTACGGCGGGTAGGTTGACGCCGCAGAAGGGGTTTGAACACCTCCTCAAATGCTTTAGAAACCTTCCCGAAGGCCTTAAGCTGGTTTTACTGGGGATGTCTGTAGGGGACTTCAGTTATGAGGACCTCCTGAGTCGGTTGATCGAGGGGCTGGACGGCAACGCTGTTCTAATCACTGAAAAGGTGGAGCCCCGGACGTACAAGTTAATGCATTACGTGGCTAACGCGTTCGTCGTCCCATCCGTCTACGAACCTTTCGGGATAGTGACGCTTGAGGCAATGGCCGTCGGGACGCCTCCTGTAGTGAGGGATGTAGGTGGTTTAAGCGAGATAGTTGAGGATGTGAGGTATCAGGAGGACGGATGCGGTCTCAAGGTCGAGCCAAATGATGAGATGGGGTTAGGCGAGGCCGTGCAGAACATCGCGTACGTAACTCTATTCAGCGAGACTGGCAGAGGGTTTGAGCATGTGACTTACCAGCAGCTCAGGGACGTTCTCGAGAGAGAGCCTTCGGCAGGCAACAGGATGAGGGGTAACTGTGTTAAACGCGTGGATGAGGCGTTCAGAGCAACCAACACGGCTAGGCAGGCTGCTGAGTGTTACGAGATGAGCAGGAGGATGGCTTACTACAGAGCTATAACTCAGTAATGCAAAATAATTTAACTTTAAAACGTTTAGGTCGTTAGATCCTCTCAATGCCCAGTGCTTTAGCCAGCTCGTAAATTACAGGAGGCCTCCAGTACTCCCTAGACAAGGACTTAATAATACCTATGATCCACAGGATCAACAAAGCCAACCATATCAACGCGCTTATGATCCAGCCGATCAGAGGTATGAAGCCTAGGATGGTCGTTATCACGGAGCTGACAACAACTGCTATGAAGAATGATATTGAGAGGTAGGCCCAGTACTTAGCATACCTGTAGGTGGGTCTTAGGACTAAAGCCAGTATCGCACCCACTATAGAGACCAACCAAGCTATGAATCCCCACGTCCTCTCATCATCGCTTATCTCAGGAGCTGAGCCAGCCATAGACTAACACCATATATTCATATAATAGCCTAGTATATATAGTTTTTATAGTTTAATAATCAATGCTTCGCTATCTCTAACGGTTACGAGGTTCGTTGCTCACGAACCCCAGGGACGTCCTCGAGTAACGAGACATATGCAACAAACAACCGACGCCCTCCAGACGATGATGCTGGTAGCACATAACTTTGCGTTTCCCCGCTAACGGGGACACAGGCGTTCACGGATATCGCTGAATACTAAAGATATGGAGATATTTTGTATTTATCGTCCCTTCAAGAAGTCAGGAGTAGGTAAAGTGATGCTGAAATCATTATTGTCGCCCCCAATATTTTCACTAACCTCTGACTGCTCGACAATACGTTACTCACGCGTCTCACTTTAGACACCCCTATGAAAACAAGGAGTATCAGTATGAGAGGCAGCTCGAATATAATCACGTACAGGGTCGTTAGGGGTAGCCAGACAAGGAACCCGTATTGAGACATAATCGTGTTGTAGAGAATGTAGAGCCCTGCACTGCAGGGGAGGAGCGTGAATGACGCTATCACTCCGATAATTATCGTAGGTATTACCTCAGCTCTGGACATCTCGACAAGCCTCAAGGCATTCACCACCCTGCAGGGTAACTCATCCTCCCTACAGACGAATGTGGCTTGCTTCCCTACATCACCCCTGATCGCGCTTAACAGCGACGTAACGCCGTAGACCAGCATCACAAGTGACATCACCCACCTGGGTAACCCCCCAGCTAAAATCCTAATCACGAAACCAAAGAGCATGTAACCAACGAACGTTGACGCTATAAACGAGACGCCGACCCTGACGACCGATCCAATGTTTATCAGCGAAGCCGAAGTGAGGATCGAGACGAATAGTGCGAAGATGCATGGGTCAACGGAATCGGCCAAAGCCCAGGAGACCAGTAGACTCATTAGACCTAGGAATTCGCTCAACCTAATTCCCCCGGATGGCTTTATCGTGCGAAACAAATATAATTATTGGAACTAAATAACACGTAAGTGGGAACATGTCCGATGCCTCCCAGAAGAACTTAACGCGTCACGTCGTCTTAGTAGCCCTATTGATAATGGTCGCTCAGCCGCTGACCTTAGTCGTTGGCGACACCGTGAACTATGACTTAATAGTCCTGGGATCCCGGTCATGCCCGCACTGCCTGTCTCTCCACAGTTTTCTTGAGTCTAACTATCGGGGAGTTTGCTTATTCCTCTGGCTGGAGGACATCGGAACGGATCTATTTTACGAGATCGCGCGTGTTGAGATTATCTACGGCCTCAGTAAGTCCTACGCCAGCGCAACTCCTCATACCTTTGTGTTTAACAACGGCACTTTAGTCGCTATAGTTATAGGGGCTGTGGAAAGTAAGGTGTTCTGGGACGAACTATTGAAGTCGGGCGCCACGGACCTCGTCCCGGTTTACCTAGGTGATAGCGTCCAGATAAGGATCCCGCGTAACGCTTTATCAGGCTTCATGACTAAGCTAGAGGCCACGCTGAACACGGCGTCGACGCCGCGACCCACAACGACAGGAGCTAATGTCAGTGATTTAAGCAACGCATCTGTGATGGTCGGGGTTCTCTTTATATTCGCTGGGGTGTTGGTGCTTCTAGCGTATGTCATCACGCGTAGACGACGTTGACCCCGTCTCCTCCACCCGCTCACGACTTTCTTTAACCTTCCCACGTCTTGACGCGAGGATCCCCGCCAGAAACACCGTGGTTGACGTTATGAGAACCAACGCTGAAACCGGCAACCCGTAATACGTGGTCAGGAATGTCTTCCTGGGTCCTAGGATAATAGCAAGCGCGAAGGACATGGTAAACCCCACTGCCACTGCTGTCAAAGCCGCTATCCTTTGAGGTTTCCCCTTGATCGTATGTGGCGCAACCCACGCGACCACTGTCACTGGGGCTAGAGGTAGTAGTAGAACTGACGTGAGGACTGAGAGATCGACGACGAATCCAGCCCTCATGAACGCGATGGCTGACGAGACCATGGTCAGCAACGTGACTATCGAGTTCGATGCATGAGATATATTCACGTTAAGCCGTCTGCGCTTCTCTATCAAGTCCCTGACGAAGGACGACGCCACTGCCAAGACTATCGAGTTAGCCGTGGATACGGCCGCAGCGATTATTGAGATGTATATGAAGGATGAGAGTGTTGGGTTAAAACCTGAGAGTAACTTAGACGTCACTAGATCGGCCTTAGTTACGCTCTCAAAGAGGTTTAGCTCTGTGAGGCCCCTGACCACGAGGCCTACGTAAACGACTGCCAGCGTGTATGCGAGGCCGAAGATTGAGAAGAGAAGCACCGACCTCTTGTAGGACGTCCTATCCTTAGCTACGTACAGCCTTACGACTACCTGGGGGTTAGTTACTGCGAAGAATATCCAGGGTAACGTGTAGGCTAGGAATGTCTGTGGGGTCCAGAAGTCAGTTAGACCGAGTAAGCCTTTCACGCTCAAGGCTTCAGTCAATTGAGTTAGGGTAGTGCCGGATGCAGGGAGGAGGTAGTACGTGAGCAGGAAGACGAGGAGTGCTGCAGCGCTTAACATCCAGACCCCCTGATAAGCGTCAGTTGTCGCAATGCTCCACATACCAGCCAACACTATCCAAACGAGGATTAGGAGGGTGATAACCACGACGCCTGCCTCGTAACCCAACCCAATACCCTCGAAGATCGTGGCAGCGCCGATTATCTGTGCTGAGACGTAAGGTATCATCGCGATTAAGTACACGCCCACCGTCAGGTATCCGAGGGCTCGAGAGTCATACAGGTCTGAGAGCATCTCAGACGGACTAACCCACCCTCTTTCCCTAGCCATAGCCCACACGTCAGGTCCTATGGAGGCTAGGATCACCACCGTAACTAGCAGGTAAACAAGCTCGAAACCCAGGGCCCCAGCACCACTTGAGTACGTAAGCCCGACGAGTCCGACCATCATGAAGGCACTGTACGTAGTCGCGGCATAAGTCATCGCAGTGGGGAACCACCCCAGCCTATAGCTAGACACGAAGTAATCCTTACTAGACTTAACACCGTAACGCCTGGAGAGATACGCTATTAAAGAACCGGCAAGGACGTAAGCCGTAAGTAACGTGATGAAGATGCCGAGATATTCACTCACATGAGGTCACCAATCAGCAACGCGTTAGTAAGCACTAACCAAGCAAACGTCACGCCAACCCAGAAAAACAGTAACTCAAGACCTAGGGGGTTCTTAAGCAACGTGTAGGGGATCAAGTAGAACGTGAGAACCACAACTATGCTTAGCTTGAGGTAGTGCCTCTTTAAGCTCCTTAACCTCATCAGGACCCCTAGGCATTATTCGTGACGTGAACTAATAAGGTTTGAAAGACCCCGATCTCTCGGGTTAAGGTTTAAATTGTATCTAGCGACATTATAGTGGAGGTTGTTAATGAATATATACACTCGTTTAATTAAGTTTGCGACGATCTCGCTCTTAACGCTTCTGCTAATCACTTCCCAAATCACTTACTCACAGACGCCTCCTCAGAGCGCCCAAGATGCAATGTCTGACGTAATCTCAATGTTAATGACGAACCCTAAGTTCTATGTGTCACTCATTATCCAATTCGTACTCGGACTCATGCTGGGGTACGTCTTCTTCAAGGTGATTAAGTACGTCATAGCCCTGATAATAGTTCTTGCGATAGGCTCATACCTATCCGTCTGGAGTTTAGGCGATGCTTTGGGAGATATATTACGTAAGTTGTTCCCCGAGGCGATAAGTGCTCTACCCTACATATCGAAAGCGCTAGAGATCCTAAGTTTAATTGTAATAGGTCCTGTGGCAGTGGGCTTCATAGTCGGGATACTCTTAGCACTAGTCAGGAGGTAGGTCGTGAAGAGGGTACCTAAAACGTTTTACATTTAGCGAGGGAAAAGTCCATTCGTTAGGGTTAAGTAGTTTTGAACGGGAATACCTCCTTTCTGTAAGCAGAATCCCAGAACAAGTACTCATAAATAGTGCTCAGTTTAAAGGCTCTTAAGGCCTTAAGCCATATGTGCTTACCGATATCGCCTAAGACCTCGTCAACCATGCGGAGGATCCTATCAACGTATTTAGCGTATTCCTTGGATGAGTACATGGAGATCCATTTACTGTAGGACTCGTCAGGGGACTTCCTACCCTCTAAGTACTGACCCACTTTCATGTAGATCCAGTAGCAGGGAGTCACCGCGGCCAAGCCAACCGGGAACTCCTCAAGAAGCGTGGATCTCCAGAGATGATTTACGTACGCGATATTCGCGGGCGTCGCTGGGATATGCCTCAACGTGTCAGGGGTCAGACCCCAGTCAGTGAAGTACTCTCTGTGAAGGGATTTCTCAAATTCCACGACGCCTATCGAGTCCTCGGAGAGTATCTTAACCCACTCCTCCTTGGGCGCTTTACTCGCAAGCGCTGCTAAGACACGTGCGTATTCCTCAAGGTATAGTGCGTCCTGAATTACGTAGAACTTGAAGACCTCTTTATCGAGAGTCCCTCTACTCAACCCATCTATGAAGGGATGCGTTATTATCGCTTCGTATACTTCCTCAGCATCACCCCACAATACCTCTGAGGCCCTCATGCGTGAACCCCTCTAAGATCTTTAATTATCTCTTCAGCAACCTTCCTACCTGAGGCAAGCATGCCGCTGAATATGGGTCCCATTCTGTAGAGCTGGTTCAGGGAGGCGACAGCCATGCCGGCCACGTAAAGACCGTTGAGGACCTTACCGCTCATCTCGACCACCGCCCTCTCACCTGCTTCGGAATAAGCCGACCTCTCTCCGGGGATCTTAATCCCTAGGGAGGGGTTCTTCCTCTCAAGGACCTTGAGTACCTCCGCGTCGTGTCCTGTCGCGTCTACTACGGCTTTAGAACTTATGAAGAGCGGGTCCACATGAAGGCTTGAGATGTGGACAGCACTCCACTGCACGACGACGCCCTCAACCCTAAAGGGGTTCTCACGAATCACAAGATCCTCCACAGTAACACCGTGGATCACCTTAGCTCCAGCGTCTATCGCTCCAGCAGCTAGTTTAGCCATGAGCTCTGATGAGTCAAGAGTGTATAATCCGTACTCAGGCGCGTACGTGTGCTTGATGCCGAATTCCTTGAGTATTGGTAACGCTCTATCATCTACGACTATCTTGTGGAGCAGCATCCCGCCGCCGCCGATGCCTCCGCCGAAGCTCAGCCTCTTCTCAAGCACTAACGTGTGAAGCCCTGATTGCGCTAAGTACTTAGCGGCTGTAAGGCCTGAGGGCCCCGCGCCAACTATCACTACGTCTGAGTCGGTTAACTTAAGCCAGTCATCAGCCGTCGCCCTCCAAATAGCCTTAGCAATCCTAGACTCGAGGGAGGTCATGATGCCACCACATAAAACTTAGTTATTAAGATTTTTATATTTTGGTAATATTTCTCTATAGTGGTGAGCCTCTTGAGCGGTGATAAGTTTTGGAGAGTTGCGATAACTATAGCGGGCAGCGACTCAGGCGGGGGCGCCGGTATCGAGGCGGACTTGAAGACGTTCGCTGCTCTAGGCGTTCACGGAGCCGTCGCGTTGACCAGCGTTACGGCTCAGAACACGTATGAGGTAACGGCTATCCATGATATCCCTCCTGAAGTCGTTTACAAACAGATCAAGGCCGTCGCTGAGGACATGGGGATTGATGCGGGCAAGACCGGGATGCTGAGCAACAGCGACATAATTCACGTGGTGGCTGACGCGGTTAGGGAGTTCTCGTTCCCTCTGGTTGTCGACCCAGTTATGATCGCTAAGAGCGGGGCTAGATTACTTAGGGAGGATGCCGTGAATGCCTTGACGAAGGAGTTATTGCCTCTGGCTAGGGTGGTAACACCTAACACCCCGGAGGCTGAGAACCTTACAGGGGTTAGGATCAGGAATGTCGAGGACTCCAAGCTGGCGGCTAAGAGGATCGTTGAAGACTTTGGATGTGAGGCCGCCGTCGTTAAGGGCGGTCACCTAAGCGGTGAGGAGTCCGTCGACGTCCTTTACTGGGGGGATAGGCACTACGTCTTAAGCGGGTCGAGGATCGTTGGTTGTACTCATGGGACCGGGTGCATCTTCTCAGCAGCTATAGCTGCTGAGATAGCTAAGGGTCTGGATATCTACGAATCCGTTAGGAGGGCTAAGGAGTTCGTCACCAAAGCAATAGAGCTAGGGGTTAGAGTGGGTAGGGGGCACTGCCCCGTCAACCCGGTCGCCTGGTTAGACGTCCCCGCACATAAGTACCACGTGCTAAGCAGCGTTGAGGAGGCATTAAGAGAGTTACTCAGGAATTCAAGCAAGGTTGCTGAGATCGTCCCTGAAGTAGGTATGAACTTAGTGATGTCGGTGCCGCCGCAATACGTGAGAGGCATCGAAGATGTAGCTGGCGTTTCGGGCAGGATCGTCAAGTTTGAGAATGGGGTTAAGGTAGTGGGTCCCGTGAGGTTCGGCGCGTCGTCACACTTAGCTAGACTGATCATCGAAACGTTAAGGAGAGACCCTGAAGTCAGAGCAGCGTTGAACATCAAGTTCGACGAGGGATTCATTAAGAGGGCTGTTGAGCTTGGCTACTCCGTGGTCTTCGTTGATAGACTGAAGGAGCCTGAGGAGGTGAGGAGAGTGGAAGGCAGTAGCTTGAAGTGGGTGGTCGACGAGGCGTTCAAGATGGCGGGGAGGACCCCTGACATCATATACGATAAAGGTTGCCTCGGTAAGGAAGCCATGATAAGAATCCTTGGTAGAGACGCCCTGGAAGTTGTGAGGAAACTGATTAACATCGCAGAGTCTAGGTCAGCTACGCTGTGAAGCACGCCTCTCCGTGACGTACGGGTTGTAGTCCCAGTACTGCATTACCTCACCCAGCCAGTTGGCTAGCCAGGCTGAGGCGGGCGGCTGTGCCTTAGTAACTGCGGACTTAGTAAGTGTCGTAACTCTCATATGATGCTTCACAGCGGCTACAGCCGCTGCCACCTCCTCGTCGGGAGGGCTCCTGGCAACGATCTCCTTAGGCTTGATAACAACCTCCTTAGAAGCCTCCTCCATAGACTCCTCCACGTGAGGTCCAGCTCTCTCAATAGCGAATCTCCTGTACAGGTATAGAATACCTATGATAATGCCCATGATCATGAACGCGTTAAGCAACCCTAGGAGCGCGGGCAAGAGAGCCTCAGACAAGCCGTTCATCCGAACCACCAATTAATACCATACAGCGATTCTTATATAATACTATACTCTCCAGCACTTAAGCAACTTAGGTTAGAGTTAATGTGGATTACGAGTCATCAATGCGGGCTAACACCTAGGCATGTTCAGGTCCTTATGTTGAGGGTCTTCCTCACCTCCTCCACAAGGAGGATCGGTACTGATGTCACTGTTGCTAGGAGGAGTAGCTCGGCTGGCAGGCCCGTTGTTCCGAAGACTGAGGAGAGTGTTGGTACATACACTGTTGCTGCAAGTAAAGCCAGCGACAACGCTATCGATGGTAGTAGCCATTTGTTGTGTGGTCTGAACCAGAAGTGCCTTGTCTCAGATCTAGAGGCCAACGCCCGCCCGAACTCGCTCATCCCTATTGCCAGATACACTAGCGTTCTAGCAACCATTATGTCCGGGTAATGGTCAAGAGCGTAGCTATATATTAACAAGTTCGCGAGCCCCATAATACTGCCTAAAACAGCGAAGTACCCTATCTTCCTGTTGTTTAGGAAAGACTCATGCCTCTTTCTAGGCGGTCTGCTCATTATATCTGGCTCAGGAGGTTCAGCGCTGAGCGCTAGTGCCGGCAACGCATCCGTGGTCACGTTTATCCAGAGCAGTTGAGCCGGGGTTAACGGTGAGGGTAGGGTAGACAACTCAGCCGCTAGGATTGTGGCTATCTCACCAAGGTTCGCCGGGAGTAGATAGTTTATGGGTTTCTTAAGGTTCTCGAAGATCATCCTTCCCTCCTTAACCGCCGTGGCTATCGTGACGAAATTATCGTCCTTAATGATTAGCTTGGAAACCTCCTTGGCGACGTCAGTCCCCCTAATTCCCATAGCTATGCCTAGATTCGCTTCCTTGAGCGCTAGAGCGTCGTTCACGCCATCTCCGGTCATCGCGACGACGTGGCCCCTTGCTTGAAGCGCCTTGACAACCCTCCTCTTATGTTCAGGAGTCACCCTAGCGAGGATCGTAACATCGTCTATCACCTTTATGAGGTCCTCGTCGCTCATGGAGTCGAGGTCTTTACCCTCGAGCAGGAGACCCTCGTTAAGTCCTATTAACTGAGCGACGGCCTTAGCCGTGAGTTTATGATCCCCAGTAATCATCATGGTCTTTATGCCGGCCTTACGCAACTCCTCAACAGCTCTCTCAACACCCTCTCTAGGGGGGTCCATGATCCCAGTTATGGCGAAGAAGACGAGATCCCTCTCAACCTCTTCAACGCTCTCCGTCAACTCACTGTTGATTACCTTATAGGCAATGCCGTAGGTTCTGAAGCCATGAGAAGCTATACGATCAATGTAGTTGATCACCTCTTCCTTAACTCTCGTGTCAAGCTCGATGACATCGCCATTAATCCTCAGCCTCCTCGACAGGCTTAAGAGGGTCTCGGGGGCTCCTGATGATATAACGAGGTACTTGTTGCCACCTAGCCTATGTATAGTCGTCTTTCTCTTCCTGAACCTGTCGAAAGGGATGGTCTTAACTAGGCCTGAACCCTTCTTAACCTCGTTGATAACTTCCTCGCCCAGGACCTTGTGAGCGAAGACTAGAGCCGCTCCCTCTGTCGGCGACCCCTTAACCCTCCACGTGTTGCTGTCGCGGTAAAGACTTGCGTCCTCCCCCACGTGCATGACGAGATACTCCGCCAGGACTCTAACCTCGTTGAAGACTGATTCCCTTACGTCATCAGGCAGGAGTATCTCGCCTTTAGGCTCGAAGCCCTGACCGCTCACGTCGAGCTCTAACTCGCTTAACCAAACCTTCTTAACGGTCATCTCCCCTTTAGTGATGGTCCCTGTTTTGTCCGACGCGATGACATCGCAGGCCCCAATAGTCTCTATAGCCCCTAACTCCCTCACTATGACGTTTCTTCCGGACATCCTGTAAGCACCTAACGCGAGGACCGAGGTCGTTATGGCCGGCAGGCCTTCAGGTATTGCCGCAACAGCTAAGGCGACGGCTAGGAGAAGCGAATTGATCACGGACTCCTTAACCATGACGAGTGAGACGACGAAGACCAAGAAACTCACACATAGGATCACGGCCCCGAGCTTCCTTCCAAGCCTGTCAAGCTCTTCCTCAAGCAGCGTTTTCTTCTCCTTAATCTCACCCAACTTCTTAGCTATCTTGCCTAACTCAGTCCCAGCGCCTGTAGCTACAACAACCCCCCTACACTTACCTGAGTATATGTAAGTGCCCATGAACAGCATGTTCCTCATCAATTGTATTTCTGTATCCTCGGGCAGGACTACTGAATGATCTTTCGAGACAGCCTCTGACTCCCCTGTCAAGGGCGATTCATCAACCCTCAGATCCACGGACTCAATCAGCTTGATGTCGGCAGGCACCCTATCCCCCTCACCCAGAAGAACAACGTCCCCCGGCACTAGATCTGCGGACGGGACGATTACCACTTCGCCGTCCCTGACTACCTTCACCTCGGAGACGATCATCCTCTTCAAAGCCTCGACAGCCTTCTCAGCCCTGAATTCCTGAAGGAAGCCAGAGATTCCCATTATCACGACTATGATTGATATAGCCGCTGCATCCACTAACTCACCGAGCAACCCTGAAACCAGAGTGGCTGCCAGTAGGATCACTACAAGGAAATTAGTGAACTGCTTCAATAGGATGAAGAGAGGTGATCTAGGCTTGCTGACAAGCTCGTTAGGTCCGTAGACGGTGAGCCTCCTCCGCGCCTCCGCTGACGTTAAGCCCTCATAACTCGTGTTTAACTCCTTCAAGACATCGTCGACGCCCCTCGAATGCCACCCACTCACTCCCGTCCCCCTAACCCATTAAGTCCTGTAGTCCTCTATCCTTAAATGTATTTTAAATGCGTTAGGGTCTTAGTAACTGTTTCAGGAAGCAAAATTGCTGAGTCCTGCGTAAGTTTGAGGGAATCCCTTAATAAGGTCTTCCTAAGACTCCTTAATAATCCGGCGACCCACTAAATAACGTGCCGTCTCCTGAAAGCTCCCACAACCTATTCACGTGCAGGTCGCTGAAAACTCGCTCTCCCTCGTTTCCGAACATATCTGTTCATAACAGTTGGTAATTCGTTAATAATACATCTAGCCTCACTCAATGGAAACATATACAATCGTCTTTATCGTTTCTCACAGTCAGAGTTCTAGCAATCAAGGAAACATCAACATGCTGAAGAGTATTACTGTATAGAGTAGCAATGAGATATCTATGCTGTATCCGATCACGGCCCCCTCAATAACAACCTCACCTCTAATCACACCGAAATTCAGTAGGGTGAGCACTATGAGGGCCCCTAAAATCTTGGACAAGAGTCTGAGAGGTAGTGAGATCGGGTGTTTTCTAAGCAGAGAATTTGCCAAGCCTAAACCGGTGAAAAGCGTGAGAGCTAGCAACCAAAGAATAGGTACCTCAAGAATCTCGGTGTCTGGAAAGATTTTAGAAAATAGTGCTGGGAACAACACTATATAGATGAAGTAGTAGAAGACCCCTGTGAGAACCCCGATCACAATAGAGCTTACCACGCTCTTAACGCTGGTTTTTTCACTCACTACTCAGCACCCCTGATCCTTAACTCAAGATGATAAATCCTGGCAATCTTCAAACTCATCAAGACTTCTGGGTGTTCAGGAAGCGAGCTAACGTTAAACACCACGTATTTAGTGAGTGTAGTATTTTTAGGTAAATCACCAAAATACAGTGTTTTATTGAGTATCTCAAGCTTGACATCATTTAATGGTATGGTGCCCCTGTAAGTTACGCTGAACGCTAACTTAATATGGGTTTCGTTAAGTTGCTCGTATGAGGTCTTAAGATCTATTAAGTTAGGCTTACTCACTAGCTCGTAAACGAAGATCGCGGCTGGAGTTGCTAAGCCGCTCAACACTAGAAAAGCTACTAGGCCTATGCCTAGCTTAAGGAGAGTATTCACTTCTTAGCCTCCTCAGACTCTTTAGGTTTCCTCTCCTTAACGTAAAGAGCTTTAAAGAGATCAACACCCTTCCCTAAAAGTATCGAGCCAGCCCATATCATGGCTCCAAGAAAACCTAACTTAATAACCAGGTTTAGTAGTTCATACACCGTATTAGTAATGGAAGACTGCAGATCTCCTCCAGCAGGTAGTAGAGGTCTGTAATTAAGGTACGCGTCAAAAGCTAGAAAAGCGCCGAAAACAACTATCAAGACGCCTGCTAGAAGTATAGCTATCCCGGTTAGGAAAGGAGTCTTATTTACCTCAATAGAGGCATCACCTATCAAATTAGGGTGAGGAGGTTAATAAGTGCGAGAACGCTATAACTAGATCCCTCCTCTTCAGGGCTGAGAGGAAGTCGGTGAACCCCTATATAAGAACGCTCTAGCTGAATACTATGAACTCGCTTAACACAATTAAGAGTGGAAGATCAGGACCGTTGCTAGGGTAATGGCTTAGTTAGCCCTCTAATCTTCTCGCCTATCACATATCTACTTGAGGTCAGCACGACACCTCCATAGAGGTAAAGCATAGCCAGAACTGCGGCCACGAACCTCAGGGGAGGGAGCATGTATATCTTGACTGAAAAATAGTATGTGAGTCCTACTAGATTAAAGACAGGTGATATAATGCTGAGCCACTTAGTAAGTAAAGCGTTGTGTGGAACGTTAGAGGAATCGAAGTATACTCAAATCCAAGACGAGAAGTAAGTCTCCCTAACTCTAAGACTAACACAGGGGAAGAGAAATGAGGCGATGAACCAATAAAGGACTGAATCCCTTGAGAACTGAAGGGACGATGTCACTGACTTACTTATATTAGATCCGAACTCTTTAGAATTGGTGTTTGAGACGCTAGACGTTTTGAAAGCTGTTGCCAGGAGAGCTGGTAACTACCTGAGGGAGTCCCGCCGTTCCACGGCTGTCGTAGGGGTTAACGCTTCTGGAGAGGTCTCAAAGAGATTCGATGTTGAGTCGGAGGAGATAATTTTCACAGAGTTAAGGAGAGGGATTAAGGATTGTTTTCTCTTCGTTAGCGAGGAGTCCGGCGTGCGTAACTTCTGCAAAGACCCAAGGTGGGTTGTCGTGGTGGATCCCGTTGACGGCTCGATCAACTACGAAGCTACCATACCTTGGGTTTCAATCTCGCTTGCAATGGCTCCCTTTAAAGAGGACGTCGTTCTCGACGACGTATTGTACGCCACGGTCTACGACTTCTTTCGAGACGTTGACTACAGCTTTGACATCGATGAAGGGGTAACTGCGGCTGGTGCTTCAGTCCTTCGGAGCCCCAGACCCCCGAGCGTGGTCCTAGGTTATTTCGAGGTCCCCGAGTCCTACAGGATAGTTCCTGAGTATTGGAACGAGAGAGGCTCACGAGCTAGTCTAAGGTCGCTAGGCAGCGCCGCGCTCGACATAGTTTACGTGGGCTTAGGTAACGCCGAGGCCTTCATTGACACTAGGGCTAAACTGAGGAACGTCGACGTCGCGGCTGCGTTGAGGATAGCAACAGCGCTCGGCGCTAGAGCCAGGGTCTGCAGCGAGTCTGACGTGAACTCCCTACGTCTGGAGGATATCAGGAGGGTTGAATGCCTTCTGGTAGGGTATGACGAATCTTACTTGGAGCGGCTTACCAGAGCCCATGAAAGAGCTAGTAGAGCGGGTAAGTGAGAGACTCTCATACCGGCTTATACACTAGCTTCTTCAGCGCTCTAACTCTTAGTTCCTTAGCTACCTGTGCTGTATCGCCCCAAACTATGGCCTTAGTAGGACACATAGACACACATCCAGGCGTCAATCCCTCTTTTCTCAATGGGTTGCATAAGTCGCATTTAGATGCATATCCAGGCGGCACGATCTCTGGAATGCCAAAGGGGCAGGCGGCTACGCAGGCCGAGCAGCCTATGCATTTAGATAGGTCTACCAGGATTGCTCCATCCTTATCCTTGTGCATTGCCTTGGTCGGGCACGCTGTCACGCACGGAGCCTTAACACAGTGGAAGCATGAAATGGGCTTGTTAAGTCCCCCTCCTATCTCGTAAAGTACTATGAACGCCATACCCTCGTGAATGAACTTACACACTTCCTCGCAAGTATAACAGCCTATACATACGTCGTAGTTTATTACTCTCGTTAGCCCGCCGTACTTACTTAATACTTCCTCGTTCATTATACAACCCTCCTGGATCTTAAGAAAGAATCGATGAACGCAGCAGCTCTCAACCCACTGCCCACGGCTTTACCGATCATTGAGGCTCCGGTGATCAAGTCGCCTGCGGCAAAGACGTTCTCAACTCCGGTCTGCATTCTGTTATTAACGATTATCGTCCTCCTCTTAGGGTCGGCTTTGATTCCATCGCACACAATATCCAAAGGTGGTGTAGGCACCTCGCCTACCGCAGCTAGAACTATATTGGCCTCGATGACATGTTCCGACCCAGGAATGGGGATTGGTCTAGGCCTGCCTGACTCATCGGGTTCTCCCAGCTTCATCTTAACGAACTCCACGCCAGTGACTCTGCCGTTCTCCACAATCACCTTCGTAGGCTGGACTAACTCCACCCACCTAACGCCCTCGGACATTATCCTACGCACTTCATACTCTCCCGCGGGAGCTTCCTTGATAGTTCTCCTGTAAGTCAGGTACACCTCCTTCGCGCCCTTCACTAATGCAGTTTCAGCAGCATCTATAGCGCTGTAACCCCCGCCCACAACAACTACCCTCTCGCCTACAGGCGGCTTATGCGTAGACAACCCTAAGTCGTACACACTCCAACTGTAGAGGTACTCGAGGGCTGAGTACACGTTCCTGGCATCATCTCCCGGAACCCCTAACTTCCTGGATAGCCATATCCCGGTCGTCAACAACGTAGCCTCGTACTCCTGAATTATCTTGGTTAGGTCTAACGACTTCTCCACGTACTCGTCGCCTTCATCATGCCTCACCTCACTACCGCAGAAGACCTTAGTCCTGTAATTAAACTTAGCCCCGTAGTTCTTTTCAAGATCCTCCACACCCTCTATGATGCTCTCCTTAGGCACTCTGTAGGGAGGTATAGCGAACATCATCATACCACCAGCGAACGGCAGTTTGTCAAACACATCTACCTCGTACTCCTGACACACTAGGTAGCCTGTGGCGGCTAAGCCGGCAGGACCCCCGCCGACGACGGCCACCCTACCTCTGCCACCCTTTCCATCGCCCTTACACATGAAGGTGAACTTCATCTCAATCACCCCTCAAGACACTTGAAACAAGAATTTTAACGTATGAGTTCTCAATCCGCTTCCCAGTAACTTTCTCAACCAAGTTTAAGTCGCTAATCCTGGACTCTCCCTTCCTGATGAGGGATTCCACTGCATCGTTGGGGAGAGTGCTTTGCAGCTCTCCCAAGTCAGTCTCCTCAACCTCCTCGCACACGGAGTAGGATGGGACGTGATGTCTGTGAACTATGGCGCTGGATCCGTGCTCGACGCACAGGTAGATCTTAACCCTCAACAGCCATCACCCTCCTATGCCTCACCTTAGGCTGGAGGAGGCCCAGCAGGACCGCTACACCGTAGATTATGGCTTCAGGCCTGACAGGGCATCCCGGGACGTAAACCACCTTGTCAACCTCAACACCGGCTTCCTTAAGAACCTCCTCTAGGCCTGAGTACCCACCTAAAGTTGAGTACGTGTTGAACCATATCCCGCCACCGACCCCACACGAGCCGAGGACTAGAACTAGCCTGGGCCTGGGCATTGCTTTAATAGCCTTCAACACCTTACTAAGCGTCTTCAGAGTCACGGGTCCTGTGAGGAGCATTAAGTCAGCGTGTCTAGGCGACCCCACCAACTTGATGCCGAACCTCTCGACGTCGAAGTAAGGGGTTAACACGTCAAGAACCTCTATATCACAACCGTTACAACTGCCAGTATTCAGGTGGAAGACCCACACACTCCTCTTCAACTTGCTGAAGACCTCTTCCAAAGACCCGTTAAACGCGTTATCTAGATCCACGCTACTCACCGCCCGTGCCGACGACCCTACTCCCTATACGACGAACGGTTAACCTCCTCCTGCACTCAGGACATATGTTAAGCAGCTCCTCCACATCCCCTCCGTTAATCCTCGTTTCAACTTCCCTGACTAGCTTAGCGGTCGTGAAGGGCTTGCCGCAAATGCTACATCTAACGGTTCTATGGACTACTTCATCGTACAGGTCGCTTAAGTTATAGGAGGCTAGCTCAAAGTCCTTCGTTATCGTTATCGCGTTCTGGGGACATACGTACGCGCACATGCCGCAGAAGATGCAGCGGCCGATGAAGTACTTGAGAACTGCTTCATCCCCCTCATACGAGAGCGTGAGGGTCTTGGTGGGGCATATCCTGGTGCAGGCCCCACAACCAACGCACTTAACTGGGTCTATGTCTATCCTGCCTCTGAACTCCGGCGTGACTAGAGGCGACTCAAACGGGTATTTCCTTGTGACAGTTCCTTCACGGGCTGAGACCGAGAAGATCTTCAGGAACTTAACCACTCCTAACACCTCTCCTGGAAATAACCTCGATTGGGACTGCCTTGACGCTCCCCGATCTGAGGTTAATTATTAAAGCTCTATCCGTGCACGAGAAGCAAGGGTCGATACTAGCTATAGTTAACGGGGCGTCAGCTAAGTCCACCCCCCTCAACATGGTTGGCACTGCCTGTAGGTTCTGGTACGTCGGAGCCCTAACCCTCCACCTGTAGGGACTGTAGTCCCCTGTCACAACCACGTGAATTACCTCCCCCCTAGGGGCTTCAACAGCACCTATACCGAGCTTCATAGGTTGCGTCTCCCACCCTTCAGCCATCACAGAACCCCCAGGTAACATGTCCAGGAGCTGCTCGATTATGCTTATGCTCTCGAAGACCTCGTCCACCCTCACCAGCGTCCTAGCCAGGTTATCGCCCTCGCTGTAGACAGGGACCTTAAAGCTGACGTAATGGTACGCCGCGTAGGTGTAATCCTTCCTGACGTCTCTTGCCAGGCCTGACCCGCGAACTGTAGGCCCGACGAGAGCGTAGGCCCTTGCCTCACCCCTCGGCAGCAGGCCAGTGCCCCTTAGCCTAGCCATGACCTGAGGAACGCTGATCGCGATTCCTACGAATTCGCTGAACTCCTTCTTCAGCTGTTCAAGCACCTCCCTGACCTTAGGCACTTTGTCTTGATTTACGTCCTTCTTAACGCCGCCCACGAGGTTTATGCCGTACGTCTTCCTGCTGCCAGTCAGTAACTCAGCGAGCACCATGATCTTCTCCCTAATCCTCCAGGCGTGCATGAAGCCTGTGTCGTAGCCCAGGAGGTGGAGAGCCACTCCGATCCATAAGAGGTGGCTATGAAGTCTCTCAACCTCAAGCACTATTGACCTCACGAATTGAGCTCTCTCAGGAACCTCTATGCCGAGGGCTTCCTCAACGGCTTGAACGTAGCTGGTTGAGTGGACGAAGCCACATATGCCGCAGATACGTTCCGCTAGGAAGGGGACTTGATCGTACTTCATGCTCTCCGCGAGCTTCTCAATCCCTCTGTGAACCATGAAGCCGACGTACCTGGCGTCAACTACTTTCTCCCCCCTCACGTATAGCTCGAAATACTCTGGTTCATGTAGTGCTGGGTGGTAGGGACCTATAGGAACCCTGACGACTTCCTCGACGCCGAGCTCGGCTATCTGGGAGATCATCTGCGGTTGATACAGGCTCTTAATCTCGTCGGCACTAATATCCTTCCTCAGCGGGTAGAGGTTCTCCGGCCAATCCTCCGGCAAGACAAGTCTCCTTAAAGACCTCCCGCTGAAGTTGATTCCGAACAAGTCCTTGGCCTCCAACTCGTACCAGTCAGAAGCTCTAAAGAGGTCGCTAACTGTAGAGATCTCAACGCCCTCAGGCGCCGGCACCTCAAGAACTACGTTGGTACCCTCGCCGTCAATACCTAGGACGTAGTAGAGCTTGTAGACACCATCCTTAAGCCTCTCGTCAGAGGCTGCCATGGTCCTGAAGTAGAGGTCATGCTCGCTGTATATGGACTCAACTGCTTTTCGGAAGCACTCAGCCTTAAGAGCCACCCTGATAGTAGTGCCTCTCCTGGACACGTTGAGTATGGAGTCACCGCACGCGCTTAACACCCTACTCAACACGGCGTCGCTTCTAGGGCCTCTTGGAACCCCCTTCAAGTCCTCAACGTGACTGAAACCCCTGCTCATCCTCTTCACCCTTTATCACTATGTTATTTATGGTTAAATGCTCAAGCAAGTAAAAATCACCAAAACAATTAAAGCAATTAGGTAGTAGATAAACAATGTTTTAACACCTATATCAACACGCGTTCTCCCAAGCGCCACTGCGATCATGCCGTACGCGATGTAGAGAATGAACGAGATCAGCAAAGTTAAAGGAAGCGCTGTAGGCGTGGCTATTACGAGGGTGAGGGGAGCTATGAGTGCTACTGACATTAGTAATGTTAGGACGTACCTTATTAGCAGGTGTGTGTAGATGTAGAGGGCGAGCAACTTGCCGCTTAACTCTATCAGGATCCCTGAAGCTAACTCTGGCTCAGCCTCATGTATGTCGAAAGGCAGTCTACCGCCGCCGACGTATGTGGAGAACAAGAGGATTACTAAGCTCAGCAAGTAAATCATGGTTGTTGACAACGTGTGGTTGGTGAGTAGCCTCAACCCTGTGTATATGGCTATGACGCTCCCTGAGATAAGCCCGAACTCGTTAAGCAATGTTAAAATCACGCTTCTATAGCTACCTATTATCGCGAATGGGTTAGAAGTGGATGTTGAGGTTATGAGCATTAAGCCATGTGAGGAGGCAACGAGAGTTAGAGGGAGTGCTAGGAGAAGTGGCTCAAATTGTGTGTGTAGCGTGACGATCATGTATGCAAGGGGATAGAGAGCGGTGATAGCCGTTAAGAAGGATAAAGAAACCAGCAGGAACGAGGATTCGCTGCTTGTCGGGATCTTCAATTCCTTAATCCATAACTTCATTAAGTCGTACCAGGTCTGGAGGATTGTAGGAGGACCGTATCTAGTCTGAATCTTTGCCTTCACTTTCCTCTCCACGCCGTCGAGGAGAGGAGGTAGAAGGGCGAACGATACAGTGACCAGTAACGATGTTAAAGAAACCATTAAAGCGTCCATGCCCAGAACACCATAAGTAGTAAAGCGAAGATCACGAGGAGGTTCATGTAGAGCGAGGTGAAGGAGAGGGCATCCTCCACCGCGGACGTGAGGTCTAAGAGATCCTTAGCGAAGGACTTATAGTATTTATAGAGATCGCCCTCACTAGTGGTGAACGTTTTGTTCAGACGACTTGCTAACTCAAGTACGTATGAAGCAAAGCTTTTCTCGCCTCTCTCGAAGCTCTGGCCTACGTCGTAATAAAGAACCAACTTAGTCACTGAGGGCAGTCTCCTTAAATACTTACGCAACAAATCTCCAAACCTACCCATAACTGAGGCTGATTCAGAGCTCAAGGCAGGGCTCCTCCAAGCCAGGACTCCTCCCTGGCACTCCTCCTAACATATGAGTAGGTGTAGTATATAAGTGCTAACATCATGACTGTGGCCAGACCTATAGGCACTATATACAGTAGGTCTAGTGTTAGGAACCCGAACATTACTAAGGCAGCGTAGATAGGGAGTGATGCCGTGATGTTGAGGAGTGAAAGTCCTAATTCAGGACTCTCCGTGCCTGGGTTAAGCTTCAACCCTTCAAACTCCTTATTGGTCGTGGCACCCCAATAGACGGTTATGTATCTAAGACCGTAGGCTACGGCTAACGCGGCGCCTAAGGCTGCCACAACCAGTAGCGTGATAGCTGCCGTCACTGACACTTGGTATAGCGACACAAGCCCTGCGAGGAGTAGGATCTTGCTCAGGAACCCAAGCGTTGGTGGAGCGCCGATGAGTGAGAGAACTGAAAGTATCGCGGTGAGGGTTGGTTTGTCAGCTATCCTGGCTAGGTACCCGAGTCTGTTTATGTCCCTTGTATGTGTGATTATCTCGACTGTGCCTGAGTTCATGAATAGAGACGCTTTAAAGATCCCGTGGGCCAGTGAATAAATAACGGCGGCTGTAAGCAACGTGTTTATGTTGAAGAGCTTGTAGGAGATTAACGCTATGGTTATTAAGCTCGTGTTCTCGATAGTGCTGTAGGCTAAGACTCTCTTTATATCTGACTGTATTAAAGCTTGAACGCCTCCGTAGATCACCGTTAGCGATGCAAAGGCTATGAGCGTGTAGTATACGTAGGGCGACGTTGTAGTGGGGACTGTTAGGAAGAGCCCGTAGATGCCCATCTTGACCATAACTCCTGAGAGGACTGCCGATCCGGGTGCAGGTGCCAGCGAGTGAGCGTCGGGCAGCCAGAAGTGCAGGGGTGCCACAGCAGCTTTCGCCATGAAACCTATTGCAATTATTAAGTACAATATAGGGTTTAAGTCGCTTAACACAGCACTCACCCCACTAAGCGGTATCAGCAGAGCTTGAGCAAACCCGTGCTTGATTGCCGAGATGCCGAGGATGGATAGCAGCGCTACGTCCGCCGGAACCATGGATATGAGTAAATACCTCAAACCAGCTATTAGAGTTCTTCTCTCAACCTCAAAGACTATTGTGAAGAAGCCCGCGATCTCCGCGAATAGCCAGAACATGATGAACGAGAATAGGTTTTCAGAAACGAAAACCATGTAGACGCTCAAAATGAACACGTCTATTACAATGGACAAGTTCATGTCGGGATACTTACGACGTTCATAGCTACTTGTATAGGGAACTAAAAACAACGCTATCAAAGACGTGAGCAGCGCGAACGATCCCCTAACGAGGTCAGTGGCGTTGCTCATGACGAATAGGGAGTAAATCAGCAACAGTATGGATGAAGCCTCTCTCAATACTGTAGACGCCGTGGGAAGTCTTCCCCTGAGTAAACTCCCCGCTAAGAAGAACATAAAGGACACGAACGCCACGAAGTAAGTGGTCAACCACCCTTCAAGCCAGATCACCCTACACGACACCCCCTATGATATTGTAGTTACTAGGTTTAAAAGTGTTTAAACTTAGATGATCTATATATAAGAATATATCTATATGCTTAAATATGTTTAAGCACCCCCTAGAAGTGTGCTTAAATTATTCACGGCATCTACGTACTTAAGAAGTCCGTTAACGCTCATTAACTCTCTCGAGTGCTCCATTAGTGGGTTGATGAAGCTGCTCTGAGTAAGTAGAACCCCCAATATGATTAAGAGCGCGGCTAGGAGAACTGTTATCCCCGTCGGGATGTATAGGCGGGTTTCCCTCGGTGTGACCCCGGATCCCTCGCTGACCATTAATGTGTAGATAACCTTAAAGTAGCCAAGGGCTGAGATGCCTGAGATAAGTACTATGGAGATGCCGTGCACGGGTAAGCCTGCGTTAATCAGCGCTGTAAATATCACGTATTTGCTGAAGAAACCTGCCAGAGGGATTACCCCGAGGAGACTCAGGAAGCCGAGGATTATGGACGCTATGAGGAGAGGGTATCTACCCCTTAAACCCGACATCCTTGCCAGGTTAGTCGACCCCACAACCACTGACAGAGTGCCAAGGCCTACGAATAAGAGAAACTCCCCGAAAGCGTGAGTCACCATGTGAAGCATGACCCCGGCGAGCGCCTCCGCAGAGGCCTCAGGACTCACGTGTGAGAGGAAAGCGCTGAAGGCAGTGAAAATTATGCCTATATGACTTATTGTCGAGTAAGTTAGCAACCTCTTCACGTTCCGTTGAGGGAACATCAGCAGAGCACCTAGGTATCCTGTCACTAAACCGAGGGTGCTGAGGACTATCAAGACAAAGTCCCTGAAGGGGAAGCCGCCCACGGAGAACATGAGCGTCGAGCCGTATGCCGTGAAGACTGTTATGAAGAGCCTTAAAACACCGTAAGTACCCACCTTATCCACTATGCCGGCGAAAAGGGCTGAGGCAGGGGTTGGTGATTCAGCGTACGCGCTGGGCATCCAGTAGTTGTTGGGGAAGATCCCGGCCTCGAAGTTCAGAGCCCAGAGCATGAAAGCGATGGCGAGGGCTGAGCTTATGAACACGTTCCCATAGCACCAACTCCCCGGACACGTGCCTGACCACCTCTCCAGCGGGTTTGAGCCCAGTTCAGGAATCGCGTGAGCCTTGGTTATTAAGTCAGCCATATTCACGGTCCCAAAGGACGCGTAGATGAAGATAACGCCGAAGAAGAACAGCATGGTTGCTAAAGCGCCTATAAAGCTGTACGCCATGGAGGCCTCGATAGCCCACTTCCTCCTCCTGAAGAAGGCGACTAAAGCGTAGGACGAGATGCTCAGAACCTCAAGCATCACGAAGAAGTTGAAGAGGTCGCCTGTGTAGAGGCATCCCAACACCCCGCTAAGCAGCACTAGGGTCAGGGTTGAGAGCCACTCGTGTCCTGACTCTATCCTGCCGAAATACCAGAACGTGTAGACGGAGGCAAGGAGGAAGAGAGTCGCCGCGAGAAATCCCAACACACCGTTAAGCATGTCCACGACGTAAACTATGCCTAAGGGTGGTGGCCACCCGCCGAAAGCGTACGTGAGCACTTCGCCCTTAAAGACTTTCATGAAGTTAACGAGCGTCAGAAGCCATACGGCAAGAGTAGTTGCCGTGGTTATCGAGGCGTAGAGCGCACGGGACTTAAACCTCAGGGTAAGGAGGGGTAGCAGGAAGGCAACCACCGTCGGTAACACTGTTGTTAAGCCGACAGACAGGTCGTTCATCCCTATCACCTACTCGAAGATCCTCAGCGCGTATTCGTCGAAGACCTCACTCACCTCTCTATAAGATTCCTCAGGCACTGTGGTCGTGGCGTATATCCAGTGAACGTATATGTTGCCCTTCTCCTTATTTAGATCGACGACGACGGTCCCCGGCGTGTTCGTTATCGAGAGCGAGACGAGTGTTATGCCGTAGTCGTTCCTCGTCTTTATAGGCATCTTAACGATAGCAGGTCTCAGGCCTAGCTTAGGACTCAGGCCCAGCTTTATGACGAGCATGTGGGCCCTGACTTCATCGATCAGGAAATACCGCACTGCGAACTTGAGTAGGTGCGCCAACCTCCTCACATCCAGGGACTTCCTCCAATCCTCTATGATTAAGCTGGAAGTGAGAGCCCCGACGACGGCTGCAACCACTAGACCAGTAACTATATCGTATACCCTAAGCGAGCCCGTGTATATCACGTATATGAGGAACGAGAGTAGCGTTGGGATTAAAGACTTAAACAGCCTCTTCATGGATGTACCTCCTCTTCATCCCGCCTATCTCGTCCACATTAACTGTTTTGAAGTGGTAATTCACGTGCAGCACGATAGTCGTTAAGAAGAGCGTCACGGCGAGGCCTATGACTATGGCTGTTAAGACGAATGCCTGCGGTAACGGGTCCACGGACCTCTCTACGAAGTCCTTAATGATCTCGGGCGTCGGGTTCATGTCAGTCAGCGCAGGTGGTTGAAGGATTAGCCCAGGTCTCCATAGCCTATAGCCGATGAGCACTGTGAACACGTTAACGGTGTCTTGAAGTATCGTCAGCGCTATCAACTTCTTCACTAGATTCACCTTGGCCACGACCCCATAGAGCGTGATAGCGAAGTTAAGGTAGAGCGACATCACCGTAAGGATGAACATGAACTTAACCAACTCAATATCCATACTCCTCACCCTCGAACTCCTTAAGTATCACCTCTTCGCTGCTGAGCAGCAGTGTGAAGACCAGCGTGAATCCGCTCGTAACGGCCAGGAACTCGAATACGTTAAGGAAGAAGAGGGTCCCTCCTAGAGGGACGTCGAGCATGTGTGATGGGTAAGACAGCGTGGATAGCGCCTTAGCTTGGTTCTGAAAGATGTACCCGATTTCGTTAGTTGCTAGACCATAAATCAGGAGGGCTACTGTGGACAGGCTTAGTAGTCCCAGAGACGCGTTCCTGAGGGTTAGAAGCTTGTTGTAGGATACCTTCTTCTCGACAAAGAGCTGCTTGCCAAACACCACTATCAGGAGTAAAGGCGCCACTGAAGCTATGGCACCGCCTTGGAATCCCCCTCCTGGTGTTAAGTGGCCGTGGAGAGCCGTTGACGCAGCGACCGTCAGTATCGCCAGTGTGACGATCGCCATTGTTCTCTTGACAACTACGCTCAGCCCGACGCTCACAATACGATCCGGCAGCTTCGAAACCCCTCTGAAGACCGTTAGAGCGGCGAGTATTGCTCCGTAAAACACAACGGTCTCGAAGAGGGTGTCAAGGCCTCTGTAGTCCCAGACGATCGCCGTCACAGCCTCCGGTGAGGCCGCCCATAACCAATTAACACCTTGGTTATACGTCAGGTTGAGGTAGCTCCTAGCTATCAGCCTGATATCCTGCGGCGGCAGGTCGCCAAGCCCACCTAGGTATGTTAGGTAGGAGAGGGCTAGGGCGATGATGATCAGCAGGGTCACGAAGATTATATCCCTCAACACTAGGCCGTCACCTCGAACCTGCCCACCCTCTTTACAACGAGTATGAGGATCAGTGGGTATATGCCTACTGAGACAGCCACGTATACCAGCACTATATCAGGAGCCATCAATAGGAAGTAGACTAACGCATAGGCTATGCTCTGAACGGATGAAAAGATCACGGCGTGCATTAAATCCTTAGTCTTAACCGCTAGGAATGTGAATGAGACTGAAATGACGGCCGTAATCCCCATCATCAGGAATACCAGGTCTACGTAATCCATCATACCTCACCCTTACCTCTATCCTCCTCGAGTTGATCAACTATGACCGGCTGCACGGGTGCTGCTCTGGATCTGTGGGTAGCTCTCGCTAGCGCGTGACTCCCCGCGCCAGCGAGCAACAACTCCACGAACGCTATCACCAGCGAGGCACCGCTTAAGAACCACCTGTAAACCCCTAGGAACTCTGAGCCAGCGGCAACGAGAGCCACGCCCACTATAGGCACGAAAGCACCTCCTATACTCCCGACAGTGGCTGCATGTAACCTCGTGTAGAAGTTAGGGAACCTCAGCATGGATATCGAGGCGACTAAATCGCAGAAAACACCTACTGTTATTAGGGCCTGACCAACCAGGACCAGCGTCCACTCAAGCAGTGAAGCCACGTTAACCACCCAGCTCTTTAGCCTCTAAGTATTTCGCCACGTATATATCGAGTGAGAATATCCATAGGATCAAAACAACGCTGCACACAATAATGATCGGCGACCTAACAAGTATTGTGAGCATGGTCATGAATGCCGCTAGGTCATAACCTAGGGCGTCAACCGCCAGCACCCTGTCGGAGAGCGTAGGGCCTTTGAGTATTCTAACAAGGTAGAGCAGGAAAGCGATGAAGTAGGGGATCATCAACAACGTAAGGTATGTTAGGACCCACGACTCTAAATCGATCATGAGACTCCAACCCATAATTCTAAGAACGATTGCCTTTATAAGGTTTGAGGCATGTAGTGAGGTACCTGCTAGTTCATCGAGGAATTTCATCAGCTGTGGTGCGGGGCTGTCTGAACAACAGGCTCATCACAACTAATGAGGACATCTCCATGGTTACACTGTACGGTATGAGACATGTTAGGCTGATCGAGTACACTAACCCTGCGGCGATCCCGCCAAGCATCCACGCGGCACCGTACACAATGCCATATGTCCCGTAGGCTAAAGCCCTCTTAGAGGAGTCCACTAAGTCGGGAATGGCTGCTCTCATGTTTGTTTCGTAAAGAGCCATGACAGCCCCCCACAGTATAGACACTAAGTACGTGGAAGTCCTCGTATTCAGGACCAACAATGCCGGTATGAGTGAAGCGAGGAGAGGTGTTAAAACTAGGGATTTAAGACCTGCTTTGTCGTAGAGAATCCCAACTGGTAGAGCAACCAGTGCGTCAACCCCCATGGCCAACGCATACATCAAGGATATTTCAGGATCGCTTAAAATCCCACGTTCCTTCACGTGATAGGAGATGAGAGACCACGCCAGATATCCTGCCGTCATCAGACATAACGAGATCGTGAAGATGCCATACCTCCTGCCCAGATGTAGCCCGACTTCAGGCTTCTTAACGCTTGCAGCCCTCACGCTTGGGTAGATGCGAAATGCCATTAACAAGCACGCTATAGACACTGCAGCAGGTATAGCTAACGAAGCGAACGCTAACCCGTAGTTATTCCCTGAGGAAATCAGAACTGTCATGACCAGCAACGGGCCTAGGAACGCGCCCACCTGATCCATAACCTCGTGGAGCCCGAAACCCTTTCCACGACCGACACCCTCAACGACTTCAGCCAGTATGACGTCCCTCACAGGCGCTCTCAAACCTTTACCGATTCTCTCAGCGAAGAAAAGCAGGATAGCTATCTCCCACTTACCACTCAACGCAAGCGTCGGGACGGCGAGGAGATTGATCACGTAACCTGCTATGGTCAAGCCCCATAAAGCTTCGCTACTCCTCATCTTATCTGCCGCGTATCCGCTGAAGAACCTGACAGCGTAGCCGAGGAACTCGCCCACGGTGAGCGCGCCGGCCACGATCGCCGTTCCTTCAAGGATCTTCAGGTATGCGCCTGAAACTCCTCTAGCTCCCTCATAAGTCATGTCAGCAAATAAGGAGACTAACCCCAAGAGAACAAACACCACTAGCAACTTCCTCTCCAAGCTAGTCCGCCAAGATGAATGTTCTAGACGGTACCTTAATAAATACTTGCATTAAGTGATTCTTAGTCGGTGTTGACG
The DNA here is from genome assembly GCA_938017505.1 of uncultured Sulfolobales archaeon. GTDB lineage: Archaea > Thermoproteota > Thermoprotei_A > Sulfolobales > NBVN01 > Zestomicrobium. The sequence continues at coordinate 5,237 of CALIKV010000012.1, read as the reverse complement.
GTGTGTGTTGAGGTTTCAATAGATCTCGTTGATCTACTGTATAGGGTTAGCAAGGAGGAGAGGGAGAAACACAAGCGAAGCCCAAGCACATACTGGATCACAGACCTCCTGAGGTGCACGCTTAAGAGGGACTATGAACTCAGATACCCTGAGTTAAGCGAGAGCGAGGTGTTCATGCCCTTCTTCATCGTCGGGACGTTAGTTCACAGAGGGTTGCAGGGGTTATTGAGGGAGGTGATGCCTAACGATATATCGACGGAAGTTGAGAGAGAACGCGAGATCGTCCTGCCTAATGGGGAGGTAGTGTGCGTTAGTGGAAGGGCCGACATACTGATTAAGGTCGGTGAAGAGTTAGTGGGGGTCGAGATCAAGACCTCGAGGTCTGACTTGGGGTTACCTAAGCAACATCACGTCGACCAAGCAAGGATGTACAACTGGCTTTTCAACTTAAAACGCACTATACTTATTTACGTGTCACCAGATCGCGTGACTCAATACGTTATTGAAGACAGCGCATCTAACGAGGAAGTTGTGGAGAGGGTGATCAGTAGGAAGATTCCTAGATATGAATGGGAATGTAAATACTGCATCTACTCAGTGATGTGTCCGTACAAAATTCCTTCCAGATGACGTTGCTGATCTGAGTTAGGTCTATGGGAAATCCTCGTTAAGGTGCGTTGTTGCCGAGTTCAGCAGGTTCGAGGGCAGGCTCATTAAGCAGTAACTGAGCAACCTCCTTAACATATTTACCGCTTGTCTTAAGCGAGATGATCTCACTTAAATACTCTCTGAATGAGATGTTGTTCTTCCTCCTCCAGTTTTTAAAAGTCTCTAGCAGGTTTGTGTACGCCTCTCCATGCAATCTACACAGCCTTAGCCTCCCGTACGCGAACTCACACAACCTCCAACATAACATACACGAACCCCTCCTGGCCACGCTCAAGCCGGCAAGCTCCCTTAGATCGTCTAGCAACTCATTATTGCTTAGGAGTTGCTTGACATTAAGTAGCCTGGGCTTCAACATCGAGATCACTTCGCTTATAACCTCGGTCCGGCTGAATCTACCTTCTACTATCTTGTTGAGCATCTCCTCAATATCCCGAGTCAGCTGGGCACTTGAGAGCTCTGAGAATAGATTGCTTAGGGTGGACGAGACAATTATCCCTAAATTCGTGACCTCCACGCCTGAGGCAGTCTGCCTCACGTAGCCCCTCCTGACTAGGGTTTCGATGATCTCTGCCCTGGTTGCCTCAGTCCCTATGCCTAATCTCTCCATCCACTCAAGGAGTGTTGACTTCGTGTATCTAGACGGTGGCTTGCTGTAGGTCTTCGTAACCCTGACGTCGCTGACAGGTATCTCGTCCCCGAGCTTTAAATCAAACCTCCTAAGAGAGTCAACCTTCCTGTAGTCATATATCTTCAGCCATCCCTCTTCCAATAAGTCCTGGGCAATCAGGGTGAAGTCGTAACTTAAGACCCTCATCACGTACGTCGTGGTTCTGAGCACGGCAGTCTCGCTTAACGAGGCTAAATAACGCTTGACGATTAAGTCGTATATTAGACCCTCCCTACCTTTTAACGGCTTCTTTGGGATGTAGCCCGTCGGATGAATCGCCGGGTGAGCTGGGTCGTCCTTAACCCCCTCTACAGGCGTTAAGTATTTTTTCCTCATGATACAGAGGACGTGATCCTTGTATGTGGGTATCGAGCTGAGTCCTCTCAAGATCTGTCTGTGATTAAGCTTCCTGGGTAGCTTCTGGGAGTTAGTCCTCGGGTAGCTGATGAGTTGGTCGAGGTAGAGTGACTCAGCAATGCGTAAGGTCTCGGCAGGCGATATTCTCGCCGCCCTATAGGCCTCGTACTGGAGGTCTGGTAGATTGAATGGAGGGAAGGGCCTCAGGTCCTCAACCCTAGACCTTACGTCACTCACCCTCAACTTACCCGCGTTCTCAATAGCCGACGCTATGTCCTCCGCCTCACTCACGCTTAAGTCCTTGTCGAAATCGCTCAGGAGAGTCAACTTACGACCGTTGACCTCCACATCCACCGAAATAACGAACTTAACCTCCGGGACAAACGTCTCCCTCTCGACATGCCTGCTTAGCACCTCTATCAGGGTTGGCGTCTGCACCCTACCGGCACTTAAAATCTTGAACTCCCCGAACACCTTCCTGTAGAAGTTCATGAGAGCCCTGCTGACGTTGATCCCCCATATCCAGTCCAGTTCATGCCTGCATAACCCAGCCTCAACCATCTCTAGGTCTAATGGCTGGAGGTCTTTGAAGGAGTTGCTCAGCTCCTCCCTGGTTAAGGAAGAGAACTTCGCTCTCTTAGCCCTGCTTAGATCCCCGAAGCTCTTGATTATGAGGTATCCTATGACGGAACCCTCTATGTCGTAGTCGCAGGCGTTCACGTACTCGCTAGCACCTCGAGCAAGGGATCTCAAGACGTCGTAATACCTGCGTGCGTGTCTGCTACTCCTCTCAACCCTCCACCTAGGAACCCACTGGTAACTGAAAACAGGGAAGCCTGATTCCTCAGTACCTAGTGAGAATAGATGACCAACCGCCGGAGCTACTACCACCTTACGGCCGTTGAAGAACCCCTCCCAAATCCTGACCCCGTTAATCAATCTCTTAGTACTGAGGTTCAGAGCCACGGCTATCTTGTCAGCAGCCTTAGGTTTCTCCGCCACTACCAGGACGTAGTCCTCCATCCCCATCCTTACATTATCCTATTACGTGAGTATTTTATAACTTGACCTCCTCCCCGCTCTATGGATGGGCTTTGAATTCGTTTCTGTCTAGCCTAACCCTGCATCCTGGGCACAGACCCCAACTAATGCTAGGCCCGAATCGATATGGACGGTATATAAAGCTGTATTCCATCCTGCCGGGTCTTAGACTCGTCACGCTACCATAGGGAATGTGATGAGGATTAACATCATGTATAAGAGGCTGAAGAATGCTTTATCCCTCATACTGAGTCTTGACATCATATTAGCCGCGCCGTAGTGCGGCCCTCTCCCAGATATTACCCACGCAATTAATGCGAAGATTCCCAGCCACATCAAACTAGGTGTTAATATGGATATGAAGATGCTCGTCAGAATTATGAAGAGCGAAAAGAGGGAGTGCGCTCTAACGTTAGTTAGCGACCTGAGAACGTGACCGCCGTCCAGCTGTCCTATAGGTAATAAGTTAGCGAAGTGAATGAGCAGGAGGAACCACGCACACGTGGCCATAGGACTCAGTAGAACCACCCCCCGAACGCTAAGCAGCTGGTCTATGAGTAGCGTTAGCGAGGGCACCACATTGATCTCGGTGATTAAGTTCTCCCTTAAAGCGGCTTGAGCCACGTCGACAGGCAACACAGGAGAGGTGACGTAGGATACCACGTAAAGGATCGTGGACAGCAAGACTCCTGTAAGAGGACCTGAGATGCCCACCAGCATCAAGCCTCTCACGTCCTTAGGCGGATGATAGGACCTAATGAACGCGCCAAAGGTCCCTACAGGTGATATCAGGGGGGCAGGTATCGGCAGGGGGTAGGTCACGGGAACTCCGGCACGCTTGCTGATCGCGTAATGACCTAACTCGTGACCCATTAGAGGTATCATGACTCCTGCAACGAACATTAACGTTCCTAGCAATGGATTAATAACAGAGATGCTCGTGTTAAAGCTCTCGTTCAGCGCCAGCACTACCGAATTGTAATTAAGCAACGTAACGTATCCGGTGGTAGCTACTGAAGCCAGCGTAGCAACCAGCATGATTATAAACTGCCTCGCGGTGTTCTTAGGCGCTACGGCCCTCTTAGTGACCCTGAGAAAATTCATGTCCTTACTCCTGAAGAACAAGACTGAATATCCTCTAGGGACTAGAGCGTTGTAAACCTCTGAGAAGGCCTCGTTAGGCGTGAGGCCCGGTAGCGGCTCCACGAGGTATTCACTTACGTTCTCATCCTCGTGGGTCAAGGTGGCTGTGAAGTACCTGGAGATATTGGACTCTATCTCTTCCCTACTCATGAGGACATCACTTACCCAGAGAAGTTCAGGCCGTGGAGCCTACCAAACAACCTGCGCTCAGCCTCAATCAATTTATTAACGGGCACTAACTCAGTTTCCCCTGTGGGAAGTCTCCTAACCACGGTTATCGGTAGGAGGCCTCTCTTCAACTCCTCCATGCTTATGATCACAGGGTTCTTCTGGAGGCCCCCCACGTTGATCAGGGGTACCGCACCTAAGCTTAGCTGCAACGCCCTGGCAGCCACTATGCGTGCTTTCTCATATCTCGTCAACCTATAGGGTTTAGTCTTCAGACCCACTGACTTCAGATAATCCACGATCCTCTCACTCAAACATCTACCACCTACTGATTTAATAACACTTCAAAAAGTATATTTAAGATTTTTAAACTTAAGAGCCAGAACGCCTTAATCTAAACCCCCAAACTTACCTGCTTCAGGTCCTTCAAACCCTTCCTTACCCTTCTCCTCCTTCTTCATAGGACTGGCAGCTATCACGTCATCCACCTTGAGTACAGCAGTCACTGCCTCGCTGGCTGCCTTAATCACCTGCTTCTTAACTATGACGGGGTCGATCACCCTCGTGTTCATCATGTCCTCGACTATCTTCCCGTCCAGCACCTCAATACCGGCGCTAGTCTTGCCCTCGCTGTGAAGCCTCCTTAACTCCATTATCGTCTGTAGCGGATCCATACCGGCTGATTGAGCCAGTATAGAGGGTATCTCCTCAATCGCATCTGCGAACGCCTGGACTGCCAGTTGCTCCTTACCGCTGACTTCCTCAGCCTTCTTCCTCAGCCTCAGAGCTAACTCCACTTCTATGGAGCCACCGCCGGGAACTATCTTGGGATCCCTGAGTATGTTGCGTAGTGAGTGTAGGGCGTCGTTGAAGGATCTCTCCATATCGTCGAGTATCATGTCGCTTGAGCCCCTGACAAGTATGGTCACTGCCTTCGGGTTCCTGCACCCCTCAATGAACAGCATCTTCTCGTTACCTACCCTCCTCTCCTCAACAAGCTCCGCGTACCCTAGGTCGTTAGGGGTTAAGTCCCTGATACTCGTTACTATCCTTCCTCCCGTTGCTTTCTCTAGTTTTTCCATGTCTGATCTCTTCACCCTCCTCACCGCTAGTATTCCTTTCTTCGCTAGGAAGTGCTGTGCTACGTCGTCAATCCCCTTCTGGCACACAACGACTGTGGCGCCGGAAGAAG